>CAJUND010000017.1:27924-68328 GCA_910587655.1 uncultured Agathobacter sp. | reverse complement strand
TCGCCCTTGTGTGGGTAGGTATGCGGACGGTAGAACCGCAATTTTCAAGATACCGCTGTACTGATTGTTTTATCCAGTATTCCGCATAGGTCATAAACCGTACATTTTTAGACGTTTCATAATGCTGTACCGCTTCCCACAATCCAAAATAGGATTCTTGCAATAGGTCGGCTTCGCACTCGTAGGCGGTATAAGGCTTTATGAATTTTTTAATCAGCGGCAAATTTCTTGTGTAAAGGATTTCCATGTTTTCCGATACAGAACGCCCTGCCCGTATTTCAGATACAATTTCCTCATTACTCATTGCAATTCACCTACTTTCAGATTATAATTTGAGTAGGTGAATAGGATATAAAAGGGAAGTATGTATTTTCAGTGCTACTTCCCTTTTAATTTGCCAGAGAAAAGGTTACTCCGCTGTTGTGCCGCCCTCCGGCTCTGCACTGTTCCCGAAAAGTGTATCTTTTTCCGCTCCGCTCATTTCTTCCAATGCTCGCCCGATAAAGGTATTCTTTTTATATGTTTTCGTGATTTCGTGGCGCAAAAACTCATTTTCCGATTCCGAACCCATTTGAACACGATTTATATAGCTTCTCAACTTTTCTTTTATCTTCTCTGTGTCCTGCATGGTTTTAATACCGTTCATCATGTTTATGGCTCGTGCGTAGCGGTCAGCCTTGCCACATTTCCACTCTGCCATCACATCAGAAATTCCGGCAACCTCATAGGCTTCACTTCTTATACTGTCATCTTTGGCAAGCCTATAAAGTAACATATTCTTTGTATCTTCTTTTTTCAGATTCCGCAGACTGTTAGAGATTGCAACCGCCTTTGACATCTGCCCGGATATTGCCCGGATTTTATAATATGCTCTTTCGGCGGCGTCTGCTTCTGATAAATCCTTTGTTCCATTGTTATAAATCCTTACTGCATTATCTAAAATGCTGTCATTCAGATACAAAAACCTTGCTTCCGATGCTTCCCTTGTCTTTGCTGTTGGACTGTAATGCTCTAAGAGTAAATCAAGCTGGCCGCTAAGCTGGTCAAGCACATTCAGTTTCACATCTAAGGAAGAATCAAGCGGCAAATCAGTAACCGGGATTCCGTTTTCTTCTGCCAGTGCCGCAACCGCACGTTGTACCCAATAATTGCTTGAACCATGTTTAGAAAGAATTTGTTTCAATTCTTCTGTTGTAACCGGGATTCCTCGAAGTGCATTTATCCTTGCAAGTGCTTCTGTGTTGATAGTTCCAACGCCTGTACGCTCCCATTCTTTCATACTCTCAATTTCTTCTGCCGCCCTTTTTGCCGCTTTTTCCCTCGCCTTGACAATCGCCATATCACAAGCAAGCTGAATTTCCTGCTTTTTGGCGGTATATGTGGGCGAACCAACTTTATAATCTCTGTCCAGTATTGCAAGTTCCTTTTTTTCTGTTTCCATTGCGTCAATAAATTCTGCCTGATAGCGGCTCCGCACATCTCGCAGGAAATTTGTTAAATCATAAATGTTTGTCATAATAAATTACCTCGCTTTCTTTGCTGTGAATAATTCTTTGTTTCTTGCTATTGCGTTTAATCTTGCTTGCCTGTCCGGGATTGACATAATTTCTTTCTGTCTTTCATATCTTGTCTTTAATTCCGGCTTCTTGTTCTGTCTTTGCTCCATAACTTCTAACCTCGTCTTTCTGCCGATAGGCTTTTTATTTTAAGGAAAAATTTTTTCATTCCCCTTTTGCCCCTACATTTGCCATTGCTCCGCTTTTTGCTTCTGCTTCCCTTTTTTCTTTTGCTTCTCCGGCGGCTTTTACCTCCTGTTGGTGTCTTACCGCCTTTTTCAGTTCATCATTGCCAGATTCCCGAACCGCCTTTAGAAAATGCCTGTCCTCCAAATTCTGATAAATGATTGTGTCCTGCTCATATTTCTTTGGCTCATTCTGTATTCTGTCAATCGTCCTTTCTGCTCGGCGCATACCCTCATATTCTGCCTTTTTAAAATTTTCGATTGCAGAGGAAACGCCCGATAAGCGCATATTGGGATTTTCTTTTATGCTCTCATGGTTTTTACAGATTTCGTATAAAATGCCCTCCTGCACGTCCGGGGTAGAAGTCCGCAAGGCATTAGCAAGGTACATACTCTTTTCCAGTGAATCCAGTTTGTTCAATCCCTCTACAACAATCCTTTTCCCAGCTTCCCTTGCGTTCAGACTGATACCGGAATAATTATTTGTGTACTGCTTTTCAAGCCTTTGAATGGCGGCATCCGATACCAGAACCGCCGTATTATAGGCAACCTCGCCATTATATTTTTCAAAATATGTGTAAAGGTTGTTTTTCAGTTCGTCCAGTATTCCTAATTTCGTTGTTATGTCCGGCGCAACCGCACATTCTTGTATTCCATTCTTGACGCTAAGGCTTATTAATTGGCGGTCTACCCAATAATTATGGTTTCCGTACTGTTCCACCAGATAGCCAAATTCATCAACTGAAATAGGGATATTTACCAATCTGCCTAAAATATCCATCATCTTTTCAGAACCGGGGGAAATTGTTTTTACCCTTGCAATCTCCGCTTCCCTCAATTCTTCAAATTCCCGGTCAAATTCCGTCTGCACTTCTTCCCTCGCCTTTTGGATTGCCGCTTTAAATTCCGGCTCAATCGTGGCTTTAAACTCCTTAAACCTTGCAGAACCCGGCACAAAATTAGCTTTTAAGTCTTTCCATGCCGCCTTGCGCTTTTCGTTGGCTTTGTCGTATCTGCTTTTATACATATCTCCTGCCACGCTTGCCATTGAAAAAATCTGTAATTCTTTTTGCATGATGTAATACCTCTGCTTTCCGGCTTTTAGCCTTTTTTATTTTTTTAATAAAATTTCGTTTTTGGAAACTTGCGGCTGGTTCTGGGGGTTAGTAGAGAACATACATTCGTATCATATAACCCCTACCCGGTGTTTCCATAGCTTATAACGTGTTTTCCTATGTTCTTTATTCGTCCTTATTTCCTCTAATTTTCATGTACTTCTATTACTTCAAATGAATAGCATAATCATTCAAAAGCCTTTATTTACAAGCATTTCACGAGTAACCAACAATGTATTTATTGTGTTTTCCCTATCCTTTTCCCTAAATAGCCTTAAAAAGCCTGTTTCTTTATCTGTTGCCGGATAAAACATTGTTCATATTTATTAAATGTAACCGTACCCAACATCATATAGGTTTCTGTGTTCTTCAAGGCGTGGTATAGGCTCTTGATTGTATTTCTCCGGGCATGTCCTGCAATCATGCCATACTTCCAGACAAGCCGCCCTTAAACCGTCTATGACTTTCTTTTCTTCTGCATCCTCCGGCACTTTCCCCCAATAATCAAAATCAGTAAATGCCGGAATATCATACTCAATCAAAAATCTACCGTGCCAAAACGCCCACTTGTCAGCAGGTGTTTTCTCTGCATCAATCCGTTTTTGGTAGTCCTGCCATTGTATCTTATACTCTGTATCAAGCATAAAATCCGGCTTTCCGTCTGCTCCGATTATGTTTTTGTAATCTCCACTGTATCTTGGTTCGCTGTTCTTCACTTCCATACTCATGCCCGGATGCGGATAAAAGGGGTTGGGTGGTACTTCTGAAAATGTTCCCTCATATGACTGCTTTTCAATCGAATAAAGCACCTTGTAAGGCAGCATAACGCCCATACAGTGAAGTTTTGTAAATGCCGATAAATGAAACATCATAGCAAGCATTTTCTTGTGTTCTGTATCTTTCTGTTTTGCTAATGCCTTTATTGCTTTCTGTTTTTGTAACTCATTCATTCAATGCCCCCTTGTTGGTGTCGGGTATAAATTCGCCCTTTTCTTCATCCCATATCAGCCCGGCTTGTTGCACCTGTTCTTCAAGTGAAAGTTGTCTTTCTTTTGGCTTGTCACTTATAGCCTCAATCTTAAACTCGCTTGTATTGGTGTAACCGTGGTTATTGCAAGCATCAAACATAAATACTACTGGTGGTATTTGTTGGTGGAAACTCAACTCTTTTTTTGCTGCACATATAGCATTTTTTACTTGCTCTATGAAGTTCTTCCAGTCCTCGCCCCTTTGCCTCTCATAGGTTAAAATTGTCCTGCGTGTCAAGGATGTAAAAACCGCCCACCCCTCAATATCCGGGACTAACTTCTTTTCAATGTCCGGGTTTGCATTTACATCTTTTACATATTGGAAATAGTCAATAGTCGCTTGCTTAAAATCTTCAAGCCCTTGCGGTGTATCGGGATATGTAGGCGGTCTACCTGTTTTCAAACTCTCAATAGTTGTATTGAGTACCGCATCAAGTGTATTATCCGTTCCAATCGGTTCAGGTGTAAAACGCTTGTATTCCTTTGGTTGCAATTCATTTTTCATTCTTAAAGCCTCGCTTTCTGCAAAAATTTGATTATTTTATGTCTTTTTTCGTGTGAAGAAAGTATGCAAGGAACTTACATTTTCACGCTCCCTCTGCTGCTTTCTTATCTTCCCAAGAACGAAAACGCCGGTAATATCTATGAATTTTTTTGTGGCATCCGGCACAAAGCGAGACGATCTCGCTCATAGGTTCGTTCCCTAAATGTGAATAACAGATATGATGGACTTGCAAAATCGGCGTTTTACCGTCCTTTTGTAGTCCATTCGGTCTGCCACACATTACACACTTGTTATCATCAAGCTGTAGGCGTTCTTCCCTCTTTGCCGCCCATTCGTCCGACTTCATGTAATTATCGTATTCTTTACTATGTTTCCGCATTTTTACGCATCTCCTTATAAGCTCTTTCAAATTCATCAATAACCGCCAGTACAAGCGATACAATCAATTTGCACTCTCCGTATTTCTTTGAAATTGCACCGCTTTCATTAACAACCTGTTCCCAAAATTCATCATTATTCTTATCTTCTACAACTGCATATTTTTTATATAGCCTCCAGCAGTCTGTGAACATACCATATTTTTGTTTCAATTCCTCATTGCTCATAAATAGCCTCCTATACAAAACTTTTCCTTGAAAGTGCAAAAGTGCAGATTTTTTCTCAAACTCTTATATTTTTCATAAATACACACATATAAAGCCATATTTTATAAAAATCTCTAATTTCATTATAAAAAATGCTCGATTGCACTAAACCAATAAGAAACACTGTAAAATAGCGGTTTTGAGGGAGTGCAGTTTTCAAAATCCTCTTGCTCTCGTCCTGCACTTTATCCCTCAAATTCTGCACTACACAAAAGGCAAATCCTCCAACTGCTCTTGTGTGACAGTCATAAAACCGTCATTAGTGCAGTTTTTCAGTGCAGATTTTAAGCCCAAAAAGTACCGTTTTCCGTTGGAAGTGATTTCAGAGTAACCTTTCAATCGTAGGCTCTTATAGAAATTATTCTTTGTGAGTGCTTGCCTCTCGCTTTCCTCACAAAAATCAGAATAATCTCTATAAAGTTCTGTGCGTTCCCACCTGCATCCGTCCTCTTTCTCACATTCTTCCAATATAAAGCCCTCTACTGTGTCGCTGTCTGCTCTCAATCGTTCAATCTCATGTTCCGATGCAGAGGCAACTGTAATATTTTTCTGTGTGTACATTCTTTCAAGGGCTTGTACCGCAAGCATTAACAGATAATCTTTCTCTGCCTCCAACTTGTGAAATAAGTCCGGGTCTTTATTTTCAGGCACCTTATTCATAGGGAACACAATCAACCGCCTATAAAAAGCATTTGTTTTCTCTGACTTAATAACTGGTAACTCGTTTGTGGAAAAAATCAGCTTTGCATAATTCTTGAAAAATACAATGTCTTTGCCTTTTCGCTCGCCTTTTATGCTATCCTCTCCAACTAATTTTTTTATCATGCTTGTATCGGTCAACGCTCCAATTTCCAAGTCTGCACATGAATCAGCAAGCATCCCCATTAACTCAATACTTGAAAATCTCTGCTGAAGGTCGGTCAATGAAACATTAGATATATTTCTTTGCCCTACCAACATTTCAAAACACTTTATAAGTGTAGATTTTCCGCTGCCGCCCTCGCCTGTCAGAATTAAAAATTTCTGCTGTTTTGTATCTCTCGTCAAGGAATATCCCAAATACTGCAATAGCATTTCCCTTGTGTCCTCTTTTCCGTCACAAATAAAATTCAAGTATTCCTCGATAGTTCCACCTGCCTTTGGTGGCTTTTCCGGGTGGTATTCGTGCGGAATTTGATTAATGCAACAATATTTATCATCATGTTGTATCATTCTTTTATTAACTGGGTCGTACATTCCATTTTCAAAACAAATCCACTCTGCCGGATATGTATTGATTTCCTCAAAGGTTTTCTGTATTCTCCTATCTGTCAGAAACAACCGAAAAACCCTGTCAATAGTGGTGCTTTTAATCAGACGGTCATATATTTTCTCTCTGATTGAGGTTGACAGTTCCGCTTTCGTCCAGTCCGGAAAAAAGCAACCATTCCTATAAATAAAAGGAATACCGCCATATATAAACAATTTCTGATTTTCAATGATATAGTTTTCTATGGCAGCATCAAACACGCCAACCGCAACGCCTTTATCGTTCATCAAGTGAAACTTCATCTTGTCAAGTTCCTTGCCCTGTCCTATGTTCAACTTAGGGTTGTCCTGCTCGAAAAAGTTCTGTATCGGAGTATTTTCTTCCATTTCCTCCAACTGCTGCAATGTACCGCCATTCTGAAAAAAGTCTGCTATATCTGCCTTTTCCCTACTCTTATCCGGCACAATAACCTTGATAGAATTTGTAACATCTTTGAATGCTGCTATAATTTCCCTTGTCAGCTTTTCGCCCGGCTGGTCGTTGTCCTGCAAAATAACAATGTCAGTACCTTTGAAATATGGTGCAAACTTCTTTCCCTTATACCGAAAATCGTTACTACTTCCAACCGTGACAGTATTCTTCATGCCGGAAGAACGGCAAGCATCAACGCACTTTTCGCCCTCGACAATATAAACCTTTTCGCCCGGTTCGTATTGCCGGAAATCTCCGTACATTGCAATATAAGACTGGTATTCGCCCTCTTTGAACTTGAACCGTACAAAACCATTATTTTCAATGCCTTGTATTATGTGTTTTTCTTTGTTCCCTTTATCTTTCAAAAAATCTATTCTGTATTTATCATAGAGTTTCTTTCCGTCTGCATCCTTATACAAATAGTGGTGTGTATCAATAATTCCTTTTACGGAAAAACCCTCCTGCTTTGCTTTCCGATATAATCCAGATAGAATGTGTTTCATATCCGGGGAAAGTTCCTCCTGCTGCCTCTCACTGTCAATCTCAATTCCGCACATATCCGCACCATGTTTGACGGCATCCGCAAAGGATAACCCCTCTAATACCATGATTGCATCAATAGCAGAATAAAGTTTTTGTGTACCACCAAAATCTTTTAAATAAAAACTACCTCTACGGTTATACAATCCCATACTCGGCGTTGCATCTCCGTTATTGTGTTCTCCTGCCTCGATTGCTCGATACTTTTTTCTTGTGTTATCATAACCATAACTTTCAAGAATCCGGCGGCTGTATGTTGTTTTTAATAGTTCTATAACTTCTTCAAATCTCATACTACACCGCCTCACATTCAAGTTGTTTTGCTGCCTCGATATTATATATTGCCCTGCGATAATGTTCGTTCATATCGTCAATACGCTGCATATCGTCTTGAATTATTCCGTATGCTTGCGGATATTCGCCTTGTAGTTCTTCCAGTTCTTTGTACTTATGAGAAAGCTGCTCTTGCTTTGTTTTCAGTCTTGATATTATTTCTTCCATGTAAAGCCACCTCCTCGCATCTGATTTTTAATTCTTGATAAATCCAGGATAATTCATTTCTGCAAGTCGGATAACTTCTTACTGCATCCGCGAAAGTCTCTTGCATTTCAGATAAAACAATGTTTTTGTCCTTGATACTTCTAATACAAGAAATCTTATACATATAGCAGTTATAGAAATCTGTTGAAATTTCTTCCATTGCTTTTAATACCTCTCTTTCTATTCCTTGTATGGCTCGCTAAAATATACTTTTGGTGTCCGTGTTTCAAAGGAAATTGTCAAATCCTGCCTTGTTTCGTTCTGTAAATCAAAAGTAATTGTGAAAAACTTCTCTGTATCGTCTGTAAATCCGGCACTTATGACATTTTCAAACTCAACTGCTCTCAACTGTTTTCTACTCTTTAATGGTTTTAAAATGATTTTTCCCATGCTATACCTCCCTTTTCAGCTTGTACTTTTAATAGTTGCTGATTGCTTTATCCATTGCAGGAATATCAATTCTTACTGCTCGCCCTATCCGGCGTACTGCCCCATTATCTTCGGCAATCTCCATCAGTTTTGTTCTTCCTAACTTATATCTTTCTTCTGCCTGTGGAACTGTTGCAAGTTTTGTTATTGTATTACTGTACTTAGGCTTATTCATTTTTCTTTCCTCCATTTCTGAAAATTGAATATTGCGCATATATCCGTCTTTTCTTGTTTACAGTTCTATTGTACCGTGTTATAATGTACTTACAAGTAATCATATTAGGCATTTCAATTTTATAGAAAGGTGGTTTTGCTGATTATGGAGTACAATTTTGAAAAAATTGGAGAAAGGATAAGAAGTGAAAGAAAAACGAAAGACTGGTCACAAGAAACCTTAATTACTGAATTATCTGCAAAAAATGTCACTATTCATAGGAATACTTTATCGGATATTGAAAATGGATGTAAAAAAGGAACTTTTTCATTACCTTTATTAACCGCATTATCTGAACTGTTTAATTGTGAGGTTGGATATTTATTGTGCGAATTTGATTGTAAGACTAGGAGTGATACTGATGTTAGCAATGCAACTGGACTTACCGCTGATGCCGTAGACGGTCTTATGAATATGTCGCAACAGGATTTATTAGTTGTCAATACCCTTATTGAACGTGGAGACATTATATTATTTAGATATGCTTTGCAAAATTATTACAGAAAGTCATATAAAACAATTACTATTAGTGGTATCGGTGAGCAATCCCAAATAGAAACTAAGGAAAGCAATAAAATATTTCAATATCTAAGTGATGAATTTATTCACGATATATTTAATGGTCTTGTTCATGATAAAAGAATTACTAACTGCTTTATGAGGGAATCCGTTACAGAATATTGGAAAGCTTTTGAAAATGTCATAGAAGAAAATAATTCCTTGTTTGAGCAAACGGAGGAACGAAAAGAATTTATGAAAAAGAATAAAGAATTTATTCAAAGTAATATTAGAAAAAATGAAACAACTGATTATTATGAGGAATTTTCAAAAAAATAATCCTACTTTTTCTTCTCTATAATGTTATAACACAAAAAAGACTATCAGCAATCGCTGGTAGTCTTTTCTACACTTTCTACATCTTGTCTGCCCTATCAATTCCCTAAACATTTTCGCATTTAGGGAAAAGTTAGAGAAAAATACTATTTATCAGCTTTCTAACATTTCAATAAACACTGTATTTATCAGCATTTCAAGCCTTTTTACTTCTCCAAGCTCTTCATCGTCGGGAACAACAGCACATCCCTAATCGCCGCCGAATCCGTCAGCAGCATCACCAGTCTGTCAATCCCATACCCAATTCCCCCCGTAGGCGGCATACCGATTTCCAGCGCGTTTAAGAAATCCTCATCCGTATGGTTCGCTTCCTCGTCCCCGGCCTCAAAAGCTGCATCCTGCGCGGCAAAACGCTCACGCTGGTCAATCGGGTCGTTCAGCTCGGAATACGCGTTGCACATCTCCCATGTATTAATAAACAGCTCAAAACGCTCCACCTTTTCCGGGTCGGACGGCTTCTTTTTCGTCAGCGGAGAAATGGCAACCGGATGGTCCATAATAAACGTCGGCTGCACCAGTTCCTTCTCGCAGAACTCCTCAAAGAAAAGATTAATAATGTCTCCCTTGGTGTGACGCTCCTCGTATTCAATGTGATGTTCCTTTGCAAGAGCCTTTGCCGCGTCATCATCTGCCACAGTGTCAAAATCGATATTTGCGTACTTCTTAATCGCGTCATTCATCGTCAGACGCTCAAACGGCTTCCCGAAATCAAGTTCGATACCATTATACGTAATTTTTGTGCTGCCGCAAACCTTTTCTGCAAGGTAACGGAACAGACTTTCTGTCAGTTCCATCATGCCTTCATAATCCGTATATGCCTGGTAAAGCTCCATCAGGGTAAATTCCGGGTTATGGCGGGTGTCCACTCCTTCATTTCGGAATACACGGCCAATCTCGTAAACACGCTCCAGACCTCCGACAATCAGGCGCTTCAGGTAAAGTTCCAGGGAAATACGAAGCTTTACGTCTTCATCCAGAGCATTGTAATGTGTTTCAAACGGACGTGCCGCTGCACCGCCGGCATTGCTGACAAGCATTGGTGTTTCGACCTCCATGAAGCCGCGGGCATCCAGGAAATTGCGGATTTCTTTGATAATCAGGGAACGTTTTACAAACGTCTCTTTTACATCCGGGTTCATAATTAAATCCACATATCTCTGACGGTAACGCATATCCGTGTCGGTCAGCCCGTGATATTTTTCCGGCAGAATCTGCAGACTCTTGGAAAGCAGCGTAACCTCTTTTGCATGGATGGAAGTTTCCCCGGTCTTCGTCTTAAAAACAAATCCCTGGATTCCAAGAATATCGCCTACATCCGAACGCTTAAAATCTTTGTAGGCATCCTCTCCCAGGTCATCCCTCGTTACATAAACCTGAATGCTTCCCTTTAAATCCTGGATATTGCAGAATGATGCCTTACCCATCACACGCTTGAACATCATTCGTCCTGCAATGGAAACCGTCTTTCCTTCAAACTGTTCAAAATCATCCTTGATATCCATGCTGTGGTGTGTCACATCATATTTAGTGATGACAAACGGATCCTTCCCATTCTCCTGTAAATCCTGCAGCTTTTCACGGCGCACTTTTAAAAGCTGGTTAATATCCTGCTGCTGCCCTCCGTTATTTGCGTTATTCTGTCCCGCCATTTCTCATTTCCTCCTATCCTTGTCATCCGTTCATTTACCTTACACCGTTGATCTCTGAATCTCAAGCACCTTGTAGGAAAGCTCTCCCATCTGTGTTTCCACCGTAATCTGATCCCCGACTTTCTTCCCAAGCAGGGCGCGGCCTACCGGCGATTCATTGCTGATTTTTCCCTTTAAGCTGTTTGCCTCTGTGGAACCGACAATTTTATACTCCAGCTCCTCGTCAAACTCACAGTCAAGAATCCTGACCTTACAGCCAATACTGATTTTTTCCAGGTCAACCTCTTCTTCAACAACGACCTCTGCATTCTTTAATATCTTTTCGATTTCTTCAATACGAGCCTCAATATCACGCTGCTCATCCTTTGCAGCATCATACTCCGCATTCTCGGATAAGTCTCCCTGCTCACGTGCCTCTTTAATCTTCTGGGAAACCTCTTTTCGCTTTACAACCTTTAAATGCTCCAGCTCATCTTCCAGTTTTTTCAAACCTTCATAGGTCAGAATATTCTTCTTGTTTTCCATTTCACTACCCCGCTTTTATTTTTATTTGCCCCAAAGGCTGATTTACGTTACAGTTCAACCCACGTATTATATCGAATTGACCGCCTGTTGTCAAGATTCCTGCCAGTCCTGCAGCACCTCTTCCAGTTCTTCATAGCTTTCTACTGCATTAATCGCCACCCGCAGACGTGAGGAACCGGAATATCCTGCGGTATACCATGCCGCATGTTTACGAATCTCCCGTATTCCAATATAATCCCCCTTAAATTCCAGCATCATCCGCGCATGGCGCAAAATCATCTGTTTTACTTCCATTACTGACGGTCTGGGAAGCTGTTCCCCCGTTTTATAATACTGGAGAATCTGCTTAAATATCCATGGGTTTCCCTGCGCCCCGCGGGCAATCATAAATCCGTCGCACCCCGTCTGCTGCCCCATGGCGGTAACATCCTCCGCAGTCAGCAGGTCCCCGTTTCCGATTACCGGAATGGATACCGCCTCCTTTACCTGCCTTATAATTTCCCAGTCCGCCTTTCCGGCATAAAACTGTTCCCGTGTCCTTCCGTGTACCGCAACCGCTGCCGCTCCGGCGTCTTCCGCAATTTTAGCAAGCTCCACGGCATTGACGTGTTCGTCATCAAATCCTTTGCGGATTTTAACAGTGACCGGCTTTTTTATGGCCTTCACCGTTTTTTCTATTATCCTTCCGGCAAGAAGGGGATTTTTCATCAGCGCTGAGCCCTCGCCGTTATTCACAATTTTGGGGACCGGGCATCCCATATTTAAATCCAGGATATCGAACGGCCTCTCCTCGATCCGATGTGCAATTTCCGATATAATATCCGGGTCGGAACCAAAAAGCTGCAGGGAAACCGGATGTTCCCCAGGATGAATGGAAAGCAGACTGGCTGTATTCCGGTTTTTATAAAGAATGGCCTTTGCGCTTACCATTTCCATGCACAAAAGCCCTGCCCCCTGCTCCCTGCAGAGCAAGCGAAATGGCAGGTCCGTTACACCTGCCATGGGAGCCAGTATCAGGTTGTTTGGCAGCGTCACACTGCCGATTTTCAATGGTTTTATCTGGTTTATCATGATGTTTTCCGGTTCTGTTTTTTATATACACGGTAAATACCTTTCAGTGTAAGGTTCGGGTCATAAATATCTATGGAGTCCGTCTCGTTGGAAATTATTCTTCCAAGCCCGCCTGTTACGACTGTTTTGATATTATCCAGTCCGACTTCTTCTTTTACCCTGCGGATAATATATTCCGTCTGCCCGATCTGCCCGTACACAAGACCCGACTGCATACTTGATATGGTATCTTTCCCAAGAATACCTGCCGGCTTTTTTATTTCTATCTCCGGCAGCTTTGCTGCATCCTCCCACAGGGCTTTTGCGGAAATACGGATACCCGGTGCGGTAATTCCGCCAAGAAACGAACCGCCCTCGTCCACAAAATCATAGGTAGTGGCTGTCCCAAAATCAATGACAAGCACCGGACCTCCGTAAATTTCATACGCGCCCACCGCATCTGCAATCCTATCCGCTCCGATCTGCTGGGGATTCGGCGTTGCAATGCGGATTCCGGTTTTGATTCCTGCCTCCACAATAATCGGATCTATATGAAAATATTTTGCCAGCGCACCTTTCAGTGAATGCATAATGTTCGGCACCACTGAACAGATAATTGCATCCCCGATATCTGACGGTTTAATTTTATTCTGCTCCAGCAGCGTACTAAGAAGCATCCCATACTCATCCGAGGTACGCGGCATTTTCGTTGTTATCCGAAAACTCGCCACAATCTCATCCCTGTCAAAAACCCCGCAGGTAATATTTGTGTTTCCGGCATCTATTGTCAATATCATTTACATTTCCTCTCCAAGATAAAAAATACGGTAATAAATTTCTATTTCCTCCAGCAGCTCCCGCCGTTCATTCTGGTACTGCTTGATTTTTAAAACGCTTCCAATTTCATCATAGAAAAAATCCCCTTCCTCGCAGGAAGTCCGAAACTGCAGCGTGCCGTCCTCCTCGAAAAAAAGCTCCAGAATACCGCCCACATCCTCGGTATAAAGCACACACATAATCTTAAGTTCGTCACGTACCGCCTGCGGCAGCCCGTCAAACTGTTCATTCAGGTAAAATTTTTTCTGGTAACTGTTGGATACACACAGCGTCATTTCATTAGACATATCCATATATTCCTCTCACGGAAACCTCCCCGGAGGATACCAGTTTTCTTGATTCCCAGGTATCCACGATCAGTTCCCCTCTTTTTGTTATTCCCATTGCTTTTCCCTCAAACGGCTCCTTCGGGTCGAGAACACGCACCTGCCGCCCTCTGTTGACAAGCATCTGGTCATATTCCTTCTGCATCCCCGTCATGTCTTCCGTTTCAAGATAGATATCATACAGCCGTTCAAACTCTTCCAGAAAACCTTCTATCAAATCCGCCCTGTGAAACCGCCTTCCGCATTCAAGCAGCAGCGAACCCGCCGTTTCTGCAATTTCCTCCGGAAAATGTTCATTATGTACATTGATTCCGATACCGATGACAATATGGTTAATATAATCAAACTGGGCGCTCATTTCCGTTAAAATACCACAGATTTTTTTCCCGTTCACCACAACATCATTCGGCCATTTGATCATTGCCTGTACCTCCGCCACCCTGCGGATGGCATTGCAGACTGCCACTGCCGATACAAGTGTCAGCATGGAGGCATTATTGGGATTTATATCAGGCTTGAGCATAAGCGTCATATAAATATCCGTTCCGCGGGGTGATACCCAGCTGCGCCCCCTGCGCCCTTTTCCTGCAGTCTGCTGTTCTGCAACAACAAAAGTACCGGAAGGATAACCGCTTTCCGCCAGTTCTTTAGCCTTTGTATTTGTGGAATCCAGACTGTCAAAATAACAGGTTTCACTTCCAGCCCATTTTGTATTCCGTATGCTTTCCAGTTCAATCCCGTTAATAACATCCGGCACGGACAGCAGATGATATCCTTTATTCTGTATGGATTCAATTTCGTATCCGTTCTCCCTGAGCTGGTTTATGACTTTCCAGACTGCAGTTCTTGACACGCCAAATTTATTGCACATTTCCTGCCCGGAAACATACCCTTCTGTTTCCCGCAGCATCCTGAGTATTTCAGCTTTCATATTCCGCTCCTGTGTAGGGGTATTACATTAACTAATCTGACAGTGTCGCTTTCATGATTGCTTTGATGGAATGCATACGGTTTTCTGCCTCGTCAAATACAACCGAACGCGGTCCCTCAAACACTTCGTCCGTAACTTCCAGCTCAGACAGCCCGAATTTTTCATAAACCTGTCTGCCGATTGTGGTTTTTAAATCATGGA
This sequence comes from uncultured Agathobacter sp., assembly GCA_910587655.1. GTDB lineage: Bacteria > Bacillota > Clostridia > Lachnospirales > Lachnospiraceae > Roseburia. Next base: position 53,436 of record CAJUND010000017.1, on the reverse strand, counting down.
ATGCCGGCAGGCAGTGCATGAACACAGCCCCAGGCTTTGCATTTTTAAACGCTTCTGCATTTACCTGGTACGGCTTTAATTCCTGAATCCGTTCTGCCCAGACCTCTTCCGACTCTCCCATGGACACCCACACATCCGTGTAAATAACATCCGCATCCGCCGTTGCATCCGCCACATTGTCAGTCAGTGTAATAGACGCCCCGGTGGTGGAAGCCACATCCACACAGTAATCTACCAGTTTACTGTCCGGATAATACTTCGGGCTGGTACATGCAACAAAATGCATCCCCAGCTTTGCACATGCCACCATCAGGGAATTACCCATATTATAACGGGCATCCCCCATATATACAAATTTTACGTCTTTTAATTTTCCAAGATGTTCCCTGACAGTCAGCATATCCGCGATAATCTGTGTCGGATGGGACTCATTCGTCAGGCCGTTCCAGACTGGAACCCCGGCGTATTTCGCAAGTTCCTCTACAATTTCCTGCTCAAACCCCCGGTACTCGATTCCGTCAAACATTCTTCCAAGCACCCGCGCCGTATCCGGTATGCTCTCTTTTTTTCCAATCTGGGAAGCTCCCGGATCCAGATAGGTTGCATGCATCCCAAGGTCATGTGCTGCCACTTCAAAGGAACAGCGGGTTCTGGTACTTGTCTTTTCAAAAATCAGTGCTATATTTTTACCCACAAGACTGTCATGTATGATGCCCTGGCGTTTTTTTTCCTTAAGCTCTGCGGACAGGTCAATTAAATGTAAAATCTCCTCCGGCGTAAAATCCATAATCTTTAAAAAATTCCGTCCCTTTAATGTCATTACTCTTCCTCCTGTATTTCCATTTTAATTCATGCCCCATGGGAGCACTGAAAGCTGCACCGCTTTGCTTTATCCACTGTACTTAATAGTATATGCGAATTGGAAACTGAAATCAATCCATTCCCATAAAATTTCATTCTTGAATAAAATCTCTTTCAATATTACAATTTAATATAGCAGGGAAACATGAAGGGGGATTTTATGAACAAATATATTATCAGCTGCTGCTCTACCGCAGATTTATCCAGGGAACATTTTGAAAAAATCAACGTAAAATACATCTGCTTTCATTACGAACTGGACGGGGTTATGTACAGTGATGACCTTGGCCAGACCATACCATTTGATGAATTTTACCAGAAAATGGCGGACGGCGCCGAAACGAAAACCTCACAGATAAACGCCGGGGAATTTGAAGCTTATTTTGCCCCGTTTCTGGAAGACGGGTACGACATTTTACATGTATGTCTCTCTTCTGGCATTACCGGTGTTATCAATTCTGCCAGTATTGCAAAATCCGTACTGGAAGAACGCTATCCTGACCGTAAAATCTATATTATTGATTCCCTCGGCGCCTCCAGCGGATACGGCCTGATCATGGACACGCTTGCCCGCATGAGGGATGAAGGGAAATCAATAGATGAACTGGCGCATTTTCTGGAAAACCACCGGCTGAATTTACAGCACTGGTTCTTTTCCACTGACCTGACCTTTTATATAAAAGGAGGGCGGATTTCCAAAACGTCCGGTGCCATTGGCAGTGTACTAAATATCTGCCCGCTGCTTAACGTGGACAGCCAGGGAAAACTGGTTCCAAGATTTAAAATCAGGGGAAAGAAAAAGGTCATTCATGAAATTGTAAAGAAAATGGAAGAGTTCGCCGAAAACGGCAGAGATTATTCAGGCAGGTGTTTTATATCACAGTCAGCATGCTACGAAGATGCCAGGGCTGTTGCGGACCTTATCGAAGCAGAGTTTCCGAAGCTGGATGGCAAAGTACTCATAAATAATATCGGAACCACTATCGGCAGCCATACCGGTCCGGGAACAGTTGCATTGTTTTTCTGGGGAAGCAAAAGGACAGATTAACCTCTGCCCCTGCTGCTGGAAAATCTATTCTTTCAGGGAACTGACAGCTTCTTTCGCATGTCTGACAAATACAGCCTGGATGGCAGGAAGCTGTCCCAGTCCCTCCACAATACATTTCACCTCATACCCGGCTTCTGCAAACGCCGACTGCCAGGAACCGGCTTCATCTCCTGCCATATCGTTATTGGCATGGTCTCCCGCGACAATCATAAACGGACGCAGTACCACCCGGCTGTAACTTCCCTTTTTCACCTGTGCAAGAACATCTTCTAACGCCGGCTCCGCCTCAACTGTTCCAACAAAGTAGTTTTTGTAACCGTTTTCAGATAAAAGCTCCTGCATGTTAGTATAGACCTGATTGGACAAAGCTTCTGTTCCATGCCCCATCAGACAGACCGCTGTATCCCCGTCATCATCCTCTGCCGTTGCCTGTATAACCGCTTCCATTACATCCTTCTCATCCTGCCAGGATGAAAGAAGCGGCTTTCCGACCGCCACCTGGTCAAAAGCCGCTGCGTGTTTTTCAATTTCTGTACACATTTTATGGTATTCGCTGCCTTCCATCAGATGTGTCGGCTGGACAGCCAGTATCTTCACGCCGTTATTTGCCGCCCGCTCCAGTGCCTCACGTACATCATCAATCACAATATTGTCACGGCTTTTTAAGAGTTTTGTAATCTTACCGCTTGTAAAACCTCTTCTTACTGCATACTCTGAACCAAATTCCTTTTCCAGTGCCTGCTCAATTCCACCGATTGTCCGCTCCCTGTCATCGTTATAACTTGTCCCGAAACTCACCACAAGCAGCTCTCGTTCCCCGATTCCGTCCTCATTTCCGGTATAGTCTGGATATGCCGTCTCCATCTTTTCGTTCTCCTTATTGATATTAATCACCCAGAATAAATTTTTTCAGCAGGAACACAATTTCATTCATATTCACCGGCTTGGATGTGTGTGCATTCATCCCGCAGTCCAGACAGCGCTGTACATCTTCTGAAAATGCATCCGCCGTCATTGCGATAATCGGAATCGTCTTTGCGTCCGGACGGGCAAGGGCACGGATTGCCTCTGTTGCTTCATAACCTGTCATAACAGGCATCCGGATATCCATGAAAACAGCAGCATAATATCCCTCTTCTGCCTGCTCAAACTTTTCCAGACAGATTTGTCCATTTTCCGCCCATTCCGGCTTCAGTCCTATGTCAGAAAGCAGTTCATTTAAAACTTCCCAGTTTAAATCGTTATCCTCTGCAACCAGTACCCTGTACCCTGCCAGTTCCATATTCTCTTCATTTCTATCCGTCTGTGTTTCTTCATAATTCATGTATTTCCGCAGTCCGTAATACAGTGTTGACCGAAACAGCGGCTTGGAAATAAATCCTGTAATTCCGGATTCCCTGGCCTCGCTTTCAAACTCACTCCAGTCATATGCAGAAATTAACAGAATCGGAATATCATGCCCCAGTTCTCGCCGAATCTCCCTTGCCGCCTGAAGGCCGTTCATTCCCGGAAGCTTCCAGTCCAGAAGAATTATCTCATAGTCGTTCCTCTGCCGGCGGTGCTTTTGTACTTGCTCTACTGCCTCCTCTCCGCTCAGCGCCCATTCAGCCTGTATGCCAATCGTGGATAATGCTTCCACGGTTGTACGGCACATCATTTCATCATCATCCACAACCAGCATCTTCCATGCCGGAAGAACCATATCTGCTTCTTTAACCAAAGCTTTTTCAAAATCCAGTATAAGATGAAATAATGTTCCTTTTCCAAGCTCACTCTGCACTTCAACTGTTCCGCCCATTGCATCCACGATATACTTGGTAATCGCCATCCCCAGACCGGCTCCCTCCGTCCTGTGGACACGCTTATTGTCTGCCCGGCTGTAGGAATCAAATATCTTCTGCAGAAATTCTTCTGACATTCCAATCCCATTATCCTCCACCTTTACATGCACCCGGATAAACTCGTCTCCTTTTGGTGATTTTTCCTCATACAAAGACAGATTAATGGTTCCTTCTTCAGGAGTATATTTGACCGCATTTGACAGGAGATTGAGCAGAACCTGATTTAAACGCACCCCGTCACAGTACACATCCTCTGCTTCAATATTATCAACATGTACATTAAAATTCTGTTTCTTCCCCCGAATCTGCGACTGTACAATTCCTACAACCCCTTCAATAACCTCCGGAAGCGAAACCTGATCCATGCTCAGGGTCATTTTTCCGCTTTCAATTTTGGACATATCAAGCACATCATTAATTAGTCCCAGCAGATGTTTACCGGACAGGGTAATCTTCCGCAGACAGTTACGCACCTGCTCACTGTCATCAATATGCGCAGTTGCAATAGCTGTCATACCTACAATTGCATTCATCGGTGTCCGGATGTCATGACTCATATTAGAAAGAAACTCACTCTTTGCTTTTGTAGCCCGTACCGCCACATCACGTGCCTCTTCCACCTCGCGGAACTGCTGGCGCAGCAGTCGGAAATACCAGTAAAAAATCAGCAGCAGCATAAAGCACACAACCGAAAAGGCGGCAACTGTCGCAAGCGTCCTCCGCCAGTTTAAGGAATTAACGGTTTCATCCAGAACCCCAAACGGAAGTATGGTGATGAGATACCACTCGGTATGCTCCAGGGCAGTACTGTATACCTGCTGTCTGCTGTCTTCCAGCTGAAAAATCACCGAAAAATTTTCACCTTTTTCCATCGCAGCAGTCAGATCCTTAATATATTCTTCTACCTTATCCTTATTATCTGCATCATATTTTTCATATGTATAATCAAAGTAATTCGTATCATCTACATTTGAATCATGTATAACAAAACTGCCATCCTTACGAATAATATGTGAATGAACCAGCGCAGCTTCTTCCTGCATTCCTAACATATTCGTGATATATTCAACCGGAAGACCCACGACAATCGCCATACATTTTTCCCCGTCCTCCATCGGATAATCAGCTTCAACACCGAACATAATAATATCACGTCCGGTACTGTCCGTCCCAACCGCCAGTTTTTTTTCCTTCTGCCTCAGCGAATGATAAAACGGATCCGGATCCGTCAGCTTCATCTGATTTCCATAAAGTGTCTGCAGCCTGCCATTTTTTGAACAAAGTGCCAGATATTCAAAATCCCTTACCTGCACACGGTATACCAGCTCATTATACAACGCTTCCAGATCTTCATCCTGCTGTGAAACAACCTCAACAGCAGTTTCTGCCTGCTCAAATTTTGCATCAATAAGTGTTTCAAAATGTGCGGATATCTGGTCACTCATACCATCCATATATAAATTGCCGACTTCATTGATCGTGTCAACTCCGGTCTTACTAATATACAGCCCCATTAAAAGGAATACAATTATACTGACAAAAATCAGGACTATAAAACTCCCAACCAGAAAGCGTGAAGTTTTTTTATTAATTCCACCTTTATCCATTATCATATTCTCCTTGTAAATATCTGTCCAGTCCGACAATTTACGTATTGGTTTTCATTATATCACACTCCATTCCTATATTGCAAGATACCCGGAACCTGAGTTTTACACCGTCTAATTCCCCAGCCCGGCAATCCCCTCCTCTTCTGGTCTGTCATATACAAAAAGGCTGTTACACGAAAATTCGTGTAACAGCCTTCTGTTTTTTAATAAAATACAACCGCGCCAATCACAACTCCCGGATGACCGCTGGATGCAAGCTTAAAATACTTGGCTCCGCCTGTCGGATCACTTCCGTTTAAAGCAGCCCTTGCTGCAGCCCTTGCACTTGAGCTGACACCATTTGCAAGTCTTGATGCAAGCCTTCCGGAAGATGCCGGACCGAACTGTCCGCTCTGGTAAATTACCCCACGGATGGTGTTCGGAAAACTGCCGCTGTGTACTCGGTTTAATACCACTGCCGCAACTGCTGTCATACACTGGGAACCCTCTCCTCCGGCCTCACACTGGATCAGTGCTGCAAGAAGCGTTTCATCATCAGCGGTCACTGAAGTCGGTGCATTGCTGGAACCAGCAGATGAGGAACTGTTACCGGATGATGCTGCATTTGCGGCTGCTTTTCTTTCCTGCGCTGCCTTCCATGCTGCCATTTCATCCGCCAGAGTAATTGCCTTTCCTGTATTTAACTTTACAGTTACATATTCGTCACTGACATAGCAGGTACTGGAATCAACCTTTACTGCCACCCAGCCGTCTTTTTTCTTTGCCTTAGTGTCCACAACAAGCTTATCTCCGGAAGCAACCGCCTTGATAACTGCCGCGTCCGTACTTGGCTTTTTACGAATACGAAGTCCGTCAATGGAAACCTTTGCAACTGTGTCACAATGTTTTTTGGCATATTTATATGCTTTCTTTCCTGTGATGCAGTACTCGTTCTTTACATATCCGGTAACTTTTCCAGACTTGATTTTCGTCCAGGTTTTTCCGGTCTTTGTGATGGTTGCACAGTCTCCCTTGTACATTTTACCAACAACCTTGGAATCCGCATCCGGTTTTTCACGGACATATAAGAAATTGTCCACTTTGGCCATCAGCTTGTTTTCCCATTTATCTTCTTTTGCGGAAGAATCCTTTTCTTCCACACTGACGTCTTTTGCTGAAATAGTATCCTTAATTGAAACAGCCACTTCCCTTACAGCAGCCATTTCATCTTCCGTACTCACTTCCAGTTCTGCTGATGCAGCAAGTATATCCACCTCTTCTTTTTCAATGGAAAGATTATTAAGCTCGTTTGCTGCCTCCTCATTGTATCTGTTCACTGTAACTGCAACTCCGGCAATTCCGTTTTCTTCTAACTGTGTTTCCACTGCCTGAGTGTGTCCTGCAGTGTTTATCCCGTTACCCGTAACTGCTGTGATTGCAAGTGCCATTGCGAGGCTTGCAACTGTTATGCTTTCAATCACTTTCTTGTCTGCTTTCATGGTGAACCTCCATATTTCATGATACATTTATATGCAGTTAGTATTGCACATGTGTTTCAGTTGTAAACATTTTATTTCAATTGTTACAACTTTATTACGAAGTGTATTCTAACACATGGTTTTCCATCTGTCAAATGTTTTCTTGAAAAAATTTGGGAATCGTTCTCCACAAACCGACATTTTTTGCAAAAAAAATGGGTGTACCGCTCATTTGGCACACCCATTTTGACTTTTAAATGTCTCAGAAACATCTCAGAAATCCCTGAAAATATTTCAATTATTACAGTTATTACATCTTGTTATTACAATCTCTTTAACAGTTCTTCTCTGGCATCCTCGTATCCCGGCTTGCCAAGAAGTGCAAACATATTCTTCTTGTAACTCTCTACACCAGGCTGGTTAAACGGATTCACTCCAAGCAGATATCCGCTGACACCAACTGCAAACTCAAAGAAATAGAACAGTTCTCCAAGATAAAATTCATTCTGCTCCGGAACCTTAACCATCAGATTTGGCACATTTCCATCTGTATGTGCGAGAATCGTACCATTCATGGCACTGCGGTTTACAAAGTCCATATTCTTTCCAGCCAGATAATTGAGACCGTCCAGATCAACAGGAGCTTCTTCCAGAACGATTTCCTCACGGGAACTCTCAACATTTAAAACAGTTTCAAACATCAGACGTGAACCATCCTGAATAAACTGTCCCATTGAATGAAGATCTGTTGTAAGATCAACTGATGCTGGGAAAATACCCTTCTGGTCTTTTCCTTCACTCTCTCCATAAAGCTGCTTCCACCACTCAGATACATAATGGCAGCTCGGCTCATAATTGGCAAGCACTTCAATACCTTTTCCCTTACGGAGCAGAATATTGCGGACTGCCGCATACTGCAGGGCATCGTTATCAGAAAAACTCTGCTCTAATGCAAGCTTCCTTCCCTCTGCCGCACCTTCCATCAGCTTGTCAATATCAGCGCCGCTGACTGCAATTGGAAGAAGTCCTACTGCTGTCAGTACAGAAAAACGCCCGCCTACATCATCAGGTACCACGAAAGTCTCATATCCTTCCTCTGTGGCAAGATTTTTAAGTGCTCCCTTTGCCTTATCTGTTGTAGCATAAATTCTTCCAGCAGCGCCCTCTTTTCCATATTTCTTCTCAAGCTTGTCCTTGAACACACGGAACGCTATTGCAGGCTCTGTGGTTGTCCCGGATTTTGAAATAACGTTTACAGAAAAATCCCTTTCACCAATTACATCAAGCAGCCCCTGCAGATACGTGCCGCTGATACTGTTGCCCGCATAATAAATCTCAGGTGTCCCCCGCACTTCTTTTGGAAGGTTATTATAAAATCCATGTCTTAAAAACTCAATTGCAGCCCTCGCACCAAGATAAGAGCCGCCAATTCCGATAACAACCAGTACTTCAGAATCTGATTTTATCTTTTCAGCCGCCTTCTTAATTCTTGCAAACTCGTCCTTGTCATAATTAACCGGAAGGTCAATCCATCCCAGAAAATCATTTCCAGCTCCTGTCCTGGACACAAGCTGCTCTTTTGCATCTGCAGCAAGCTTCTCCATATAAGAAACCTCCTCACTGCTGATAAATGCAGATGCCTTGGAATAATCAAATGTTATTTTACCATTACCCATAGTCTTATTTACACTCCTTTTTCTACAGGTTTCCCATAAGAAAACCTGTTATTCTCTCATTCGTATTTTATCAGAAATAACTGTTTATATCAAGTTTTCAGGGAAATATTTCCGTCAAAACGGCTGTAATCAAGCCGTTTTCATCCTCTTCCGCAGTTTTTTCGCAAGACTTGTCCCTCCCCGCATTATTTTGAAGAACTTCCGTTCCTGCTGCGGCCACAGAAACTCTTTCTTTATCTTTCTGCGCGCTCCTTAAATACTCTTCGGTCTGCTTTGCAATCTGGTTCATTTTCTTACGTATTTTCTTGATGCGGTGACCGTTTACAAACAGTAAAAGCAGCATCATTCCCTGCAGTCCAAAAAAAACGCCCGTAAAAATTTCCTTATCATATGTCTGAATCCATGTAATCACTTCTGTCATAGTTTTCACCTTCCCTTCATATAATTATATATTTCTGGTATCTTTATTATAATGAAAGAAGTCCCGCTCTGGAATATCCAATCGGTCGCAAGTTTCGACAACTGTCATACTCTACTAGGGGTATGACCTACGCACAGTGCTCCGCGTCAGCGGTCTTTCATGCGCTGTGCTCCTTTTCCCCGTCAGGGTATGACATGTTTTCATCTTGACCTTTTTTCTGCGAAAGTATAATATAAATGACATACCATATATAACATCATAAATTACAGAGAGGAAAGCTCTTATGGAAAAAAAGAAAATTGTTATGACCGGGGGCGGCACGGCCGGTCACGTCACTCCAAATATAGCCCTGATGCCGGCTCTGCAGGAAGCAGGCTACGAAATCACCTACATCGGTTCCTACAACGGAATGGAACGCGAACTGATTGAAGCACAGCACATCCCTTACATAGGCATTTCTTCCGGAAAGCTTCGCCGGTATTTTGACTGGAAAAATTTTTCCGATCCATTCAAAGTATTAAAAGGCTATGGCCAGGCTGTTTCCAGCCTGAAAAAAATTAAACCTGATATTGTCTTTTCAAAAGGCGGTTTTGTTTCTGTCCCGGTTGTGCTTGCAGCAAAACACTGTCACATTCCTGCCATTATCCATGAATCCGACATGACGCCCGGACTTGCAAACCGAATTGCCATCCGCGGTGCAAAAAAAGTATGCTGTAATTTCCCGGAAACCATGAAATACCTTCCATCTGAAAAAGCAGTCCTGACAGGTTCTCCCATCCGCCGTGAACTTTTTTCCGGAAACGCACAGGCTTGCATGAAATACTGCAGTTTTCCAAACCACAGCAAACCAGTTCTTCTGATAATCGGCGGAAGTTCCGGCTCCAGAATTATAAATGATGCTATCCGCAAAATACTGACAGAGCTTCTGGAACAGTTTTACATTATTCACCTCTGCGGAAAAGGAAATCTGGATGACAGCTTAAAAAATGTCAGCGGCTACGCACAGTTTGAATATGCCCGTGCAGAACTTACAGATATGTTCGCCCTTGCAGACCTTGCAATTTCAAGGGCCGGCGCAAATTCCATCTGTGAGCTTCTCGCCCTACATAAACCTAATATTTTAATTCCGCTCTCTGCTGCAGCAAGTCGCGGAGACCAGATTTTAAATGCCAGATCATTTGAAAAACAAGGATTTTCGTATGTACTTGAAGAAGAAAATCTGACAGAACAGTCTCTTCTGAAAGCTGTGAAAACCGTGTATTCAGACCGAAAAAAATACATGGATGCCATGTCCCGAAGCGGGCAGATGGATTCTATTGAAACGATTGTAAAGCTGATTCAAAACGAAAGTAAATCTTAACTTTTGTTTATACTGGAAGCTGTTGCCAGCCCAGAAGAAAACTTTCTGGTTTGCAGGAACCATAAGTCCTGCAAACCAGGCTTTTTACATGTATCCGTTACCATCCGGCTACATCTTCATGTCACTGCAGATTTTCTTTAACTCATCATCCGTAAATTCCTTATGATCCCAGTCTATAATCTCCTTTTCATCAGCATATCTTGGAATCAGGTGCACATGATAATGAAAAACCGTCTGACCTGCCGCTTCCCCATTATTCTGCAGTACATTAAAACCGTCGCAGCCAAGGACTTCCTTTTCATGGGTTACAATCTTCTTTGCAAGTCCTGCTGCTTTTTCAAGAATCCCGTCTTCTATCTCAAAAAGATTCGCATAATGCTGTTTTGGCAGAATCAGTGCATGTCCCCTGGTTGCCGGACTGTTATCCAGAATTACACGAAAATCCTCATCTTCATATATGGTATTGGTTGGAATATCCCCATTTGCAAGTTTACAAAAAATACAGTTGTCCTCTTTCATCTTAATTTCCTCCAGTTTCAAATACTTTAAAACACAAAAATCTGGTCCAGCATACGAAGAGTTTTAAAATTCCCCTTTGCAGTCATTGCCCCACTCATAAACGCCCTCTGGAACGTCATTCTGCCATCGATAATTGACTGCATAATCTCACCGTTTAATTTCGCAACCACGTCAATATTTTCTTCTTCCCCGTAATGAACGGTAAGCTCACCCTGATTGCTTGCCACATACAACGGCTTTTTCATGCCCTCAACAATAAATGAGTAGCTTGCAGAAAAATCCTCTACCGGCACATAATGGCTCTCAAATTCCTTTACATACAATACATCATTTTCTGTATCCGTCTGTCCAAGCAAATCCTTAAACATGGAAGCAAGCTCTTCAATGTCTTCCTTCTGCTGCTTGACGTAAGTATCGTCAGATACATATTTGGATAACTGTTCGCTTTCCTGCGGTGTAAGATTGAGCTGCTGCGTACGGAGTACGCTCTGTTTTACCGCCAGGTTACTGTTTGGAAGGCTTTTTATCTTCTGGGAAATAGTCCGGTACAGATTCTCTGCTTTCTTTTCAATAATCAGACTGTACTCCTTGTTTGCTTTAAACTCTGCAAGATCCTCCACATAACCGCATACACCGGAGCATGGCAGTCCGCCAAGAATTTCCCATGCATTTGAAAGCGTCATCTCACCCTCTCGCTCCCCATAAGTAGTGGACATAACAATTGGCTGCATATAAGTCTGGCTGATTTTCTCCTTGTCCCCATATAACCAGCAGGAATCCAGAAACTGCTGCATATATCCGCCAATACCCAGCCATTCAATCGTTGTGGCAAGTATAATGCCATTTGCATCCTTAAAGGTCTGCGGCAGAGTCGCAATTTCATTCTTATGTTCATAAATATTATATCGTTCAATGGATACCCTGAGCTCTCTTAAAACGTCCTCCATTTTATTTAAAACATACAGGGTTGGATCGTCCAGCAATCCTCTTCCACCATAATATACATTAATTTTCATCTGTACTCTCTCCTTAAACTATAATACTAAAAAGAAGTATTGCCTACTCCCTAGTATAGAGATTTTCGGAATCAAAATCAACTGCTTTACGCTCTTTCCGGTATAAAATAATTGCTAACAGAAATCCCATAAGTAACCCGCCGATATGTCCCCAGTTATCAACCCCGCCATTTTTAACCCCGGAATAAATGGACAGAACAATCATAAACACCAGTCCGCCGCCCGTCAGGGTTTCGTATCTCCCCTTATGACGGATAACAATCCACAGAAGCGCTCCGATAATACCAAAGATTGCACCGGATGCTCCTGCTGCCAATACATCTTCTTCTCTGTAAATCATCTGCATACATGATAAGGTACATCCTCCCACTCCTGCAAGAAGATATAAAACCAGATACCGGAAATGCCCCAGTGCCCTTTCAAGAATAACACCTGCACAGGCAAGAATCAGCATATTATTCATAATATGCTCGAAATCAAAGTGCATAAAAGTTGCTGTCAAAAGCCTCCAGTACTGCCCCCGCTGTACATCAGACGGATACACCCCTCCCATTTTCATATAGTCCATATAACCATTTGGTCCTATTTTACTCCAAAGCTGCAAACCCAGAAACACAATCACATTTGCCGCTACAAGACCTATCGTTATTCCTGGTTTCGTTTCCTGCTTCTGCCGCATAGTATCCCCTCTTGTCTTTATTCTCTTTAGTATACGCACTTCCTTTCATAAACACAAGAAAAGATTCTATAAACCTCTCCATATATGCCGGAAATCCAGACAGTATCTTAACCGAAGCGGTATCTGACATCTGCAAAACAAACAATATCATTACTGTTCAGCTTTCTTCGCTCCTTATAAACAAGCGGTTCATCATTTACATAGGTACCGTTTGTTGAGTTTAAATCTTCTATATAATAAGACTCCCCTTCCTTTTCAATTCTCGCATGAAGCTGGCTGACAGTTTCTTTTTCAATCTGAATCTCCACACTGTCCCCATATCCAATTCTGGATATTCCCGCTTCCAGATGAATATCTGCCATCACTCCATTTCCCTGATAAGTTAATATCCCCAGCGGTCTGCTCTGACACATGGCAAGGCACACGGTAGGGCGAATAACAGGCTGCGGCGGTACATACATCTCTTCCTCCGGACAGACGGGCGTGACAGCATTTGCCGTCTTCTTTTTTTCTTTTTTCCCTCCCTTCCCCTTTGGTTTCATGAGTCCAAAAGCCGTAAACTTTTCATGTATCTGCTTTTTCACCCATTCCAAAACAGCAGCCCTGTCTGTCATTATTTTTTCTGTTGCATTTTCCCCGCTCTCCCTTTTGTCTTTCTCCATTACTGCCGTCGGCTCTTGTTCAGCTGGCAAATCCAAAACTTTTTCACTGGCAGCAGACCACGGTGGCATTTTCCCCGTCTCTGCAGTAACAGCTGTATTTTGTGACAAAACTTTATTTTTTGCCCTGAAAATACAGTCCCGAATTTCCGATATGGAAAAACCCTCCTCCAGCGTCTTTTCATAAATTCCATATGATGCCCGCACGGCTTCTGCATCTTTGTGGTCAACCTTAGTCAGCAGATATTCCATCAGCTGCTGAAACGATTTTTCCGCGCATCCGTCATTTTCCGGATAGATGGTAAATATAAATTCACGGTTCTGACTCGTAATAAACACCAGTTCCGGCTCCAGCACCAGACATTTCGCCTGAATCAGATTCCATTCCAGGGTTTCCATTTCATTACAGATACTGATAATCATACGCTCAATAAATTCCATTCCAATTTCCCTTACCCTGCAATAACAGTCCAGCGACTGTTTTCCGGATATGTTATACCAGTACTGTCCACTGCCATCCACATATGCCTTCTCCACAGGCAGTAATCCCGGAAGCTTTCTGTGAAGCATAAGTTTTTCATCCATATCCGTGCAGGCAGGAGCGGAAATTATCATATAACTTCCTGTCAGGTTTCTTTCATAGGTAATTTCCTTGTTACTCATCCACTGCCTCCTTTATCATCTGGTATTTGTAAAACTCTTCCACTTCCCACATGTCCGCAACCGCTTCTCCTTCCTTTTCATTTTTCACTTCTACATACAACGCTATTCCCAGCCGCATTGCCAACGCCATCACTCCAATCAGCAACGGAACAATGAACGATGCTTCTACCGTATAACTTCCCTTCCACTTTTTCACTGCCATCATCCCCCCTGCATACATTTTATAATCATACAGCCTGCAAACAGAAACGGTACAAACGGGAGTTCTGTTTTTCTGCCTTTACGCATAATAACAAGAAGAAACAGCGCTGTTATTCCCGCCAGCGTAATAGCTGCCAAACACAGATCCATAATTTCCCTTCCTTTCAGGAAACATCCCAGACACAAAATAACCAGTCCGTCCCCATAACCAATCGTTTCATTTGTCAGCCAGGCAGCAGACAACACCAGAACACCCGGTATAAACCTTAGTAAAAAATGCCACTCATTACATTCCCCGGCGGCTATGGACAGCAAACCCCCCGTAAATCCCATTATCAAAAGCCAGATTGTACTGATTTCCTTCCGGTACAGATCTTCCGCCGCAATAACCGCCAGTCCTGCAAGAAGTACGACCGACCGGATAGTGATAATATTTTCCTGCACCAAAGACTCCTTTCCATTTAAGATTTTTCCTATGGACCGGTCCCGCCGCATTTTGAGCAGGGGCCCCTTCCTCCTGCGTCAGAAAGCGGAATCAGATAAATTGTTCTTTTTAAACCGCTGCATGAAAGACTGGCATGATATGCTGTACCATAATCGGTGATATATACCGTTGGACCAGCATTATTTCCTGCCACGCATTCCCCGCATGCGTAGTATTTATGTCCCCCTTTATTGCGCAGCCCCTCTATCGCCGCGAAATTTACAGTTCGGATACTTAAATCCAGGTAATGGCACATTCGGTCCCTGTGATACACCGTTCCTGTCTCCGTAACATAGACATAATCATCTTCCTGCCCTTCATCCCTGTCCCCCGTCCACTTACGGCTCTTACTGCTCTGGGATATGACAACTCCTTTCACTGTAAAAAAATTTACCGGAAGCCTGATATAGTAATCTGCCTGTAAGTCAATATAACAGCCGGATACATCCGACCTAAAAAGAGAAACCCCTGCTTTTCCACCTTTTACATACCGCTCCGGAAGATCATAATCATGCAGCCCCTTTAAAAAATAAACCTCAGCAGAAGCCATAAGTCCCATTTCCGAATTTACAGCACCAGCCTCGCTTGCGCTTTTTCTGCTGGCATACTCCAGGGCTTCCTGCACCTGTGTCTGAATCTGCATTACACGAAAAAAGAACAGGATAAAAACAAAGAAAGCAGCCACAAGCGGGATGATAATTGCCGCCTCTAACGTATATGATGCTTTTTTACGAATACACAGGGATGTCTTTTTGCATGGAAACCTTAGTCTTATTATTCGATTGGTAACATATCTGTTGCGGCTGCTCTGCGGCACAGCCTTCATGTGACTGAGACTGGAAATTTTTGTATCCTCCGGAAAAGGTTGGGTTTTAGGGTTTCTAATGCAAAAAGACATCCTTATGCACCCTCCTTTCCCTGACGGTAACTGTATGTCGTCGTATTCTGTATACGAATATTTCCTTTACCATTTTTAAGAAGACTGACAAAACCAAGAAATACCGGGGAATATTCATAAACTGCACTTACCCTGCTCTCACACAGCACATGATCCATCTGAAATGTTTCATATCCCTCGTTTTTTTGAACCGTTGCCTCCTGAACATCCATGGCACGCATTGCAAGCTTTTCCCCGTTATGCATAAGCAGCAGGAGACTCAGAAACTGACTGTAATTCATTCCTGCGGAACACTCCTTCGCCACACTCCATCCCGACAGCAGTACCGGAAGATCATGTACATTGGAAGTCCAGTCCAGTTCACTTTTAACCAGGGAAATCTTTCCTCCGGACAGCAGCGTGCGTAAATCCAGTACACTTTCAGCAAATGCCCACGCGGCAAGGATTCCATACTTAACCACCTCAATAATCAGGGGGTTCAGCGTGGCACCTGCCAGAGCTGTCGCCAGTGCCATTGCCTCCGCCTGTTTACTTGCTGACACCACCAGACTTGCCATATTGGAAGCTTCACGGACAGCAAGAAGTTCTCCCACGATGACACGCAGATTTTCAGAATCCTCGGATTTTCCTGCAATCAGATATTCAAGCTCATAGTTTAAAGCCCTGTTGCCATCCGAATTTGTATAGCAGTTTAAGTAATTTACATAATACTGGTTCACAAGTACTTTCTGATACCAGTCTGCTGCATCAGAGATTACCCCGGTTCCCATATTCAGATTCCGGTGTGAAACTGCCCTGCTTAAATCAAGCCGGCTGGCAGATACTTTTGCACTTTGCGGCAGGACAAGGGACAATACGCCGTTTTGTTTTGCTTCTGTTACGGTTTCCAGAGGATTTTCCACTTCCGGCTCCGGCGGGGCGTCTTTTGTATTTTTCTCCCCGCCGATGCCCTTCAGCTTTTTTTTGGAAGAATTTTCCTCCTCCTCTTTTGCTGCCTCCTCAAGTGCGTCCATTGCATCTCCAATACTTTTATCCCCGTCCCCGTAGTTATTTTTTGCGTCATTGGCAGATTCGTATATGTTATAAACGGTCTTAGCTGCCTCGTACCCCAGATTTTTCTTCATATATGCACATACAGCCTCTTCAAATACTCTTCCATTCCGGTCGGTCATAATAAGATACGGCTCAAACTCTGCATCCACCATTTCTGCGGTAAGAAGACTTATTCCGGGAAGCATGGCAATACTGCCCTTGCTTCCCAGGTTATCTGCAGTCAGGTTCCGAAGCATTGCTTCCCTGTTGTTCAGTGAAAAGCTGCCGCTGCTGTCTGCAGCTGTCATACCGAGAAGATGGTAGGTATCCCATAAAGGACTGCAGTAATCAGCAAAGGCCGACTCTGCCACTGAATCTGTATTCATCTGCAGTACCTTCTCAATTTCAATATGACGTGCCCCCTCCAGCAGAGTGAAAAGCATCTGTGCCACCAGCATCATTGCCAGCGCTGCAAAAACTGTTATGCTCCCCCTGCGCTTCATTATACTTCTCCGGACTTATCGGTAATGGTATTGAAAATATTATTTACCAGAGTAGTGAGCTTATCTTTAAAAATAAGCACCAGACCAATCAATACCACTACAATAAGTATCATTTCCACTACTCCGATTCCATCCTCATCCAGGATAAAATTTTTAAATCCTAACATAATTTTTCCTCCTTTTGTCTAAAATGACATGAGTGCAGGAACTATAATAATAGCAATTACTATTCCAAGCATACATATCAGGGGCATAAGCATTTTAGTACCTGCTTCCTCCCCAAGTTTCCTTGCCAGAGCTTTACGCTCTTCCATTGCCGATTCGGCTTCCTGGGCTAATAAAGAACAAAGTCCCCTGCTTCCCGTCTGCAAATTCTGGACGAGAATGCGTACCAGCCTCTGATAAACATTCAGATCTGTTCGTTCCCCGAATTTCCGGTATGCCAGGCGGTCGCTTTCCCCGTCAGAAATTTCATGCGCCGTAATCATCATTTCTTCATAAACATAACGTTTCTCCACCTCCTTTTTCTTTCTTTTGTCAGCATACTGCGCGGAAATTCTATTCCATGACTGCTTTAAGGTCATTCCGGCGCCCAGTAAAATCAGAAGTTTGTTGACTACCTCCGAATAATCCAGCCGCATCTGATCCTTTCTCTCCTTTTCCGCCAGTCGCTGACGTTCCCTTGCAGACAGACACAAAAGAACAATTACAATAATCTCAAAGAGCAGGACTTTCCAGACAAGATACTGCTTTTTTTCATTCCATTTCAGCTTCACTCCTTCCACATCTGTGGGAAGTGTAAACTTTTGGGTTCCCTTCTTTTCACTTTCTTTGCTGACCGCTGCACGGATATCCTTTAAAAGCTGTTCTTCCCCGGAAAGCTCCGGCGGAAATACCATAAAGGAAAATACATACTCTTCCTTATATTCCCCACAGGACAGTTTCACATCTGCCTGTACCAGTTCTCCGTCTTCTTTTACTGCATCTGCCACAATCGTCCCATTAATTTCCACTGCATGGTACTGGCTGAGAAGCCACTCTGCTTTTACCAGCCCTTTTACATAGGATTCCTCCATATTGACAGAAGAAGTAACGTGTTCGGCTTTTTCGCCATTTGAGAAAAAACCAGTATCTATTTCTTTCTTCGCCTGCCGAAAGTATTTTTCTGCCTCCTCCTGTGTAATACCAGTTGCCGGAACAGTTAAATCATAGTCGTAATTTTCAACTATCTCTTCTGCATTCAGCTGCAGCTGTACCTGCTGTTCCGCACTCCCCGGACTCCCCCGGATAATCTGGTTTTTTCCATTCAGCTTATGTTCGGATGCCTCTGCATAACCTGCCATTAAAAGGAATACCAGACAGACTGCCGCGGCCCCCAGGATTCTTTTTTTCTCCATTGGTTCTCCTTTCCTATACCTTAATATCTAATATCTTTTCAGCCAGAAGCACGACACCGCCATAGGCAGCAAGGCATCCGGTCATAAAAAGCACTCCTGCGGGATTTCCATATAAAACATTCAGAAATCCTCCTGAGGTCACTTTCAGGTATGCAAGTATGAAAACCGGAACAACATTCATTACTTTCTGCTCCATTTTCCGTGATGCAACAAGTACCTGAATTTCCCTCTCTGTATCATAGCGCGCCCGCATATGCTCCAGAGTTCCTTCGATGATTGTCACAAAATTGCCGCCGCTGCGCTTTGCAAATGCAAACACCTCGGAAAAGCTGGCAATATCTGCATTTCCGGAGCGCAGTGCAAAGTCCTCCAGAAGCTGTTCCAGCGGTATATTTAATGCAGCTGAATGGTTCATTGCCTCAAGTTCCCGGCACATGCAGGACTCTTCCCCATAAAGTAATTTTATTTCTCTCTCCGCCTCTTTCCACGCGTTTTCCATGGAAAATCCTGCCAGAAGGGATGCGCTGACCGTTCGGAGGGCATCCAGAAATTCCCTTGCCAGTTCCTCCTGTCTGTTTCTGGTTCCCGCATGTACAGCACGTTTTTTAAAAACCGCATACAGTACCGGTACAAGCAACATGCCAAACCAGTGATTATAGAATAAAAAAGCAATTACCGTCCCCAGTACAAGTGCTGTCAGCAGGCATTTTATCTTCTCCCTTACAGACAGACGGTATATCTTATAGTCCATCTTAATCCTCCTCTTTCCGCTGCATCCTGCGCACAGGTTCCATCCCTGCCATCACCAGCTTTTTCCGGTTTAGCAGCCTGCCTGTGCGCACCAGTTCCCATGCCCCTTCTTCCCCTTTTAACTGGTAAAGCGGTGACAAAACAATCTTTCCATCCTCCATTCCCTTAATTTCCATGATTTCCAGTACCCGGCGGCTCTTGTCTGACAGCCGTCCAAGATGGACAATCACATCAATTCCTGATGCAATCTGTTGCCGGACTGCTGCAAGCGGCAAATCCATTCCCATAAGTACCATCATTTCCAGTCTGGCAAGAATATCCTGGCTGGAATTGCCATGCGCCGTTGACAGCCCGCCGTCGTGCCCGGTATTAAGCGCCTGCAGCATATCAAAGGCTTCTGCCCCGCGGCATTCCCCGACAATAATGCGGTCCGGTCTCATTCGCAGCGCGGTACGGATCAGATCCCGGATACTGACTGGCATCACCCCCTCCATATTGGCGTTTCTGGTTTCCAGGCGCACAAGGTTTTTCACACCCTGAATCTGCAGCTCTGCGGAATCTTCAATTGTAATCACACGTTCATCTTCTGGAATATACTGCGATAATGCATTAAGAAATGTTGTTTTCCCGGAACTGGTTCCTCCGGAAATCAGCAGGCTGTAGCGTGCCCTGACAAGCTGTGCCAGAAGCCTGGCCGCCTCTTTTGTAATGGCTCCTTTTTGTATCAGATGCTCCATGTCAAGCGGATGCTCCGGAAACTTGCGGATGGTAATGGCGGAACCGTCAAGCGAAATGGGCGACAGTACGATATTCACGCGCGAACCGTCCGCAAGCCTCGTATCCACAATCGGATTAGAAAGATTCACCACCCGGTTGTGCCTTCCCACAATCTGCTGTATGACGTCCTGCATTTTTTCCTCGCTTGCAAATCCCTGGTTCCATGTATAAACCCGTCCGGCTTTTTCATAAAAAATATGACGGGGACCATTTACCATTACCTCGGAAACCTCCGGATCATCAATCAGCTCCTGCAGGGCATCCAGTTTTCGCAGGGAATTAAACACCCTCTGCTGCAGCTGCAATCTCTCATGGAGCGAAACCGCCTTTCCGCTGCAGAGTTTTGCCGTTTCCTCCCCGATCAGATCCAGAATTTCCTCATCGGGCATTTCCCGTGACAAATCCATTCTCTCCAGCACCCGTGTACGGACCTGACTGATATATTCATCCAACGGACATCACCTCCGGTATCATTCTGCGGATACTGTCACCAAATTCATTCCACTTCCACTGCTCCACCAGCCGTTCACAGGATACCATCGGACTTGCCACTTGCGGAATCCGGATTTCGCGCAGGTTTTCTTCCCAGTTCCCGTCCCTGTGCCTTGCAAGCTCTGCCGCAAACTCTTTCTCCCTCCACTGCCCCAGGCCGCCCCGGCTTTTCATCAGGTAAATCTCCTGACAGCCGCCCAGCAGCTCGAAAAATCCGACAAACCGTGAGCCCATATTCAGAATAAGCGTACTGTAATCCATTTCCTGTGCCAGCATGTGAAAAAGTTTCTGGTATGTTTCATTCTGTACCTCACAGAGACATTCGGTATTGTTTACCGGATATGCCACATCCGTCTGTTCCAGATGCCCGATACAGGATACCATCCTTCCCCTTGAGTATGTACCGCTTTCCGCCATAAGAAAAAGTTCCTCCATCCCTGCCCTGTCTGTATCTTCACAATCCATAAGCTGTGATAAACCGCTGTTTTCCTGCAAATCCAGAAGCAGCACACGCTCCTTTTCACTTAAAATGGATGCAAGTGTTACGGCAAATGGCAGCTGGTACTCATTTTCAGCCAGTGAGTATACCGCCAGTATCTGGGCATTTTTATGCAGACAGCCGCTTTCTTTTACATTTTTTATTTCCTCCCCTATCTGTTTTAATATTTCATCCACAATTTTGTTTACTTCCTGATATTTATCCACCAGGCAGACACCTCCTTCCAGTATAAGTTCTGCATCCTCCTCCGCATCATAGAGATAAATGACCGGGACTGTCTTCCCCCTTGTCTTAAACGGTCCGCCATAACCGGAAAACAGCACAGCATCAAAACAGTCCCCACCCTCCAGCAGTAATTCTGCGTCCGTATAAGTATGCAGTTCAAACCGCTCCTTAAAATGATTCATAAGACAGCCCGTAAACCGGTTCCCATATTCCTTGTCCCCAAAATAAAGTCCAAGCCGTACTCTCTTCATAAATCCTCCTCTCGTTTCTTACACAACAATCCACTCACGAATATGTCAGCAAAAATACTCCCAGCCCATAGTAACAAGAAGTCCTGCAAGTATCGCCGGGGAAAAATGCATCAGATTACGTTCTTCCGCCATTGTTTCACGGTAAGAACATACATTTCCCAGAAACAGCCCCTTCACGAACTGCTGCCCCTTGAACAGACTGAACCAAAGATTACGGTTATACAGCATTTTTACAATACCGGCTGCCGCTCCAAGAATAAAAGCTGTCACAATACAACCCGTAAGTGTTTTTAAATTTGTAAATCCACCAATTATGGAAAAAAGTTTGATATCTCCGGCGCCCAACACACCAAGAAGATATAAAAGATATAATACGATAACCGGAAATGACATATTCAGAAGAATATGAGGAATCCGCGGCACTCCGCCAAGAATGAATCCGAATGCCAGCGATAAGAGCAGTCCTGTGAGAATCAGCCGGTTACTGATTTTCATGCTCCGTAAATCCTGAACAACCGCCACAATGATGATTGTGTACAATGTCAGGGCTGATGCTGTCTGCATCACACTCAATTGCATCACCTCTTTTGTTGTAAATCGAATTATAGCAACTGAAAATATATCTGTCAAGACTTTTTTAAAAGTTTTTTGTATAACTTTTCCATTCCCGACTTATACTTGTAAAAAGGGTATTTTTGAAAGTAGGTGATTCATTGAAATTTTTTAAGACAACCCAGGAGCAGCCCGACGGTTATGATGCACTGGTAAACAATCTGCACCAGACATCCACAGAACTCAAAAACGCATACCAGAACCTTGAAAATGTTGTGGATCCTGACCTTATCGACTGCTACATCTACCAGGCAAAAGCCGCTCAGATGCGCTACAAATTCCTGCTTGACTGTGTAAAAAAAATAGAGGGCTCCTACACAAAGAACCCTCTCTGATTGTCCATATCCATATAACTCTCGTTTAATTCCCCGCGGGCGTATGTCATTCCTGCATACACCTGCTGGGTATTCTGCATCAGCGGTCCGCTGGTGTCCTGCTTCGCCGCCTCCACAAAGGAACCGTACAGCCGTCTGAGAATTTTTTCCGCTTCAGCCAGTCCGTCCAGCCGGTTCTCATACAATACCTTTGACAGTTCATTTTTACAGAACACATAAAGGGAAAACAAATTCCCTGATATGTCGTAGGAAAAATTCAGGCTCCCTGTCAGTTCATCCAATGTCTTAAGTGCCCTGCGGATGCTGGTTTTTACATCTTCATGACGGTTTTTTTCATATGCAGACCTGGCATCCTCCATATGGGCAAATAAAATATCGTAAATAATTACTATCATTTCACCGGAATTACACTGGCTGAGCCGTCTGGTAAAATCCTGTTTCTTTTTATCATCCATATCTAATCCCCCTTACTGCAGCAGAGAAAGTACCTGCTGCGGCAGGTCGTTTGCCTGTGCCAGCACAGAAATAGATGCCTGCTCAAGTACATTGCGCTGCGTATACTCAACCATTTCAGCAGCCATATCCGTATCAAGAATTGTGGAATATGCAGATGTCATATCCTCATGCGTCTCTGCAAGACTCCTCTCCGCATATTCAAGACGGTTGGTAAATGC
Source organism: uncultured Agathobacter sp. (assembly GCA_910587655.1). Lineage (GTDB taxonomy): Bacteria > Bacillota > Clostridia > Lachnospirales > Lachnospiraceae > Roseburia. The sequence continues at coordinate 30,496 of CAJUND010000017.1, read as the reverse complement.
ACCAATTCTGGCGCGAACCTCGTTCAGTCGGTCAACCGCCTTATCCAGTGTCACAAGCGCCTTATCCGGTCCTCCGGTTATGGTAACATCCACTTTATCCAGATACATGCTCTTTGCAGAAACCTGCGGAATACGGATATCCATATCCTGGTACTGGTTTGCCCCCATCTGAATCGTCATGGCTCCAATATCAGTTACTTTTACATCCACATCGTATACACCCGGCACAATATTTACATCCTCCCTGATAGAGAAATCCATGCAAAAACCGTCAAGATCCGTTACTTTTACATGCAGACCATCCACCTGTGCCGTCGCAGTATCTGAAAACTTGCTTGCAGTATCCAGTGAAACCTCAGCATCCACGCCTTTTTCTTTGGCAGAATACACAACCGGATTTCCTTCATCATCCCTTGTTTCAACCGCCAGTCCCAGTCTGGCTGCCAGTGCATCCATTTTTCTGCCGTACTCTTCCTCTTCTTTCTGGCTGTCAAATCCCATATAACGTTTTACAACCTTGATTTCAATTTCTGCCGATTCACCGTATTCATCCGTCACAAGATTATATCGATTGGTTATAAGATCTTTTGTTGCCACACATCCCGCTCTTTCCGCGGTATCCCGTAATAATTCATAAAATTCATCTGAATTCATCCCGGCTGTGATTTCCATCTCAACTCCATTGATGCTCATAACACCCTCGTTCGCCGCCAGAGACGGAATCTCATATAATGCCTGTTCAGCCCGCTGTGTCACACGCATGGAATAATCCCCCGGCAGCACGGAATCCGAAACATACATACGCTCCGTCTGCTTTGACATGACAAGTATATCAGAGGAACCGTCCAGCAGAGCCTTCGTATTATACTCTGTATCCGTAGAAATCCGGTCGACTTCTTCTGTCAGCTTATCAATTTCATCCTGTATCGCAGAACGCTCATCAATGGAATTTGTATCATTTGCCGCCTGCACGCAAAGCTCACGGATTCTCTGTAAAATGCTTGCAGTCTCATTCAAAGCACCGTCTGCAATACGAAGCAGGGACTGTGCATCCGTCGTATTGGATTTTGCACGGTCCAGTCCGTCAATCTGTGCTTTCATTTTATGGGAAATGGCAAGACCTGCCGGATTATCACCTGCCCGGTTAATCTTAAATCCGCTGGAAAGCCGTTCCATGGAAGCGCTCAGCTTGTTCTCCGTCCGGAGTAAATTCTTGTTTGTCATTACGGCTGACATATTTCGATTGATTTTCATAGTTATTTCCTTTCCTGTTTATGCTCTGAGCCTCCCTGCCCTGTGGACTGACATTCCATGTCATTTTATTGATTATTTATAATTTTTTACTGCAAAAGAGACAGCACCTGCTGCGGCAGGTCGTTTGCCTGCGCCAGCACAGAAATCGATGCCTGCTCCAGCACATTGCGCTGTGTATACTCAACCATTTCTTCCGCCATGTCAGTATCGAGGATGCCGGAGTATGCAGAAGTCATGTCCTCATGAGTCTCAGCGAGACTCCTTTCCGCATATTCAAGACGGTTGGTATATGCACCGATTCCGGCACGTACGTCATTTAATCTGTCTATTGCCCGGTCAAGTGTCACAAGCGCCCGGTCCGGTCCGCCGACTATTGTGACATCCACTTTATCCAGATACAGGCTTTTTGCCGATACCTCCGGAATACGGATATCCATATCCTGGTACTGGTTTGCCCCCATCTGAATTGTCATGGCACCGATATCCGTAACCTTTACTGTTACAGACCGGGTCAGTCCAAGGTAATAATCATCAGTCCTGATTGTAAAATCCATAACAAATCCGTCAAGATCTGTTATTGTCATATGATTGCCTTCCGTATATACCGTAGCCGTTTCACTGAATACTTTTGGCAAAACCTGTTCCTGACTGTTAATCCATGAATCATGTCCCCGATAATCAGTGCTGTATTTGATAAGATTTCCCTCTTCATCATGTTTTCCGAGAGACTCATAGCTGAGTCCGAATGTATGGAATGCCAGTTCCGGATATTGGGCATCCACGGAAATTTCCGTCCTGGGGGTAAGTCCGGGTTCCCTGGAACGAACCTGATAGGTTGATCTCAGACTCGTATCTTTAAAAGCTTCACATCCTGCCAGTTCCGCTGTATCGCGTAAAAGCTCAAAAAAATCTTCCTCCGGCATATTTTTTGTAACTTTCATTTCCACGCCGTTGATGGCAATAACGCCTTCCGAATCAGGCGAGTATCCCACAAAGCCATATGCACTTTCCGCTTTGGTCACAGAAAACGCATATTCTCCGGGCAGAACAGAATCCGAAACATATAAACGCTCAAGCGCTTCTGACGTTACCAGTCTGTCCGAAGAGCCATTCAGAAGCGCCTTGGTATTATACTCTGTATCCGTGGAAATCCGGTCTACTTCTTCTGTCAGCTTATTGATTTCATCCTGTATCGCAGAACGCTCGTCAATGGAATTCGTGTCATTTCCTGCCTGCACACAAAGCTCCCGTATTCTCTGTAAGATGCTTGCAGTCTCATTCAAAGCACCGTCTGCAATACGAAGCAGGGACTGTGCAT
>CAJUND010000017.1:0-27824 GCA_910587655.1 uncultured Agathobacter sp. | reverse complement strand
GGTCCAGTCCGTCAATCTGTGCTTTCATTTTATGGGAAATGGCAAGACCTGCCGGGTTATCACCTGCCCGGTTAATTTTAAATCCGCTTGAGAGCCGTTCCATGGAAGCGCTCAGTTTGTTTTCTGTCCGCAGTAAATTTTTGTTTGTCATTACTGCAGACATATTACGGTTAATTTTCATGGGTTTTCCCTTCTGTACATATGTATGATTGAGCTTCCATGCCCGTCAATTTGACATTCCATGTCGTTTCATCTGCTTATTATATCGTCACCTTTCCCGTTTTTTTTAACCCATGCAAAAACAATTATTAATGATAAAATTTTATGCATAATTTGCAATTACAGGGAAATCGTATTATAATAACAGCATTAAAATGATAATTGCAAAGGAGGATTTATCCAATGGCAAAAGTAACAAAGGATACTATGATCGGGGAGCTGCTCCAGATTGATGAGGGTATCGCACCTATTCTTTTAAACATCGGCATGCACTGCCTGGGCTGCCCGTCTTCACAGATGGAGACTATCGCAGAAGCTGCAATGGTTCACGGTATTGAGCCGGATGATCTGGTGAATGACATTAATGACTTCCTGGAACATTCACAGGCATCATAATTATAAAAAAGACTGCCTAATAAATTAAGGCAGTCTTTTTAGGTAATGCTGTATTCCATATTATAGTGCAGCAAGCATCTGAAGAGCCCGCGGTCCGGTAATTTTTCTGCCGTGCTCAGAAAAAAATGCCCCCATAGCCGCAGTGTAGTTTTTCTGTCTCGCATATTCGCAGATAATATTGCAGATTTTATTGAACTCCTCCGGAGTGTGGTCATCTTTGTGAATCACCAGATAAAAGCTGTTCCTGTTTTCATTTTTATACAGGTCATTGCGGCCGTCGTAATAATCCGAAAGCACACGTGCCAGCCGTTCCACCTGTTCCAGTGTCGGAAATTCAAACATTTTTGTGAAATCCGCCGGAACCTGCTCAAGCGATACAGCTTCTTCTTTTTGTTCCAGCGTTGCTGAAACTTCCTTGGCTTTTTCCCTGATTTTATTAAAGATTCCTAAAATATCATCTGCCCCTTTCGGACTGGCAACACTCTGGGAATCCGTTTCATGAAACAGGGCATCCTCATCCATTTCGGAAAAATTGGAAAACCTTGTATCCAGTTCCTCCGGATATTCCACCTTCGTAATAAGGAGAATCAGAGATTCCGAGGACAACGGAATTGCTTCTACCATAAGCGGGATATCGTTTGCTTCAAATCCGAACTCATAATTGGCCTGCTGTATCATGTCATGGAAAAGTCCTTTTGCTTTGTCAGTTCCGTATGCAAGCTCCCGCAGATTAATCTGGCGGTCAGCCAGATCCTGTCTGGTCAGTGTGCACCGAATCTGATTTTCATTTACTTTTTCAATTTTCATTACATCACATCCTTACCTTCAAAATCCCGTAACTGAACACCCCTGTGTTTTAATCTTTTCTGACAGTTACCCCAGTCGTTCAATTAATTATAATCAATCACGGATACGTTGTAAAGTTCACAATTATAAATTTTTTTTAAAAATCTCTTGCAATGTCAGTTTATTTGTGTTATAAGTTTATGCATGAGATGCGTTCCATACCAAAAGGAGCGTATGACAAATAACAACAATTTTATTCTGTCAGGAAGATACGAACTGCTTGAACCCCTTGGCCAGGGACAGTGCGGAAAAGTATTTCTTGCCAGACAACTATCTCTGGAGTTGAAACGTGCCATCAAGTTAATCCCCAAAACAGAAGCACTTTCACCCTTCGCAATATCCGAGGCAACGATTCTGACAGCAGTTCAGCATTCTGGAATCCCCACGATTTATGATTTTGAAGAAGATGAATCTTTTTACTATCTTGTGGAAGAATATATTCAGGGTGATACCCTGGAAGAATTTTTGCTTCATCAACAGTCAATTTCCCAGAATTTGTTTTTTAAATTTTGCGAACAGCTTTGCGGCATTTTTGCCTGCCTGCATTCACTGTGCCCCTCTCCGGTCCTCTACCGGGACCTGAAACCGGAGCATATTATAGTATGTGGATTACAGTTAAAATTAATCGACTTCAGCGCCGCATCATTTATTGCCAGTTCTGGAAATGGCTTCAACGATTTCGGGAATGCAGAGTTTTCTGCCCCGGAGCTTGTCTCCGGCGGTCCGGCGGATCTGACCTGTGATATTTACAGTATTGGAAAAATCATGGAATTTATGACATCCTTTTTAGATGCCGCCGCGTCCCGGAACATCCAGCCTGTTATCCAAAAAGCAACGCAGTCGGATCCCGGACTACGGTACCAGACGGTTCTGGAACTTTCCGCTGCACTTAAAAAAGCAAATGATAATAAGGGTGGAACGCATCTCAGGCAGATTGTGGCAGTTATCGGAAGTCATCCGGGCTGCGGGTGCACACATATTGCAGTATCCCTTACCTGCGCCCTGAACCATCTCGGTATGGACAGTGTATACCGGGAAATGAATCCTACCGGCCATCTGTGCAGGGCAATGAAACAGCTTTCAGGGGTCCGGGAGCGGAAAGGGTGTTACAGCTACCGATGTTTTAAGGGTTATCCCAGATATGATGAAGGCATTGAAATCCCGGAGCCTGATGCGGAAATAATCATTGAAGATTATGGATGCCACTACGACAGCAGACGTCTGGTAACTGCAGACCGGATTCTGTATGTCTGCGGAGGCGCACCATGGCACCGCGGCAATGCCAGGCCTGAAGACTTTCTTTTTAGACGTCTGGGAAAACGCATGAATTTCATCGTAAACCTGTGTGACCGCAACTCTGCCATCTACTATGCCAGAAAATTTTCTGTGCAGGTATATCCGTATCCTTTTGATACCAGTATTTTCTGCACGGACAAAAAGAAACTGGACTTTGTCCACTGGCTGTCTTTTGAGAAGAAAAAGAACCGTCTGTTTAAACATTCCGGCAGGCGTCAGAACATCCGCTGACAAAATAAAAACAAAATGCCATGGAATATCCCTGCGCATACGGGAGGTACATATGAAAGAAGACCATATGTGGATTTTTGCACCAGCCATGTTTCAGGCGGTTTCATGTCTTCAACAAAGAACCCATTTCACACACTGCCTTCGGGTAAAAAATCTGAAACGAAAGGAGAATGGTTATCACAATGACAAGCAGTACTGACCAGCTTTTTATTGAGCTGCGTCCGGAAATGCACCAGGGGCTTGTTATTACACTTACTGGTGTAAAATAAACAAAAAAAATTAAAAACAGCCGGGAATCTGGCATTCGGCAGCAAACTATAACAGGGAGTCTCAATGCAAAACCTGCCGTCTGCCAGGCGCCGAAAAAAGATACGGGAGCCGGCAGCCGCCGGTTCCCAAATTTGTTGAAACCGTACAGACAGAGTGATATAATCTTTATATCATAGAAAGAGAAAGGAATACCAATGAAAAAAAAATCATTATCCATCATTATTGTCTGTGCCGCAATCTTACTCATTATTGTACTTGCGGGTACTGTTTTTCTCATCCGCAGATACTCGCCAAACAAAGAACACAAAGATCTGAACAGCTATTACGGGCTTGCTTCCAATGACGAAGTGGCTATTATTTTAAATGATGAAGTTACGGATGCAAAAGCAAAAGTAATTGACGGTCATATATATCTTGACTACAGCTTTTTACACGATGAACTCAATTCCCGTTTTTACTGGGACCAGAACGAAAATATACTTCTGTATGCCACTGCGCGGGATCTGATTTCCGCCGCTGCGGACAGCAGCAGCTACCTGGTTACCAAGTCATCCGTGGATTACGGACATCCGGTAGTCAAAGCAAACGCGGATCATGCATATGTTGATCTGGAATTTGCAAATGAATATTCCGATTTTGAGTATAAATATGTGAAAGATCCACACCGTATTGTAATTACAAACCAGTGGGGGGACTATGAAACAGCTTCTTTAAAAAGAAATTCCAGCATCCGTTTCAAAGGCGGCGTCAAAAGTCCCATTTTAAAGGATGCAAAAGCCAAGGAGGAAGTATCTGTTCTGGAAACGGGAGACAAATGGACAAAAGTAATGACAGAAGACGGTATTATCGGCTATGTGAAAAACCGTATGCTTTCTTCCCCCGAAACCAGAACACGAAAAAGCAGTTTTGAGCCGGAAGAATTTTCCCATATTAAAAAAGATTTTACCATCTGTATGGCATGGCACCAGGTCACAAACCAGACTGCCAATTCATCCATTACCAGCGTGCTTGCAGGCACAAAGGGAATAAATGTCATTTCCCCGACATGGTTTTATCTCAATGACAATGATGGAAACCTTGCCTGCCTTGCCAGTCTTGACTATGTAAACTACTGCCATTCACAGAATGTGGAAGTCTGGGGGCTTTTCAGCAATCTTGAAAACAAAGATGCAGATTCTGCAGAAGTTCTGACGCATACATCCAAACGGCAGAATCTGGTAAACCAGATGATTTCCATGGCAATCCAGTATAACCTGGATGGCATCAACCTGGATTTTGAAGCATTAAGCCGTGAAAAGGTGGGGGACGCCTATATCCAGTTCGTGAGGGAGCTTTCCATCAAGTGTTCCAACAACGGCATTGTATTATCTGTTGATAACTATGTTCCGACCGAGTATACGTCTTTTTACAACCGTAAGGAGCAGGCGGATTTTGCCGACTATGTTGTTATTATGGGATATGATGAACATTATGCCGGTTCGGATGAAGGTTCTGTTTCTTCACTCAGCTGGGTAAAACAGGGTGTGGACGATACCTTAAAGGAAGTCCCTTCCAGCCAGGTCATTCTCGGAATGCCGTTTTACACAAGAGTATGGACCCTGACCCCGTCTGAGGAAAAAACAGAAGACGGTTCGGATTATACCGTTTCTTCCCAGGTCTATGGAATGAAAGGCGCCAATGACCTTCTTTCCACCATGGGCGCGGCAAAAACCTGGCAGGCGGACAGCGGACAGCATTATGCCGAATTTCGGGACGGGGATAATCTCTGCAAGGTCTGGCTGGAGGATTCCGCTTCTGCTGAGGAGCGTCTGAAGCTGATTGACGAAAAAGAACTTGCAGGCGCATCTTTCTGGAAGCTCGGATTTGAAACAAGTGACATCTGGGATACAATTATTAAGTATATTAATTAGACTCCCCGCATAAATTGAATTAACGATTACAAAAGCCTTTTGCAAACAGCAGGAGGCTTTTTATTTCTAAAGTATTCCGGGGGAAATATGAAGAAAAAATTTGAAATCTTAATGGTTGCCTGTCTGTTTGCCAGCTCATTCTTTCTGGCACGCGCCGGTGCTGCACTGGTCGCTTCCAAAAACGCTGATAAATCAAAGCCCTGCATTGTCCTGGATGCCGGACACGGCGGCGCCGATCCAGGCAAGGTAGGAAATAATGACATTCTGGAAAAGGATATTAATCTTTCCATCGTATATAAACTGAAAACCCTCTTTGAAAACAAAGGATTCCGGGTTGTTCTGACACGCACCGATGACAAAGTTCTTGCAGATGAAAATTCCAGGAATGTCAAGGTTGAGGATTTGCGCAACCGTGTTGCGCTGATAACCGAAACCATGCCTGTCATGACTATCAGCATTCACCAGAACAGTTTTCCGGACAGTTCCGTCTGCGGACCGCAGGTATTCTTTTATGACCAGTCCCCGGAGGGAAGAAAAATTGCTGAAATCATCCAGAACAGCCTGAACACCCTGCTTGAGCCGCCAAAACCGCGTGTTTTCAAGTCCAACAACGACTATTACATACTTAAAAAAACACCCACACCTACGGTAATCGTAGAATGCGGGTTTCTGAGTAATGAAGCAGAAGCCACCATGCTGACCGATGAAACCTACCAGGAAAAGCTCGCACGCGCCGTCTATCAGGGCGCCCTCGAATATCTGGACGGTCCAAAGGAAAACGGCTCCTCTGCAACAGAAACTCCCGGACTGACGGAAGCTTCCGAAGCAACCGAAACATCAAATTCAGCCGGAGTCCCTGAAGCCACTGAATCTTCCGGTCCGACAGGAATTCCCGAATCAGCCGGAATCCCTGAACCGACCGAAGCTTCTAAACCGACTGCAGTTTCTGAATCGACTGAATAAAAATTTCTGCAATGGAATACAGCCTGCTGGTCTGCACCTGGTTCGAACTGTCATCCGCCAGATCGCCGTTTTCCGCCATTTTCTGTTCCCTGTTGATTCCTGCCATCTCACAGCGGGCAAACGACAGACCGGATACACATGCTATATTTAAATTCACGGCTTCTTTTCCGCCATCTGCTGTCTGAAGGGACCGGGTCAGCACATCCAGATGACCGGCAAGAAGCTGCCTGGCATCCTCATTGTCCACAGCAATCATGCCGGAAAGGCTGCCCTCCTTTGCCTGGAAGGAAGCCGTGACCTTACCCAGACGTTCGTCTTCAAACATTATGTCAACAAAGCCTTTCTCTTTTTTGCCGCGTATGACCTTAAGTGATACGCCCATAACAGATTCACCGGTTTTCACAGGAATCATGTAACTTTCTTCATCCGCCTTTTTTGCACATAAGGCAAGCTGGCGTGTAACCTGACGCATGGCGCGCATATCCAGCGTCCTGACTTCGGAACCATCCTCTATGATCATGGTATCCATCACATGCTCCGCCACTTCCGCAAGCGTCTCCTGCGCTTTTTTCAGTTCATCCGGATTTTTGAGCGCTTCACCAAAGTCTTCGAGCACCTTGTTCTTTAAATCCGCAATTTTTTCCATGGCATCTTTGGAAAAGTTATCTTTTCTCCACAGCCGCTCCATCATCCGGTTTGGCTGACGCAGCATATCATTGGCTGCCATAATGTTTGCCAGGGAATTGGTAATATCATAGCGGTCCAGAAATGCATATACATCTTCCGGCATTTCAAGCGCCTGCTGGTACATGTTAAGCTGTTCCTGGCGGTAATCCGCCTCCATCGCCTGTTCCTGTGAAGTCTCTTCCATTTGTGCAAGCGCTTTTGCAAGCTGCTCCGGCGTCATGTTCTGCCAGTTTTCCTCCCCAAGCGCTGCAAGCTTCTGCGGGCTGACAGTGTCCATAATATCATGGATACAGTTCTGCTGGAATCCGGCGGCTATCTGGTCATCAATCCTTTCACCCTTTACGGAACCTTCCACACCCTCAAATTCATCTGAAACCGTATAGTCCATCACGCCTTTTTTGCTGGAACGGACTGCTGTCAGCAGATTGCGCATAGTAATGTCCGCCCCCTGGTTCATCAGAAATCCAAGCGCCGCCCCGTCTGATTTTTCCACCTGTGCAATCAGCCGGTAAATTCCTATGTAACTGCTGCGCTCTTCCTCGGAAATCTCGTTGTTCTGTTCCAGCTTATAAAGAAATTTGCTAAACCGTTCCTGCTCTTCGTTACCCGTTTCCTGCTTAATCATTTCAGCTGCTTTATTCAGCTGCTCCATATTCATGTCAAGCGGATTTTCACCTCTTTTAATCATCTCCAGAGTTACTGCAGGATTCATATTCCGGAACGCACGCTGCATCTGTTCATCCATCGCTTTTACCGCGGTAATATTTTCAGTAGTAACCGCGGTCCGGTTATAGGCAAGAATCCTGACCGCACGCCGGTTTCCTTCGCTTGTTTCCAGGTTCAGGTCCTTTAAGATATCATCCACATTGGAAAATGCTTTCTGGATGGAATCCCCCATATCCTTTCTCGGAGCCGTCATCAGCGCTTCATAGCTTGCGCCTGCCTTCGCAAGCTCCTGCTGCAGGTTCTTACCGCTCTCATGTATGGAAGCAACAGTATCTTCCGGCAGAACCTGCCCCAGCACATATGCCGGCTGGCTCTTCATCTCATTGAAAACATCCATGGTCTGTACCATGGTATCGACATTTTCATCCGTGGCAGCCACACCTGCCCCGTCCAGAAGTTCATGATAATACTGGCGTTCCTGCTCCTTTAAATCCTCTACGATTTCCTCCAGCTGCTGTGTATCTATTTCGATTCCCTGCTTCAGCATTGCAGAACGCACTTCATTCGTCATCACCAGACGCGTTTCTTCCAGCTGTCTTCTGGCAGTAATCATCAGCGCATCCCCCGGTCTTTTGCCGGATGCAACTGCTTTTGCCATAACGTCCACCACATGGTTCCAGTCCATTTCGCCGTTTTCCAGCCGCAGGGAAAGCGTCTGTAACTCCATATAGTAACTGAGGTTTTCCCCTGTCAGGGCGATTCCGTTTGCAATCAGCCACTTACTGTCTGCAACTGATGATTCATCAGCAGTAAGTCCTGCCTCTTCGATTATCTGTTTAATCTGCGCGTCAAGCTCTGCATACTCTGTTTCCGTAACATCCACGGTATCCTGCTGCGCGCTGTGTTCTGCAATGTAAACATTATGTATACTTGGCTCAAGCCCGTTGTTTAAAAGATAAGCCATTGCACTGCCGCTGATTCCATTTATGGACGCCGCCTGCGCCAGCGCTTTGCTGCTGTCAGAGATGTTTGCTGCTGTTGCCGGAAGATCATATGCTGCCAGTGCCTGCAGAATCTGATTTGTTACTGCCGGATTTCCGGTCAGCTCCTCCAGCTGCTCCTTTGACAAGCTTTCCCCGTACTGTGAAATATCTACTCCGGCCTGTGCCAGCGCCGCCTTGATTTTATCTGTGACGGTAATAATGGTTCGGCTGTCAGAATCCGTAATGGAAAATCCATCCTCTTCCAGCTTTTTTACATCCCCTTCAGATGTCATATTTGACACAACTGCCACTTCGTTTTTTCTGTCATCGGCAGACAGCAGTGCACCTGACTGAACCTGTTCTGCAACGGTTTCCTGCTCCTTCTGCTTAGCCGGATTTTCATAGGTTGCCATGTTTATGCTTTTTGCCGGCACACCCTCACTTTTATCAAAATGCTCTGTCTGCACGCCAAAAACAGTTTTGTGTTCCGGCATATTTGCCTGATATGCGGCAATTGCCTTGCTGCTGTTATCGCGTACTGCGTTTTTTGTTACACCTTCCCATAGGTTTTTCTGTTCAACCTGCATCTGTTTCCTCCCTGACTGTAACGCTCTATGTTTTTTATATCGGCAGTAAGCCCCAAAAACTAAAGAAGCTGCACAGACTTATGAATGTTCATAAATCCGTACAGCATCTGTAAAACTATGATCTTTTAATACTTAAACACTGCCACGCCATATGCCGGAAGCGGGTATGCAATTGAATAATCCATACCATCACTGGCGGTCTTTACCGGCTTATAAGAAACCTGACGGTCTGCATCATCTCCTCCGAACTGCGGATCTCCGCTGTGTAATACAAGTTTGCAGTTCTTTTTCACCGGAACGCCGAAACGGTAATCGTCCCTTGCCACCGGAGTAAAGTTAATAATGAAAATCAGGTTATTTTTACCATCCTTGCTCTTGCGGATAAAACTGAAAATACTGCGCTCATTATCATCCGGATTAATCCACTGGAATCCAGCCCAGCTGCTGTCCAGCTCGTAAAGACACGGATTCTTCCGGTACAGTTTTAACAGTGCTTTTACCCAGTCCTGCATACCCTTGTGTCTTGGATCCTGCAGAAGATACCAGTCAAGCTCACGCTCTTCACTCCATTCGCGCTCCTGCGCAAACTCCTGCCCCATGAACAGCAGCTTTTTACCGGAATACCCCATCATAAACGCATAGCCTGCCATGAGGTTTTTAAACTTGTCGCCTTCAAGTCCCGGCATTTTGTTCAGCATGGAACATTTCAGGTGAACCACTTCATCATGCGACAGCACCAGAATATACTTCTCGCTTTCATTATAGCTCATCGCAAATGTCATCTTATTATGGTTATCCTTGCGGAATAACGGATCCAGCTTCATATAATCCAGAAAATCATGCATCCAGCCCATGTTCCATTTATAGCTGAAATTCAGACCATCCTCTTCCACTGTACCAGTCACCTTAGGCCATGCGGTAGATTCCTCGGCTATCATAAGCGCACCAGGATTTCTTCCCAGAATCAGCGTATTGATATGCTTGAAGAACTCAATTGCCTCCAGGTTTTTATTGCCGCCGTATATATTCGGAACCCACTGTCCGTCCTGCTTGCCATAATCCAGATAGAGCATGGACGCAACTGCATCCACACGGAGTCCGTCTATATGATAGTTTTCCACCCACATCAGGGCGCTGCCAATCAGGAAATTCTTAACTTCGTTTTTGCCGTAGTCAAAAATCTTTGTTCCCCAGTCCGGGTGTTCTCCCTTACGCGTGTCCGCATATTCATAGGTAGGCGTACCGTCAAAATTAGCAAGTCCGTGCGCATCACGCGGAAAATGTGCCGGAACCCAGTCCAGAATCACGCCGATTTTGTTCTTATGAAATTCATTTACAAGAAATGCAAAATCCTCCGGCGTACCATAGCGGGAAGTCGGCGCATAATATCCGGTCACCTGATATCCCCATGAGCCGTCAAACGGATACTCCGAAATTCCCATCAGTTCCACATGGGTATATCCCATTTCCTTTACATATGGAATTAATGACTTTGCAACTTCCCTGTAACTGTAAAAACCCTCATCCTCACGGCATGGATGACGCATCCAGGAACCAATATGAACCTCGTAAATCGCAATCGGCTGTTCATATACAGATTCCTTGTCAAGCTTTGCCCTCTCCTCCATCCATAAACTGTCTGTCCATTTAAAATGGCTGATATCTGTTACAACAGATGCTGTTTCCGGACGCAGCTGCGCATAATTCGCAAATGGATCCGCCTTGTACAGCCGGTCCCCGTCCTCGGTTTCAATCAGGAACTTGTACCTGCATCCGGCTTCCACACCCGGAACAAACAGCTCATAAACTCCCATCGTTTCCGGCTCTACCCGCTGCATCTGGTGGGATGTCTCATTCCAGCCGTTAAAATCCCCTATCACATATACTGCATACGCATGAGGCGCCCATACATCAAAGCAGACACCTTTTTTCCTGCCAACAGTCATAAGATGTGCTCCCATCTTACGATAAATGTCATAGTGTGTTGCCTGTCCAAATAAATAACAGTCCATTTCTGTAAAATTACTCATATTTGTCCCTCCAACTTATTATTCCCCTAAATTTTATTCAAAATCCTTCTCCCTTAGTACAATCCGGTCATCATCGGTATACCGGTTTGCCGTCAGAATACTAAACGCTTTCTTCAGTCCTCCGTGTGCTTCGCGGTCGATTGCCTCATCCACGATTTCCTTGACCTCTGTCAGTGTAGTCGCCTGATCTAAACGCTGAATATTGCTGATACGGTTATACAGGGCAAGTACTGCCATATCATCTATCTTGTACCCCAGCTCCCTGGAATAGGATCTTGCAAATGTAACCAGTTCATCATTCGTAAAAATTGGAACGGTAATCTGTTCGGTGAATTTCCGGGCAAATCCCTCATCCTGTGCAAGCAGTTTTTTTATTCCTTTGGAAGTATCTTCCAGTATCACAAGCAGTCCGCTGTCATTCTGCTCCATTAAAAGTGATAATGTCAGCTCCGCCTGAAGGCTCAGTCCTCCTGCCTGTTCAATAATCAGGCAGCCGCCGGAAACCTTCCGTAACAGTTTGACAAGATCCTTCTCATTTAATACTTCTGCCTGGATTTTTCCTATTTTACCGTCCGGATATCCGGTTTCCTGCTGTAAAACCTTGATAATGCTTGTCGCCAGTGTCGTCCTTCCGCTTCCCTGGCTTCCCTGGATGATAAGATTCCCGTGGTCCGCATTTCCTTTGTCTTTCAGACGTTTTGAAATGCCTGCCAGCGCTTTGCACAGCTGGTTCTCCATTCCTTTTACCGGCATAAAATAAGAAAATACTGCTTTCTGCTCATCTGTCAGTTCCAGAACCGGAGTTTCATCATCGGACGCTGTATCGTCATCCAGATCTTCCAGATTTGGAATATCCGGCATACGTATGGTCTTTTCCTTCCATGTCGAGCGGTCCTGCGGTCTGGTTCTTACAAAAGCAAACTCTTCAGCATGTGTTTCCTCAAAAGAAGAATTTTCTTTTACTTCTTTCTCCGCCAGAGGCTTTTGCAGATGTTCCGGTTCCAGTCCGGTAATCGGTTCTTTTAAATATTCCGCTGCTTCCGGTTCTGTTTCTGAGAGATAGTCTGAACTCTCCGGCTCCGCCGCAGTAACTGTATCTGACGGATCATCCAAAAGCTCTGGTTCTGCCAGTATGTCTTTATCTGCCAGTGTATCTTCGCCTGACAGATAAGACGCCCTCTCCGGGGCTGTCAAATTGTCTTTACCTGACAAATAAGCTGCACTCTCCGGCTCTGCCGAGGCATCTTCACCTGACAAATAAGACGAACTCTCCGGGTCTGTCATATTATTTTTATCTGACAGATAATCCGTGCCTTCTGGTTCTGTCACAGTGTCTTCACCCGACAGATAAGACAAACCCTCTGGGGCTGCCGAAGTATCTTCATCTGACAAATAGGACGAACTCTCCGGGTCTGTTATATTATCTTTGCCTGATAAGTAAGCTGCACTTTCCGGCTCTGTTGCAATATCCATGCCTGGCAAATAATCCATGCTTTCTGGTTCTGTCACGGTGGCGTCACCTGACAGATAAGCCAGGCTCTCCGGGTCTGTCATATTATCTGCACCTGACAGATATGACGCACTTTCCGGGTCTACCAAGGTATCCTCGCCTGACAGATATGATGCACTTTCCGGGGCTGTCAAGGTATTCTCGCCTGACAGATATGATGCACTTTCCGGGGCTGTCACAGTGTCTTTACCCGACAGATAAGACGAACCCTCCGGTTCTGCCGAGGCATCTCCGCCTGACAGATTATTCGGCATCCCCTGCACTACCGTGGTGTCTGCCTCCGGCAGATAAACCGGTATCTCCGGTTCCGGCTGAACCTGTATTCCTGACAGAATATCTGTCATCTCTGGTTCTGTACCGGCAACAGTCTGCTTTAAATCATCCGACACTTCCGGTTCCCCCGGCATATACGGTATCTCTTCCTGTCCTGCTGGAATATATGGAATATCCCCTGCAGAAGGTTCACCTGAAATAAACGATTCCGATACTGTCTGTTCCTCCGGGCTGTAAGCTTCCGCCCCAAACAGACCTTCCGACGCCATGGCTGCATCCGCCAGATCCTGCATGTACTTTTCTTCCAGGAGTTCCTTTGGGGTAACCCCGGCGTCCAGTTTCGGCATTACATCGGTCAGACGCTCCATCAAATCGCCCGCCTGCTGCAGGGCACGTACCTTTGCAGATTCCAGTTTTCTCTGCTTCGCGTCCTCAAGCGCCGCCTCTGCTGCGCGTTTGGTGCGCTCCCACTCGTCCAGAACCTCTTCTATTGTAATCTGTCCTGTAATCTGGTGTTCTATCTGCCTGCGTTCATCTGTCATCAGACGAATCTGACCATCCGAATCCTCCCCAAGCATTTCCTGGAAATTAAGCCTGAGTGAACCGTCAATCTCCTCGTCTGTTTCTATATATGGTATCCGTTTTTCTGTCTCTTCCTCTTTCGGAAGCTGCAGATACGGGATTTCTTCTACGATTTTATTTATACTGTCCAGTGTGTCTGTAACTGTTTCCTTTTCCGTGGCTTCCATAATCTGCTGCATGCCCCTGGCAATCTCTTCCTGCAGATTCACGGTATTATAACGTTCCGGATTGATATCCACCTTCGGGATTTCCACCGAATCATGTATCTGTTCTTCCAGATGGGGCTTCTCACTGGAAACATCCCTTGACTGCCGGTAAGAACGGTACTTCTCCTCCTGCACCTTTGTCAGCGGCTGGTAAAGCATCTTCAGCTCCAGCGCACGTTCCACATACGGACCATCGCCAAACCAGAGTATGAGTTCATCACAGGCATCAACACATTTATCACTCATGCCGGCCTTATGGTACAGGTATGCCAGCTCATACGCCCATTCTTCTGTGTATTCCTGCTCCTTTAACTCCTCCAGAATCGGAATCAGGTCAGAATAGGATGCTCCTTTTGCTTTCTGAATATCATAACGGAGCACAAACTTCAGGGTATCATGCGGCGCAATCTCAACAAATTCATCATAATAGTCCTGCGCCGCCTGATAATCCTGCATCTTAATTGCCACTGTAGCAAGACGGTAAATAATCATCCTGCCAATCGGCGAACGGTCATACGCCATCAGAAGCACGTCACGGCTGTCCTCAAAGCGCTGTGTTTTTTCATAAATTTCTCCCGCCTTGACAAGTGCATTTACATTTTTAATTTTATTCCAATTAATGGTATCCGCAATTTCCGCTGCTTCATCATACTTCTCCTCTGCATAAAGGGATTTCATCTGATCCAGCTTCAAATTGTATTCGTATTTATCCACCTGTTGTCACCTCATACTGGAAAATGTGTAACGTTTTCACAGAATTACTAATCTACTAAAGTATACCACAGGCAGCAAATAGTGTCAAAAAATATAGAAATCATTTTTTATCATTTCTTTGCTTTTGGTTCCTCTTTCTGCGAACCTGTTTTTTCTTCCTCTTCCTCAAAATACTGGAACGACCTTGTCTTTGCATCTACTGCCGAAACCCTCACATAAGCATCCGTTTCCATAGGCATCGCTTTTTTCTTGATGCTGTGGTTGACAAGCCTTCGGATAATATAATAAATCATTGCAAACACCGGCACTCCGAGAAGCATTCCAAGGAAGCCGAACATGCCGCCCCCGATTAAGATTGCAAACATTACCCAGAACGATGTCAGTCCGGTCGAGCTTCCCAGAATCTTTGGTCCAATAATATTGCCGTCCACCTGCTGTAAAACGATGATAAATATCACCAGGTAAAGAGCGTGCCACGGGCTCTGGATAATTACCAGAAATACTGCCGGTACCGCACCGATAAACGGACCGAACGCCGGAATAATATTTGTAACACCAATAATTACTGATACCAAGAGCGCATCCGGTATTCTCAAAATACTGCAGCCAATATAGCAGATTACACCGATAATCGCTGAATCCACAATTTTTCCAATAATAAAACCGCCGAATATTTCATCTGCCTTGTGCATGGTTTCAAGGACAATATTCCCTGCGGTCGGTTTGCAGACGGCATAAACCATTTTTTTCATCTGCCCAATCAGGCGTTCTTTAATCATCAGGACGTAAACTGCCACAATAATACCAATAACAAAATTCAGAAGTCCCCTTACAACGGAAATCACTCCTGAAGTAAACTGGACAATATAAGTCTGTGCCTGCGGAATCAGGGCGGTTATCCATTTCTCCAGCTCATCAGTCAGGCTTGTCAGAAATTCGCTGATCCTGCCGGTTACTTCAAGCTTTCCGAACCTGCCGTTCTGGATGGTTGCAATAAATTTGCTTACGCTTCCCGGCATTGTGTCAATCAGGCTGGCAACGCTTGTTACGAGCGCCGGAGCAACTGCCCAGATTAACAGGGTCAGGATTACAAGCAGAAAAATAATCGATCCTGTAATGGCAAATGCCCTTGCCAGTTTTGCAGCCTGATCTTTCTTTTTGCAGCGTTTCCCAAAAAACACAAGAAGCGGCTTTTCCAGAAACTTCATGACCGGATTTAAAATGTAGGCAAGCGCCAGTCCAATAATAATCGGCTGCGCTGCCTGGAGAAGCTTGCTGAAGCCATCCGCAAGCCCTTCCCTCCTGCGCATACGGAAATATACCATAATACATCCGCTGAACGCGATAAAAAGCATAACTCCAATTTTGAGAAGCAGCAGATTCTGCTGCCTCCCCAGTTTTTTCCGTTCTTCCTGTTCTTCCTGCGTAATATTTTCCTTTTCCAGACTACTCATTTAAAACCACCTATCCCCGATAATAATTAATCAGGCATCCTTTTAATATAATATCTTTTTCATCCGGCGTCAGTTCTCCCATTTTCAGGGTAAACGGCGCCAGGGAACCGTCTTTTACAACATACGCTTCAAACTCTGTTTTCCCTGCGGCAACCGCCTCACGGATTTTCGGCAGGAACAGATAGTCAAGGTTCTTAAACGGCAGCTCTTCCCCGTCAATAATCAGCGGAAGCATACCCCAGTTAATCAGGTTTGAACGGTAACGCTTGGTCGCGTATTCATTGGCAATATTTGCCCAGCCGCCAAGCACCTTCTGGCAGGACGCCGCCTGCTCACGGGCAGAACCGTCACCCGGCTTTACGGCAAATATGGTACTTCCAAATCCAACATTCGCGCGGCTTACATTATCAAATTTTGATTTAATAATATCCATAACCTCATGAACTTCAGGCAGTGCATCGCCCGGACACTGGTCCGCCTCAATCGCCTTCTGGGCTTTTTGAATCTCCTTTGCACGGCCGACATACTCCGGGTCCTTTCTGGACAGTGCAAACTCCGCCAGTCCGAGCGGATTGGAACGGAAGGAAGAGGTTTCACCGGAAGGAATCAGCTCGTCCGTTGTCGTAACAGGATCGTGAATCTCGGATACCACTTTTAATACCAGGTTTTCAGGAAGCGGACTCATTGCCGGCCAGTCCTTGATGTTCGGACCGAACTGGATTTCCACATCCGGGTCTGCCACACCCTTGCTGTCAAATACGCGGTTATCATAAATTGTTTTGTCAAAGAAATATTTTGGCTTGCTGTAATTTACATCAACGTCCGTAGCAGCTGTCAGATATCCCTTGTTTGCCGCTGTAGCCGCAATGGAACGCGCATCCATCAGCGCAACAGAGGAAACCTGTCCGTTCTGCACCTTTGAACCTTCACGGTTCGGGAAGTTACGTGTGGAATGACGGATGGAAAATGCATTATTCGCAGGCGTGTCCCCGGCTCCGAAGCACGGACCGCAGAACGCTGTCTTAACAATTGCACCGGTTGCCATCAGGTTTGCAACCGCCCCGTTTTTCACCAGCTCCATATAAATCGGTGTTGATGCAGGATATACGCTTAATGTAAATTCATCGGCGCCAATCGAAGTTCCTTTTAAGATATCCGCCGCATCGCAGATATTTTCAAATCCGCCGCCGGCACAGCCTGCAATGATCCCCTGGTCCACATAGAGCTTTCCGTTACGCACCTTACTCTTTAAATCCAGGCTCACCTTGCCGTCAAAGCTGACCTGCGCACGTTTTTCACAGTCATCCAGGATATCCATCAGGTTGGCATTCAGCTCTTCAATGGTATAGGTGTTGCTTGGATGGAACGGCATTGCAATCATCGGCTTGATTGTACTTAAATCCAGCTCAATCAGGCTGTCATAGTATGCCACCTCACCCGGATTCAACTCTGCATAATCCTCTGCGCGGCCGTGAATCTCATAAAATTCCTTTACCTTGTCATCGGTTCTCCAGATGGAGGACAGGCAGGTCGTCTCTGTCGTCATGACATCCACGCCAATCCGGTAATCGACGCTTAAGTTTGCCACACCAGGTCCGACAAATTCCATCACTTTATTCTTTACAAATCCGTTTCCAAAAACCTCGCCGATAATCGCAAGGGCGATATCCTGCGGACCGACCCCTTTTGCCGGTTCCCCGGTCAGGTAAACGCCGACAACTTCCGGCATGTCGATATCGTATGTCTTGTTTAACAGCTGTTTGACAAGCTCCGGTCCACCTTCCCCGACCGCCATGGTACCAAGCGCGCCGTATCTGGTATGGGAGTCGGAACCCAGTATCATCTTTCCGCCGCCGGCAAGCATTTCTCGCGCGAACTGGTGGATGACCGCCTGGTGCGGCGGTACATAAACCCCGCCGTATTTTTTTGCGCAGGTCAGTCCGAACATATGGTCATCCTCGTTAATTGTCCCGCCGACTGCACAGAGACTGTTATGGCAGTTGGTAAGAACATACGGAATCGGAAATTTTTCGAGTCCTGACGCACGTGCTGTCTGAATAATTCCTACAAACGTAATATCATGGGAAGTCAGCTTGTCAAATTTAATCTGAAGCTTGTCCATGCTGCCGGATGTGTTATGGTCCTGCAAAACCGAATATGCAATCGTTTCTTTTTTTGCCTCTTCCGGCGTCAGGTTTTTTCCTGTCCTGTCCAAAACTGCTGCCGCAGCTTCCGGAGAGTTAATAATAATATCTTTACCCTGAATCAGGTATGCTCCATTTTCGTGTAATTTCATTATAGTGGTCACTCCTTTTTGTGCTTTGTTCCATTTCTGGCAGTATCATCCTGCTGAATAGTTCTCATTATATCTGTAAAAAGCCGACAAATCAAGCTTTCTGTCATATTTTATGAAACGTTATTGCTGCAATAAATAAATCCCCGTCCACTTTAATTCCAAATTCACCGCCCATCAGCGTGGTAAGGTTCTTGGCAATCGAAAGTCCGAGTCCGCTGCCTTCTGTCGTGCGGGATTCCTCCCCACGCACAAATCGTTCTGTTAAATCCGGTATTCCCGCAGGAAGCTGTCGGCTGGATATGTTTTTAATGGTAAAAACCGCCTCTTTGTCATGTTCTTCCAGACTGACATACACCCTCGTATTTTCCAGTGCATATTTTGCCGCATTGGTATAAAGATTTTCGACTGCACGGTAGAGCTGGCGTCCGTCTGCCCTTACCATCACGGAATCATGCGGAAGCCTTGTAACTATAGTAAGACCGCGCGCTTCAAATCTCTCATTAAATTCGCCGCCGGTCTGGTAAATCAGTTCCACAAAATCAATCTCCTGAATATCAAGCTTTATATTTCCCGAACTGATTTTGGAGGCTTCCACCAGATCCTCCGTAAGCTGTTTCAGCCTCTGGGATTTTTCATCCAGAATACGGATATATCCCCTCGCATTTTCATTCTCAAGGTTTTCTCTTTTCAGCAGATCCACGTAATTAACAATGGAAGTAAGCGGTGTTTTGATGTCATGGGAAACGTTAGTAATCAGATCTGCTTTCATGCGTTCATTTTTGATGTGGTTCATAACCGCGTCGCTCATTCCGTCACGGATATGGTTTACTGCGACAGCCAGTTCCCGCTCCTGGCCGTGGAAATTTTTGGCATCAAGCTTTGTATCAAACGCTCCCGCTGCAATTTCCTCAATTGCCTTCTTGATGGCAAGCTGTTCCCTCGCCTTACGCGTCACCGGCTCCTGAAAGCTGCCGGAAATCCTGTCCCGGATAAAATGAAAAACCACCCATATCAGGCTGTGCTGTAAAAGCGTATTGTCCTTTGCACGCCGTACCATGCTCAGGTAAAATGTTAAAAATCCTGCGTCCGTCAGGTAGCCAATGGTTCCAACCGCAACCAGCAGTCCGGAAAATTCAAAATGCAGCCCCCGCAGATTCCTGCACAAGTAAAACACGAGATAAATAAACATAATCATCAGCAGCAGATGAAGGTCTGTATACAGGCGGTCAATTAAATTTAAATATATATTGGGATCCTCGTCCGAACGGCGGCCGCAGATGTTTGTCAGATATGCAAGCGTCACAAAGCTCCCTACCAGACCGGTAACCATAAGCAGGCTGAGTTCTCCCAGTCCGCCTGCATGCATACGGATATTAAAGCCTGTGCCGTAAATACTGCATACCATCATTACCAGAAACATCTGGTGTATCACTATAGCTGCACCCTTGCGTCCGTTTGAATATTCTTTCATACTCGGTTATACCCCCGATTCAATCTTGTATCCAACACCCCACACTACTTTCAGATAGCGCGGTTCCCTTGGATTAATTTCGATTTTTTCACGGATATGCCGGATGTGCACGGCAACGGTGTTATCAGCGCCGATTGCCTCCTCATTCCAGATTTCCTCATAAATCTGGCTGATAGAATAAACCTTTCCTTTGTTTTTCATAAGCAGCAGAAGAATATTGTATTCAATCGGCGTCAGTCTGACTTCCTCTCCGTCCACTGTCACCTTTTTTAAATCATCATTCATCACCAGTCCGCCTGCCTCGTAAACTGACTCGCCCTGTACGGCGGAAGACAGTGTGGTATAACGGCGCAGCTGCGACTTTACCCTTGCCACAAGTTCAAGCGGGTTAAACGGTTTTGTCATATAATCATCCGCCCCGACATTCAGTCCGAGTATTTTATCCGCATCCTCCGTTTTTGCAGATAATATGATGATGGGTATACTGCTGCTCTGCCGCACCTGCAGGGTTGCACGGATTCCGTCGAGTTTCGGCATCATCACGTCAATAATCATAAGGTCAACCGGCTTTGTTTTTAATACCTCCAGCGCCTGCTCACCGTCATACACTTTTTCCACGCTGTATCCTTCCTGCTGCAGGTAAATTTCAATTGCATCCACAATTTCTTTATCGTCATCACAAACCAGTATTGTCACTTGCATGTCCTCCTAACGCTTTCCCCGCTTATGTGCCAGCCTTCCTTTCTTCTGGTTCTGCTCTTCCTTCCACTGGAAATAATCGGCATCCAGGTTAATCCGGATTTCTGTTTCCCCTGTATCTTCATCCTGTTTTTTTTCCTCCGGCAGTTCCTTTTTTGTTTCTTCTTCTATGGAAAGTCCCAGCTTATCCAGGTAATCCTGGTTGACTTTAATTTCTGTCTGCCGGTTTGCATAGATGGATGGTTCTTTTTTCGGGGCAGGTTTTCCTGCATTTTTTACTTTTTCCCTCTCCCGGTTCTGCTCTTCAATAATTTTCATGTATTTTTCGGTGTCCACAAAATCCTGCATCTGGCTTTTCAGCTCCGACTGGTTTGCTTTTATGTTCTGGACTTCCTGCTTCATTTTTCCGTCCATGTCCGAGCAGATTCCATTTACTTTTTCACGGGCAAGGTTCATGATTTCCTGCATGCGGTTTAAGGCATCATCCATATACAGTACGGACGCTGCATACACATCCTCCGCTTTGCGGCTTGCGTCCCAGATGATTTTGTCCCCCTGCCTGCGAAATTCCCGCTCCGCCTTGTCACGGCTGCGCTTTGTCAGTTCGTATTCCTCCATAATCTGGTAGATGCAGTTATTCAGTTCGGAAAGCAGATCCAGCATCTGCTTCTTATCCACAATTACCTTGGTCGGTTCCTTTGCGTACGGTTCGCTTTTGGACAATAATACATGAAGGCTGCGCAATACCTGCTCTGTATTGGACTGTGCTCCCATTTTCCATTCTCCTTGCTATTAAATCTTATACCTCTTGATATATAACGGAAAAAAGACGACATCCAACCCAAGACGGTTTACGTTTTGTAATTGGCTGTCGTCCCCTATTTTCGCTTTATGTGCGATTATTCACAAACATATGGCATCATTGCCAGATGACGTGCTCTCTTGATTGCAACAGTAAGAGCCCTCTGGTGCTTTGCACAGTTACCTGTGATACGGCGAGGAAGAATTTTTCCTCTCTCAGAGATGTATCTCTTTAACTTGTTGGTATCCTTATAATCAATGACATTATCCTTGCCGCAGAATACGCAGACTTTTTTTCTTCTGCGTACAGGTCTTCTTTTCATGGAAGAACCTTCGCGGTCTGTCTTATTGAAAGCCATGGTTGTTACCTCCTTTTAAAATCATTTAATTAAACGGTAATTCTTCATCAATTCCGTCCGGAATATTCATGAAGCCATCCCCGGCAGCTCCGCTCGGCGATGGTGCAGCTCCAAAATCCCCGCCCCCGGCATTGCCGGCTGCGTTTTTGCTTTCTGCGAACTCGGCGTTTTCCACAACCACATCCGTGGTATAAACGCGCTGTCCGTCTTTATTGGTATAGCTGCCTGTCTGGATTCTTCCCTCAAGAACAAATTTTGTTCCCTTGCGTCCGAATCTCTCCAGAAATTCTGCTGTCCTGCCAAAGGCAACACAGCCGATGAAATCTGCTGTCTGTTCGTCGTTGTCACGGCGGAACCGACGGTCCACGGCAACTGTAAATCTTGCAACTGCTGTGGAGCTTTCCCCCTGGGAATAGCGGATTTCTGCATCCCTGGTCAATCTGCCCATAAGAATTACTTTATTCATATTTTCTCCCGCTTTCTTATACTATTTCTCGTCTTTTCTAACGCATAAGAAACGAAGAACATTGTCCATAATACGGACATCCTGCTCGATCTTTGCCGGAGCATCTGATGCTGCATCAAACTGGATGAAATAATAGAAGCCTTCGTTCATTTTCTGAATTGCGTAAGCTAACTTCTTCTTACCCCATTCTTCCACTTCTGTAACAGTGCCGCCTGCGCGTGTGATGTAATCTTTTGCTTTGTCAACGGCTGCTGTTCTCGCATCATCCTCAATTCTTGCACTGATAATCAGTGCCAGCTCATACTTGTTCATGCGAATGTTACCTCCTTTTGGTCTCTGGTCCGCGGACTTTGTCTGCGAACAAGGAAAAAATAGTTATCACAAGGATATACTATACCACGTTTGCCGGCTGGTTGCAAGGGTTTTTTGCAGAAAAATGCTGTCAGGGGCTGTCAGTTTTTATTCATTATATTCCTCACACCTGGAAGCATCATATTTTCTGCCCTCGAAAAAGCAGGAGATAAAATCCTCAAAACGGTCAAACAGCACCATGGCGTCGCTTTCAAATTCCTCCCTTGCGGCAAAGTCCTGGTCCAGGCAATACTCATGGTCAAAATACTTTATCATGATGCCGTCCGCTTTGCTGTCCAGGCAGAGCAGGTATGCGCCGTCCATTTCCCCTAACGGAATATAGCCTGCATTTATATACCTTTCGCATCCCGAAAACAGTTCATCCAGCTCTGAGAGCTCCTGGTTTAACGGCTGCGCGGGTATTTCCAGTTCCACCTCCACATCATCTTCACAATGAATGTTGTCTATGGTACCGTTTAGCAGGGTGATTTCGTGGGCGGCGGCACTGATAAACTCCCTGTATTCCTGCGGCATTTTTAGATGGTATTTCTGTTCCAGGGCGTTCACCTGCTCCGGGGTGACGGTGCTTTCTGATATGGAGCTGCCTTCTTTTTCTGCGAGGGCACGGTATTTTTCGTAAAACTGGTTTTTGTTCATGCGGGGGGTTCTCCTTCATAATGGTTTATGTATTTTTGTTTTTCTTCTTTTAAGAAATCGGTTACATATTTTTCGCCTGATACTTTGCTTATTATACTTGTATTGTATCAAAAGCGCAAGCAGGAGGCGGCTGATGCAAAATATATTTTATTTTGTTCACAAAATTCATTCATAATGTGTTGCAATGCCTGACAGGGATGTTATAATTAAGCTGATAAAACCCCGTATGTATTATGGAAATAAACGGCGGGACAAACTGCAATTTTTGGAGGATGTACTATGGTTTATTTTTCACAGGATGAATTAATAATCCGCGACATGGAATACGAAGACGCCCGGAAAATTACAGATGCTGAGATTGAACAGGGGTGGAATGCATCCGTTGACAAGTATCTGAAAAGATTAGATGACAGCAAATCCGGCAGGGCGGTTTCTTTAGTCGCTGAATATTCCCGCAAGCCGGTAGGATATATAAATATTTATCCCGACAGCACATGGGGCGCATTCGGGGGAAAAGGTTATCCGGAAATCGTGGATTTTGGCGTTTTGGAAAAATACCGGAAGCACGGTATAGGTGCAGCCCTGATGGATACTGCCGAGAAGATTGCTTCCGAATATGCGGATACGGTATATCTTGGGGTCGGACTTCACAGCGGCTACGGAAGCGCCCAGCGAATGTATGTGAAACGCGGTTATATACCGGACGGATCCGGCGTCTGGTATCATGATGAAATATGCAAACCGCACGGGGAATGCAAAAATGATGATGATTTGGTTTTGTATTTTTCAAAGAAACTAAGGAGCGTAAATTAAAGTGAATTTATACCACTATTATGATAAAACAACGGGACCGTTCCGAAATTTGTCAGACCTGCCTGCCGAACAGGCGAAACAGGTTCTGGAAACGATAAAAACCACAAAGCCGGATACCCAATGCGCCAAAAGGCATGATAAGTATATTGAATACCGGCGAAACTGTGAGCGCATAATTCGGACAGAGTTTGCCAAAAAGGGTGGACAGATATCAAGAACAGCGCCGCATTATATGGTTGCCGAACACAGCCCGTGGTTATACTCCTGGTATGAAAACTGCAGATTTATAAAAATACCGGTTGAAGAGTTTGATATCAATACGCTTTCTTTTACTTACGGGGACTCTATGCCTACATTCAGCCCCACTGTTAATGACGGGAAAGAATACCGCCATAAGCTTTATACATATCATGAAATTCTGGAGATTATTGACAGGTATGGATTTCCGCAGGACTGGAATGATGACGGGAAATACGGTCCTGAAAGATATATTGAAGTTCACGTATGGAGTGATGAGATAATTAACAGGTACAGATAACATATGGAGGTATATGAAAATGCGTAATCCAGAGGAAACAGTCGGGAAAATGATTGATAAGGCAAAGCTTAGTTTTATCGCTTATGTTGATGACCAGGGCTTCCCAATTACAAAAGCAATGTTAAAACCTCGCGAACGAAATGGAATTAAAGAAATCTGGTTTTCTACAAATACGTCATCAAACAAGGTGAAATTTTTCAGAGACAATCCAAAGGCAAGCGTTTATTTTGTAGACAGACGGTTTTTCAGAGGGGCAAGTTTAATAGGTACCGTTGAGGTACTGGAAACAGCTGAAGCAAAAGAAAGAATCTGGCAGACCGGGGATAAAATGTATTACAAAAAAGGAGTCACAGATCCTGATTACTGCGTACTTAAATTCACGGCAGTGAAAGGCAGGTATTACAGTAATTTCAAATCGGAGGATTTTGATATTTAGTTAATGACTTTTTATGGAACAGATGAATGCGCCAAATGGCTATATGGAAAGAAAGGACAATACGGGAGGGGAAACATGCGGCGTTCGGACAGAGAAGTAACGGAATTTAAAGATATTACAGCTATTATGGAAAAATGTGATGTATGCAGAATCGCTTTAAACAATCAAGGCTATCCATATATCTTACCCCTGAATTTTGGCATGGAGATAAAGGAGAATCATATTGTATTATATTTCCACGGGGCAATGGAAGGCACAAAATATGATTTAATAAAACAGGATAACAGGGTCAGCTTTGAAATGGACTGCGAACATAAATTAGTGACAGAAACTGAAACGGGAAACTGTACCATGGAATATGAAAGCGTAATCGGGCAGGGGCATATGGAAATGCTTTCTGATGATGAAAAATACAACGCTTTATGTCTGTTGATGAAACATTATCATCAGGAAGATTTTCCATTTAATAAATCAGTTATGCAGTACACAAAAGTATTCAAACTGGTGGTAGAAAAGGTTACGGGTAAGAAACGAATGAAGAACACTAACTAATTTACAATTTCTTTCTCATGCAAACCGAATCGGGCATGTCCTTATACTGTCCATAATTTGGGATTACTTTATAGCCAATTTTTCTATACAGTGCCATTGCTGCAACAAGTTGTTCCCCGGATTCCAAAATCAGATAGTGGTACCCCTGTTCCTTTGCAGCATTCTCTAACAGTTCCATTAATTTGTTTGAAATTCCCCTGCCTCTGTATTCCCGCTTGATAAAGACACGTTTTACTTCGGCACATTCATTATCATACTTTTTGAAACTGGCGCTTCCAACTGGAATATCATCATCATATGCAACAATTACATCATGAATATCATCAAGCTGATTATATGGAATGTATTCTGCCCTGTTTTCTTCTCCTCCAACAAGTTCGTTTAGAAAATTATCCAACTCGTGACACAATTCAATAAAATCAGAATTGCCGCCGTCAGTATATACAAATCGCATTCTTATATGTTCCTCCATCAAATTCACCCGATTAATGCAAATCTCATGAATGTCTATTTCTCCAAATAATCTGCAACAAACTCATCCACACCACGAAAATGCTTAACTGCTATTCCCGCTGTTTTATATACTGCCTCGTATTTTTGCAAACACGTGTCAAACAGACTGACGTTGTCCTCTAAACAATCAGGGTTATACTCTTCCATAATATCGTAAGTTCCTATGGCAACCTCAGATGAAATCTCTGCAAACATATAATACAGATTGCACATATTCATGAAAGATGCAAAAACATTATTTTGTTTAGCCGCTTCTTCTACCTTGTTTCTCCAGTTTGAATACATTTCTTCATAAGTGCCGGAAAGACTTTCGGAAGGTTTTTCTTTTTCTTTCTCCTGTTTCAGATGTCCTTCTGCAAATAAAAGAAGGCTCTTTGACAAGGCTCTTAGCTCCAAAATATCTTTACTTGAAGCTACGCTTTTTAAGTTATCAACAAAATCCTCTTCGATTGGTAATGCTGCTAATTCTTCAAGCATTCTTTTTGTGCCGCGCTTAAAATATCTTCCATGAAAAAGCATAATTGCATCCATAAGGTAACACATTACCCCAAACGCATCCAGGCGTACCTGCCCTAATTCCTCATGTAAATAAGCATTAGCATAGGATATTTTTGCTTTGTCTACCAATTCTCTCACTCTTTGGAAACGTTCCTCAGATGCCAAAAATAGATTTGTCTGTTCTCTTAATTTACACAGTTCATCATAAGCTTCCTGGTTTTTGATATACACGATTTGGGAATCCATCAATTTAGAAATCTAGGCATGATGGCATGCAGCATCATATTTAAGCCCATCCCAGTTTGTACAATATATGTCATAGCCTACTTTTCTGTCATCCAGAATAAAGCCCGTACCAAGCTTCCATCCCCCATCGTCCTGAATAAGTATGAGCAAATCCAAATCTGATTTCTCATACTCATCTCCTGTAACAACAGAGCCATATATTCCTATAAAAGCCAGCGAATCCGGACATACTTTCTCTGCTTTTTCTATAACTGCGTTAATTATTTTTTGATTTACGTTATTCATAATTACCTCTCCTTTAAGCAATTCCCTCCCTGTTTTAACTTCCGGATAAACCGGAAATTACATTTCAGGTAACGGTGCAGTATAATATCCAAGTTTATGAAAATTATACCATTCTGCTATTTTATCTTTATCTGCAACATTTAAAGCTGACAAAATTTCCTTTGCAAATTCCATCGGGGCTGTACCGTTAGCGGTTATAATATTTTTATCACTGACCGCCTGTTTTGGAATGTATTTCGCTTCGCCCGTATAAGCAGAACCTGCCCACTGCTTTAAATCGTTTAAATCATTGCTTGTATGAACCACATCATTCAAAATACCTGCCGTACCTAAAAATGCGGAAGCATCACAAATTCCACCCAGTAACTTTCCTTTTTGAAAACAGTCCTTTGCAAGTTCCTTAACCGGCTGCGTGTTTTCGCTTCTCCACGTCATACCTCCGATCAGAATCAGGGCTTCATAATCATCCGGAACTGAGGCAATATCATAATTAGGCAAAACCTTAAAACCGCCGATTGACAGAACGGCATCCTTTGATAAAGACACCGTTTTAATTTCATATTTTCCCTGTCCCAGCATGGAGACGGCAGATGAAATATATGCAGCTTCCCAGTCAGCATACTGCTGTAAAATTACAAATAATATTGTCTTTTTCATGTTGTTTTCTCCTCTTTCAATTCAGTTTCTTAATAATTCACATTAAAAATCACTGTAACCTGTTCATCACTTTCTATGTTAAAATCAAACTCAAACCAAAAATCCATTTCTTCCCCTGAGTTTGTAGGAACATAGGTTACAAATGATGCATTATCTTCTAATTCATCTCATCTATTTGAGTTTAGAATATTTTTATATCTATTTCATACCTTTTAATCCACCTATTCGCATATTATTTCTATTATCCTGAAAGTTATAAAAATTTAGGAAGCAAAATAAAACCATTACTCATGTCAATGCTTAACTACTATAATCCAACTTTATTAAAGCTATGTTTCATGCTTGCTATATGCCTGCCTGCTC
>CAJUND010000016.1:60922-68934 GCA_910587655.1 uncultured Agathobacter sp. | reverse complement strand
GCCATAATATGAAACGCATCCATCAGTCCTGCAATATACGCATGAGTGCCGTATTCAAAATCCTGCTTATCCCTGCAATCTATAAGATGTTGGCAAACTTCCCTCTGCTTTTCCGTTAAATCAAGCTGATTAAAAGCGTCCTCTGCACTTCCCTCATTATTACTATCCTTTTGATAACTTGCATCGGCTTGTAACAGTTTCAATACGGATTCATCTTTTAATTTTTCTACTGCAATTTTCACCAGTTCTTTAAATTCCTTATCGCACATCACTTCCCCCTGCCAGTTCTACTCTTAATTTTTTTATAGGTGCATGGATAACCTTAAAAATAAGTTCGTCAACGCAGTCTGTATATCTGCCTTGCTGTATGAGCTGATTTTTCAGTTCCACAAGGCTATGTAGCAAAATGCTCCGTTCCCCACTGTCCACATACAAGTGATTTTTCTTTTCTCTCATAAAGTCCACCATCCTTTTTTGATTTCATTATATAGACGGATAGCAGAATGTTCAAAGCTGCAAATTGGGTCAAAAAAATAAGCGTACCACTATTTCTAATGATACGCTTATGATTATCAGATAACCTCAAAATGTTTCAAAGCATCTTTAATCGCTTCCGCTTTCTCCGCCGTCGGATGCTTCCTCGGCTGTTTCAATTCCTCTACCGCATTAGGGGCATCATACATCGGCAATCCTAACTCCCTTTTTACCTCTGCGATATATGCGGTATGTACTTTGAAGCCATACTTCGCTTCTATGTACTCCTTAATCATCTTGTATGTAACCCGCTCTTTCGGCTTGTATGCTTCGGCTCTCTTGGCAATATTATCAAGCGGCACTTTGCCCTCACCCTCGCCAAACTCGACTTTTACGTTGATTACGCTGTCAGGTTTTTTGTGGGAAAGCATTACAACCGTCTCAACATGGTACGCCCCCGGAAACATATCCACGCACACCCCCTTCACCACCTCATACCCAGCTTCCCGAAATCCCGCCAAATCCCTCGCCAGACTCGTCGGCTTGCACGAAATATAAATCATCCGCTCCACCCCGTACGCCAAAATCTTCCCCAGCGTCTTCGGATGAATCCCGTCCCGCGGCGGGTCCAGCACAATGTAATCCGGCTTTACCTCGATTTCATCCAGGGTCTTCAGAACATCTCCCGCCAGAAACTCACAGTTACCAAGGCCGTTTAACGCGGCGTTTTCCCTTGCCGCCTGCACGGCTTCCTCCACAATTTCCACGCCCACCACCCTGCGGCTGACCGGGGCAAGAATCTGCGCAATCGTGCCGGTGCCGCTGTACAAATCGTAGACCACCTTGTCATTCAGGCAGTCTTGGCTGTCCCCTAAAATATAATCCCTGACCGTGGAATAAAGCACTTCCGCGCCCAGTGAATTTGTCTGGAAAAAAGAAAACGGAGATATTTTAAAACGCAGTCCCAGAAGTTCCTCATAAAAGAAGTCGTCCCCAAAAAGAGTATCCGTCCCCTCATTTTTAATCATATCTGCAACACTGTCATTTTTCGTATGTAATATTCCGCGGATATTTCCTTTTAAAGAAAGTGAAAGCAGGCAGTCCCTCCAGCCGTGCAAAAGCCTCTCTTCCTCCTGCACACTGACAGTTCCTGCGAACGGACATATTCCCTTCTCTGGCGCAGGCTGTCCCTTCTCTTTCATACACTGCCAGTCCTGTGTGGTCGTCACCAGATCCACCAGAATTTCCCCGGTCTTTACCGCCTTTCGTACAAGCAG
Organism: uncultured Agathobacter sp.; assembly: GCA_910587655.1. Lineage (GTDB taxonomy): Bacteria > Bacillota > Clostridia > Lachnospirales > Lachnospiraceae > Roseburia. The sequence goes on along the minus strand of CAJUND010000016.1, from coordinate 67,183 downwards.
ATGGCGCAGGTATCCCGTATGCCGCATCCTATGAAAATATCCAATATTCTTTTCCCTGAAATAATGAAGCGTTGCTGCCAGAATTTCACGGAAATCCGAATCCACAATCTGACAGTCCGTTACCGTTACAATATCATAAAAACTGCCCCTTTTGTGCATCCCAAGGGAAAGCGGTCCGTCCTTATATAAATCACCAAAGGAAAACTCCATCTTATTGCGGTATTCCTGCTCTCTCGGACTTTCCCTGATGGTTTCAAACTCCGCATCCTTTATAAATTCATCCAGCAAGGCACGGACCTGTCCTTCTTTCATCTTAAGCTGTTCCCCGTAAGGCAGACTCTGGAACGTGCAGCCGCCGCACTCCCCGAAATGCGGGCAGGGACTTTCCGTTTCAAGCGGTGATTTTTCCAGAACGGAAACCAGCCGCCCCTGTGCCTTTCCCTTTCTTACCTTATTTACCAGAAAAGATACCTTCTGTCCGGGAATCGCATTTTTAACCACTGCTTTCTCTCCGTCCACTGTCACAACAATTCCCTTATTCGGAAACTCCACTCCCGTTACCGTTCCTTCTGCCACCTGTCCCTTTTTCATCCGTTACCTTATGCCGTCATGCCCATATTTTATGTCAGGACTTAAAAATTTACGGCATGTCCTTTCTTAAAAATTATTAATGTAAAACAAATAAAATACATTTCAAAAAATGCTTTAAAACTGGAGAAAGGGACTACCTGATGCAGTCCCTTTCCATAAATGTAATTAACTTTTACCAGCGGTTATAATGTCGTTGTACTGCTGGCTGTTGAAGCTGCAGACGCAGCAGGTGCAGGCTTCGGCTCTGCTGCAGGCTCATCATCTTCATCCTCAAAAAAGTCATTGTCAAATTCATCCTCAAAATCGTCCTCAAAATCATCCAGGTAATCCGGTGTAAAGAAACGATAGATTCCGTAAATAGCAGCTGCAACTGCAACGATGATTCCGATTACAGCAAATACAATCACAAATTTGGAAGGTTTTTTCTTTTCTTCCTCATCTTTTTTCAGTAAGTTACTAAGCTTTGCTGCGCTTAAAATCTCACCTGCCTTTGCGGATGCTAAAACATCTTCAACCTTGCTCATAATAGGCACCTCTCCTTCTTACATTTTAAATTATATTCATTATAACATATGTTTTCCCGTTTTCCTACGAAAAATTATGTAATTTTTATAATTTTTTTAATTTGGCAAAGCTGGCGAACATCTTTTTGGTACCCATTTTGTCAAAATCCACCGTTACCTCATAGTCCCTGCCGCCGGAAACGATTGCAGTCACCTCACCGTCCCCGAACTTGATATGGCGAACCCTGTCACCGGTCTGGTAGGACAAAGCCGCTGCCCCGGAACCAAAATCCCTCTGGTTCTGAACCTTCGTATAGGTCACCGCTTTGGGCTTTTTGGCTGAGAACGTGGAACCGTACCCCTCCCCCGTTTCACTTCCGTAGCTTCCGGTTCCATAGTCCGGAACACTGTTAAAAGTCTTCCTCGCTTTCTGGAATGTACTCTGTTCCTCCGGCTCCCCGCTGTACCTCGGCTCATAAATCTCGCCTGCAAGAAGCTCCTGGGGAATTTCCTTAACAAAACGCGAAACCTTTCCATACTGTGTCTGTCCCCGGACCATCCGCATCCGCGCAGACGTAATCGTCAGATTCTTTTTCGCCCGCGTAATTCCAACATATGCAAGCCTGCGCTCCTCCTCGATTTCTGTCTGCGCCTGGTCGCTTGTAATGGACATGTAACTTGGAAACAGACCGTCCTCCATACCGGCAAGGTACACATTGGAAAACTCCAGCCCCTTTGCACTGTGCAGTGTCATAAGCACCACATAGTCCGAGTTTTCGTCCAGACTGTCGATATCCGCAACAAGCGCCACGTTTTCCAGGAATCCTCCAAGCGTCGGCGTTTCCTCGCCCCTTGAATAATCCTCTGCCTTGCTGACTAATTCGTAAATATTTTCAACCCTTGCCTCTGCCTCGTCGGTTCCTTCCGCCTCAAGCTCCGCCACATATCCGGTAACCTCCAGAATGTGGTTTAAAAGCCCTGACACAGAAAGTATCTGCGACTTTACCTTCATTCCCTGAATTAGCAGGACAAAATCTTTTATCTTTGACGCCGCAGCCCTTCCCAGTCCCGGAATTTCTCCCTCCATGCCAAGTGCGGAAAAAAAGGATATTCCATTCTGCTGCGCATACATTTCCACTTTACTGACCGATGTCGCTCCGATTCCGCGTTTCGGCACATTGATGATACGGCGCACCGCAAGGTCGTCCATTCCATTGTCAACGGTCTTTAAATAGGCGAGGATATCCTTGATTTCCTTTCTTGAATAAAAGTTTACCCCGCCCACAATCTTATAAGGAATATTACCCGCAATAAACCGTTCCTCAAACAGACGCGACTGGGCGTTTGTCCGGTAAAGAACCGCGCAGTCCTTATAGGTATACTCCCCGTTTCTTATGCGCTTTGCAATATCCGCCGCCACATAAAAAGCCTCCTCCTGCGCCGTGTCCGTCTGCTTAAACACAAGCCTGTCGCCGCTGCCGTTGTCCGTCCACAGACTTTTTTCCTTGCGCCCCACATTATTGGAAATCACTGCATTTGCCGCATCTAGAATATTCTGCGTACTGCGGTAATTCTGCTCCAGCCGGATGACGCAGGCATCGGGAAAATGTGTTTCAAAGTTTAAAATATTGTAGATATTCGCCCCGCGGAATTTATAGATGGACTGGTCGTCATCCCCCACCACACATAAATTCCGGTATTTACCGGCAAGCAGACGGACCAGCTCAAACTGCGCTGTATTCGTGTCCTGGTACTCATCCACCATAATGTAGCGGAACCGCTCCTGGTAAAAATTTAACACTTCCTGGTCCAGCTTAAAAAGCTCCACCGTTTTCATAATCAGGTCGTCAAAGTCAAGCGCATTGTTCTGCTTCAGCGCCTGCTGGTACTCCCTGTAAACCTTTGCCTGTTTCAGCTTCATGTAATCCCCTGCCGCATTTGTCTCAAACTCCACCGGATCCGTCAGCTCATCCTTTGCAGAGGAAATCGCCGCAAGAAACATTTTTTCCTTATACATTTTTGTATCAATCTCAAGCCTTCTGCAGATATCCCTGACAAGTGTTTTCTGGTCCTCCGCATCATATATGGTAAAACTGCTGCTGTAACCGAGCCGGTCTATGTAACGCCTTAAAATCCTCACGCATGTGGAATGAAACGTGGTTACCCAGATACTTTCCGAGCCGAATCCCACCATTTTGTCAATGCGCTCCCTCATCTCCGCCGCCGCTTTGTTTGTAAAGGTAATCGCCATGATATTGTACGGACTGACCCCCTTTTCCTCAATCAGGTAAGCGGTTCTGTGCGTCAGCACCCTTGTTTTACCGGAGCCTGCCCCTGCCAGTATCAGAAGCGGTCCCTCGGTTGTCTGTACAGCTTCGCGCTGCGGTTCATTCAGTAAATCCAGTAAACTCATAGTTTTCTCCATTCTGTTTTCCTGTTCTTACAACATATCTTAACATATTTTAACAAAACAGAACATACATTCTTTGGTTTTTTTAAAATACAAAGAAAAAACTTGATATCTAGTTTTTAATACTATATAATGTAATCTGTGCAACATGACACAGGGCAGAAGATAAATAAATAACAGAAGGGAAAAACGGTAGAGGTTATGGCAAATGATATCAGGGAATTTTTAACGGAACTTCAGAAAAAATTAAAATCCATTGATTATATCAAAACCGAGGACATTCCAAACATCGGGCTGTACATGGATCAGATTACGACTTTTATGGACGAGCAGCTCCAGGCGTGCAAACGCTATGAAGATGACAAGATTCTGACCAAAACCATGATAAACAACTATGCAAAAAATAATCTGCTCCCGCCCCCGGAAAAGAAAAAGTATTCCAAGGAGCATGTGCTGACGCTGCTGTTTATTTATTATTTTAAAAACCTGCTCAGTATCAGCGATATCCAGTCCATCCTGAATCCTTTAACGGACCATTATTTTGGCAACAAAGACGGATTTACCATGGAAGATGTTTACAACGAAGTATTTCGGCTTGAAACAGAAGAATCAAACAAACTCTTAAAGGACCTTGGCAAAAAATATGCGATAGCGCAGCAGACATTTTCTGATTTCCCGGAAGAGGACCAGTCTTTTCTGCACAGTTTCAGTTTTATCTGTCTGCTGAGTTATGATGTTTATATAAAAAAAATGATGATTGAAAGCGTAATAGACGAACTTGTCGCCGCACGCACTGCTGAAGAAAAAAAGGGGCAGGAAGAAACAAAAAAAGAAGCCTAGGCTTCTTTTTTTTGTTCCAGCCGCGTAAAAACCATGTCATAGCCGTCATTTCCGTAATTCAGCGAACGGTTCACCCTGCTGATGGTGGCAGTTGACGCACCCGTCTTTTCTGCAATATCCAGGTAGGTCTTATGGTCCCTGAGCATTCCCGCCACTTCAAATCTCTGTGACAGGGAAAGCAGCTCATTAACCGTACACACATCCTCAAAAAATGTATAACACTCTTCTCTGTTTTCCAGGCACAGAATTGCATCAAACAACTGGTCCACAGCACCGGTTTTTAGTTTTTTGTTCATGTTATTCCCTCTCCTTACCCGTTTTCCACAGTATGGGTATCCGGTTTTTCTGTCTGAAACCATTTTAGCATATTAAAGTTTTAAAGTAAACAGATTTCTTGGATTGCATTAATTTTTTCATGTGGTATAATAATAGTTACATTTTTAAATGAATATTTACACGAATGGAGAATTTTATCTTATGAAAAAGGTTGCATATTTTTTTACAAGCTTTCTGCCAATCATCATTGCCATGTGCTCGCAGTTTCTTGCCATTGCCTTTATGATTGGTGTTTCAGGCTTATTTATGTTCAGCTCACACAAGGGAGGAACCGACGAGTTACTTAATCTGCTTTCAGATATGGATTTTAATACCTGCATTATGATTTTATACACGCTCATCTGCATTGCCCTGATGGGAATATGGTATTACAGCAGGTGCGGCGGGGACTATCTGCCAAAACCGTCAAAAACTTTTAATGTCATGGGACTCGCCGGTGTGGTTCTTCTCGTACCGGGCATGCAGTTTTTTTCCGGATACCTGACCTCCCTCGTTGCCTGGCTTGTACCGAAATGGATGGAGCAGTATGAAAAACTGATGGAGACCGCAGGACTTGGCTCTGATAAAATCGGTCCCCTGATGTTCTGCTATGCAGTCCTTTTAGGGCCTGTCTGTGAAGAACTGATTTTCCGCGGGGTAACCATGTCGCAGGCTAAGCTTGCCCTGCCGTTCTGGCTTGCCAATTTCCTGCAGGCGGCGCTTTTCGGTCTGTTCCACATGAACTGGATTCAGGGCATTTACGCCTTTGCACTCGGTCTTGTGCTTGGATATGTCTGTGAAAAAGGAGGCAGTATCTATTACTCCATCTTCTTCCATATTCTGTTTAATTTCTGGGGTACCGTAATCGGACAGCTTCTGGAAAATGTGGAAAACAAAGCCGTCGCCGGAATTATCATGCTGGTATCCATGATTGTTTCCATCACCGTCGGCAGCCTTTTGTTTGTTTTCGGCATGAATAAAAAAGAACGCGCTGCCCGGTCAGTTACTTACAACGCCTGAAATCCTCGGAAACGGTTATGTACCGTTTCCGTTATTTTTTGCTTCAAATACAATTCTGATTTCATAATATACAACGGTCAGAAGGATTGCAAAAATTACAACCAGACTGAACGCATCCTTAAGCTCCGTCCCTGCCACATCCGCCACACACGGTACCATCAGGCCTGATACAAAAATAATCTTTACGAGGCGTACCATGCGGATAGACCAGGTTCTTATTTTTCCGGTACATATTTCTTTTGGAAGCCGGTTGATTTTTTCCGGATAACAGCTTAAAACGGACAGCCCCGTATAAACCAGAATGATTCCCAGAATATTGCAGATAAACTGTACTGGTGCAATATGATAGGTGATACCATAATAAACCTGCATCCCGATATAGGCAATTCCAAGTATCAGAACTGCTGCTTCAGCAAAAATAGCGGGAACTGTAAGGTCTTCTTTTCGCATATTTAAAATCCTCCTTAATTGCCAATAGGTTACAGGGAATCCTCCCGGCTCTGCCGGGTCCCTCCTTGTGATAAATGTCGTAAGGAATCCTCCCGGCTCTGCCGGGTCCCTCCTTGTGATAGGGTCGTAAGG
>CAJUND010000016.1:0-60822 GCA_910587655.1 uncultured Agathobacter sp. | reverse complement strand
ATCCTCCCGGCTCTGCCGGGTCCCTCCTTGTGATAGGGTCGTAAGGAATCCTCCCGGCTCTGCCGGGTCCCTCCTTACGACAGATTATACCACACTTTACATTTTTTGGCGGGGTTTCTGTTGAAATTCATGTTTTGTGTGCTATACTAATATCTGTAATATCCCAAGGGGATATTGAAAGGAGAACCTATGGAACAATTGATTTTACCAAAAGACTATAAGTCTGAGCTGGACCTTCACGACACCCAGCTTGCAATTAAAACCGTCAAGGATTTTTTTCAGGCACTGCTTGCACAGCGTCTGAATTTAACAAGGGTTTCTGCACCGCTTTTCGTTGATTCCACCACCGGATTAAATGATAACTTAAACGGATATGAACGTCCGGTTGCTTTTGATATTTTAGAGCAGAAAGATAAACTTGCGGAAGTTGTCCATTCCCTTGCCAAATGGAAACGCTATGCGCTGCATAAATACGGATTTTCCCTTGGAGAAGGAATTTATACTGACATGAACGCCATCCGCAGGGACGAAACCACGGACAATATCCACTCTGTATTTGTTGACCAGTGGGACTGGGAAAAAATCATACGAAAAGAAGACCGCAATGTGGATTTCCTGAAAGAAACGGTTCGCACGGTATACAAATGCCTGCGCAAAACGGAACAGTACATGGCAATCCAGTATGATTACATTGACCTGATTCTTCCAAAAGAAATCTTTTTTATCACTTCACAGGATCTGGAAAACCTGTATCCTGACCAGCCGCCAAAAGAACGTGAGTATGCGATTACAAAGGAAAAAGGCGCTGTCTGCATTATGCAGATTGGTGACAAGCTTGCCTCCGGAGAACCGCATGACGGCCGTGCGCCGGATTATGATGACTGGGCATTAAACGCTGATATATTAGTATACTATCCGGTGCTGGATATCGCACTTGAGTTATCCTCCATGGGAATCCGTGTGGATGCTGACTCTCTTCTTTCCCAGCTTGACAAGGCAGGCTGTCCGGAGCGCAAGAACCTTCCGTTCCAGAAAGCTGTTATTCATGAAGAAGTGCCTTTTACCATTGGCGGGGGAATCGGACAGTCCAGAATCTGTATGTTTTTCCTGCGCAAGGCGCATATAGGTGAAGTTCAGAGTTCCCTCTGGCCGGAGGATATGCTAAAACAGTGCAAAGAACATGGGATTTTGATTTTATAAGATAAGGATTCGGATGTCAGACGCGAATCGCGCTTTTTATAGTATCCAAAGAAATATTATGCTACAATAATAAAGAACAACCGTGTTACAGGGTGGTGCAGACCTCAATTCTTACATAAGAATGGGGGTGATGCCATGAAAAATCATAGCAATTTTGATTTTAAGGACTTAATGTCTTTTGGCATGTTCCTGCTGGCGTTGCTTACATTCGTATTTGCGTTTAGTAAGTAACAGCATATAGAAAAACCACCCCGAAACTTTGACCAAGCGAAAGGGTGGAATTTCTACATCAATAACGAGGTCGAACCACTTTGTGGGCGGTTGTTCCTTTTATGCTTTTAATATAGCATATTCCCCAGACAATTTCAAGGATTTCAGGTAATACAGCATCAGAAACGCGAATCGCGTCTTTTCCCGTATAAAATATTAAGACAATTTTTATATTATGACAGCTTTGCACAGTTTCTCTTATGCGCTTTCAGTTTTTTTACTGCCCAGTTGTAATGGCTTGCCGTATTACTGACAAAATAGGAACCCAGCATACTTCCTCCCACCCATGGATACACGCCTTTGGAAAACAGCTCCTCATTTGAAAAAGTTTCCATCAGCTTCATAACTTCACAATGAGATTTTTGCAGCAGTTCCTTTGCTTCCTCAGTCGTTGTTTTCTGGTGCTTTCTCCAGAACTCCACATTCATAATCCCATAGGTTTTCCAGTTGTAGGGTTTTGGAATAAACGGCTGGTTTTCACCGTTTAGGTTTGACCGCACCCAGTTTTGCAAAAGCTGGTGCCACTCATAAAGATGAACTAATACATCCCTCAGATTTTTATCCCTTTTCCAGTGTGCCTCTTTTTTTGCCGTATCTGAAAAATCAAACGGTACTGACAGTTCTTTTTCTGTTAATCCTTCAATAAGAGCGTTCAGCTGTTCAAAATTTTCTGTTGCTACGGTAATTAAATCTGATTTCGTCTGTGGTCTTGCCATATTCATTTCCTCCTGCAGATTGTATTTTTAACTTCTGCTGTAAGTATACCGGAAGAATACTGACACCCTGTGTCAGGTTTTATTTATTTTGTAAATGAATAACGCCTGTTTTGCCAGAACTTCTTTCAGGCTGGCTGGCGAAATTATCCTGACCTGCGTACCAAACGACAGTAAAAAGCTTATCAGCCACGTCCCCTCCGGTATTTCTGCAGTAACGATAAAATCCCCGTTTTCCTGTCTTTCTACCTGCGTTTCATCAAATTCATCATAAACACGGTATGCCATTTCCTTCGGAAACCGGAGCATGACCTGCTGGTATTCTCCTTCTGAACCTTCTTCCTCTTTCGGAAAAGTCCGGTATGGAAAATCCCCGGATAAAACCTCTAATTTCAAAATTCGGTTTAATTTGAATATACGGTAATCCTCTTTTTGCATGCAGAATGCTTTCAGGTACCATGCTTTGGCTTTATAGGCAAGTTTTAACGGCTGTACGGTTCTTTCGCTTACTTCACCGCCTGCTCCTGCATAGCTGATTTTAATATATTTTCGATGAATCACTGCTGATTTCAGAAGCTCAAATTTTTCATTGTCAGTCTTTTTATTTCCCCATCTGGAAAAATCCACTTCAAACCAGTTTTCCGGGGTGAAATGAAACATGGCGGAGAGCTTCTGCAGTGTTTCGCTGCTGTCAATGTTTTCTGTAACACTGATGCTTTGTACTGCCGCTAAAATTTCCTGCTTTTCTTCCTCTGACAACAGCGACTTATCCAGAACAAAATCCTTCATCAGATGTATTCCGCCGTTTCTTCCGGCTTCCGCATAAACCGGAATCCCCGCTTCGCTTAATGCATCGATATCCCTGTAAATTGTTCTGACCGATACTTCTAATTTTTCCGCCAGCTCCGGGGCTGTTGCCTGCCCTTTGTCAAGCAGGTGGTACACTATCTTAAATAATCTGCTTTCCTGCATCTGTTTTTTTACCTTATATATGCTGTTCTACTTCACCGTAAATTCCGTCCATTCAATATGGTTATACTGCATGACATCATCTGCCTTTTTCATGCCAAGTTTTTCATAAAACGGGACGGCATTTTCATTTGCAATCAGATATACCGCAAAATCTTTTTCACCGCCTGCCATGTCATGCGCTGTCTTCATCAGCCGCCTTCCAATCCCCTGCCCTTCATAATCCCTGGCAACTCCTAAATCCGTCACGTAGAGCCAGTATACAAAATCCGTATATTCTTCCGCGGATATCCGTTCTTCCCTAATTTTTATTTTTTCATTCACAGAATCATTCCTCTTTAAATCGATTTTTCAAGGGCAGATAGTATATCAACAGCATAAACAGCGGTTGCTGCCACGACAAGCCCATGACATACCAGATCAGTTTTATGTCCGTAGACAAAATGCCAGCTATAAAAGCAAGAACGGAAGAAATTATAATGAACCATTTGGTAAAGTTCACCTCAGATTCCGTAACTATGTCTTCCTTTCTGATTGTTGTTACCCTGAGCAAAACCGCAAGAATCAGAATTAATATCGTCGCAAACAATACCGATAAGCCTATTACAAGCAAAATCATCATTCCATTGATTCCCGCAACTGCAAGGTTCGCTAATGGTGTGAAGTCAGAACCGTCTATATTTATATTGTCCTCATACTTAATGAAACCTCCAGCTGACATTGCATGATATACTTCTCTTATAAATCCTATTGAAAATATCCAGTTAAGTATTGACGCTGCGACCAGCAGAACTTTTCTGACTATATCTTTGCTCATTTGTACTCCATTCCCCTGTTATTCCAGCAAATGAAATGATCTGAATGAAAGAGAGGAATCCATCCCACACCATGAATTCCTCCCCTGTAACTATCCTTATTCCCCCAAAAGGAACATTATAAATGCAGCACCCTCTCCTTAATTTCCTGCGTCCGCCCCTGGTTCCAGAACTGGGTACCGATATAGCCGCAGGTTCTTCTGGCAACGCTCATCTTATCCTGGTCACGGTTGCCGCATTTCGGGCATTCCCAGACAAGCTTGCCGCTTCCCTCTTCTTCCACAATTTTAATTTCACCGTCATAACCGCATTCCATACAGAAATCACTTTTTGTATTCAGCTCTGCATACATAATGTTGTCATATATATATTTCATGACAGACAGTACCGCTTCGATATTATTCTGCATGTTCGGCACTTCCACATAACTGATGGCTCCTCCCGGTGACAGTGACTGGAACTGCGCCTCAAATTTCAGCTTGTCAAATGCATTGATTTCTTCCGTGACGTGGACATGGTAACTGTTCGTAATATAATTGCGGTCCGTCACCCCTTTAATCAGTCCGAAACGCTTCTGCAGGCACTTTGCAAACTTGTAGGTCGTGGACTCCAGCGGCGTCCCGTAAATGCTGAAATCAATGTTTTCCATTGCTTTCCACTTTGCGCACGCATCATTTAACTTCTTCATTACCTCAAGGGCAAACGGCGTACCCTTGTCCGGGTCCGTATGGGACTGTCCGGTCATGTACCTTGTGCATTCACACAGTCCTGCATACCCAAGGGAAATGGTGGAATATCCTCCAAATAATAATTTGTCTATCGGCTCTCCCTTTTCCAGACGGCCCAGCGCACCGTTTTGCCATAAAATCGGAGCCACATCGGACGGCGTGCCCAGGAGCCGCTTATGCCTGCACATCAGGGCACGGTAACAAAGCTCCAGACGCTCATCCATAATCTCCCAGAATTTATCCATATCCCCCTCTGAGGAACATGCCGCATCCACAAGGTTAATCGTTACAACACCCTGGTTGAACCTGCCGTAATATTTCGGCTTATTTGTTTCCGGGTCCACATACGGTGTCAGGAAACTCCGGCATCCCATGCAGGTGTAACAGTGTCCCTCACCGTTTTTATCCTTCTTTAATTCCAGCATTTTTTTCTCGGAAATATAATCCGGTACCAGTCGCTTTGCAGAACACTTTGCCGCAAGCTTTGTCAGTTCCCAGTATCTGCTGCCTTCACGAATATTATCTTCTTCCAGTACATAAATCAGCTTCGGAAATGCCGGTGTGATATACACGCCCTGTTCATTTTTCACGCCAAGGATTCTCTGGTGGAGCATCTCTTCAATAATCGTCGCAAGGTCATCCCTTGTCTGTCCCTCCGGAACCTCATCCAGATACATAAAAACTGTAACAAACGGAGCCTGTCCGTTCGTTGTCATCAGTGTAATCACCTGGTACTGGATCATCTGCACGCCGCTGTTTATTTCCTTCCTTACGCGCATCTCCGCCACTGCGTTAATTTTATCCTCATCCAGGTCAAGCCCGATTTTTTTAAATTCATCCCTTACCTGCTCACGAAACTTCATCCGGCTGATCTGGACAAACGGGGCAAGGTGGGACAGGGAAATACTCTGTCCGCCGTACTGTGAGCTTGCAATCTGCGCAATCGCCTGTGTTGCCACATTGCATGCCGTGGAAAAGCTTTTCGGGGAATCTATCATTGTCTCGCTGATCACCGTTCCGTTCTGCAGCATATCCTCCAGATTCACCAGACAGCAGTTATGCATGTGCTGCGCAAAATAGTCCGCATCATGAAAATGAATCAGTCCTTTTTCATGCGCTTCCACGATATCATCCGGAAGCAGGAAACGCTTGGTAATATCCTTGCTGACCTCTCCTGCCATATAATCACGCTGTACGCTGTTTACCGTCGGGTTCTTGTTGGAATTTTCCTGTTTTACCTCTTCATTATTGCATTCCAGCAGACTTAAAATCTGTTCATCGGTCGAATTGGATTTACGCACAAGCGCACGTTTATAACGGTAGGTAATGTAATTGCGGGCAACAGTGAAGGCATGCTGGTTCATCAGCTGGTTTTCCACCATATCCTGTATCTCCTCCACACTTGGGGAATGCTTCATGTACTCGCACGCATTTTCCACATTTGCCACAATTTCCTTAATCTGTTTTTCCGTCAGCTTTTCGTAGTCGATAACGGATGCATTTGCTTTCCTTACTGCAGCTGTAATCTTTTCTGCATCAAACAGCATTTCGCTTCCGCTCCGCTTGATAATCTTCATGATATCCCCCTCGTTTTTATGTATATATTTTTCTGCCGCTATTTTTACAGGCCGCACGGCAAATTCTGGCTAGATATAAGGATACACTATATCTTGTAGCTTTGTCAACATGCATCTTCTATATTGTGTGGTGTGTTTGCCGCCCCAAAAATACAGACCATGCCGCAAACCCTGATTTTCCATGTTTTTTTGTTCCAGCCATTCTGGAAAAACAGGAAAAAATTACCATAAAAATATAAATTGTTACATAGGAAAATCTGGAATTTCCACGGTTGACAATATAAATTTCATGTGAGATGATATTATAACTATTCAGCTGAAAATAAATATGAAAGAAAGGGATGAAATTATGTTAAAGACGATTGGCGCCCATATAAAGGAATATACAAAAGCTTCCATTGCCACTCCGGTTTTTATGATACTGGAAGTAATTATGGAAACGATAATTCCCTTACTGATGGCTTCGATTGTAAATGACGGCGTGGAAAAAGGCGATACCCGTCATATTTATGTAACAGGCGCATGGATGGTTGCCGCCGCACTTTTTTCCCTGTTCTGCGGATGCATGGGAGCAAAATACGGCGCAAAGGCATCCATGGGACTGGGTAAAAATCTGCGCAAGGCTATGTTTGCACAGATTCAGACCTATTCCTTTGCAAATATTGACAAATTCAGCACTGCCGGACTGGTAACCCGCCTGACAACCGATGTCACCAATATCCAGAATGCATACCAGATGATCCTGCGTATGGCAATGCGTGCACCGTCCACCATTATCTGTGCAATGGTCATGTCCTTTTTTGTAAGCCCAAGGCTCGCCAGTATTTACCTTGCGGCGGTAATTTTTCTGGGAACGGCTCTCGTGGTCATTGCAACCTTTGCCATGCGTTATTTTGGCAGGGCATTTGAAAAATATGACGAGTTAAATGAAAGCGTACAGGAAAACGTATCCGCCATCCGGGTGGTAAAAGCCTATGTCCGCGAAGAACACGAAAAAAACCGTTTCCGCAACGCAAGCAGAAACATTTATCATGTATTTACAAAAGCAGAAAGTCTTGTCGTATTAAACGCCCCGCTGATGACGTTTACCGTATATGCCTGCATCCTTCTGGTCAGCTGGTTCGGCGCGCATATGGTCGTAGGAAGCACACTGGAAATCGGCGACCTGATGCTTTTACTGACCTACTGCATGAACATCCTGATGAATCTTATGATACTCTCCATGATTTTCGTTATGATTTCCATGTCTGTGGCAAGTGCGAAACGAATCTGTGAGGTATTAAATGAAGAAAGCACCCTGCATAATCCCGCGCAGCCGCTTTATGATGTAGCGGACGGAAGCATCTGTTTTGACCATGTAAGTTTCCGCTATTCCAGCAGCTCCAAAAAGCCGGTTCTCGATGACATCAGTCTTTCCATAAAATCCGGTGAAACCATCGGCATCATAGGCGGAACCGGAAGCTCCAAAACCTCACTTGTCAGCCTGGTCAGCCGGCTGTATGATGCGGACAGCGGTCTGGTAACCGTAGGCGGGCATGACGTCAGGGAATATGACATGGACAGCCTGCGCAACCAGGTTGCGGTAGTACTCCAGCAGAATGTGCTGTTTTCCGGAACCATCCTTGACAACCTGCGGTGGGGCGACGCCAGTGCATCCGCTGAGGAATGCAGACACGCATGTCAGCTTGCCTGTGCAGATGAATTCATAAGCACATTTCCGGACGGATACCAGACACATATTGAACAGGGCGGAACCAATGTTTCCGGCGGTCAGAAACAGCGTCTGTGCATTGCCCGCGCCCTTTTAAAGAAGCCGAAAATACTGATTTTAGATGACAGCACAAGTGCCGTGGACACGGCAACCGACGCAAAAATCCGCCGTGCTTTCCGTGAGGAAATTCCAGGTACCACCAAACTGATTATCGCCCAGCGCATTTCCTCTGTCTGCGACAGTGACCGCATCATTGTCATGGAAGACGGAAAAGTAAGCGGATTTGATACCCATGAAAACCTTTTAAAGAATAATGAAATCTACCGTGACGTCTATGAATCGCAGACCCAGGGCGGCGGAGATTTTGATGAAGGAGGTGTTTCCTGATGCCGGGACCAAGAAAGCCTCAGGGCCCAAGACCGAAAATAAAAAATCCGGGTAAGCTGCTTGCCCGTCTGATGCGTTTTATATTTCAAAAATATGCGCTGCAGCTATGCATCGTAATCATCTGTATTTTCGTAAGTGTTCTTGCAAGCGTGCAGGGGACGATGTTTATCCAGACACTGATTGACGACTATATTCTTCCCATGGTAAAACAGCCGGTTGCCGACTACGGTCCGCTGCTTTCTGCCATTGCAAGGGTTGCCTGCTTTTACGGCATCGGCGTAATCAGCACCTTTGCCTACCAGAAAATTATGATTTACGTTACCCAGGGAACCATCCGCTCCATGCGCGACGAACTGTTTGCACATATGCAGGAGCTTCCGGTGCGTTACTTTGACACCCATTCCCACGGAGACATTATGTCGGTTTATACCAACGACATGGATACCCTGCGCCAGTTAATCAGCCAGAGTATCCCGCAGCTGTTACAGAGCGCCGTAAACATTGCCAGTGTTTTTGTCTGTATGGTAAAACTGAATCTGCCGCTGACAGGACTTACTCTTTTTATGGTATTCGTTACCCTGCTTGTCACAAAGTATTTTACGGGTTCCTCTGGCCGTTACTTCCTTGCCCAGCAGAAAGACCTTGGAAAGGTAAACGGCTTTATTGAGGAAATGTTAAACGGCCAGAAAGTGGTAAAGGTTTTCACCCATGAAAAAGAAAATATGGAAGCCTTTGACGAAATAAACGAACAGCTGTTCCACAGTGCCAACAATGCCAATTTCTACAGCGGATGCCTCGGTCCGGTCAATGCACAGATTGGGAATTTAAGCTATGTGCTCTGCGCCATGACGGGCGGCATTATGGCTCTTTCCGGTACGTTTGGACTGACACTCGGCAAACTGGCAAGCTTCCTGAATTTCAACAAAAGCTTTAACATGCCGATTTCCCAGGTCAGCCAGCAGTTTAACAGTATTGTCATGGCGCTTGCCGGATGTGAGCGTATTTTTTCCCTTCTGGACGCAGAACCGGAAGAGGATAACGGCTATGTAAACCTGGTAAATGCAATCGAGGAAAACGGCGTTCTCAAAGAAAGCGGTACCCGTACCGGAACATGGGCATGGAAGCACACACACCAGGCGGACGGCTCCGTGGATTATGTAAAGCTCACAGGGGATGTGGTATTTGATGATGTGGATTTTGGATATGTACCGGAAAAAATTGTCCTGCACAATGTGGATTTATACGCCACGCCCGGACAGAAAATCGCCTTTGTCGGTTCTACTGGCGCAGGAAAAACCACCATTACCAACCTGATTAACCGTTTTTACGATATCCAGGACGGAAAAATCCGTTATGACGGCATCAACATCAATAAAATCAAAAAAGCTGATTTACGCCATTCCCTTGGAATCGTACTGCAGGATACCCATCTGTTTACGGCTTCCGTCATGGAAAATATCCGTTATGGCAAACTGGATGCAACAGATGAGGAAGTGTATGCTGCCGCAAAGCTGGCAAACGCCGACACCTTTATCCAGCAGCTTCCGGACGGTTATGACACGGTTCTTTCCGGGGACGGGGCTAATTTAAGCCAGGGACAGAGACAGCTTCTTGCCATTGCAAGGGCCGCCATTGCAGACCCTCCGGTACTGATTCTCGACGAAGCAACCAGTTCCATTGACACCCGTACCGAACGCATTGTGCAGGACGGCATGGATAAGCTGATGGCGGGCCGTACGACCTTTGTTATCGCCCACCGGCTGTCAACTGTCAAAAACAGCGACTGCATCATCGTCCTTGAGCAGGGACGCGTGATTGAACGCGGAAACCATGAGCAGCTCATCGCCAAAAGAGGAAAATACTACCAGCTTTATACGGGCAATGCAATTGAAGCTTAATACGGCGGTATCCGGTAACAGATTTCCTTTAACCCTTTCCGCCCTTGTACGCCTGTTTTTTCGTAGATATGCGTCAGATGCTTTTTTACGGTGGTTTCCGAGATGAATAGTTCCTCTGCTATCCTCTGGTTGGAATACCCGTTCGCCGCCAGAAGTCCGATTTCCGTCTCCCTTCTGGTAAGCATCTTTTCCTTTGCAAATGCCAGGTATATTTCCCGGTCAAAGACAGGCTGCGGCAGTTCCTGCAGCTGGTTCGGTTCTTTTTCCTCACTGACACCTTTTTTGTACACCTGGGTGAATACGGCGGCTCCCACCGCCGTCATTCCCAGTGTACACAGGTTCACAACCGCACGTACCAGAATTTCCTGAATTGCCAGCCACTCCATCACCAGTGTAAAAAGAAGCAAAAACACATAGAGCAGAACCAGAAATACAATCCTACCCTTTTTCATCCGTCTTCTCCACGGTAAGGACATCCTCTTCTTCCACATTCATTGCCTCTGTAATATGGTTCTGCACATATGCACTGAGCGGAATTAAAAGGGATTCTATAATTACCCCGTACAAAACCACCAGAATGGCAACCGCCAGGTTTGGACCAATTGCGGAAGGTTCATCCAGCTGCTGAAAAATAATTACGATACTGATTAATGCCGCAAATCCCGCGCCGCAGAGTACCAGTCTCTGCAGCAGTTTCACTGCTTCCAGGGTCTTTTTCATCTGCACAAGGGAACACTGTTTCTTCCCCATCTGAAACGCCATGACAAAATCATTCCCCATTCCTGAGGCAATCAGAACAGGAACCGTAAAAAGCAGAAGCAGCACCAGACTTGGCAGATCAATAAAGTTGCCGAACGAATTTAACATTTCTGTCCCTCCGCTGATTAATACCGCCACGCAGTAAGTCAGCAGAATCATGCATCCCTCAAATAAAATAATAAATCCTGATGTTTTTCTTTTCATCATCTGTTTCCTCTCTTTCTTAAACATCCACTCCACCCTGCCAGCTTCAGGATAATTTTAAACAGTCCGGCAGCAATCACTTTTTTTCCTGATTCCTTCAAAAAAACCGCCTCCTTTCTGTTACACGAAAAATGTAACACGGAAACGGTTCTTTCGTCTATACTACCTTTGAAAAACGAGGGAGTATTTGTAGTACCCCTTAGGGGTACTACCTACGTACAGCACATCCGCGCAGCGGATTTTTCATGCGCAGTGCTCCTTTCCCCCCACCGGGGGTACTCCTTATACTTCCTCAAGCGCCTGCCCCAAATCAGCAATCAGATCCTCCTGATCCTCCAGGCCGCAGGAAATCCTGACAAGCCCTGCCGGGATTCCCGCTGCCAGAAGCTGTTCGTCATTCATCTGGCGGTGCGTGGAGGTCGCCGGGTTCAGGCAGCAGGTCCTGGCGTCCGCCACATGGGTTTCAATGGCTGCAAGCTTCAGGTGCTTCATAAAGGTTTCCGCAGCCTTTCGTCCGCCTTTAAGCTCAAAGGAAACCACACCGCAGCCGCCGTTCGGCAGGTATTTTTTCGCAATCTCATAATATCTGTCACCTGGCAGTCCAGGATAATTTACCGAAGCTACTTTCGGATGACCGGCCAAAAATTCAGCGACTGCCTGACCGTTTTCCACATGACGCGGCATACGCACATGTAAGGACTCCAGTCCGAGATTTAAGATAAATGCGTGCTGCGGCGACTGGATGCAGCCTAAGTCCCTCATAAGCTGTGAGGTTGCCTTGGTAATAAACGCACCCTCCTTCCCGAATTTTTCCGCATAGGTAATCCCGTGATAGGATTCATCCGGCGTACAGAGTCCCGGAAATTTATCTGCGTGCGCCATCCAGTCAAAATTGCCGGAATCCACTATGGCTCCGCCGACTGCCGCACCGTGACCGTCCATGTATTTTGTAGTGGAATGGGTAACAATATCCGCGCCCCATTCCATCGGCCTGCAGTTCACCGGCGTCGGGAACGTATTGTCCACGATAAGCGGTACGCCGTGTCCGTGCGCTGCCTTAGCAAATTTTTCGATATCAAGCACGGTAAGCGCAGGATTGGCGATGGTTTCCCCAAACACTGCCCTGGTGTTTTCCTGAAATGCCGCGTTTAATTCCTCTTCGGAACAGTCAGGCGATACAAATGTCACATCAATTCCCATTTTTTTCATGGTAACGGAAATGAGGTTAAAGGTTCCGCCGTAAATGGAGGAAGACGACACAATATGGCTTCCCGCCTCACAGATATTAAACAGGGCAAAAAAGTTTGCTGCCTGTCCGGAGGAAGTCAGCATTGCCGCGGTACCGCCCTCTAACTGGGCAATCTTTGCCGCCACGGAATCGTTTGTCGGGTTCTGGAGCCTCGTGTAAAAATACCCGCTTGCCTCCAGGTCAAACAGCTTTCCCATGTCCTCGCTGGTATCGTACTTAAATGTCGTGGACTGTACAATCGGAATCTGTCTTGGTTCCCCGTTTTTTGGCGTGTATCCTGCCTGCACGCATTTTGTATTAATTTTGTAGTTATTCATTTTCTGTACATCCTTTCTTATTTTTCTTATCTGAAATCATAGAACCGTTTTATGCTACAGCCTTCTGTCGCTGCGCAGCACGTCAATAAATTTCCCAACCTCCGCCCAGGCTTTTTTGGATTCGGGAATATTTAAATATGCCATCTGGAACACATGAAACATTCCCTCATATACGGAAAGACGCACTTTTACCCCCTGCTGCCTTGCCTTTGCCGCTGTCATCGTGGAATCGCTTAAGAGCATTTCCAGGGAACCGACCTGAATCAGCATCGGCGGAAAATTCCTGAAATCCCCAAACAGCGGTGAAATATAGCTGTCCATTTTATCATGGTCCCCCGCATAATCATTAAGATATATCATGCTTTCACGCGTATTTCCAAACAAGGGGTCCTTCTCAAAATTCGTTTCGTAGGACTCCCCTCCCGCCGTCTGGTCTGTCCACGGGGACATCGCAACCAGTCCGCGCGGCAGCGGCATGCCGTGGTCGCGCAGATACATACAAAGCGCCATCGCAAGACCTCCGCCTGCCGAATCCCCTGCCACAATAATCTGCTCCCCGTAATAGCCCTGGTCCAGTATCCACTGGTAGGAAGCAAGCGCATCAACAAGAGCCGCAGGATACGGATGTTCCGGCGCCACACGGTAATCCGGCGTCAGCACACTGCAGCCGCGGCTCACCTCGTTATAAAGCCCGGCAAACACATAATAGGCATTGCGCACCGGACTGATATAGCCGCCGCCGTGAAGCTGTAAAATCATATAGTCGGGATTTGGATTTTCTTTTAAGGAGAGCAGCTTCATGGAAAAATCCTGCATATCAATATCCGTCATGTTAAAACAGTCCGGCACCATCCATGCAGGCTCTTTCAACCGCTTTCTAAGCTCTCCTGTCTTAATCTTCTTTCCGATTGCAAGGTCATTCGTCAGATGCGAAATTAAATCCGCAATGACACGCCCCTGGATACTTGTCTCTTTCTCCATCATATATGAAATCTCCGTTTCAGCTCCGTCCTCGCCCTTCTGTCACCGAGAATCAGCGTTCCAAGAAACAGAAAAACCGATGCTGCCAGTGCCGTCCATGCCAGATACGGAAACTGGATCACCCCTGTTTCCGAAAGCACTACCGGCACCAGACTCAGCATGACCAGCAGAATCTGCGGCATAAGATAACTCTGCCAGCCGCTTCTGTTGGCAAGTGTCAGGACAAAAAGCGCCACGTCAAGGACAAGTATTCCGCCCGGAAGCACATAATCCAGCGACCATTTTTTGTATCCGGTCAGGTAATCGATTCCAAGCATTAAAAATATTGCCAGAACCACAAAGCTCAGCGCCTGGAACAGGTATCCGTTTTTCCCGATCAGCGTAATCCTCAGCACCACATTGACATAAACAAGCACCAGCCCGACAATAAATGCCCACTGGACCTTTGTATGGACATTATAATTAATGACCAGCAGCAGGCATTCCACAAGAATGGAAAGGAATAACACCAGGTTCTCCAGAAAACGGAATTTCCTTGTCACTTCTATTGCATTCGGATACCTGTTTTCCACTTTTTTCCCGTCGGATTCTGACACATGCTGGCACAGGGGGCAGCGGTCCGTGTCATCCAGAATCATGATATTACATTTCTGACATCTATTCATAATAAACCCCGTTCGTTTCAACTTTGATTTCTACTCCGTCATTCGCAATCTTTCTGAAAAAGGCACGCTGTACATGCGCCTCTGAAAAAACAGAACTGAAGGTAAACACCAGTGTATTTTCATAGGAACAGATGGTTCCTTTCAGGTTCTGTCCCTTTGACATGGCAATAAACGCATGAAAACCTTCCACATACGGTTTATAACTTTCGTCAATTTTGATATTTCCGATATTGGTAACCGTGGTTGTATTTGCGACAGCTGATTTTTCGTAAATAATACGCATGGCTATATTTTTGAGAAACAGCGGAACCGGACGCATCAGTTTGTTCATCTGGTTGGATACACTGTAGGAAAAAAGTTCTTCCAGATGCTCTTTATTGATCTGTGAATTCAGGCTGTCCTGAATGCTTTTTACGACCTCATCAAAGGAACAGTTTTCTTTTTCCGGGTGAAATTCCGCCGACACCATAACAAAAAAATTCTTTGTGGTATCCGAATTGAAATATGGCCGCAGGTTTACCGGCACTGCCACACGGATGGGGCGTTCGGGCGGCATCCCGTGCAAAAGCTCCGTATAGATGCTCCATACAAATACCGACACCAGATATTCATTTAAAGAGGCATGATACTTGTGGGCAACCTCTTTTAAGGCAGTAATCGGCATATATCCATGCATCACGCCAAATTCCCCTGCCGGAAGCCTGTCCCCCTTCATCAGGTATGCCTTTTCTTTATTAAAACCGCTCGGCATGCTCTTTCTGTAATTTCTGACAAAACTGTCCTCCGTGCTTAAAGATGTATCCACACTCAGACCGTCCCCTGTCTGAAGTCTGGGATACAGAAGGCGGAGATACTGGTAAGTCAGCTCACGCAGAAAATTAATTCCTCCCATGCCGTCTGTCAGTACATGAAATACCTCCAGGTTAATCCGGCATTTATAATACGTAACCCGAAACAGGTAACTGTGGTTATGGTTCGCCTGGATATAACGGCACGGAAACATACTCTCTTCCGTCACACGCGGCGCCTTTTTTCCGTTTTCCTCAAAATAATACCAGAAAACCCCGGTCCGCATCCGTACGTTAAATCCGTCAAATTTCGGAAGCACCAGATCAAGCGCCTGCTGTAATAATTCCCTTTTGATTTCCTCTTTTAAAATCACACTGATCCGGTAAACATTTGTCCGGCTTTCCCCCGCAATGGACGGAAAAAGATTTGCTGTATTATCCAGTTTGTCCCAGCGGATATTCCTGCGTTTTTTCTTTTCTTTTATCGGTTTTGTCTGTTTATTTTCTTCCATTCATGATTTCTCCAGAAATTTACTAAAAAAGGCTCACGCCTGCCAGGCTGACAACCATCATAATTACTCCTGCCAGCAGTACGCCCAGCATGCACGCCGCAACAGCGGATTTAAAATCCATATCCAGAATGCTTGCTGCCAGCGTCCCCGTCCATGCGCCGGTTCCGGGCACCGGAATCCCGACAAATAAAAGCAGGGCAAGAAACAGACCCCTTCCTGCTTTCTCCTGCAGTTTTTTTCCGCCCTTTTCCCCTTTTTCCAGACACCACGAAAAAAAGCCTCCAATCACCGGCTTATCCGCTCCCCACACAAGCACCTTGCGGGCAAACAGATAAATAACCGGAACCGGAAGCATATTTCCGATAATACATATCACATAGGACGGTACAATGGGCAGGTCGCGAAGCTGCGACCATGGAATCGCCCCCCGAAGCTCCACCAGGGGCACCATGGAAATGAAAAATACAAGCAGATAATCCTTTAACATATTACGTCTCCTGTTCCATAAGATATGTTTTTAAAAATTTCACAAGCTTTTGCATCTGTTCATCTGTTCCGATGGTAATCCGCAGATAATCTGCAATCCGCTCAGGCTTTCCAAAACGGCGCACAAAAATCTTTTCTTCCTTCAGCGCCTGAAACAGCTGCGGTCCCGGCACCTTGGGATGCCTTGCAAAAATAAAGTTGGACTGGGAATCTGCGAACAAAAATCCCAGCGCACGAAGCTGTTCTTTCGTCCATTCCCGTGTCTGTATAATTTTTTGTACTGTTTTTTCAAAATATTCCTTATCCTTCACTGCCGCAACGCCGAGCGCAATGGTAACACTGTCCATGGTATAGGAATTAAAGGAATATTTTACGTCATTTAAATACTTAATCACACAGGGATTACTGATGGCATAGCCGATTCTGGAACCTGCCATGCTCCTGGATTTGGAAAAGGTCTGGACAACAATGACATTGTCATATCTGTCAACAAGCGGCAGTGCGCTTACCCCGCCAAAATCAATATATGCTTCATCAACCACCACCATGACACCCGGATTTGCCTGAATAATTTCTTCTATCTGTGAAAGCTCCATCAGTCTGCCGGTCGGGGCGTTCGGATTTGGAAAAATAATTCCGCCGTTTTCTTTTTTATAGTCCTCCGGAATAATGAAAAAATCATGATCCAGCGGAATCTGCTCATATGGAATCCGTAACATTTCTGCCCACACATCATAAAACGAATATGTGATATCCGGAAAGAGAACCGGTTTCCTGGAATTAAAAAATGTCAGAAAAATCATGGCAAGCACATCATCCGAGCCCACCCCGGCAAATACCTGGTTCCTGTCCACATGGTAAAAGTCCGCAAGAGCGTCTGTTAAATCCGCAGCCAGAGGGTCAGGATATAGTCTGAGTCTGTCCGCGTCAAATGTCTCAAGCACTTCTGCAACGCCAGGCGCAGGCGGATACGGGTTCTCGTTGGTATTCAGTTTCATGATATTTTTTTCTTTCGGCTGCTCCCCCGGAACGTAGGGAACAACAGTTCGTACATTCTTTTCCCAGTCTTTCAATCGTTTACTGCTCCTCGTCATATGTTTTTGTATTACTTTACCGCATTCTTCCAGAATTGTAAAGTTCAGTTTCCGATTCCAAGCGCCTTTTTTGCAAGTTCGTCCGCCATTTCGTTATATTTGTCACCTGAATGCCCCGCCACTTTTACAAAGGAAATGTCCACCAGTTCCTTTGCCTTACGGTAAAAATCACGGTATGCCTGCGTGCCCTGCAGGTTTGCTTTCCATGCGCCGTTGCACCACTTGGCGATTCCTTCATAGTCGTGGTAAATGAACAGCCGCTTTGCCCCGTGGTCAATGGCATACTGCATGGCTGCCTCCGCCCCCTTGATTTCTCCTGCCACATTACGCATTTTTGCAAGCTCTTTGTCCTCCACTTTCTGAAAAAAAGTATGTTCCGTTCCGTTATCCAAAACTACCATTCCGTAAGAAAATTCCCCTTCAAAATAGCTTCCGTCCACATATATTTTCAGACAGTCCTCTCCCTCTGTTCCTGACGCCTCATGCGCGTCCCCTGCCAGATATCCTTCTGCTTCTTCTTTTGTGGGAAAGCTTTTATATTCTGCACCGGAAAATCCATCCACCTGCATTTTACATTCATCCCATGTTTCAAACAGTCCTGTTTTTTTCCCCTTTCGGACTGCATAGTATTTCTTTTTTGCCATAACATCACTCCTTATTTGAACATCAGCCCATGAAAATTGCCTTACGGCAAGGGCTATAGTCGTACATCTTAGATGTACGACACGCGCTGCATGTCAAGTTTTCATAGAAAACTTGACACATTTTACGATAAGCCTACCTGCACCCTGGAAAGAGTACAGACAGGCTCTGCCATGTCATCCTTTTATTTTTTGTTTACTTCTTCAATAAATCTCTGGAACACCGCCCTGCCTTCCTCTGTACATTTGTACACGCCCGCATCCATCAGAACTTCTTTAAAGACAATTCCAATCTCATTTCTGATAATATCCATGACATTTTCTTCTGTGATACTGTCATATTTTGCACGGAACCCTTCGGCCCATTCTGCGTGGCTTTTTAAAGTTTCCGTACTTCTTAAATCCTTACCGGTTACGAGAGCGTCTGCAAGCTCTGCCATCTCATCCTTAAGCCTTGCAGGAAGCACCGCAAGTCCCATCACTTCAATCAGTCCGATGTTTTCCTTTTTGATATGGTGAAGGTTTGCATGCGGATGGTAAACGCCAAGCGGATGCTCCTCTGTCGTGATATTGTTTCGCAGCACCAGGTCCAGTTCAAAATCATCCCCGCGCTTTCTTGCAATCGGGGTAATGGTATTGTGCGGCTCCCCATCCGTTTCCGCAAAGACAAACGCAGCCTCGTCCGTATAGCCGCGCCATGCCAGAAGAATTTTATCGGCAAGGTCTATCAGCCTCTCTTTATCCGGTCCGCTGATACGGATCACGGACATCGGCCATTTTACGATTCCGGCTTTCACATCAGCAAAACCTTCAAAACGTATTTCTTTTTCGATTTTGGCCTTTGCCATCGCAAAGGTATAATGCCCGCCCTGGAAATGGTCGTGTGTTAAAATAGAGCCCCCCACAATCGGCAGGTCGGCATTGGAACCGACAAAATAATGCGGAAACTGCTCCACGAAATCAAACAGCTTCGCAAAGGCTGCACGCTCAATTTTCATCGGGGTGTGCTCTGTATTAAATACGATGCAGTGCTCATTATAATATACATACGGGGAATACTGGAAAAACCAGTCACTTCCATTAATCGTTACCGGAATAATGCGGTGGTTCTGCCTTGCCGGATGGTTCACACGCCCGGCATATCCCTCGTTGGTGCTGCAGAGCTGGCACTTCGGATAGGAACTCTGCTTTGCATTTTTGGCAGCGGCAATCGCCTTCGGGTCCTTCTCCGGCTTGGAAAGATTAATTGTTACATCCAGTGTGCCAAACTCGGTATCCGCCGTCCATTTCTGGTCTTTTTTTATCCGGTCGCGCCGGATGTAGTTGCTGTCGCAGCTTAACTTGTAAAAATAATCGGTTGCCGCCTGCGGGGATTCCTTTTCATAAAGGTTTTTGAATTTCTCCCGGATTTCACCCGGCCGCGCCACAAGGCATCCCATGATTTTGGTATCAAACAAATCCCTGTAGACAATGCTGTTTTCCTTCATAATGCCCTGTTCATAAGCATAATCCATCATTTCGGAAAGAATGTCCTCCAGCGGCGGAACGGGTTTTGTTTTCTGTGCATCAATTACCGCGTCCTCGATTTCGTCCACCTCAAATAATTCCAGCAGACGGTTTGCGGTATAGGTTTCGTCCGCAGGCGTGATTAATCCGGTTTCCAGTCCGTAGGCAGTCAGAGCCAAAATATTTTCCTGAATCATAATTTCCCTCTCCTTTTTCAAAACCTGGTAAGTCTGAAATATTGAAATTTATATTAATTTCTTAGGCCCGTCACCGATTTCCACTACATAAAAATCCGCTTCATATCCGATTTCTTTTTTATAGGCGTCCCCAACCTCTTTAATAAAGGTATCCACAGCATCATTTTTTACGATACTTACAGTACATCCGCCAAATCCGGCTCCGGTCATGCGGGAACCGATTACCCCGTCAATTTCCCATGCCTTTTCCACAAGCGTATCCAGCTCTTTTCCCGTTACCTCGTAATCGTCACGAAGGGAAACATGGGATTCATTCATCAGTTTTCCAAACAGTGCAACATCGTTATTTTTCAGGGCGTTTACTGCCTGGATGGTGCGCTGGTTTTCATATACGGCATGTTTTGCCCTCTTCCTCCGTACTTCGTCCTTAATGGCGTCCTTATGAGCTTCAAACTGTTCCTTAGTCAGCTCTCCAAGGGCTGCGATTTTTATCACGTTCTGCAGCTCTGCCAGTGCGGTTTCACACTCGCTTCTTCTTTCGTTATATTTGGAATCCCCAAGTCCGCGCTTTTTATTACTGCAGGAAATTACGATTTTGGCATCCTTTAACTCGATTGGCGCATAGGTATAATCAAGGGTTGCCGTATCCAGGTAAATGGCATGTCCCTCTTTGCCCATTGCAATTGCAAACTGGTCCATAATTCCGCAGTTAACCCCGTTAAAATTGCGCTCGGAAAACTGTCCGATTAACGCCAGGTCCTGGTTTGTCACATCAAATCCAAACAGATCCTTTAAGATATATCCGGTCAGTACTTCCACGGATGCTGAGGAAGACAGTCCGGAACCGTTTGGAATATTTCCAAACAAAAGCAGGTCCAGTCCGCAGTCTGCTTTCATTCCTTTTTCTGCAAATGCCCACATAACCCCCTTCGGGTAATTCGTCCATTCCGCCTCTTTTTCCGGTTTCAGTTCTTCGATGGAAGACTCAAGGACACCCAGCTTTTCAAAATTCATGGAATAAAACCGGAGTTTTTTATCTGTTCTTTTTCTGACCGCACCGTAAGTGCCGATTGTCAGTGCGCACGGAAACACATGTCCCCCGTTGTAATCCGTATGCTCCCCAATCATATTGACGCGTCCAGGCGCAAAATATACACCGATTTCACCGCCGTCCCCGAATACCTCTTTGAATTTTGCCAATACATCATTTTCAATCATTTTAGTATTTCTCCTTCTCCACATTTATGAACCCCTGCGGTTCTTGTTATGAGTATTATAACGCAACAGAAACTGTTTGCAAGGGGGATTCTTCGGATTGCAACATTCCATTGGAATTATGCAACAAAAGTGCATGTATATGATGCCTTACTTTTTTAGTAGTCCGGAATCATTTGAAATGACATGAAACGGAGCCGGCGGATTCTGATCCCATAAACGCGCAATCCGGAAATCACAGCTCTGCAGTCGTTTTCCAGGATTACTGCAGTTTTGCCAGTCCCTCTTAAAATCCCTGTCTGATTTACTTTTCGTAAGTTCTTTAATTGTTTTGATATCGCATGAACGTATTAATTCATCTTCTATGTTTTTTACCTGGGGAATACAACAGACTTTTGTGACGCGTGGACAGGAATCCAGCTTTTTGATATTGTCCAGCAGAATATCAGATTTGGGAATATCCGTGTCAAATACAAGAACCACAAGTGTATTCTCTGCTATATTCATCAGACGCAAATTCGTGATTTTTTCTTCAACCGGGTTAAATACCTGCGTCTTACCTGCATAAATTACCTGAAGTTCTGTTTTCAGCACATCAATCAGCCGTTTTTCATTTTCCCCTTCAACCAAATATAAATACCTCTGGTTTTTTCTCATTCGTCCCCCTGCTCTGTTATTTCAGCCAGCCGATAAATTTCCTCTGTATCCGGCAGCGATGAAAACAAATCGTTTTCATATGCATTTCTCAGAGAATCTGTATTCCTTTTCAGGAAATCCGATGCATACACACATGAAATTACGGCATTTGTCTCTGTAATTTCTTTGCACATAAATGTGAATGAATGTTTTGGCAGGGGCAAATCCAGAATGTCTGTATTATGGGTTGTAAAAAACAGCTGTCCGTCTGCATGAAGACGCTGTATCATCACAGTAAGCATTGTTTTTTCCACTTCCGAATGAACATAGGAAAATTTCTCATCACAGTAATAAAATTTATATTCCCCTGTAAAAATTCCCGCAAGCATTTCCGCAATCGCAATTCCGTTTTTTGTTCCGCTGGAAAGATGGGATATATTTGACAGATTTCCCTTCTGCAGAACAATATCCTGGTCAAACATCCGGATTACAAGGGAATTTTTCACTTCTTTCAGACGTTCCACCTTCCAGATACCCGGATCCAGCAGTTTTAAGGTCTGTTCCAGCACCTTCAGATAAAGGTCGTTATTATATGCGAGTGAAAAATCAGCCATATCATCCGGATATACAAACTGCCAGCTTAACCCCCCTATTTTCCGGAGTTCCCTCCAGTACAAATCCTCATGCCCTTCCCTATCAGCCTCCAGCCTTTTTACACAGGTTTCATAGCTGTCTTTTGCCTGAATCTTTGTGCTGGAAACCTGTACATGTATATCCTCTGCCTCATAGCCTTTTCCATATACCGCATCAAAGCAGACCTTAACGCGGTACAGCGTACTGCCAGATAACACCAAATCCACCGAAAAAGCAGCAGCTTTATCCGTTTCACAGATATCCTGCACAAGATCCTCATAGCTTTTATCTTCCAGAAAATTAAAAATATCCTGCAGTATCTGCCCGAACGTAGTCTTTCCTGTTGCATTTGCACCCATAATCACATTTACTTTTTTATAGCGGAAATTAGGGAAATGCGCAAGCCATTCCATAGGAATATACGAGCCGATTATTTTTTTGGGATAGGACATATTCATATGAAAATCTGTAAACGAAAAGAAATTGTCAATTTTAACATCCATTAATATCATATCACACATCTCCAGTATCTTAGTTCGTGAAATACGAACTAATCTCTCCTTTATATTCTACTACAAATATGTGACAATATCAAACGGATAATTCATAATTTTTCTGTACAGTCCAAAAAAGTGTCACTATTCACGGTCCGGAAGACCGCTCATAGTAACAATTCGGGGCGATATTAGAGTTTTGCTTCGCAAAAATCGCCCCTCACTCCTGAATCATGTTCTCACGGAATGCGCAGCTAGTGCGCATTCCTGACCCGTGAATAGTAACAAAAAAGTTACAGTTCCTCCCATTCGATACACTCCGGGCAGTCTTCTGTATCAAAAAACTCCTCCATGCACGCAACCGCCGTTTCAAATGATACAACTGCATCAGGCGTAAACTCCTTGTCCCCGATGTGAAATGTCACTTCTTCCTCCGAGTCGCCGCATGGCTGCAGGCAGTCCCCTTCATCCTCAAAATAATTCAGATAGACGTACTCTCCGTAAATAAATATCACAAGACACGGATATTCCTCTTCGCCGCTTAACCAGATTTCATCCGGCTCTGATTTGCCTGCTTCCATAAGTTTTTTAATTTCTTCTTTACTGCCTAAAACAATATCTCCTTTTTGCGTGGTAACATTCATGTTTCATTCCTCCCAAAAAAATTATAAAAGTTAAATTTTGAAAAATGCAACATCATGCTCAAGCTCATCCGCAATGACTTTTAAGTCTTTTGCCGTATCCGCAAGCAAAGTAATCGTTGCATTAAGCTCCTGCATTGATGTGTTTGTTCCCTCGATAGATGCAGTATTTTCTTCCGCAACGGCGGACAGATTCTGGATGACCCCGACAACTTTCACCCTTGCCTCATCACATTCTTTTGTCTGCTCATATATCTGTTTGGTTTCTATAATGGAAGCTTCAATTCCCTCGCTGACATCAGCAAATTTTGTCTTTGTTTCTTCGAGCTTTTTCTTCTGCTGCGCAATAATTTCCCCCACCTCATCCATAATTTCAACAGAGGCTCCGGAATCCGCAGTCAGCTGGCAGATAATATCCCTGATTGCCCTCGCAGAATTATCAGTATTGTCAGACAGCTGTGAAATCTGTGAAGCGACAACAGCAAATCCCCGTCCGGCTTCGCCGGCCCTTGCCGCCTCAATGTTTGCATTAAGCGCTAACATATTAATCTGGCTGGCAATCTCTGTAATCATGTCCACAAAATCCTGTATCTTTTCCACGGATTCATTGGTTGTATGCACAGATGCGTCAATTTTTTTGAACGCTCCAAGCGTCCTCTCATTATACTCGCACAGTTCGTTTAAAATCCGTCCGGATTCATTATCCGCCTCTTTCATGGACATGGAGATATCGTCCAGCCCCTTCACACCGCTGACAATTTTTTCAATCATGAAGCCAATTTCTGCAACCTCTGCAGTTGCCGATTCAATATCCTCGGCCTGTGTGACAGCACCCCTGGTAATGTCATGAACCGCATGACTGATTTCATTTGCTGCTGAACTGGTCTGTGATGCCATGGATTCCATGGAATTGCTTGACTTCATCACATTATCTGTACTTTTCTTAATATTTCCAACCATACCCTGCAGTTTTTCCGCCAGTCTGTACATGGAATTAACCATGGCTCCGATTTCATCCGACCTGTTTCCTGCTGCTGTACCAAGCTTTTTTGCTCCATCGCTGAGTTCAAACTTCAGGTTGCCGTCGGAAATATTTACCAGCATACCGCCGGTCCGTACAATAATGGCGGCAATCCCTTTTACAAGGAACATGCAGATTACCAGCGCCACCAGCAGAATGGCAAGGGAAATAACCACAATAACAACTGTTTTATTGCGGATTGTCGTATCAACATCCTTACTCGGATGTCCGGCAAAGACCATGCCTACCACAGAACCGTCGCTGTTTTTTACCGGTTGGTAATAGGCATAATAATTTTCATCATTAATGGTGATACTGTCTGAACTGTAATCTCCCCCGGCATTTAAAACTTCTTCAACAACGATATCCGGAGCCTTTGTTCCAAGTATCCGTTCCCCTGACTTGTTAAATAAAGAAGTGGCTACCCGGACATCCCCGTAAAAAAGCGTGACTGCCGCCTCTTTACCGGCCGTAAAACTGTCAATGACCTCTTCGTGTTCCGCGATATTATAATCCCCTTTATAAAGCGAATCCCCTTTCATGCAGTAATCCCCCTGGTCAACCGCATCAAAAGAAGCAGAGACCGACTGGCATAAAAGGGCAAGTCCGTCTATTACTTTTTCCTTCATTCCCCTCTGCAGGGCGTTAATGGAATATACCGAAAGAATCACATCCGCACAAATAATCGGCAGGGCACACATCAGTGTCAGCTTTGCAAGAATTCCCAATCCTTTTTTCTCTTTTGCATTCATACGTCTCCAGCTCCTGTCTGAGATTTTTCATCACGTTTTTCCTATCATACCACAAAAACCGTCAGTGAAAAAGTAATTATGCAAATTTTCTCCTGGTTATCGGATGGAAAACCACTCTTTCATTACCTGTAACACTTTTACCAGCTCTTCCTCTGTTATTACATAAGGCACCATTGCATACATATAATTCAGGAACGGACGGCTGAACACGCCCCGCTCAAAAGCAAACTGCTGGAAACCGGAAAGGTCTTTTGCATCCTTTACCTCGACGCAGACGCAACCGCCCATCATCCGCACCTCACGAATCTTCGGATGTTTGAATCCCTGCATTTCGCGTCTTGTAATCTCTTCAATACGGCGGATTTTTGAAATATAATCCTCCTCCTCAAACAGTTCAATGGATTTTAATGCCACAGCGCATGCAAGCGCATTTCCCATAAATGTAGGGCCGTGCATCAGCGCCTTCCACGGCTCATCCCCGTAAAAACCGTTATATACCTTATGGTTTGCAACCGTCACCGCATGCCCGATATATCCTCCGGTCAGCGCCTTGCCAAGCACCAGGATATCCGGCTGCACAAGGTCCGCCACAAAACGGTTTCCCGTCCTTCCAAATCCGGTTGCCACTTCATCAAATACAAGCAGAACCCCGAACTGGTCGCACAGCTGTCTCGCCCGTTTCAAAAAAGAAATATCGTACATCCGCATACCGCCCGCGCCCTGTAACAGCGGCTCCACAATAAAGCAGTTGAATTCCTCATGCCGCGCGGCAAAAACCTCTTCCAGCGCCTGAATCTGCGTGGGGATATGTATTACATCCTTCTTTTCGCCGTAAGCTTCCAGAATAAAATGGTAATCCTCGTCATCCCCGACCTCCATCGCCTTAAAGGTATCGCCGTGGTAAGCGTGGGTAAGGGAAAGAACCTTTGTCCTTTTGAAATCTTTTTTGTTGACATAATACTGCAGTGCCATTTTAAGCGCCACTTCTACCGCCACACTGCCGGAATCCGAAAAGAAACAGTAATCCAGGTCGCCCGGAAGCCATTTGGCCAGTTTGTCCGCCAGCTTCTGCACCGGCTCATGGGTCAGTCCGCCCAGCATAACGTGGGAAAACCTGTCTGCCTGGCTTTTCATCGCTTCCGTCAGAACCGGGTGCTTATATCCGTGGATGACACTCCACCAGGAGGAAACCGAATCAATCATTTTCCGGTCCTCTGTGTAAAGATACACGCCCTCTGCATTAGTAATTTTATACGGTTCCTTCATTGTTTTCATCTGCTGGTATGGATACCAGATCATAACAGTCACCTCTCTTTTTATTCTTCATAAAGGGATGCTAAAAGTTCCCCGTCCATGGCAAGCTCCGTATCCTGGTCCTGCACGCAGGCAAGGGTTTTGATGCCCGTCCTGTATTCGCACATCCGCACGTTATCCTCTTCCATAACGTCTCCCGGATGAAAATGGTTATAAATAATTCCCCTGACCGGAATACAGTGGTTTTTCATATATTCCACAGTCAATACCACACTGTTAATCGTGCCAAGTCCCGCATCGGCAACAAGCAGACAGGAAAGTTTCAGCCGTTTAATCACATCCTCCAGCCAGATTTTTTCCTCATCAAAACAGACCGGGCAGAGGATACCGCCGCTGCCCTCCATGGTCACGTAGTCATAGCGGCTGCACACTTCCCCAAAGCCCCTTTCCACAACATCCAGACAGACCGGATTTCCCTCCAGCCGTGACGCCAGATGGGGGGAAACCGCGTGTTCATAAACATAGGGACACATCTGTGTGACAGGCTGTGCAATTCCTGAAATATTTTTCACATGAACAGCGTCCCCCGGAATCAGGCTTCCGTCTGCACCACGCTCGTTTCCGCTCATGGCAGCCTTATAATAGCCTGCGTTTCTGCCGCTGTCTTTTAATTTTTTTACCATCAGTCCCGCCACATAGGTTTTCCCCACATCCGTTCCGGTTCCGGTAATAAAAATTTTTTTGCTCATATCATACTCCTTCTGGTATCTTCCACGGAATCCACAGCGGACGCCACCGCATCCGCCGCTGCCGCCAGTTCTTCTTTGGTATGGGTAGCCATCAGCGCAGCGCGCAGCATTGCCTCTCCCTTTTTCACCGTGGGATAACGGATTGCCGGAATAAAATATCCCCGCTCCATCAGCCGTTCGGATACCTTCACTGCCTTTTCCTCATCCCCGATTCGTACTGGCACAATCGCAGACTCTGAACTGGCACTGATTCCATGCGCCCTAAGTTTTTCGCAAAACCACCTGGTATTTTCCTGAAGCTTTTGCACACGCTGCGGTTCCTCCTCGATCAGTTTCAGCGCCCGCTCTGCTGACGCCACTGTCACCGGGGAAAGTGAGGTGGAAAAAATATAGCTTCTCGCCTTATTTTTTAAATACTCTGTCAGGGTACGGGAACCGCAGACATAACCGCCTTCCGCACCAATAGCCTTGCTTAACGTGCCCATCAGAATATCCGTTTTCCCTTCCATATGAAAATATTCCTCACAGCCGCGCCCGCCGGCTCCAATCACCCCTGTGGCATGCGCCTCGTCTATCATGGACAGCAGTCCGTAGGTATCTGCAAGCTTTACCAGCACGGGCAGATTTACGATATCCCCGTCCATGCTGAACACCCCGTCACTGACAATCAGTCCCTGTTTTTTCGGATGTTCCAGAATTTTCTTTTCCAGGTCTTCCATATCGTTATGTCTGTAAATAACCGTTTCCGCCGCTGACTGCCTGCAGCCGTCAATGATGCTGGCATGGTTTTTTTCATCACTGTAAATAACGTCGCCTTTTTTGCACAGTGCCGGGATAATTCCGCTGTTTGCCGCAAATCCCGTGTTAAACACGACCGCCGCCTCCCTGCCCTTAAACCGCGCCAGGCTCTCTTCCAGCTTCGTATGTAATACTGTTGTTCCGGTGGTAAGTCTGGAGCCGCCGGAGCCGGTGCCGTATTCCCTGAGCGCATCTGCTGCATATGCCTTGATGCATTCCTCATCACATAAATCCAGGTAGGAATTGGAGGCAAGCATCAGCATATCCCTGCCCTGGTAACGGACATGGGATTTCTGCGGACTTTCGATTACTTTTATCCTGCGGTACAGGTGGTTATCCTGTAATGCGCGCAGCTCCTCTTCCATTCGTTCCCATTTATTCACGGATATCCCTTACCTTTCTTTTTTACTGTCCACATGGACAAGCACCTTCTGCTTCTGAAGATAACTGATACAGTCCTCTTTTTCCTGTTCATTTCCCCGGAATAAAAAAATGCGTCCGCCGTTCGGGCTTCCCATTTCCTTTAATGTCGTAATCCGCACATAGCCAAACTCCTTTGACGCGATATATCCGGTCACATAATCCGGGTCATCGGAAATGCAGAGCTCCGCCACAATATTCGGATGGCTGACTACCTTCGTGGCAAGAACGAGCGCTTCATGAAAGTGGTTTTTGCCGCCGCAGGCAGACTGTTTTGTTTCATCCTCTGTTTCCATGTCCATATAGGTGGCGCGGATTCCCCGTTCCCTGTCGGGTTCGAGACGTTTTAAACTGTCCGCATCTAAAAGCATGGCACCGCGCATGGCATAGCTCTGTCTCCAGATGTCCATGATTTCCTCCGCCCGTTCCAGTTTCAGCTTACGCAGATAGTCAAGGACAGCCTGCCTGCCTTCCCTGACATTTTCTGTTTCAACAGTCGTAACTAAAAGCGCGGGAAGGTGTATAATTTCCTCCTCGTTTACCGCCTCAATCTTTATATTAATAAAATCCGGTTTTCCCTTGCCGTGTCTCAGCGCCCGCTCCAGAAGCCTCAGGCAGTACTGCTCCAGCTCTTCCTCCGGAATAATTTTTTCCGCGCCGGAAATATGTCCTTCCTCCTGACTGGACGCCCGCATCTTGATACTGTACCGATTCATTTGATTCCCCCTGTTCCTGCTCCGAAAGCTGCATATCCCCTGCACAGACGCTTCATAACCGGATACATCACAGATGCACCCACTGCGGTAAACACCATTCCCGGCACTGCTGCCGCAATCAGCAACAGCGGATTTGTCCCGGTAATGCCGCCAAGCGCCAGCCTTCCTGCCGCCGTCCCCAGGGGACCGCTGATCACAAGGGTCAGGGGATGCACGCCGAACACGGACAGTATCCCGCCGGCAACCAGACGGAAGATCATCGCAACTGTGACGTTTACAACCGTATGGGTGCCAAGCGCCAGATTGATAACGCTTGCCAGAATGCCGATGCGGATGTATTTTTTAAATCCGAAACAGGCGGCAATACAGACGGCAAACGGCGCAGAAAGCTGGAACTCACAGCCCGGAATGATACCGGGCAGCTTAAACATTCCCAGTACTGCCAGCATTGCGGCAAGTAATGCAGTTACTGTTAATTCCTTTGTTTTTTCCATATTCTTCATAATGGAAAATTATAGCTGACAGGAAAGGGAATGTCAACCATTGCCGTTTATGATGTTTACAATTTTACTGGAAAATATTTTTTCATACCGCCCCAGCTGGAATTTTAAAATTTCTACTGTCCTTGACGGTATCTGAATTTGTGATATGTCCTCCATAAGACTGTCATAATCAATAAAAAGAGAATTTTTTACTGCTGAAAACTGTGTTTCAAAAGAACCCGCAATTGTGCAGGAAGGTACCTGGCGCAGGCATTCTTCCACAGAATAATCAGGCGGACACAGATTCCAGTTTGCTCCCAGCGACTGCCCGTTATCAAATACCGGAGCCTGCCTGTATTCCTTTCCATTATAAATCACACCCAGATTTTTAAAATGTCTGTCGGGATTAAGAAGCAGCATGTCCAGCGCAATGATATTACTTAAATACTCCCTTAAATCTATATGTGCTGCATGTTTAAAGGCAGTCACCAGAAAATCAAACCGGTCTTCCACACTGCTGATGGAAAACACCTCATCTGACAAAACTTTATGATATACTGCCATATAAAGCCGGTGAAGCGAAATAAACGACTCTCCCTTTTTTAAAAAGTCATTTACCCTGCATGCCCTTTTTCCATTTACATAACAGCTTTCATACGTGACATAATTACTGACATTTGAATGCATGAGAACCATGGACGCCATATGCTCCGCCATGGATTCTTCTCCCATCGTATCCTGTTTGTACCAGACGCCGTTGATATGGTACTTATTCTGTGAGCCGCCGCTGTCACGGGACACTACTTTGTAAAGGTCAGAAATACTATAATTTTCCAAGATTTACATCCTCCCAGGTCAGGGTTTCCCCCTCAAATCTGATCCACATATAATCATCCCATAAAAATCCGTGGGTTTTTCTTACAATCTCCCATGGATTATAGGATTCAAGCCCCAGATCCATCAGGAAAAACTCCCTTGATGCATTGTTTTCCTCAAAGCACCTTCCTTCCATAAACTGGTTCACATAAAAAATATCAAACGGCGGAACTGCAAATGCATTTTCTGCCGCATTATCAGAATATGAAATCACGTTCACTTCATTATTTTTAATTTCCACGTGCGCAGTTACTTTATCCTTCCACATGGTATCAAACACCACATCATTTAAATTTTCCTCCGTCAATTTTCTTTCCTCCTGACATCATAAAATTTATTATATCTAAGCATCCTGCACCAGCATACCGCCCGTCCTGAAATCTTCCGACAAAAAGACAAACAGTGTGGGCATGGCTCCCGCCCTGAGTACAAACGGCTGAAAATTACAGTGCAGCTGAAGTAACAGCTTCCATTCCCCTTCCGGTCTTTCATCAGCCTGGAAGAACGCCGGGGAGCCGCCGATCTTATCCTTGTCAACAGCATCAAAATATTCTGTCTTCTGCCCGTCGCTTAACTGACTGTATGCATCCTCTGACAGAAAATCCGGTTCCATTGTTTCCTTTAAAACAGGGATATATTCAAAATGCCCATTATTTTCATCAAACAGTGCCGGACCTTCTTCTCCTTTTTGCGGAGTTTTTTCATTGTCAACAGCCTGTATGATAACTGCATTTTCCCCGCCGTCCCATTCTGCAATGTCAGGGTCAAAGAAATCATCTTCATAAGATTCAGGCTGTGTCATAAAAAGATATACCATATAGTCCCTGTTATTCCCCAGCATATCTTTTTCCAGGTAAATCTGTCCCACAAATGTCATTTTCCGTTCTTCGCAGCCCAGGCTTAACGGCCACTCCTCCTCTTTTACCCAGTCCGGGCTTCCGCCGAATTTTGTCACAAACTCCCCTGTTTCTTTTTCCCTTTTCTTAAAATCCATTATCTCATATGCCTTAGTCATATTATTCCCCCTGGTCTTGTTAAAATAATTCACCGCAAAATTACAAATGAGCTTTCGTGCTCCTCCTGCGGCATCTGTGTGACATCCATGGAATCCACCATCACATAGCTGCCCTGCTGAATCATAAGAAGCATTCGGTTTATCGCATCCTCTGTCCCCTGCGCTTCCATTTCCACCGAACCGTCGTATTCATTTCTCACCCATCCGGT
Source organism: uncultured Agathobacter sp. (assembly GCA_910587655.1). Classification (GTDB taxonomy): domain Bacteria; phylum Bacillota; class Clostridia; order Lachnospirales; family Lachnospiraceae; genus Roseburia. The sequence continues at coordinate 29,244 of CAJUND010000016.1, read as the reverse complement.
AATTCCCATCATGTCCGCCGCATGCTTTGCCCGGTAACGGAACCCGACGCCCTGCACGCTTCCTGTAAACCGAAAATGTTTTCTAACTGCCATACCTGTCTGCTCCATGTACTGTCTACTGTAAAATTTAAAAGCTTACTTGTAATAAATAGTAACAACAGTTTCAGGAAAATGCAAGAAAATTCAGGGGACAGAGATGACATTAATCGGTTCATATGATAAAATGATATTTAAAATGAACCATCAGGGAGATTTTCAAATGTCAAAAGATGTGTACGCCATTATGCATAAAGACCGCAAAGTCGCAGTCATCGACGAAAGCGGCCGCTGCAGAATTTATTATAAATCTTTTATGCCATACAACCTGTATTTAGAGGAAGCCGACGATATCGACACCTTAATCAGCAATATCACAAATTTTCATTACTGGTGCGCCACAAGGGTGCTGACACTGGACCGGCAGTACGCCAAAGAAATATTAAACAGTATCGGAATGCTGCAGGCAGTCACCGACCGGGAACGTGCAAAAATTGCGCTCTCCTACCGCTGTGCGTCATTAACCGATGTTTTCTGGGTAAAAAAACAGAATGAACGCATCACATTTAACGAAATTAATCTCTATGACAACCATCTCGACCGCACCTTTATTGACATCGCCTTAAAAGGCAGGCAGTACACCGTGGAAAATGAATACCTGGCAAGGGATTTAGCCACAAACGGCTGCTTTCCAAAGGCATGGAAACGTGCCGGAAACAGTTTTGTGCTGTTAAAGGACGGCGGAAATGAAGCCGTGGAGCGGGAGCTTCTGGCAAGCAGAATCTGCAGGTGTTTTGACATTTCGCAGGTGTTATATGAAGAGGATTATTTTGACGGGGAAAAAGTGACTGTCAGCGAAAATATTACCTCCAAGGAATATTCCATTGTGTCCATGGAAGCTTTTGAAATCTATTCACAGAACCATAACCGGAATACGCAGAAATATATCAAGAGTCTTGACCGACATAACTACTATATGATGAATATTGTGGACTATCTGGTGGGAAATACGGACAGGCACTGGGGAAACTGGGGCGTGTTAATTAATAATAAAAACAATAAACCGGTATGCATTCATAAGCTGATGGATTTTAACCAGGCATTCCATGCCTATGACACGATAGAGGGCGCAAACTGCCAGACTGTTTTCTGTAAAAAAATGACCCAGAAGGAGGCGGCAGTTACAGCGGTACGCTGCATTGGATTAAACCAGACAGGTGAAATAAAAGAGGAAGACTTTTTTCGTCTCCCCCAGTATTATGATATGTTTCTGCAGAGGCTGGAACTTTTAAAAAGTATCTGATTTTGAAAATGAATCTGTTCCCTGATTTCTTCTTTCGTAAAAGTCACTCCTGCAGATGCAACAACCTATTTTTCGAAAGTTTTCCTCCAAATCATCTGCACCATTCAAAACAATCTGTTTGCATATTAACAGTTTCTGCCACTCATCATGCTTGGCCTTGCTTCTCATATCCACACTGCGGTATCGTATTTTCTTGCCCAGTCGATGAACTCCATATGATTTGTATACATATCGCCGCCCGGTATAATTCGGTCACCAAACTTTTGCTTTTCTCTAGCCTTCAATCTCTCAATTCTTACTTCAGTATCTGTAATCAACCGGATTGCTAATGTAAACAGTGGAATTAATTCATCTCCCCAGTCTACCAGTGAACCAGAAATTACTACATTATCATTTTCTGAAATATCTTTTCTCATAAGAGCAAGTCTTTCTTCCTTACTTCTTTTCCTGGTATACTGGGGATTGGTCGGTAACCAGAAATAATCATCCGTATCCATGAATTTATACCCCAGCTCTTCACTAATTTTTCTGCCCAATGTAGAAGTTCCTGAACCTGATGCCCCATATATATGTATTACATTTTTCATTTTCATTACCTATGCGTCTTCCAATATGGCTGCTGTACAGATGGGCAAGGATAAACTCTAACCACCTTGCCACTCTGGCAACACACAACGGACCAAATATTAATATTTCTTTTTCATGCTACCATTTGCAAATTTCTTTTCAATAACAGTTGTATAAATAACCATCGCTATAATACTTTCAAACATCACACCAAAAACAGAAAAAAGAATCCACGCAGAAGTTTGTTCTGACAATAACGGAAACCCCAAAAAAATAAATACCACACCAAATACGCAAAACAGTTTACCAACTGCCCTGTTGTACTGCTTTATATTTGTAACCTGAAACATTTCCACATTCGCCCAGAATCCTACTGCTTTTTTGGAAAAGAAGGAAAAAATGCCCAGAACAATAAATAAGAAACCAAATATAAACCATATCCAAAATCCAATTGATATTTCTGTCATTTCAGTAACCTCCATATATTCCGAAAAAGCGATATATTAACTGCTTATTTTTTATGATACTTTTTAATTAACCTATGGTGATACCAGCACATCAACGGCAGCGGCACAATGATACTTCCCAACTCGAAAACCAGAAATCGGATATCATTTTTCCCCAGTGCTCCCACACCATACCCCAGCACAATAAAAATCCCATATAAAATCCACATCCAGCCATGCCTTTGATTCCATGCTTTCCAGTCCGATAACTCCTCTTTTTTAAAAGGCTCCTCGCCCGTATAAAAACCGACCGGACTGCTGCTTTTTAAACTGAATATTCCAATTGCCTCCATCATAAGCGTGGTAATCAGGCTTACCGCCAGTCCAATGATATATCCTGCCATATCAGCACCTCCCTGCCCGAACATCAGCCCATGCAAAATTTGACACTATCACTTCATATACAGTCCCGCAATCTTCATGGACTCATCAAATGAAATCGTATAGGTCACACTGGTATTTTCATAAGTAACCGTCACCTGGCAGACAGCAAAATATTTTCCCCTCTGGAGCACCTCCATGATTTCCGCATTCCCCGCGTTTTTCTGTGCGCCCCAGTCATTACAGAACCTCTGCTTAATCGGTTCCATTTTTTCCCCGGTAAGAATCTCTGCCATCTGCGCACCGGACATTTTCTGAAGCGCATCATAGTCGCCGCTGTCCAGTAAACGGATGGTTTCCATCAGCTTTTCCTCCACCGCGGCACCGGAAAAAATCTTACTGTTCGCTACAGGCTTTGCCTTTGGTATCATCCAGTACATCAGATACACCAGTGCGGCAAACAGAACAATAATCGCAGCCGCCCACTTTAATCTTCTGTTTCTTTTATATTTTTTCTGCTCTGCCTGCGAAATATTTTCATGAAAGCTGTCCGCAACCTCCTGTACCGTTCCCATCCGGGAAAGCACATCCTCCAGTGTTTCCCCCTGCGCAGTCCTTTCTTTTATATCTGCCAGAAGCTGCTTTTTTATTTCCGTTTTCTTTGCACTGCTGCAGTGCACTTTTTTCAGAATCTGCCTTACATATGTTTCTGCTGTCATTTTTCCTCCATAATCTTTTCCACTCCGTCTGATACCCGGTTCCAGACCGCCCTTATGTTAAACATGGCATCCTTTCCTGCATCCGTAATCTGGTAATATTTTCTGGATACCTGTTTCCCCTGTGCAGCGCTCCACTCGCTTTTCACCAGTCCGTCATCCTCCAGCCGGTATAACACCGGATACAGCGTACCGTCCTTCAGCGAAAAAATATCCGCGCTTTTTTCCTTCATTTCCTGGATAATCTGGTATCCGTATTTGGGTTCTGGTTCCAGCAGCTTAAGAACCAGCATATCCAGAACACCTTTTTTCATCTGCTGCTCGTATTTTTCTCTCATGACTGTCTCCGACTACTTTGTTATACAAAGTATATAACAATGCAAAAACAATGTCAATACACCACCGGCTGATTTCTTAATTTTATCCGCCTGCTTTTCACCTGCAAATGGAAAAGCAGCGTAATGCAAAGAGCGTATAGATTTGTTTCTATACGCTCTGACACTGTATTGCTGTTCTGTTGTAATGCTCCCGGTTTATAACCGGAATTTCCCTGTCGCATCATTCAGCCTTCCTACAATTCCATTCGCATCCTGCAGGGAGTCGTTTACAGAATCGGAAGTCTGAACCACACTCTGAACGCGGTCTGCTATATTCGCCGTTCCTTCTGCACTCTCCTGGGCTGCCTTTGAAATCCCGTCAAGGGAGTCTGTAATATTGTTAATGGACGCCAGAAGCTCCTCCGAAATCGCACTGAAATCAGAAACAAGTGAATCAATTTCGCCTGCATCCTCATTATAATCATTCGTAATTGTTTCAAACAGCCTGATACTTTCCATAACCTGGTTATCAATAAACGACAGCAGATGCTCTGCATCCCCTGCAAGGCTTCCCACAGATTCCTGCACCTGTTCCGTCACCTTTTTAATATTTTCCGTACTTTCCTTTGACTGTTCGGCAAGTTTACGGATTTCGTCAGCAACAACTGCAAACCCCCTTCCGGCTTCGCCCGCCCTGGAGGCCTCAATACTTGCATTTAAGGACAAAAGGTTTGTCTGTGCCGTTATTTCCATAATGGATTCCGCAAGGGTTGATATCTCGGAAACCACCCTTACTTTTAAAAGTGCATCCTGCAGGCTGAGTTCAATGGACTTCTTCTGCTGTTCCAGGCTGGTTTTACTTTCCGAAGCCGAACCTTTTGCCCCGATCGCCTTTTTATGTATGACATCTGCGCGCTCTGCACCTTCCTGCGCCCGTTCTGCAATATTTCTTGCGGCATATTCTATTTCCCTTGTCATTTCACTGATACTGCCGGATGCCGCCGCTGTTTCCTCCATGGACACCGAAAGCTGCGTGGTTGTAGAGGATACATCCTCCACTTCATGATTCAGGTGCGTCATATTCTGCCATATGCCGTTTACACGCTCTGACGTCAGGCTGGTTTCCTTCATGACTTCACCAACCAGTCCTCCGATTCCTGCCCGCATCTCTTCCAGAATCCTCAGCAGATCCCCAAAATCGTCCCTGCGTCCGGCAGCTGCATCCTCAACACTGACTGAAAAATCCCCCTCTGACATCCTCTTCATAACTTCACCTACCATTTTTAACGGTCTGGTAATATTGAAGATAATAACAACAAGCATTAGCAGGATACACACTGCAGACAGGATACACACAACTGTAAAAAGAATCATTTTCTGAACGGTAAACTGGTTCGCTGCACTGGTGGATGCCGCAATCTGGGTATCAATATGATCCACATAATTACCGGTTCCCACCACCCAGTCGAACGGTTCATAATACTTTGTATAAGCCCTCTTCGGCATCGGTTCTGTCCCGCCTTCTTTCGGAAACTGGTAATCACTGAAACATTCTCCTTCTGCCACGGCAGTCTGTATAAAATTCTTTACCATTTCAAATCCGGTAACATCTTTGGTATCTATACGGTTGGTACCTTCCGTGTCGCTTCCAAGCAGTACCACATTAACGCCGTTTGACTGGTCTATCCAGAAATAACCATCCTCCCCGTATCTGATTTCCCGGACCGTATCCGCCGCCCTTTTCATTCCCTCTTCCCTGGTACAGGATCCTGCATCAATATCTGCCCTGTAACAGTCAAGAAGGGCAATAATCTGCTCAACCTGCTTTTTAATTCCGTCATCGTAATCCTTCCGAATATTTTCTTCTTCCTCCTGCAGAATCCTTGTGTTTATCGCCTGCATGCTGCTAATGGAAAAAATTACGCTAAAAACCATAAATACCGCAACCATAATTCCTATTATGGCCATTTTTGCTTTTACCCTTATATTTTTCATACCCCTTCCCCCTTTGCCAACATCAGTCTGTACCGGATCTGCCGTGGCAAATGGACTGAAGCTGTTTATATTTAAATTATAGCATTTTATGTTATATGCTTGTAATATACAATCCTGATATCTGCTATATAAATATGTATATAAACCGGCACGGAATATCAGAGTTCCAGCTTCCCTGCCTCCATTTTCAGATGCCTGATAAAAGCAAGCTCCTCACTGCTGCGAGAATTATCCGGACAGACCAGGACATCTTTCATTTTCTTTGAGCAGTCACATTTTTTCTGTACCAGTCCGTTCTGCCTGAGTACATCTTCCGGCAGGGGGGACCCCCACATATATGCTTCCGGAATTTCCCTCAGCAGCTCCATCTGGATTCCCCGTTCATAAATATGAATACGGCGGCTGGATTTTTTGCTTCCGCAGTCATCCATCAGGTTTACGTAATCCCCGTTGGGAAGCCTGGTATCCCCGTGGATCAGTTCAATACGCCCCTGCAGGTCTGAATGAACCACAACTTTTCTGCCGGCAAGCGGACTCTCTTTTGACATCAGAAGAAGATACTGGAATTCCAGAACCGTATCACAGTGCAGTTTTTTTATTTTTAACAGCGACTGGTACTGCTCCTCCAGCTCTGCCCCATAGCGTATCAGCGCCAGATGATAATCATGTGTTAAAATATTATCAATGGCTTCCAGCGAATCACATTCCCTGAAATGAATTCTAATATTTTTTGAATAGTCAATATTTTTCACATACTCCACAAATGCATAAGAAGCATAACTTGCCCTTGGAATGGATACCCTCAGGCTTATTTCCTGCCCTTCTTCACGCTGGAACCCCTTGTCCAGTCTGTCAATTTCCCCAATAATTTTCTGTGCCTGCGCCACAAATACCTGTCCTTCCATCGTAAGCCGCACCCCCCCTGGATGAACGCTCAAAAATCTGGATGCCGTATTCCTTTTCCAGATTCTGTATGGATTTACTTAAATTCGGCTGGGCAATATATAATTCTTTCGCAGCCTTATTGATGGAACCGTATCTGGCAATGGCAAGTACACTTTTTAAATCTGATATATTCACTTTTTCATCCCTGGTCCTTTGTTTTTATTCCCCGCAGTTTCCTAAATGTTTCCTTTTTATTATACTATAAACTTATACAAGATGTCATCCGCAGCAGCAGATTTCAGTTGTCTCTTTACACAGATTTATGGTAAAATCTTTCCATAATGCACAAAAGAATGGGGGCGTTTTTTATGGATATGGGATGGACATTACTCGGACAGCCCTATGAAACAAATCATATTGTCAGACCATGCAGATGTGGGAAAGGCAGGGTAATCACCTGTGATGTCATTATGGAAATAAGTGATTTCCCACCTTTTGAACGGGGATATCCAAAGACCACTGTTACGTGTCCAAATAAGTGTGAGAAAATTTTCAATATACCGCATTGACAAAACCGGACAGATGTTATATAGTTCAGATAGTTTGACAGCCAAACTATCTGAACCGGCAAAAATACACGAAAAACACAGAAAGGAATTACTATGGGTTTACGAATTGTCATTGATTCTGCATCAGACCTTACAAAGGAGCAGGCGGATTCTTTTGGTCTTGACTACATGCCGCTTAAAACGATTTTCGGGGACGATGAATATCTGGACGGCGTCACACTTTCCCACCATGCCTTTTATGAAAAGCTGGTTGAAAGCGGCATTTTTCCAACCACCAGCCAGGTGCCGCCCCACGAGTTTGAAACAAAATTCAAAGAAATCAAAGACGCAGGGGATACCGCTGTGGTGATTACCCTTTCCTCCCTGCTTTCCGGCACTTACCAGAGCGCACACCTTGCACTGGAGGGATATGAGGACTGCATCCATCTTGTAGACAGTAAAAATGTATGCATCGGCGAACAGAACCTTATTATGTATGCCATAAGACTGCGTGACGAAGGATTCTCTGCCGAAGAAATTGCAGCAAGGCTTGACGAAAAGAAAAATTACATCTGTCTGTTTGCGCTGTTTGATACGCTGGAATATTTAAAACGCGGCGGACGCCTTTCCAGTACTGCTGCATGGGCAGGCAATCTGCTTTCCATCAAACCGGTCATCTCCGTGGAAAAGGGCGAGGTGGTAATCCTCGGAAAAGCGCGCGGCTCCAAAAATGGCAATAACCTTCTCATCCAGCAGGTCAGCGCTCATAACGGTATTGATTTTTCCATGCCATACTGCGTTGGATACACCGGCATGGAGGACAGTATGCTGCAGAAATATTTAAAAGACAGTTCCTCCCTCTGGGAAAACGAAGTTCCTGTTGAAAACATCAGAATCAGCTCTGTCGGAAGCACAATCGGAACCCACGCCGGTCCGGGGGCTATTGCGGTATCATTTTTCCACCGTTAAAAACAAGGGGCAGGTCATGCCTGCCTTCTTGTGTAATCTAATTCCCGTCCGTAACGGCAGCAACAACAGCCGCCCCCCTTGGTTTTTGCAAGAATGTATTCCCGTTCCTCCGGGTACATACTTAGAATTTTACCCGGTTCTGCGCCTATGGTAATCAGGTTATCAATTGCTCTCTGGTTTGCCAGCTGAAGCCCTTCCTTCATTCCCTGCTGCATTCCTTTCTGCAGGTAATGAAACAGTTCAAACAATGCAGGATTTCCTGTCTTTATCTGTTCTTCCTGAATGCTTCCGCCTGCATTTACCATAACACGCTTCGCACCATCCTCCAGTATTATGGAATGGTCTTCTTCACATATGCTGGAAAATGAATAAATCCCTGTCAAATATCAGTTTCAGTAATTACATCTCCCAATCCTGCACGGAACCCATTCCACCGGCTCCCCATACCCCTGAACAGCCTCTGCAAACGCCAGAACCTCATCATAAGAATTTTCCAGCAAACCATAACCGTTAAAAACTGCAGCAGGCAGCATCTCCTGCAGGCTGTTGCATAAAAAAGTGTGAAAACTCCCGGTATCCCATCCTAAAATGTCATATCCAAGCAGGGCATTTTCATCTGCACAGCCGGTTAATTCACAGCCATTTTCCTGCATTTCACCACACAGGAATTTAAAATATTTTTCCTCAGCGGAAACACTTACCAGAATACAGTCCCCTTTTGCAAAAAAGGAATCATAAAAACGGCGGGCATCCGAAAGACTGGAAAATCTTCCGTCACATGCAAGTCTGCTGCCTAATAAAGCGCCCGTTTCTCTGATAAAATCCCCAGCTTTTTCATCTTCCAGATTCCAGCGCCTTTTATAAGCATTCCTTTCTTCTTCACTGACATAACTGTTTTGAAAAAAACATGTGTCCAGCTTTGGATGAATACCGCCAAAACATTCGCTGACGGATATCATTTTACCTTCCCTTTTCAAAAAACAGGGAATCTTTATCCGTTCGCAAATATAATAACCAATCATTCTGTACATTTCATACCACACTCCATAATACCAAATCAGGGACCGTGTTTCCACAGTTCCTGAAAACTTCAGCCTATTCTTTTTTAAAATCCCGGATAACCCCAAACGCCGGAAGCACATTTCCGTCATAATCAAACAGCGCCTGGTTTGCCCATTCGTTGCCGCACGGACCTTTGTCGTTCATATATTCCAGCGAAGCAGGCGTTGCCCAGCCGGAACCCGGCACCGGAATCCATGCCGGCTCCCACCAGAAAAAGCCGCTTCCTTTATTGTCCGCAACAGATGCCACACGGTTTAAAAAATCCTTCGTAAAATCCGCCTGTCCCTGAACGGTCATTGGATAATCAATGCCCGAAACAAGCTCCGGTCTTGTGGCATAGCCTTTGCGTTCGCTGTCCGGAAGTTTTTCGTACTCACTGTAATCCTCCATCGTATATCCCATGGATACCTCAGTGACAATCAGTTTCTTGCCGTAACGTACCGCAATGTCATTCATATTGGCGGAAAGGCTTTCGAGGTTTCCATGCCAGAACGGATAATAGGAAAGCCCGATATAATCAAAATCTTCCCCAAGCGGAATATAGTGGTCGAACCAGTCCCTGTAAAGCTCATTGTTTCCGCCGTTATCCAGATGAATCATTAACGGAATTTCCGCTTTCACTTCACGGCAGGCACGGATGCCTGCGCTGACAAGCTTAGCAATATTTTCATAGTTCGGCATCTTCCCTTCCGGCCAGAGAAGACCATTGGAAAGCTCGTTGCCAACCTGGATCATAGTGACGTTTACGCCGGCTTCCAGCACAGCGGTTAAGGACTCCTTTGTAAAATCATAAACCGCCTGCTCCAGCTCTTCCATACCAAAATCTTTCCATGCCTTCGGCTTAATCTGCTTGCCCGGATCCGCCCAGAAATCACTGTAATGGAAATTCAGAAGAACGCCAAAATCTTTTCCGATACGCTTTCCGATGGCAATGGTTTCTTCCAGATTATTATTGCCCGCGCCGTACGCTTCCCCGGATTCGGATTTCGGGTCATTCCACAGACGAAGCCTGATGGTATCCACCCCATAATCCTTCATAATCTGCAGGATGTCCTTTTCTTTTCCGCCGTCAAAGTATTTTGCCCCGCAGCGTTCCAGTTCCAGCATGGTGGATAAATCCATACCTTTAATAAATTCAGCCATAACTGCCCCCATTTAATCAAAATCGTAACTATTCCGCCTTCTGCTGAATAGTTACGCATCAAGCCATGCAAAATCGCTTCGCGATGGCTTGATGCCACAACCACTACACATTCTTACGGACTTTGCAGCAAAGTGCAAAGTCCTAAGCTAAACTGCTAATCGAAATCAAACTTTGTAAAACGCTCGTACATTGCGCCGTATTTCTTGCGCACATCCTCGTTTCCTGCAAGCACCTCTTCCTCCGTACCGCGGAACTGGCAGCGGATGCAGCTGTAAACCCCCGTATCTTTATTGTAAAACATATCAATATCCAGATCCCTCATAAAGCAGGACGGGCATCTGTAATTTAATTTGCCTTTTCCAAGTTGAGCCATGTTGCAAATACCTCCTTTTCTTCAATTTTTTTCTTATATCCGAGCTTGAACATTGGAGAGAATGCATAACCCTCTTCGATATATCCCTCTGCCTTAGCGGACGGGGTAAGGGAAACCTTTGTATGGATTGCCGGAATGACTGCGCTGACAGCAGTTGCGCCCTCAAGCTTTTCCTCACGGCATCTGTATTCATAGTTAATTGTCTTTGTGCTGCTTCCCTCACACGCCAGCGTAATGCCCGTCATGTCTTCCGGATATTCCGTTGTACCATAGCAGGCGGTAATATACTCATCCAGATAAATCTCTGCATCCGGATTGCTGATTTCCAGAATATTGCGTTCAATCTTAATATTAGAAGAACCTTCCTCAAAATATTCCTTTGTCTGCAGCTTGACCGTCACATCATAGAACTGGATTTCCACCGGATCAAGCGTTAAAATCCTGTTCTTCTTTCCGTCAATCATTTCCTCGGAAAAATGGCTGTGAGTCGGGCATAAGCAAAGGTCTACTTCCTCGCCTTTGCAGGAAAGCTTTGCGGACCTTACCGTTCCCGCTCCTGCGTAATGCGTGAAATATCCGGCACGGTATTTCTCCTGGATTAAGAACGGATAGGAGGCATCCTGTACATGTTTCGTTCCGATACCCACCGGCCACTCCAGTTTTGCCACATAAGGGCGAAGGTCAACAATCGCACCGCCCTGGTCCATGTTGACGCAGGCTCTCATATATGGGTCACAGTACCAGAACAGCTGCTTGTCGGAGCCGTAAAGGATATCACGCCACGGCGCACATTCCGGCTCATTGTAGTTTCCGGCATTCACGCCCTTCTTTTCCCTGTAATAGTCTGCAAACTCTGACATTGTCATGTCAACCAGTTTACCTTCTTTTTTCAGCTTGCCATAGTAGGCGCAGCCGTCCGTGTAGGATTTTAACAGAAGCTCATACGGCTGCTCCCAGCGGCCCATTTTATTCATCCAGCCCGGTCCCACGAACATCATGTTGTAGGCATAGCCGTTATTGTATTTTTCCAGATCGCGGTACTGGTCAATCAGGTTGTAAAGATACGGGTACTCCCATGTCTTTGTATCATAAATCATGCCGCGCAGCACGTTCTGCGGATGGGTTCCGAAATTGGATCCGTTTCCGTCATAGCAGGCAATCAGGTCGCGGGAAAGATGTGGAATTGCAACGATACCGCTGTCCTCTTCCTTGTTTGCCGCCGGTGCGTGGGTATTCTGTCTGGAAGGAATCCACGGCGCCCATGGGCCTCCGTCAAACAGGGTATACCAGGAATTGTTGCAGGTATGGTATGCCTTTGGTCCTTCCTCCCAGCAGGTTGCGACAGCACATTTTACCATCGGGTATTTTTCCTTGATGTAATTTGTCAGGTCGGCGTCCATGTAATAAGAACCCGTGGACTCCGGATAAAAGCCGAATTTCTCATAGAATTTCTCAAATACATCATTGACGATTGCTTTTTTGTCTTCCATGGAAAACATCCAGATACAGAAATCCTTTGTTTTGTATTTCTCACGGAATTCCTCGCACGGAAGCCCCAGCAGTGAAAGCGCAATCTCATCCCCGTATTCCTCGTGGTCGTGCTTTGCAAGTGCAACTGCCTCCTCATTAAAGAGCGCCGCATAGGTCATCTGGATGGTTACCTTCAGTCCGTTCTCATGCGCCAGCCTCTGCTGTGTTTTGAAGATATCAAGAGACTCCGTAAGGAGCGCCTTGTCCCCAATATCCTCCTGTTTCCCCTGTCCCGTTACTGTTGCGGAATACTCCGGAACCATCTCCGGGCGATGGATAATGTTCACAATAAATTTGTCCATCTTTTTGTCCCTCCTCTTTATAATATGCCTTTATATTACAGTATGGCTGATTATTAAAATTCAAATCATGGTTCTCTCACGCCATACGCCCTGCCGCAATCTGCCCCCGGCTGTTTCTGCAATCAGAAAATCCTTGATTTATCTATTGCGCAATCGGTTGTTCATTAAGGAAAGTATAGCAGGAAAAACTTTAAATGTCAATCAGAAAATATAGAAATGAAATAAAATATTCCGGGCTGCTACATCTGCCCTGTCGAATCCCTGAGTTTCACTTCATAAGATAAAAGTGTTCTTTTGGAAATGCTTTCTCCTGCAATCAGTGCAAGCAGGCTTTTGCATGCCTCCATCCCCAGTTCCCTGGCATCAAATAAAATAGAGGAAATTGCCGGCTGGTTATTTTCCAGAATGGTACTGTTATAAAATGATGCGACCTTCACATCCCCCGGAATGCTGACATTCTTTTCCCTCAGCAGCCGGATGACATGCAGACAGATGGCATCATCCATACAAAGGATACAGTCTGCCGAACTTTTCAGTGCCTCATCCACTGCATACCCTATCATATCCAAATCCATTAAATCCATAAACACCAGCGATTCATCCATCTGTATCTGTGACTGTAAATAAGCTCCCGCAAATCCCTGGTACCGGCTCTTCATAACAACATAGGAACCATTTCCTCCAAGCAGGGCCGTCTTTTTTATGCCATGCTCCAGTAACAGGGAAGTCATCTCCCTGCACGCGCTTTCATGGTCATTATCCACCTGCACAACACCAGGATACCAGGTGCTTCCCACAGTCACAAAAGGTATCTTTCTTTTCTGGAGAAATTCAATCTGCAGATCCTTTACCATCGTCCGCAACAGAATCACACCATCCACCTTCCGGTTGCGGACAATCCTCTCCAGCCCCGCAATATCGTTATCCCCACAGAGGCACAGCAGAATATCATATCCATTCTGCTCCGCAACCTCCTGTATTCCTACAGTTACTTTATGAAAAAATGGAAGATCCACAAACATGTTCACCCTCGGCATAACCACACAGAGATTATAGGTTTTCGACTGTGCCAGTCCTTTGGCAATCACATTTGGAATATAATCATGTTCTTCAATATAATCAAGCACTCTTTTTCTTGTACTTTCACTGATTCTTCCCTTTCCGGAAATGGCACGGCTTACAGTTGTTTTGGATACCCCCAGCTCATCTGCAACGTCAGCGATTGTAATATTTTTATGTTTCATTTTACTTCCTTTCGCGAATTAGGTTTTTTCTTTTCCGGCTTCATCTTTTCCGACCCGGCAAGTTCATAAACAAGCACCGGGTAGTTTGTGCCGACATTTGCAAAAATCTTTTTTGCAGCGTCCGCCGGAAGGTTCACGCAGCCATGGGAACCTGCGTATTTATATATATTTCCTCCAAATCTGCTCCTCCATGAAGCATCATGCATTCCAACATTTCCCGCAAACGGCATCCAGTAATCCACAGGGGTTTCATAATCCTCTCCCCGCAGGGTGGCGTCCTTTTGCGTATATGTAATACCATACGCCCCCGTCGGGGTGCCGTGGTTTTTTGCCAGATTTCCTGATACAAAATCAGTATCAAGAACAAGTTTTCCTTTTTTATATAAAAACAGATGCTGCGCCGTCAGGTTAATTTCCACATAAGAATTCCCATAATCGTTTTTACCATGGGAATTTGCGGTCATCAGATACCCCGGTTCCCGCGTTACGGCTTTGCCTGCCCGGATTTCTGATACAATCTGTTTTTTTTCTTTTTCACAGTCAACCTTCCATCCATAATGGCTGTCTTCTATTTCCACTGTTACGCCATAGGATGTTTTCAGCTTCTTTTTGCTGTAACAGGTATTGCAGGCAGCTGCCAGGTCGGAAACATATCCTGCGACTTTTTCCTTGTCAATGACCGGTTTTAATTTTTTATTTAACTTAATCCAGTCCTTAAATGTATGTACATCCAGAACCTGCGTCTTTTTCCCCATCTCAAATGTGATTTCCGCCTTTGCAAAATCATTCATCTTTTCTGCCGCTTCTTTTAAACGCCCGTCATCCTCATACACCCGCGGGTTTACATAGACACCGCTCTCCTCAAGGGACAGGGATTCCTGCAGTCCGCCGATGGCAAGCGCCACTGCAACATACATCTGCTCTTTGTCAATTTCCGTTCCCATTACACAGGGGGAAACCTCAAACTGTCCGGTTTTATCCTGAAATACCACATCCGCATCCTTAGGCGCTGTCTGGTTTTTTTCGTCCATACAAAAAAGACCGTCCACAAGAAAATCAAGCCTCTGCGCATCGTAACTGACAAGCAGGTTTCCCCTTAATTCCTTTTTGCGGAATATCTCTGCGGGCCATGAAAATGCATTCTGCCTGTTCAGAAAGCTTTCTATTTTACCTTCCCACATCGGCTCAAGACCAATATCACTTCCATACAGCTTCTCCTCCCTGCCTTCCCTTGGCTGAATTGTCAGGGCATAGGAATGGATCTCGGCTGTAATCTCATCCTTTAGCTGCTGCAGCGAATATCCGCCCACATCTCTTCCGCTGACTGTGGTACGGGGAAAAAAATGCGTGGTATAGAAATAGCTGATTCCAATATAAACTGCTGCCAAAAGTGAAACTGCCAGTACGGTTACAATGAGTTTCCATTTTATCTTCTGTGTATTCATAACAATCCTTACTATTATGCATTTCTTAAGATTTTCAAAATTTTTATGAACATCGCGTCCTGCCCACTTGCCGTCCCCCGCAGGGCGTGCTATAATCACAGAACAAAGGGGGGAAACATCCATGCAGAATGACTCATTTTACCGGTTCAGAAACCGGATTACCAGTTTATATGAAAAATACGGTCATCTTCTGATACTTTCATATCTGGGGATATATCTTTTATGGTTTCAGTATGTGGAGAAAACCGTAACCACCCATTTCCACGTCATTCATGTACCGCTGGATGATGTGATTCCGTTCTGTGAATATTTTATTATTCCGTATCTGTTCTGGTTCGCCTATGTTGCCATTGGGATTGCATACATGGCGTTCCATAATAAATCAGACTACTATAAGCTGTGTGCGTTTTTGTTTACCGGAATGACGGTTTTTCTGATTGTTTCTACCGTATATCCAAACGGGCACCATCTGCGCCCGGCTTTTTTTTCACATGATAACCTGTTTACCAGGCTCTGTAAATTTGTGTATGAATCGGACACACCAACGAACCTGTTTCCAAGCATCCATGTTTATAACTCCATCGGTATCCACCTTGCAGTCATAAACAACCGGGAACTTTCAGAAAAAAAGACAGTGCGTGCGCTCTCATTTATTCTTATGGTAAGCATCATACTGTCCACCATGCTTTTAAAGCAGCACTCCGTATTTGATGTCTGCTGTGCATTTGTGCTTTCCTTCGTGATGTCCATTGTCATTTACCGGCACAGCTGGTCAGGAGCCGCTGCACACCATTACTCCCTCTCTGCAAGATGGCGGTGAAACGGATCCATCATCTGCACGATTTCTTTCTGGTTTTTCTGCTGGGTTAAAACCTCTTCCGTCAGGTCTTCCATCTGCATCCGGTTACGCTCTTCGGATTTCGTGATTTCCTCATCTGAATTCCGGAGTGCCGTAATCTGGTTCTGCATTTCTGTCAGTACTTCCGCCTTTATGCCGTGAATCATCCTGTCAGCATCCTTTACCGCCTCTTTGCAGGATTTCATCAGTCTGGTCGTGGACATGTTATTATCCTTTAACAGACTGACAAGATGGTGTACGTGTTCCTCAAGCTGTGCAATTCGTGCATCCGCCTCTGTCAGCTGCTGCCTTGCCTCGGCAATTACCTTGTCATAATTAACCGCATAAGTACGGATATCCTCTGCCGCAGTCACAAACTGCCTGCCGCTTTCCCCCAGCCGTCCGGCCTCAATCGCCGCATTTAATGCAAGCACACCCATCTGTTTTCCGTATTCCTCCATCTGGTTTAAATTCTTCCTTGTCTGGGAATTCTGCATTTTAAACCCGGCGGAAATTTCACTCAGATGTTTGGACGGGGATGTAAAGTGTTTGTTTCCATCCACAAGATCGGATGCCTCATCCAGTACGTCGTGAAGCTCTTCCAGCACATCCTTCTGCTGTCCGTTATTCTGCTCTATTTCCTCCTTAAGCTCCGCCAGCTGGCTGCCCAGGGATATCTCAATCTCCACATTGTCCGCTGCCATTTCCGTGGCAGTCAGAATGTTCTCGCTGACCTGGCGGATACCGGCCTCCATCTGCTGGTACGAATCCTCCATATCCAGAATGGTTGCTTCAAACATATCCTTCTGGTTTCCAACAGTTTCAAAAAACTGTTCATCTGTTTCCACGATTTTTCTGAGCCTGTCCAGTTCCTCCTGGCTGACCTTGTTTTTGCCAAACATCCGATTTGCTCCTTAACATGTAATCTGTCTGCAGCTGCTGCAGCTTCGGTAAAAATAACTGTTATACTTATTTTACAATGCAACGGCATTTTTTTCAACGGTAATATTTCATATCCAGCTGTATACTTTCATTATTTTTGTATGTATCTGTTTTCAGCTGGTATACCATGGAAAAAGTGATGTTATTTGCACATCCCTGTTTTGCAGATAACACCTGTTCTTCCCCAAACCTGTCCGAAAGATACTGTTCAAACCCCCGGATATCCCCGAAATATACTGCCTGCACGGGATTTCCCTGCGCGCTGCGCAGATTCAGGCGGAGCACATTCTGTTTCTGCCCCAGCACACGCATCCGTTCAATCCGAAATCCCCTGTCCACAAAAAGCGGTTTTGGATTGCCTGTCCCAAACGGCGCCAGAATCTCAAACTGGCGGACCAGGGAAATATCCGCATATTCCGGCGGCATCTGCATGTCTATATGTACCCTTGATGAAATCTCTTCCACGGAATACGGACAGAGCTCATTCATCTTTTTTCTGAATAATTCAACATTTTCCTCCGGAAGGGACATTCCCGCTGCCATCGGATGCCCGCCAAACCGTGTCAGAAGTTCACTGCAGCGGCACATCTGTTCATACATGGAATACACTTCGGTGGAACGTCCGCTGCCTTTGACGCAGCCTTCCCCCTTTGTAAGAACGAACACCGGTCTTGCATACCGTTCACGGACCCTTCCTGCAATCAGTCCTGCAATACTTTCATGCACATCCGGAAGATACAGAACCAGCACCGGGTCATTTTCATAACCGCCGCTTTCCACCAGCCGTATCCCTTCCTCAACCCCCTGTTTCGTCATTTCTTTTCTTTCATTATTTTTTGATACGAGTTCCTCTGCAGTCTGACTGGCACTTTCCCCATCACCGGATGAAAAAAGTGCCAGCGCCTGTTCCGCTGTTTCCAGACGGCCCATGGCATTGATGCAGGGACCAAGTACAAATCCGAAATGCCAGGCATCTATCTGCTCCGGCACCAGTCCCGCTGTTTCTATTAACGCCTTCATTCCGGTATTTTTTGTATTACGGATGCGTTTTATACCCTCTTTCACCAGAATCCGGTTGACCCCCGTAAGCGGCATCACATCACAGACAGTCGCCATTGCTGCAAATTCCAGCAGATCCGTTTCCTCTCCCGAAAAACCCAGACGCTCATACAGTACTGACGCCAGTGCATAAACCACCCCCGCCCCGCAGAGATCCTTAAAAGGATAACCGCATGCCTCCTGGTGCGGATTTACGATGGCGTCCGCCATGCTTCTGATCTCTGTGCGGACACCGTTTTCCTCCGTAAACGGAATCTGGTGGTGGTCCGTCACCAGCACTGTCAGCCCCTGTTCTTTTGCATACGCAATCTCCTCCATTGCGGAAATTCCGTTGTCACAGGTCAGAATCGTATCCACCCCGTCACGCAGGGCTTCTTCCACCAGCCTGACATTCAGTCCGTACCCGTCCCGTATCCGCTCCGGTATCTTTACATCAAAATCCGCCCCGGCCTTCCGCAGCACTTCCCTAAGCATAAAGGAAGACATCACGCCGTCCACGTCATAGTCTCCGATCACCCTGATTTTTTTATGCCCCCGTATCTTTTCCAGCAGAATGTCCGCCAGAAGATCCAGGTCTTTCATACTGTGTTCATCCGGTAAATCGGAAAGAGTGCCATTCAAAAAAAGACTGATTTCCTCATCGCCTGTCACATCACGGTTACGGATCAGGCGCGCAACAACAGGGTGAATATGGAATTTCTCCCCTGTTTTTGCAAAATCAGCCTTTTTCTGGTATACCATCCACTGTTCCATCATTTGTACCATGCCGCAGGCGTGGTGCCATTTGTGACGCGCTTTTCTGCGGCACAAATAAAGATTGAAAAATCACCTGCAACCTTTTTCCTTTCTTTCATCTTATTATTTTTCAATCTTTTCTCCTCTTGTAAAAAATAATCCTATCTCAGTTCTGCAATCCGTGAAACCGCAACATAAATATCCGATATTTTATACCAGGTCGGATAATCCACAATTCCGGTTGCCGGAAGCCCGAATACAGACTGGAATTTCTGTACCGCTTCCTTTGTCCGGTTTCCGTAAACCCCGTCCGCCGTTATGGTCGGAATTGCCGGATATGCCCTCGAAATTCTTGCAAGCTGTTCCTGAAGCTGCCGGACCTTTTCTCCGCTCGCACCAACGCCGAGGTCATATCCCGGCCATGACGCCGGTATTCCGGAAATTCCCTGCGCACTGTTGATATACATGTCGCTGCCGTAATAATTCCGGATAATCTCAATTGCCGAATACCCCTGGTCCCCCAGGTATTTGCTTCCCCACTGCGACATCCAGTTCGGGCAGCTTACCCTCTGTCCGTCACAGTACTGTGTCAGAATCGGCTGACGTACATTCGGACGCGAAAGGTAGTTTTCAAACATCTCATCAACAACCCTTGAAATACTGTTAAAGAAATTCCTTCCATACATAAACTTATGGTCATATGCCGTGGAGGAAGTAATCGTAAACTCATATCCTTTTCCCCTGTACCATTCCGTGTAAACCCGGTTTAAGGTAAAGGACATAATCGCGAGCACATTCGCACGGATGGTTGCATCCGGCCATGTGGCATATATTTCGGAAGAAGCCACATTTTTGATATAATCCCTGTATCGGATATAATAATTTGCCGCCGTATAGTCCCCTGGTGAACCGTCATGCACCACAACATATTCCGGAATCACGACACGGCTTAATACGATTTCCCCGCTCTCGTCCATTGGTTTGATTTCATACTCCGGAATCTTCGGCGGGTATTCTGCATAGAGCGTATGTGCCGGAATTACGATGGTGTCAATCGGGTCCCCCGGCTCATCCTCTGTCTCCATCCTTACATCCTGCTGTGCTTCTTCCCCCGAAAAGATATCAATCGCCGAAACCGTAATGTCGCGATAGCCCGGGGCCTGCACATGGATTGTATATTCCGAATACGGCTGCTCTTCAGATGGTTCCATGGAATATTCCAGCGGTGGAGCATTAAGCGTAATCTCTTCAGTATTTCCCGAATCATCCGTGCTCACCTCCTCAATCGTATCCGATGGGTTTCCGGTGTATGAAATTGCAATTTTTGCCCCTTCAATCGGTCTGCCGGTCGATTCATTGATCAGATGAATGCGAAGTGTTCCTTTATCTATATTTTCGTTGATATTCTGCTGCTGATCCATTCTGGCATCCTTTTTTCTTTTCTCAAGCTATTTTATGCATCTTGCGAAAAAAAGATTACATTGTTATAATGATGAATATAATGTAATGAAAAAAGGAGGAAAATTTATGCATACGTTTCAGCCATATCCAATTGACCTTTTACAGATGAACCCGTTTACCAAAATCGGAAAAGAATGGGCATTAATTACAGCCGGAGACAAAAATAAATATAACACGATGACCGTTAGCTGGGGTGGCGTCGGTGTACTCTGGGGCAAAAATGTCGTATACATCTTTATCCGCGATTCCCGCTATACAAAAGAATTTATTGACAATGGGGATTTATTCTCCATGTCCTTTTTAAATGACGAATACCGTGACGCCCTGAACTACTGCGGCAGCCACAGCGGACGTGACGGGGATAAATTCCAGGCTGCTGCACTGACGCCTGCATTCCGCCACAGCATTCCTTATCCGGATGAAGCAAATCTTATTCTGCTCTGCAAAAAAATGGCGGCAGTCCCGATTCCGGAGGAAACTTTTACTGATTCACAGATTTCCCAGAAATGGTACAGCGACCATGACATGCACACGATGTATATTGGGGAAATCATTGAGGCGGCGGCCAGGTAAGGTAAGGAGCAAATCGTATGAAAATTCGCTTCGCGAAACGATTTGCGCAGGCAACACCCCTTGCAGGGTGTTACAAAAGGAGCAAATCGTATGAAAATTCGCTTCGCGAAACGATTTGCGTAGGTAGGCAAAACCCACAAAGTGGGTTTTACCTACATCCCGTACTTATCGTTTCTATTGCTACTGCTCCGCCGCGGACGATGGAAATCCTCTTGAACTTTGATTTGAGCAGCGCTATCAGTTCATTATTACGCCGTTCCGTAAGCTTGCATTCCAGCATCACGCTGTCGCCCCCCATATCCACAACATCCGCCTGGAATACCTGGGCAATCTGGAAAATCTCATTAATCTGAGCTGCATCCACATGCATGACTTTCGCAAACAGAATCTCTTTCATGTGAAGCGGCACGTCCGTAAGGTCAATCACCTTGATCACCTCTACCATGCAGTTTAACTGTTTTTTTATCTGTTCAAAGGTAATATCATCACTTGTCACGCAGACTGTCATACGGGATACTGTCTCATCCTCTGTGGTACCGACAGTCAGCGACTGCAGATTATAGGACTTCGCGGAAAAAAGTCCGGAAACCTTTGCCAGCACACCCACCTGGTTTTCCACATAAAGTGCAATCCAGCGGTTTTTCATTTCAGACATGTTTTGTACCATGCCGCAGGCGTGGTGCATTTGTGTCGCATTGCGGCACAAACAAAGATTGAAAAACCACCTGCAGCATTTTTCCTTTCTTAATATTTTTCAGTCTTTCCCCTACCCCAGAATCATCTCGCTGATCGGGTTTCCGCCCTTAACCATTGGGAGCACCAGCTCCTCGGTTGCAATCAGAAATTCAATCACTGTCGGTGCATCCGTGTGTGCCTTTGCACAGGCAAATGCCTCTTTTATCTCTTCCTCGGACCTGACGCGGATTCCATATGCGCCATAGCTTTCTGCAAGCCTGACAAAATCCGGTGAATACTCCGGCACATCATCCTTTACTCCCCTGTACTTCGGCAGTTCTGCAGCATCTTTGCACAGACAGGTTGCACTGTACCGCTTTCCGTAAAAAAGCTCCTGCTGCTGACGTACCATGCCTAGGTAAAAATTATTTAACACGCATACAGTCACCGGGACTTTTTCCGTAACAGCTGTCGCCAGCTCCTGAATATTCATCTGAAAGCCGCCGTCTCCCGTGATACAGACCACCTGCTTATCCGGGTTTGCAATCTTTGCACCGACTGCTGCCGGAAATCCAAAGCCCATCGTTCCAAATCCCCCGGAAGTGATGAGCTTACTTCCCTCATCCAGCTCCAGAAACTGTGTTGCCCACATCTGGTGTTGTCCAACGTCCGTAACATAAATACTGTGCGGAAATTCTTTATTAATCCAGTTCATAATACACTGCGGGCTTAACCCCCTGTCATGGTTCATGACAAGCGGATTTTCCTGATCCCATGCCTGAATCTGTTTCCGCCATTCCGAGGTTTTTTTCGGTTCTGCCCATTCCAGCAGTTTTTCAAGAGCGACCTTTGCATCTGCAACCACAGGGACATCCACCACAACATTCCTTGAGATAGATGCCGTGTCAATATCTATGTGGACAATTTTTGCCCCCGGTGCAAATTCATTTAAGTCGCCGGTAATCCGGTCGTTAAATCTTGTTCCAATGGAAAAAAGCACATCACAGTTTGCAACTGCCATATTGGCTGCATACTTTCCATGCATCCCGGAATTTCCAACATACAGCGGATGGGTGGTCGGAACCGCTCCCTTTCCCATGATTGTGGTAACTACAGGGATATGCATCTTTTCAGCAAATGCAAGAAGCTGTTCATTGGCGCACGAGATATTTACCCCGCCTCCTGCAAGGATTAACGGTTTTTTGGCTGATTTTAACAGTTTATATGCACGTTTCAGCTGGCCGATATGTACATTGTCATTAATCGGCTTATAACCGCGGATATCCACATTTACAGGATAATTTGCAGGTCCCGGCGCACTCTGGATATCCTTGGGAATATCCACAAGTACCGGACCGGGCTTACCTGTTTTTGCAATATGAAACGCCATCTTAATGATTTTTCCAAGGTCAGAGCGTTTTCTTACGGTCACTCCGTACTTTGTGATGCTTCTTGTCATTCCGACAATATCGACCTCCTGGAACGCATCATTTCCGATTAATCCAAGCGGCACCTGGCCGGTAAAGCATACCAGCGGAATACTGTCGTAATGCGCATCCGCAAGTCCTGTCACAATATTTGTTGCACCGGGCCCGCTTGTCACCAGACACACGCCGACCTTTCCGGTTGATTTCGCATATCCCTCCGCCTCATGAATCAGCCCCTGCTCATGTCTTGGCAGCACCAGGTGAAACAGATCCGTCTTATACAGTTCATCAAATAAATCCATCACCATCCCGCCGGGATAACCAAATATCGTATCAACGCCCTCTTCCTGCAGGGCTTTTACAAACAACTTCCTTCCAGTGATATCCATCGTCAAATCCTCCTGATGCCGGATAAGGCTCATCCGGCTTTTTCATATTTATAGAAAAAAAATTCCAGATCGAAATACGTCTGTTCCTCACTGTCCGCCGTAATTTTCCACTCCTCTTTTTTATCGAGGTCCGGAAACCAGGCATCCGCATCATATGCATAATTGATTTTTGTGATATGTGCCACGTCGCATTCATCCAGAAGCTGTGCAAACACCTGCTCCCCGCCGATGACATAAATGTCCCGGCTGTCGTATTTTTTCAGCTCCTCATGCAGCTCTTCCAGCGAATGAAGGACTGTGGCTCCTTTTACACTGTAGTTTTGATTATGTGAGAGAACAATGTTTATACGGTTTTTAAGCGGAAGACCGCCTGGAAAGCTTTCCAGCGTCTTCCGCCCCATGACGACGACCTTCCCCGTGGTGATATCCCTGAAAAATTTCTGGTCCGTGGGAATTTTCACCAAAAGTCCGTTATTTTTACCGATTGCCCAGTTACTGTCTACTGCTGCTATAATGTTCATTGATTAATAATATTCCCTTCCAATGCGTTCTCCGCTCTGCTGTACATCTTCGAGAACTTTATTGATGCATATTTCACAGATATCCCCGTCCCTGTCATGCACGCGGATGACATGGGTGGATACCCACTGGTACTGGCTTCCCCGCCCCTTCTGGAAAATCTTTGCGTATACCTCTCTTTTTCCGCGTTCAAACTGGGAAATCAGCTTTTCCCTGGAAAAGTGGTTTACAAATGTATTCTGGTAATTTGGATGGACGTTTCCCACGCCGTAATCAATCAGTTCATCATAGCATCCGACCTTCGGAACTTCCCATGCCAGAAACCCGTCATCCTTTAACATCGTATAGGTGTTTTTCGTCAGGTTTCCCAGAACAATCATCGGAAACGCCTGTGACACTGCCTCAAAAACTGACAGTACATCCTCGATACTAATACCGTTTAACTCCTGAAATTCTTCAAATGTTTTTCCATACTTCATACCCCTTTACCTCCCCCGTATTTTCTCCCCGTGTACGATATCCTTTCCCCCTATGGAATGCACCTGGTGCAAATCCATCTGGATATAGTACAATTTTATTATACCATTTTCCACCGGCAATGTCTACTTAATGAAACGGGCAAACTGTATAAAAAAATACCGCAAACCCGCTGTTCAGCGAATCCGCGATACCTTTGAGAGCGATAGACGGGGCTCGAACCCGCGGTCTCGACCTTGGCAAGGTCGCGCGTTACCAACTACGCCACTATCGCATATTGTAATATTCCGAAGGAATATTGCCTGCGCACATGCTTTTTGCGAAGCAAAAACTCTCATGCATGTGCTCCTTTTCCCTATCAGGAATACTGCCTTGTCCTTATGTATTTCCTAAGCACAGATAAAATAATACCAGATAGCCAGTCATATGTCAACACATTTTTTTATTTTTTCTTCATCTTTTTTTCATTCTTTTCATCATGATTTTTCAGATGCATGCATAAGATACAGTAAACAGAAATGGAGGAAAGTTATGAGCGCCAAAACAAAAATCGTTGTACTTCATATGAAAAAACTAATCCTTGCCGGAATTGCATGCGGAATCGGGATACTGATTCTCATACTGCTTTTCATTATGCTCCGGGCCGGTTCCGGTGAGTCTGCCGGCGAATCCGTGGATACCATGTATGTTCCCGGAGTCTATACCTCCTCAGTACTCATTGACCAGAATGCCTTTGATGTACAGGTGTCCGTAGATGAAAACCATATCAACTCCATCGAACTGATTAATCTGGATGAAAGTATGGAAACCATGTACCCGCTTCTTGGTCCGACGCTGGATGAACTTTCTGAACAGATTATTTCAGCCCAGTCCGTATCGGACATTACATATTCCAAAAACAACCAGTATACCTCCATGCTCCTTGCAAACGCGGTAAATGATGCACTGGAAAAGGCATCACAGCAGTAAATGCTGTGATGCCTTCGTATCCCTTTTTTATTCCGCCTCTGTATTCAGCGCATTCAGATAGTCAGATACCGGAGAAAGGTCCGCATAGAACGTCTCAGCCGGTTTCTTTGATTCATAATACCTGTATCCCGAATACCCTGCCCATCCTGCTACAGCAGCTAAAATCACCCACGCACAGATGCGTCCTGCCAGACGCTTTGCCTTGTTCTGCGCAAGAACTTTTTTTCTGTTGGCTTTTTCTTTTTTATATTTTTCCACTTTTGCCTGACTCATGTTAATCTCTCCTCGTATAAATTTTCAAATTATTTTTACATATTCCGTGAAATATCAAAACATTTCATCACTGCTTCAAATACGCTGCTGCGCATTCCCTGTTCCTCCAGAACGCGTACTGCCTGTATGGTGGTTCCTGCCGGGGAACAGACCATGTCTTTCAGCTCTCCCGGATGC
Organism: uncultured Agathobacter sp.; assembly: GCA_910587655.1. GTDB lineage: Bacteria > Bacillota > Clostridia > Lachnospirales > Lachnospiraceae > Roseburia. Next base: position 3,467 of record CAJUND010000016.1, on the reverse strand, counting down.
TTTCCGGTTTCCAGCACCATTTTTGCGCTGCCAAGCACTGCCTGCGCTGCAAATTTGTACGCCTGCTGTCTTGGCATTCCTGCAGCCACTGCTGCATCCGACATTGCCTCTATGAACATAAATACATAGGCCGGTGAGCTTCCGCTGACTGCCGTAACGGCATCCATCAGATGCTCCGGAACAACTTCCGTTTCTGAAAAACCTCCGCAGATTTCCCTGACAAGCCCTGCTTCCTCTTCTGTCACCTGTTCACTGACGCACATGCCCGTCATTCCGGCTTTTACCATGGACGGTGTATTTGGCATGGTGCGAATCACTTTACAGTCCCCGCCAAGCTGCTCTTTAAACCATGCAAGGGTCTTTCCCGGAGCCATGGAAACAAGAATCTGCCCTTCTTTTAAAATATCCCTGATTTCTGCCAGTATGTCCGCGTAAAACTGCGGCTTGACCGCGAGAAATAATATATCTGCAAATTCTGCCGTTTTGCGGTTATCCGTATCCGTTAAAACACCAAACTGCCGTTTCTTTGCGTCCAGTGTTTCTTTTGTGCGGCAGGAAACCATGATATCATTTGCCGGTATCAGGGATGAATCCAGAATCCCCTGTATCATGGCCGAACCCATGTTTCCGCACCCGATAAAACCTATTTTTTTGTTTATCATCTGTCAGCTCCTGTAATCTCCGTTAATTTTAACATAATCATATGTCAGGTCACATCCCCACGCCTTTGCAGAAGTTTCCCCCTGGTTCAGGTCAATGCTGATGAGTATTTCATCCTCATTTAATACGTTTGCCGCCTGCTCCTCGGAAAACGGAATAATTTTTCCGTTCTCCCCTGCCTGATAGGAACCTGCAGCAGAGGAAACTGTGATGGAAACCCTGTCTATATCAAATTCCGCTTCGGCATAACCGACTGCGCAGAGAATCCTGCCGCAGTTGGCGTCTTTCCCGAATATCATGCATTTGACAAGTGGGGAACGCACCACGGATTTTGCCACGGCAATTGCGGTATCCAGATCCGGCGCACCGCTGCAGACACACTCTATCAGCGTGGATGCACCCTCGCCGTCCTTTGCCAGCATACGGGTAAGCCCTGCAAGCACTTCATAAAGGGCTTTTTTAAAGAGTTCATATCCCTCTCCCTCCGAGGTAATGGCTGTATTACCGGCAAGACCGTTTGCCATCACGCTTATCATATCATTGGTCGAGGTATCTCCGTCAATGCTCAGACAGTTGTATGTGACCTTTACCGTTTCCGAAAGCGCTTTCTGCAGCATTTCCGCGGAAATGGACGCGTCACTTGTTATAAAATTCAGTGTGGTCGCCATATTGGGATGTATCATCCCGCTGCCCTTTGCCATGCCGCCAACCGTACAGGTTTTTCCATCCAGTTCAAACTGCACGGCCATTTCTTTTAACACAGTATCCGTTGTCATGATTGCATATGCCGCATCCCGGTTTCCTTTTTCGGAAAGCCCTTCCTTCAGTGCCCCTATGGATGCTTCAATCGGCTCAATGGGAAGTTCTTCACCAATGACCCCTGTGGATGCCACAATGACCTCATCAGGACTGATGCCCAGCTCGCGTGCTGCAAGCCCGCACATCTGCAGCGCCCGTTCCTCTCCGTTTGCAGTTCCTGTATTGGCGTTTTTACTGTTGACAATTACTGCCTTTGCAATGCCGCCGCTGGCTGCCAGGTTACGTTTCGTGACAAGAATCGGCGCACCCTTTACTTTGTTTGTGGTATAAACCGCTGCCGCCTGGCACGGTGTTTCTGAATATACCAGAGCCAGGTCGTATTTTTCTTTATCAGGATTCAGACCGCAGTGCAGCCCGTTTGCAAGAAACCCCTGAGCAGCGCATACCCCGCCTTTTACCTGTTTTAATTCCATAACTAATCCTCCATGAAAACACCAGTCAGCTTTATTTACTCTTTTTCAGCCATCACGCTCTTATATGCCGGACGGATAATTTTGTTCATACCCACGATTTCCTCCAGACGGTGCGCGCTCCATCCTGCAATTCTTGCAATCGCAAAGAGCGGCGTATAAAGTTCCATCGGAATCCCAAGCATTTCATACACAAAGCCGCTGTAAAAGTCCACGTTCGGGCTGACACCCTTAAAGATATGTCTCTTTTCTGCAATCAGCTCCGGAGCCAGCTCCTCAATCAGGTTGTAAAGGTTCATTTCCTTTTCACGTTTTTTGGCAACTGCCAGGTTTTCCACATATGCCTTAAAAACACGTTCACGCGGGTCTGAAAGTGAATATACCGCGTGTCCCATTCCATAAATAAGACCTTTTTTGTCAAACACCTCACCATCAAGCATCTGCGCCAGATAAGCCTTAACCTCATCACGGTCTTTCCAGTCTTTGACATGTCTGCGGATATCCTGCATCATTTCCATAACCTTGATGTTTGCACCGCCGTGCTTTGGTCCCTTTAAGGATGACATTGCCGCTGCAATGGCGGAATATGTATCCGAGCCTGCGGATGTAACCACCCTGGTTGTAAATGTGGAATTGTTTCCCCCGCCGTGTTCCATGTGAAGCATCAGCGCAACATCAAGTACCTTTGCCTCAAGCTCGGAATAATTGCTGTCCGGCCTTAACATCCGGAGGAAGTTTTCCGCAGTGGAAAGCTCCGGCTTCGGACGGTGTATATACATACTGGAATCATTTTCATAATGATTGTAAGCATGGTAACCATATACTGCAAGCATTGGAAACTCTGCCACAAGCTGTATGCACTGGCGGATGTTGTTTTCAAGCGTGGCAACATCCGTCCTATTGTCATAGGCTGCAAGTGTAAGGATACTCCGCGTCATGGAGTTCATAATATCCTTCGTCGGCGCCTTCATAATAACGTCCCTTGTAAAATTGGTCGGAAGTGTCCGGACATTTGCAAGCACCTGGGTAAACTCCTCAAGGTCCCCTGCCACCGGAAGCTCGCCAAACATCAGCAGATACGCTGTTTTTTCAAAACCAAATTCATGTTCCCCAAGTGAACGGATTAATGTTTTTACGTTGTAGCCGCGGTACCATAGCTCTCCGTCACATGGAACTGTGCCGCCGTTTTCATCCTCTTTGAATGAAAGAATCTTTGAAATATTCGTAAGACCGGTGAGCACTCCCTTACCGTTCACATCGCGAAGACCACGGTTTACCCCGTATTCTTTGAAAAGATTATCGGATATGGTATCATTCTCAATACACATTTCCTTTTTTTTCGCTGCATAATTCATCAGTTGCTCTTTCTTCGTCATGTGCTGCCCTCCCATCTTTCATTATGACATAATACATCATTATAACCCAGTTTCACTGGAAAAAAAAGGAGTTTATTATTTTTTTACATTTCCAGTTATGCGCAGATTTTGAAAGAGCCACTTGAAATACAAGCGGCTCTGGTGTATAATCTAGTATAATCCAATTTAATTAGACTTATGCTTGAACTTGTGGTATAATAAC
>CAJUND010000015.1 GCA_910587655.1 uncultured Agathobacter sp. | reverse complement strand
TGCTGAGGTTATTATACCACAAGTTCAAGCATAAGTCTAATTAAATTGGATTATAATATGTAATTCGCTACGCCACTATTCAGAATAATTTCCCCACATACATTTGCATTCCTTTTGTCGTCTAACAAATTGTTTCCAGCATATACATCTATAACCTGTTCTTCTGTCAGCAACATTCTCCCCGATAAATCTCCACTACTCTTATTCATCAATTCAAATTTCCAGCCAAGTGTAATAGCTCCTTTATTAGTGCGTTTAAAGTTGTTTCTATAAATTAACATTCTCTCTGAAAATCTATCTTTAATAGCTGTTGTTGAATTTTCAATTACAACTTCCCATTCTGAACCAAATAACTGTTTTGCCCTCTTTGCACTCATTTTATTTTCAATAAAATCCGCATTCTCCTTTTTATAGGAAATCTTGATTTCTTTTTTATCATTATTATTATTTTCTGCAAGGATATAAATGTCAGTCTTAGGCTCTCCTTTTTGACAAGTCGGCTTGTCAGACATTATAACTTTATACTGTTCGCCTTGAAACTCAAACACTGTTCCTTTTGGCATTAAACCCTTTATTCTTCTCTCCGCATCTCCAAAATCTCCCATAATCAAGCCTCCTAAGTCATTTTTACAAATTGGCAGACTACTGCACCAAAATACTTTTACATGAAAATTATACCATTTCATCTTTTTAGGCTCAACTAAATTTTCTAAATTTAATTTCGTTATCATTCAGTATTCCAAGCGGTGTTAAAGAGCCTGCTTTCAAGCCCATAATATCCATTAAGTCATTTTCAGACGCAAAGCTCAATGGGCGTATGTTGTTCCTATGTCTAAATTCTTTTAAGTCCACCCGTTTATCCCCCTTTACCGTGATAAGGTAATAATTCTGTTTCTTATCATCACGGACGAAAAGATTTTTTGCGTCCGCTCCGGGATAAGGAATGTCGATTTGGGATAGCTCAGCCATATGACAGACTGCTTTGTGTTCTGTAATTTCATGCCAAACGTGATTGCTCTTTAAATAAGCATAGATTTCCTGCTTGTTCATAAATCTATCGTCCTTTCTGCATAATGCCTTGTTATTGCCATCTACTGTTAAAATATTCGTACAAATCGTTTACACTATAAAACACATGACCGGGATTCTCCTGTTCCAGAATGTCAGGGGATTTTTGCCATGCTGCCGAAAAGCAGACCACGCCTGTATCCCGGCAGTCTTTTACATCCTGAACTGTGTCTCCTATATAACAAAATTCCTCTTTGGAAACAGAATATTTTTTCAGGAGATATTCCATATTTTCTTTCTTGTTCGGGTATATTTCCGAACCATATAATGTTTCATCAAACATTTTTGACAAGCCCAGTTTTTCTAAAGTTATGGTGCAGCTTTTTTCACCCTTTCCAGTAATCAAAGCTACGGCAGTATTCTTTTTTTTCAGAAAAACAAGCAGCCTCCATATTCCGGGAAATACACCTGTAACTTCATTGTGCAGTAATTCATATCGACAATAAAAATTCTCAATCGCCGATTCCCAGTTTTGACCGGCAACAGCTTTTATCATGCCAATTTCATTCAGTCCAAACGTATGAAGGATTTCTTCCCTGCTAAGTTCATGGTCTGTATAGGGAGATACGCTGTCCCGAAATGCTTCAACGCACATTGGAATGGTATCGGCTATTGTGCCGTCCAAGTCAAATGCAACTATTTTAAACATTACATTTTCCTCCGTTAATCTTCCGGATTACATGACAAGGGTTGCCTACTGCCAGTGAGTTTGCCGGTATATTTTTTGTAACAACACTTCCAGCCCCTATGACAGAGCCATCACCAATCGTTACGCCCGGAAGAACAATGACACCTCCGCCCAGCCAGCAGCCGTTTCCAATCTTTATGGGCAATGCACAGGTACGGCAAAAATACCGTCCTGATTCCATGTTCCAGTCCGGGGTAAGTCTTTCCGACAGTTCAACAGGGTGTGTTGCCGTATAGAGCTGCACATTTGAAGCAATCAGGACATTATCTCCGATTTCAATTTTGTTGCAATCCACAAATGTACAGTTCATGTTGACGGAAACATTGTTTCCCAGGCAGATATTCATTCCGTAATCACAGATAAACGGCTGCCCTACGGATACGTTTGTGCCGATTTGATGAAACAGCCTGTTAAGGATATCATACTTTTCTTCTTTCTGCTCATATCTCAGGGAATGATATTCCCTTAACAGCCGCCGTGCTTCTTCTTTCAGATTTAAGAAAATTTCATTGTGACAGTCATAAAATTCTCCTGCCATGCATTTTTCCAATTCCGTCATGATATCACCTCCGTGTTTTTATGATAGAAAAAAACCTGTTACATAGCAAGTAACAGGCTGTTTCCTTATATTCTTTTTGCAAGCGTTTCAATCACAAAAATGACGGGAAGCTGTGTTGTTCCGTTATACCCCCCCATTAATCCGTCTGGTATTTAAGTGATAAGAAAAATTCCAGTCTGACAATTTCGCTAAAGTTGAAAATGGGGAATTTGTAATGCTTAATACGAGGCAATTCTTTTTCTTAAACTGGCTGACTGCTTCAATCAGCTTTTCAGTTTCACCGCTTTCTGATAATGCGATTACGGCTGTGTTCTTCCAGCGGAATGTTTCTATCGGATAAAATACATCTTCCAGTCCCACGGCAAAATGCCCCATATTGGAAAAGTACCTTGCCCCGTATTTTGCCAGTGTTCCCGATGAACCCATGCCTGTAAAAATGATTAATTCTGCTTTTTTAAGTACATCAACCGCAAACAATAATTTTTCTTCAAAAGCGCTTGAATTTGCCCTTGTAAAAAAATCCGAAAGCTCCTGCAAATCTTCCATAGGAGGGCGGCTGTTCTGCAGTGTAATTTCTTTTTTCAGGGCATCCTTAAATTCAGAATATCCTTCAAAATTGTTTTTATTACAAAACCGCAGGATTGTGGAAGTAGATACCTGAATTTCTTTTGCAAATTCCCTGATAGTCATGTACTGAATTTTTTCGAAATTTGACACAACATATTAATAAATACGAATATCCGTTTCGTTATAATTCTGTATTTCCTCATAAGAAAACATATTGTATTTCCTCCCTGCTTCAACTCCCGGATTAACCGAAAATTGCATCCTGGTAATTTCACTATAATGCCGTTCCTTTCATGGCATTTTCAACAGCCTTCTTGATGACAGTACTTGAATTTGTGGCGCCAGATACTGCTTCAACATCAATCTTCTGTTCATCAATTATTTTATCTGTAACGGTTTCTGCAGCTTTACCACGTTCATGCCGGTGCTCCAGGATGTTAATGCTTACAATTTTTGCATTTTCTACAGTTACCTCCACTTTGGCATAGATAAAATCCACATCATATTCTCCGACATAAACACCGTCGGAAACATCAGCAATATTTATTTCATCAATAACAGTTTCCTTTACAGCCTGTTTATAATCAGCAACATTTTTCAAATAAACTGCACCCAGAATCAGACCGACAAGGAAAAGGAATAAAATAACAAGTAAAATTATTTTTTTCTGGTATACCCTCATTTGAAACACCTCATTTTCTGTTCATATTTATTTCGTTTGTTCCTTTTGGATTGAACGGTACAGCATATCAAAGCCATATTCTAAAAACTGTTTTTTCGATAAGTGCATCTCTTTTTCTATATATTCTTCTTTATTTGCCGCAAACTGAATAAGCCCTGACAGCATTCCCCAAAAATTAAAGATAGTAGGCATGATTGCTAAATCATCGCGCAGTTCACCTTTTTTTATACCGGATATTAAAAAATCCTTCAGTTTTTCATTTATTTCTTCCCCGATTTGATAAGTTTCTTTTTCTTCGGGCAGATAATCCCGGCCTTCAAAATCAATATTTATTTTATCAAGCACCGTTTTGAAATAAAAAGGAAATTCCTCCTGGTACCAGACCAGCCCCTGGCAAATCAAATCATACCTTGCCTTTGTTGTCTCCTCCTGTTCCAGTGCAGAAGTGATATAGCCGTATAGTTTTTTCATACTGGTCAATACTAAAAAACCGACAATTTCCTCCTTGTTCTCAAAGTACACATATAATGTCGCTTTGCTGTATCCGGCAGTTTTCGCTATGTCGTTCATGGAAGTTGCCGTAATACCTTTCTCCAGAAATAATGCGGAAGCTGCCGCTGCAATATTTTCCCTGTGTACGCTTTTTGGTTCTTTTTTCCTGCGTGCCATTTTCATTCCCCTTTTCAATAATTAAACCTACGGTTTAATTATATTATCCTGGCACGGGTTTGTCAATCTGTTTCTCTATAATGCATATCAGTTAATACTGTTTATCCACTAAATCAAGCCCGTAGTCTTTCAAATCGCCGTTTACCGCATCCGCAAGCCATCCGGAAACAGATTGTTTCTGCCCGTCAAAAGGAAGCCATACGGCGGGAGTTGCGATAATGGTATGTGCCGTCATATTTCTCGGATCGTCATACCACGCAACGCCATCCCAGATAAACAGGCTCACATCGATTTCCTTAAACTGCGGAATCGTATCTCTCAATATCTGCTGGTAAATGTCTGCTTCTTTTTCCGTAACATCCATCACGCCTGTATCAAAATAATTTTGTACTTTAGCAAGATCGCCGTCTCTCGTGGAACAGTCAAACAGGAGATGGATATCATCACCGTACTTTTTATGTAATGCAGCCAGACAGTCCAGTGTAAGGTTATTACCTGTCAGTTTATCCGATATTTCCTTCGGAGTCTGCCAGACATCCGTTGCAATGGTATGCCAGTCCTCGTGCAGAAGCAGCGAAGCGTCTACCAGAACATTTTTACTTTCCGCATCCGGGAAATAATTTGTAAAGATATCATCCGAGAAATGACTGGGAGAAAGACAACAGTATTCCACTTAGTTCCGTTATCGGCATGATATTCAAACATTTTGAACAGCATAAAACATTTTACCAGCTTCTGAATGAACGCCATCTTATTTATCTGCTAAAAGATGTCATTCTGAACATGATGGGATTAAAACCGGACCTGCCCAAAGCTGAGACTTATGCGAATACATTTGTCGCATACAGCCTGTATGGCTGGACAGAGGTATGGTTTCAGAGGGGAATGAAGGAATCGACAGAAGAAATGAAACGACTGTTCCAAAGTCAGAAACATCTCCTCAAAATCAACGCTACCGCCCCTTTTAAATCGTCACTAAATTCTTCCAAATCATCCATCGAAATAACCTTATCATTAATCAGTCCGGCAATATCCCAAAACATGTCAGATTTCCTTAACTCAATACAAACCCCTGGCGTTTTCCTGTCTCTCTTAATCCTTTTTTCCATCTCCCAAAACTTGGTGGATGCAGGCAAGTCGCTGCACAAATAGTCCGCATATTCCTTTACCAAATTCTCCATGTAATGTTCCTGCCATCCACCAATTGTCTCCCTGTATAATTTCCAGTCCCTTTTTGAAGGCTCAGCCATTTTTCATTTCATCCATCTAAGCATTGAAGGTAACGATATATATTCCAATCGCAAATAATTTCTTCTTAGTATATAACGATTAGCGTATTTCACGTCATTTCCTGCTTTATTCAACCCTTATATACCTTCTGTTTTTAGTAGCTGCTGTGCAGGTTAATCTGCCCATTGCCACCAGTTCATTCAATAACTGCCTTGTCCTTGGTCCTTTTAATCCTATTTTTTCAGCAATTTCTTCTGTCCTATATAATACTTCTAACTCCATGCACGCAAGTATTTGCTTCTGCCTTTCTGATAACAATGCCTCTTGTGATTCTGCTGATTTTTCTGCTGATTCTGCTGATTTTTCTGCTGTTTTTTTTCTTGATTGTTCTCCATGTTTCGGAATCATTTTTAGATAAAGCGTTACTTGATTAAGGGCGGTATCTTCTGTCAGTTCTGGCTGCACCCAGCCCTCTTCTTCCCAAGTTGCCAAAATGGAGGGAAATCCGGAGCCTGCATTGTCCCCAAATCCAACCATTCTAAGCATGGTCTGCATATGCGGGTTTCTCGATTTTGAATTTCCTCCCCGATAAATGTCCTCCAGCGGAAGCTTCAGAATACCCGGATTCGTAAATTCAAATCCATTTGACTTTTTTATCACTTTCAGAACACCTGCATCCATCAAATAGTCGGCATGTATTATAAGGTTTACAAATGCTTCCCTCACCGCTTTGTGTACCGGAGTTTCATCTATCCGCTGTATTCCCTCAAGCTTAAATGGTTTCTTCAAATCCTCCGTTAATTTCGGCGTAACTTTTGTAAAAAAATTAAACAGATTATTCTCCCATGTTCCATCGTAGGTAATCCTGTCATTCCATCGAATATCCATTGTAATTTCGCTTTCATTGCGGTAATCCATAAAAATATTGTCAAACTCATCCCGTATGGCAAGTCCGTCTCCAAACATCATCAGACCTGCAAGTGTCAGTCCCTCCTTGCCCTCCCTTCTGTCCTTTCTGTATCCTCCAAGTTTTTCCAGAAATGACTTGTCGTCAAGGGCATTCCAGACATGTCCGTCATTCCTGATTTCAAAAATCTGCCGGTATTTCCGCAATGTTTCCTTGTCAATATCGTCCATTGTATAATATTCTAAAACCATTCCATCGTTACCATCCGGGTTTTGGTCTCGAATCATTCCTCTAATTTCATGTTCCGTTGCGTGATAATCACCTTCGTTATTTCGCTTGAATGTCCCTTTGTATGGATTTTCGCCAACATAAATCGGACGCATTTTATAATCAGCTCTAGGCACATTAATCACAATCAGGCTAATTCCAGACTCTTCCACAATAAATACGTCTTCATCTTTCAGAATATTACGATTGACCTTACTGCTGTTAATGGTGTTCCAAAAATCCTCTACCTGTTTCTTTGAATTTTGAATTCCCTGTATCATAAATCTTTCTTCTGGAAATGTTTTCTTTTTATCTTCCTTCACTCCTAGAATAATATAGCCGCCTTTTGTATTAGCAAAAGCAGAATACGACTCATAGGCAGAACGCGGCACATTGCTTTCTGCTTCTTTACACTCTATGTCTACTTTCTCGCCTTTATAAATTAACTGTTTTAATTCCTGCATATTCATAATACTTATTACCTGCCTTCATTCATGCTTTCCACAATTTGTATCAGCTGGGTTACAATTTCTATTCTCTTTAAATCCATTCGGTGCAATATTGCTTACAGCTTGCACTGCATCTGTAAGAAACAGCGCTCCTTTATTATATGCTACCTCTGACAGCTCCCGAACTCTCTAAATTGTATCAATCTCATTTTTAAATTTTCAATATGAATACTGGATAAATACATACGAATTACCTTCCCTTTGCATTTGCCATTTATCAGCTTTTATTTATTGTACACCACTTTACAACTTTTTAAAAAAATGCCGCACGAGACACTTTGGTGTATAATAAGTTTGGCAACTAAAAAACGAAAGAAGTAATCTCATACGACAAACTTATTATACAACGACAAACACATAATTGGTAGGCTTTATAAATATTTTTCTGCATATTTTGTTACATTCCCAGCTCCAACTGCCGAAACACTGTTCCTGTGCAAAGGCTGACTGTGCCGTCTTTATGAATGCCACAGCCAGACCCGCCCTCCGGCTGGTTCCTGGTTCACTTGAAACACATCCGGTACTCCTCTGCATAGATGACACCATGATCCGGCAGGGGAGCATAAAAAAGATACCTCCTATGTAAACATGGAGTGGAACGGACTGCCGACGCCCAAAAGCTTTGCCGGGGGGGGGGACCTGACGGGTATTACAGAAAAAATGGATTACATATAGAAGCTTGGAAGTGTTAAAAAAGCTAGTACAGACCGCCCATCAGAAAAATATCCGTGTGGTAATGGATGCCGTATTTAACCACTGTCGTATGTAGCTATATGCCGAAGCTGAATTCCCCAAATGAAGAGGTTCAAAAGTTTCTGATTGATGTGGCGATTTACAGGATCCGGGAGGCTGACATCGACGGCTGGCGTCTGAATGTGTCTGACGAGGTTTCCCATGATTTCTGGCGGCGGTTTCCAAAGGCGTATTTACTGCAGAGAAAATAGCAGATAAATTAAACGCCAATCTGATGCGGAATATGGACCAGGTAAACCGTATGATGCTGAATCTTCTTGATACGCACAACACCCACCGGTTTTATACGGAAACTGGAAAGGACAAAAATAAGGTACTTGCAGCAATTGCCCTGGAAATCTCTGTCTCACCATCATTTTCCACCTCGTTTCTGAACCGCCTTTACAGGACAGTTATCATAACAACTTCCGCAGTGCAGGCAGTGTTCCTGCTGGATATGGAAGGGCTTCCCCTGCGCGATGCATTTCTGCGGGCAGCATTTTTGGCATTTTCCGCAGCCAATGCAGCTATTGGTAATGAAATACCCTTTTTCCGAAATCGTCCCTTCCCCAAGCGTATAGTTTTCCCGAAAAATTGGATTTACACCCAGATGAAAATATTCTATTTCGCCATGTTTCACCTCAAAAATAATCCCGATTTTCCGGGTGTCGCCAGGATAAACATTTGCCAGATATAGCTGTTCGGAAAAAATCATGTTAATCTTTTCTTCCTGCTCCGATTCAGGGGCAGGCACAGCCTTTGCAGACAGCCGTATCATTTCCTTGAAGCGTGTATAAGCCAGTATTTGAACTTTGCCGTTTTCAAGAAGTTCACGGCAAAAATTTTTTCCTCTCGCCGTAAAAAAACAGAAGCTGTCTTTATCGAAATGAATCGCGCTGATACATCGAATCTGCGGGTTTCCCTCACCGTCAACCGTTGCAAAGGATAAAACGCCGACAAGCTTTAATTTTTCCATACAAGTTTCTGCATCCATAACAAATACCTCCCTAAAATCGCAGTATACGTCCTTCTTTTCTTTGTTTCGGTGTGGGATGCGGATCACCCCCGCGGGAATAACCAAGCAAAAGCTGCATGACCGCATAGTGGTCCACGGGGATTCCCCACTTCTTCAAAATTTCCTGCCCATAAGAATCTGCAAAAGCGTTCCAGCCCTGACCGATATAACAGGAACCGATACCGAGGGAATCAGCTGCCAGCATCATATTTTCGGCGGCAATGGCGCAATCCTCCGGGGAAAAGAGGAAGTTTTTCGGAGCAAACAGGGTAATGACCGTAGGCGCATCGTAAAAGGCATTTTGCAGACTGGGGTCATCGGCAATGCTGGGCTGCTCCCTGGACACATAGCTTACAGCCGTAGCCATACGGGGACTGGAATTTGCCCGCTTGATTTTTCCAAGCTGCTCATTTATCTCTTTTGTCTGACAGACGGCAAAGATTACGCCCTGCCGTCCGCCTGCGCTTGGGGCATACAATCCAGCCTGTAAAATCTTCTGCAAAGCGTCCTCTTCGATCTGTTTTTCGTCAAATCTGCGAATCGACCGCCGATGTAAAATTGTCTTCAATGTTTCATTCATTTTTAAACAACCTCCTTCCAGCATTGCGGGTCAGCAGCATAATAATTTCCGCCTGTTCCTTTTGCAACGGCGGGACAGCCTCGGCAGAACGCCAGCAGCTCACACTTTGAACATTTTTCAAATTTTTTATAGTCCCGGTAGGCTTCCATTTCACATACCCAGACATCCGCAAGCCTGTCTCTGAACACATTGCCCACTTTGCTGTCAGCTACCCGGCGGCAGGCAAAGACGTCACCCGTGGGAAGAATCGTGATATGGCAGTTGCCGCAGTTGCAGCCACCGTAAATCATTCCGTCCTCTGCAGTTTCGGGAATTTTGAAAGATCCCGTTTCGTATTCATACAGCGTCCACAAATGATCCTTTTTATTAAAATATGTCTTACAGCCCTCCGCCTCATATTCTTTGAATTTTTTATCACATATTGCAAGCAGTTCCCGATATTCCAGCGGCGTCATGCCTGCATCCAGATCTCCGCCGCTGGGAACATAACGTGAAAAGGCAAATACATTCGCACCTGCTTTTACAACAGCATCAATAATGCCGGGAATCTCCATACGGTTTGTTCTGGAAACAGTCGTCATAACCACGCTGCGGATTCCCGCACGGTTAATGCAGTCAATCTTTTCCATGGTGCAGTCGTAGGAGCCGGGTTTTCGGAACCAGTCATGCGTTTCACGAAGCCCGTCGATAGACAGCTGATATTTCTCACAGCCGTATAACCTCAGCTCACGGCATATCTGATCGTCTAAGTGAAAAGGATTTCCAAGAATGGTAAATGGTATGCTGTGTTCGTGAAGCAGTTTCAACAGCCTCCAAAAATCCGGATGCAGGATTGGATCACCGCCGGTAATATAGAAATAAGGCAAGCGGTTGTAAACCTTACAAAAATCAAGACAGTTATAGAACGTATCCTGTATCTGCTGCCAATTCATGAAATCAATTTTTTTGTGTACATCTCCTGAATAAATGTAGCAGTGCCTGCACCGCTGGTCACACTCATCCGTAATGTGCCATTGAAAAGAAAAATATTGCTTCATTCCGCATACCTCGCTTTGCCTTTTTATATGAAATCGGTTTAGGCAAAAAAAAGCCCGCCACCGAAAAAATCTCGTATGCTCCCGGTGGGATATTTCCCACCGGAAACACATTTGGGGAAGAATTTAGAACGTCTACTTGTCGCCGGCTCCACAAGCTGAACCACAAGCCGCCGGTTTTTTTCCGGTTTGTCAGAAGCCCCGCAGGCTGAACCTATATTGTTTGCGTTCCATCCAGTTAAGTTAGAAAGTGCCATTGCAGTTACCTCCATTTAAGTATTCAGGGAGCTGTTCTGCTCTCTGTAATTCTTATTATAAAAATTTCTTCCACTCTCACAAATACGCACTTTTTTATAACTCAGGTTACCTTTTTGTAACCTTTGTGGATTTACAAGATTTTCTGGCATTTACAGCCTTAAAATTTTTAATGTCAAATATTCAAAAACACTTCCTGCCATTGTTTTTTTAGGGATACTACAGTATAATTGAAGTGTAACAGTCTTTTTGGAAGTAATGGAGGTGTAACATGAAAACGAAAGCGGAATTGCTGCCTGAATGCCCGGTAGCTACAACTGTTCAGCTCATAGGAAATAAATGGAAGTTATTGATCATCCGCAATCTGCGGACACGGCCATGGCGTTTTAATGAATTGCAGAAAAGTCTGGACGGTATCAGTCAGAAAGTTCTGACGGACAGCCTGCGGTCCATGGAAGCAGACGGGCTGATTACTCGCACTGTGTATGCGGAGGTTCCGCCAAGAGTTGAATATTCCCTGTCAGAATTGGGGGAAACAATGCGGCCGATACTTGACGCTATGGAAGCATGGGGAAATTCCTATAAATCAATGACGCGTTCCTAAAGAAAGTTTTTGCTTTGAAATTATTCAAGTTAAAATGTTTTTTAGAAAAAGGTAACAGAACAGCATTACTATATTCCCAAAATAGTAAAAACCTGTTCTGTCCGGAAATTCTTTTCCGCCCACGGCTTCAGCTCTTCTATCGCTGCTTTCATCTCCCCGCCCATCGCATCCGCCTGATTGCAAACAGCTTCCCACTGCTCCCTGCTAATCTCCGTTTCACCATATGAATGATAACCGGAAACTGTCTCTGCAAACAATTTCCAAAGTTTCAGACCAATAAGAATATCATCATGCATAAGCAGGGAATCCTGATGCCAGAACGTTTTCCCATCCCATTTTCCCCTTTGAAATTCATGATAGCAGGTTCCTTTTCGTTCTGTTTCTTTGATAAAATAATTCATCACTGTACCTCATAAAAATGGCTGTCCCGTATTTTCAAATTCTTCCCTGTGTTTTTTAAAAAACTCATAAAAATATCTTACATTGTGAAGCCTGCTCCACTCTGTCACTTCAAGTTCCTCCGAATCAATGTTGTAGATTCTTGCATTTAATGTTCCCAGCATAAAAGGCGAATGCGTGGAAATGATAAACTGACAGCCCAGGAATCTTGCCATCTGATTCAGCTTTTCCGCCAGTACCGTCTGGTTTTCCGGTGACAGGGACACCTCCGGTTCATCAAGCAGATAAAAGGCGTCCGGCTCTATATAATCTTCCAGCAGCTGTAACGTTGTCTCACCATTGGAATACTTTTCCTGGGCAAAAATCATATTCTCCAAATCCCGTTTCATTTTCCATGAATCTTTCAGACTGTTTATCTGCTCTTTCGGCATTCCTTTTCTGACATGTTCATATACATAGCCTTCCTCCAGAACCTGTTCCTGCTGTATTTTTTTAATCTCATACAAAATATCCTCACTTTTGATGTATCTGCTGGCAGAAGGAATTTTACTTATTTCCTTCCCATCTTCATCATCCCCAAAGGAAAAACTGCATCCATTCACAAAATTCATAAAATAAGGTCCATATCTGTTACTGGAAGCATATTCCCATCCTGTCAAATTCAGTTTATTTGCCATAATATTTAACATCGTGGATTTTCCGGAAGCATTATTTCCATATAAAATCGTAATGGGATGAAACAGTAACAGCCTCTCAGATTTTTTGGCAAATACATGATACGGATAGATGTTGGGATTGTTGACTTTTTCACTGGAAAACAGAAAACTGCTCAGATATACCATTATCTGCATCCCCCTTCCTTTATTACTCCCTGCAAATCCATTCTATCATTACACTGCCTGTAAAACCACCTGGTTTTATAATTAATTTTACCTGAATATAGCATAACAAGTCTCCATGATAATTTTTACCAAAAACTATTGACATTATCTCCCCGAGGTGTTACATTTATATCAAGTTAAACGGTTAAGCAAACTGTCATCTTGTGCAGTTTGCTTAAAAAATACCAGTATGCTTAACCGATTAACCTAAAAAGAACAACAAATTACAGAAAGGAAAGCGAGGAGAAGGATGAAGAGAAGAAGTTTTATGCTTGTACTGGCAGCATCACTGGTACTTTCCATGGGAACAGCAGGATGCGGAAACAGGGAAACAGACGGTAAAACCGTCACTCAGGAAGAAGGAAGCAGGGAAGACACCTGCAAAGTAACCTTCTATGATTCCGACGGAAAAACAGAGTTAAAGACAGAGGAAGTCAAGAGCGGGGAGTGTGTCAAAGAATATGAACCGGAAAAAGAAGGCTTCGTGGGCTGGTTTGCAACACCCCAGATGTCACACCGTTTTGATTTTTCACAACCGGTCACGGAAGACACCAGTGTATTTGGCGGATTTGTAACTTATGTGGAGGATACCAGGGAATTTGCCATTGTGGGAAGCGGAAGCAGCGCGGCACTGATGGAATCCAACTGGGGAAAGGTTATCGGAGACGCCCAGAAAATGACAAAGGAAGAAAACAGCGGGGCAAACATTTATACGATTACCCTGGACCTGAACGAAGGGGATGAGTTCCAGTTCGCCATTAACACCAGCTGGCACAACCAGAGAGGATACGGTTATCTGGACAGCATTTCCAGGGATGGAAAAGACTATTTTGCCAATTCCGGAACCCTGGGGGACGCCAGCAGTAAACGTGCAAATATTAAATGCGCCGTGGCAGGAAATTACACCTTTACCTTAACTACTTATCCGGGAGAAGACCAGTATGAAACTGACAGCGCCAGTTATTCTGAGGATAATAAGGAAGCATTTAACATAAACAATTACGACATGATTACCTGGACCTATAACGGGGAAAGCACTGCCGGCGATTCTGCAATGCAGACAGATTATTACATCAAGGGGGCAAAAATTACCGGATGGGAAGACGTTTACACTGATGAAACAAAGTTTACGGAAAAAGACGGTATTTATACGCTGACCATAGACCTGGAGGAGGGAGACGAATTTATGTTTACCTCCATGGTATCTGACGGGGAAACAAGCGGCGTGGGAACGGAATATATCCGGTACACCAATATTGCCGAAGATGATGCCGAAAGCCTGTCATATGTAACCGGAACGGGCAATGCCAACCTGGTGGCAGGCAAGGCGGGAACCTATACCTTTACCTATGACCCTGCTGCAAAAATACTGACGGTAAGCTGCAAATAAACTGCACTGCCTTGAAATTACCGGAATTTTCAGCATATATTTCAAAACAGAATATCATGTTCTGAAATAGGAATACGCTTTATGGCATTTTCAATACAGGACAGTATAACTTCACATTTTTCAGCTGTAAGGCTCGGAAGATAGCATACATCTGCACGGTCTTTCAGACAGTCATACAGCGTATGCTCCACTACCAGAAGATTCCCGCCGGGAAGGGAAGCAAGATCTGCAAAATCTTTTACATAAATAACCTCCTTAAAAAACGGCTTCAGATATGCTTTCCGTTCCTGGTTGGGGGTTTCCAGCAGCACAAAGGTATAATCCTGCTGCCCAAAATATTCCTCCGCCTGACGGGACAGTTTTTCATAATCAGAATTAACCTGAAAAAATAAAGGATCATGAATCATGCAGTCACATGCCAGCAGGGGGGCAAAATTATTGTCGCCAATCTGATGAAAATATTCAGAAGAAACATCATAACACAAAATAGCATCCGCATGGTCAAATTTTTCCGTGCAGGTATCGCTTAAGTAAATTAAACTGTAATTCTTTTCATGGAGAAAAGAAGAAAAAAAGTTAATGAAATGCAGCTGTTCTGCATTTTTTAAAACAGAAAAATCAGGAGAAACATAGAGTGCAATCATGCCGCTTTTACTGGTAGCAAGGGCCTTGGCAGACTGATTGGGAACATAGTCTAACAGGTTAATGACCTGCAGTACCTTTTTCCTTGTCTTGTCACTGATGCGCTTGTCATCCCTTTCGTTAATGACATAAGAAACGGTGGCAACAGAGACCCCTGCTTCCCGGGCGACATCCTTGATGGTAATATTGTTTTTCATAAACATTCCCTCTCTCCTGATAAATGAATTCTATTTTCATGTTATATAGAATTTTGGAAAATTTGTCAACTAAAAAAAGTGGGAAAGGAAAAAACACATGAACGAATACGCAATACTGCATATCCCCGATTCCCGTTACTGTTTCCCGGCAGGAGAAAAGGAGCTGGTCATCCGGCTGCGCATGGCACGGGAAGATGAAAAGGCGAAGGTATTTCTGGTTTATTCCCAGAAATATGACTTCACCTTCCACCGGAAAAAAATACCGATGGAGATTAAATACAGTGACAGGCTGTATCATTATTATGAAATCCGGATGATGCTTGCCGATGTACGCTTTGCCTATATTTTTGAAATAGAAGAGGCAGGAACTACATGGTATTTCAGCGAAGACGGCGTAACCGGGGAATACCGGTTTGAAGAAGGCTTTTACAATTTCTTTCAAATGCCTTATATTAATAAAAACGACGTGCTGGAAACGGTGGACTGGATGCGAAACGCCGTTTTTTACCAGATATTTGTGGACCGATTCCGGCAGGGAGACCATAAAAAGGATACCTCCTATGTAAACATGGAGTGGAACGGACTGCCGACGCCCAAAAGCTTTGCCGGGGGGGACCTGGCGGGTATTACAGAAAAAATGGATTACATACAGGAGCTTGGCATCAATGCAATTTATCTGACTCCCGTTTTCCAGTCCATTTCCAACCATAAGTATGATATCAGCGATTATTATACGGTGGACCCGCAGTTTGGAAGCTTGGAAGTGTTAAAAAAGCTGGTACAGACCACCCACCAGAAAAATATCCGGGTGGTAATGGATGCCGTATTTAACCACTGCAGCATGGAGATGAAACAGTTTCAGGATGTACTGGAACACGGAAAGGACTCCCCTTTCTATAACTGGTTTATCATTGAGGGAGATTTTCCAAACCCGGAGGATATGAATTATGAATGCTTCGCCGCATGCAGCTATATGCCGAAGCTGAACACCGCAAATGAAGAGGTTCAAAAGTTTCTGGTTGATGTGGCGCTTTACTGGATCCGGGAGGCGGACATCGACGGCTGGCGTCTGGATGTGTCTGACGAAGTTTCCCATGATTTCTGGCGGCAGTTTCGAAAGGCAGTAAAAAAGGAAAAACCGGACTGTGTCATTATCGGGGAAAACTGGCATGACGCCTATCCGTATCTTATGGGCGACCAGTACGACAGCATTATGAACTATGCTTTTACCAAGGCATGCCTGGATTATTTTGCAAAAGGCGTATTTACCGCAGCGGAAATGGCGGATAAATTAAACGCCAATCTGATGCGGAATATGGATCAGGTAAACCGTATGATGCTGAATCTTCTTGATTCGCACGACACCCACCGTTTTTATACGGAAACCGGAAAGGACAAAAATAAGGTACTTGCGGCAATTGCCCTGGAAATGGTTTTTACGGGCGCCCCATGTATCTATTACGGAACGGAAATCTGTATGGAAGGCGGATATGACCCGGATTCCCGCAGGTGTTTTTCCTGGGACAGCGCTTCCTGGGACATGGACTTTCTGGAAATGGTAAAGAAACTGATTCAGATTCGAAAACAGCCTGCTGTGCAGTACGGCGATACAGAAATAACAGCCGAACAGGGAATGTTAGCAGTAAAAAGAAACTGGAAGGAAAACACTTTAATACTGCGGATTAATCTGGAACCTGAGGAAAAAGTAATTTCCGCGAAAAATGAAACCGTACTCTGCGAAAACAGATGCACGGATTTCATACTGCAGGAAAAAGGATTTTTAATAACCACAGAGGAAAAATAATACAGGAAAGGACTGGTGTAAAATGAAACGAAAAGGCGCATTGTTAATGGCATTTGTTATGGGACTCTCCCTATTCACCGGCTGCGGGGATAAAAAAGAAGACCAGACGGGCACAAACAAAGATACACAGAAATCAAACGGAGTGTTTTCGGGCGAGCTGGAGAAAAATGTTACCATCCGGGTGCTGGAAAACGACACGGCAATTTCCAGGGGATATTTTGACGAACTTATTGCAGCATTCAATGAAGAATACAAGGAGCAGGGGATTACAGCAGTGGATGCAAACATGGACCAGTATTTAGACCTCGCCAATGACGGACCTTACGGCTATGGTCCGGATGTGCTGTACCAGGCAAACGACATTATTATGCAGTATGCACAGGGACGGCATATATACCCCCTTCCGGTGGAAACAATGGACTGCTACAAACAGATACCGGAGAATGCATGGAGCGCATACCAGACAGAAGCGGACGGCAGTACCTATTACTGCGGCGTGCCGGTCAATGTACAGGCGCCGATGCTCTACTACAGAAGCGACCTGCTTCCGGAAGACTGGGAAACCGCCTGGGACCAGGATGGCAACAAAGTGCCGGATATGGTGGAAAACTGGAATAACCTGTACGCGTATTCTGTTGAAAGACATAAAGAGGATTCTTCAAAATACGGATACATGAAGTCTTTGTTTGATGTATATTTTTCCAGCGGATTTTTGTTTTCCTATGGCGGTTATGTATTCGGGGATAACAATACCAATCCGGATGATATCGGTTTTTCCAAAGGAGAATCTGAAAAAGGGGCATGGGTACTCTCCCAGCTTGCTTCTGCCATGAATGAAGAATGTATTGACGATACCATTACCACAAATGCATACAGCAAACTGGCGGACGGAACCTACTTTGCAACGATTACCACACCCGATATGTATTCCACATTTATCAGCGAACTGGTTCTGGTATATGAAAGTGAAGGAATGTCAAAAGAAGATGCCGAAACAAAGGCAAAGGAAAACCTGGTCATGACAACGCTGCCGAAGCTGCCGGAAAGCGGCGACCTGACAGAGGAAAAGCCTGCCCTGAAAGATTCAAAAAGCATGGGCGGTGTAAACGGATACGCTGTCAGCGCTTATACCAAAGCCCCAAACGCCAGCCTTGCCTTTGTGAAATTTGCGACAAGCTATGAAATGCAGCTGAAACGCAGCGAAATGCTCGGCGTGGCGCCTGCCAGAAAGGATGCGGCAGAACAGGCGGGCGGCGTCTCAGCCCTGCTCTATGAAAATATGGAAAAAGGGACCATCGTTCTGATGCCTTCCATCAAAGAGGTGGCTCAGATCTGGACCCCGGCACAGACCTTTTTTACAGATGTGGCAAAAGACGCCTTCCGGCCGGAAGGGAAAAAGAAATACAAAGATACCGCTTCGCTGAAGGCAGGATTAGAAGCGGTGGATACCCAGATTCATGATGCAATCTTTACCCTGAAGTAAGGAGTGAAAGAAATGAGAGAAATAATAAAACACAGCAGTGCAAAAACACGTGCCTCCCTGTTCCTTATGGGGGCAGGACAGTTTGCCTACGGACGAATCGGAAAGGGGCTTTTGTTTCTGCTGGCGGAAATCAGTATGATATATTATTTTATCCGCCGCGGGTTTACTGATTTAACAGGATTTTTTACACTGGGAGAACAAAAAGGAGATGCATGGCTTGGCATTGAAGGGGATAACTCTGTCATTATGCTTCTTATGGGAATCTTTGCATGGATTGTGCTTGCCGCATTTGTGCTGCTTTACCGGTGCAATATCAGGGATGCCTGGAAGATGCAGAAGCTGAAAGAGCAGGGAAAACCGCTGCCGGCATTCCGGGAAGAGCTTGCCCAGCTGCTTGATAAAAAGTTTTACATGACAGTTCTTGTGCTTCCGGTCATTGGCGTATGTGTATTTAACATTCTTCCCATCATCTTTATGATTCTGATTGCGTTTACAAACTACGGCGGCGAAATTGTTCCACCGGAGCTGGTGGACTGGGTGGGCTTCCAGAATTTTGCCAGGCTGCTTACGCTGTCAGAGTTTGCCCCTACCTTTTTCCGGATTCTGGGATGGAACCTGCTGTGGGCAGTAATGTCCACCGCACTGAATTATTTTGCAGGACTCGGGCTTGCACTGCTGCTGGAAAAAGACTGTGTAAAAGGAAAAGCCTTCTGGCGCGCCTTTCCGGTGCTTGCCTATGCCATTCCCGGCTTTATTACACTGCTTGCCTTTAAGTTTATGTTTTCCTACGGCGGACCAGTGAACCAGATGATTACAGCCGGCGGCGGAACGGCAGTCGGTTTTCTGGACCTGGACGCCAGATGGTCCGCAAGAATTATCGGACTTTTGGTCAACTGCTGGATAAGTGTTCCCTCCATTATGCTTCTTGCCACCGGAATTTTGTCCAACTGGGATAAATCCTTATACGAGGCGGCAGAAATCGACGGGGCCGGCAAATGGAAAAAGTTCCAGAAACTGACGCTGCCGTTCGTGCTGTTTTCCACCATGCCCGTACTAATCGGCCAGTTTATCGGAAACTTTAACAACTTTGGTATTTTTTATTTCTTAAGGGGCGGGCTGTATCTGGACGGTTACTTCCTTGCCAGTGATACGGACCTGTTAATTAACTGGCTGTATAACCTGTCAATTGATAACAATTATTACTGCATCGGAGCGGCAATCAGTCTGGTTATTTTCATTATTACTTCCATGATTTCACTGGTTGTATATGTAAAATCACCGTCCTACAGAGAGGAGGACACCTTTCAATGAGAAAAAAACATACGACTGGAAAAGTGGCGGATACCACTCTTACCTATATCATTTTACTTGCCGTGGCATTTGTGTTTTTCTTTCCCTGCCTCTGGCTGATACTGGCTTCCTTTTCAAAGTCAGGAACCATTTATTCCTTCGACGGGTTTTTCCCGCAGGAATACAGTCTTGCCAGCTTTAAAAAACTGTTTACCGATACGGCAATGTACAATTATCCCAAATGGTTTTTTAACACGCTGTTTGTGGCTGCCGGAAGCTGTGTTCTTGGAACTTTTTTAACCATACTGACGGCTTATACCATGTCAAGGTACCAGTTCCGGGCGCGAAAACCGATTATGAAAACAACCATGGTACTTGGGATGTTTCCATCCTTTATGGGAATGATTGCGGTCTATCTTCTTATGACACAGTTTAACCTTATCAATCATCTCTGGGGACTGGTTTTAATTTACAGTGCGGGAGCGCCCATGGGATATCTGACGCAGAAGGGATTTTTCGATACCATATCCAAAGCCATTGACGAGGCGGCACGGATTGACGGAGCCACGAATTTCCAGGTGTTCCGGAAAATACACCTTCCGCTTTCAAAGCCCATAATTGTCTACACGGCACTGACCTCCTTTACCTGGCCCTGGAGTGACTTTATCCTGCCGAAACTGCTGCTGAAAGAAAAAGATCTTTATACCGTGGCAGTGGGACTTATGAGTCTGGATGAAACGGAATTTGCCAGATTTGCGGCAGGAAGCGTATTTATTGCAGTACCGATTGTTCTGTTGTATTTTTGTCTGGTAAAGAATATGGTAAACGGAATGGCTGCAGGCGCAGTTAAGGGATAGCCGCTGTCTGCATTGTAATCCGGTGGAAAATCCGATATAATAGGTTAAACCTGCCCTGTACAAAGGAGATGCCTTTATGAAAAGTTTAACCGCCGGAAAACCATTAAAACTGATTCTTGCCTTTGCTGTCCCGCTGTTTATCGGACAGCTGTTCCAGCTCTTCTACAGTCTCGTGGATACGCGTATCGTAGGGGAAATACTGGGGGAAACTTCCCTTGCCGCCGTTGGTGCGACAACCACCCTAAGCGATATGCTGACCGGACTTCTGAACGGATTTACAAACGGCATGGCAATTATTGTCGCCACTTATTTTGGTGCAGGCGATGAAAAAAACATGAAAAAAGCCATTGGCGGAACCATTTTGTCAAATGTTATAATCACCGTCTGCATCAGCTGCTTATGCCTGCTGTTTTTAAGGCCGCTTCTGGGATTTCTGCACGTTGACGCCTACATTCTCCCAGAAGCGGAAAGCTATATCCGTATCGTGCTTGCCGGACTGATCGCCGGAACCTGCTATAATATCTGCACCGCGGTTTTACGTGCAATCGGGGACTCCTTTACCCCGCTGATTTTTCTGGTTCTGGCTTCTTTTTTAAATATCTTTCTGGATTATACATTTATACGTTACCTTCAAACCGGCGTGGCGGGCGCGGCATATGCGACTGTCATTTCGCAGGCGTTTTCCGCTTTTCTGTGTTTTATATACATGAGGAAAAAATATCCGCAGCTTTCGCTGAAAAAGAACGACCTGGCGTTTTCACAAGAGATTTACAGAAAGCTTCTTTCCACAGGAATTTCCATGGGATTTATGGTTTCATTTGTGAATCTTGGAACCCTGGCTTTACAGACAAGCATCAATACATTCGGTACGAATATTATTGTTGCGCACACGGCTGCCAGAAAAGCAACCTCTGTTTTCATGCTTCCGTTTTCCGTGCTTGGCACAACCCTTGCCACTTACTGCGGACAGAACCTGGGTGCCGGAAAATACACAAGGATTAAAACCGGAATCAAAGACACGGTACTTTTAACTTTTGCCTGGTGTGCGCTTGTTATGCTGGCCGCTTTTACAATTTCCCCGTATTTAATCCGGCTGATCACAGCTTCTAATGAGAAAGAAATCATAGATACAGCGTCGCTTTACCTGAAAGTGAATACTACTTTTTATTTTGTCCCAACGATTATCTGTCTGTTCAGAAACAGTATGCAGGGATTCGGGGATAACAAAACGCCTGTATTTTCCAGTGCGCTGGAGCTTATCGGAAAAGTGGCGATTGCGTTCTTTCTCGCCCCTGTGATTGGCTATATGGGGATTATTATATCAGAGCCGATTGTGTGGTTTATTATGGTGATACCGCTGGTGGTTAATATGGCGCGGAATCCGATTTTTAAGATGAAGGATGGGACGGACGGGGATTAATTTTCTTTACTGCCTTATGATTCCCAAAATATACTGGTACGCAAATCCAATTCCATCACAAGTCAGTTTCTCACACATATGCGGTGGGTCGTTTTCTGAAAAACCAGTTGGACGTAATTCATAACATCTTAATGAACCAAATGTTTTATCAAAGGCAGAGGCAAAATTATAACAGACAGACACAATTTCATCATCTGTTTTTCCCAGCGTATGTAAATAAATTCCCATAAACATAAGTGTACCTTCAACCAGACCGCACTGCGCCCGGTATCCTCCGGCGCCATGCAGTCCGACCGCAGACCGGATTGTCTGCGGTTCAATCACTGTATTAAATAATTCACCCAGACAGATAAGTGCCGTCCTCGCGCAATTTACATTATCGTTCCAGTATAGCTCATGCACCCGATTCTTTATTTTTTCTTTCATAACATTTTTCTCCCGGAATATTGATTTATTTGTTTATCATTATTCAATATGATAAACTATGATGTAACGTTAAAGTAACATCTGGTTTTTACGCCTGCTTCTCCACCTTCTCAATCACACAACTATGCGGCTTATCCGCACAGTCCTTATCATAATTTATCCCGACAAGCAGAATCTCCCCGGTATAACCCCAAAGCGCCTGCGTATAATTTCTGTCTTTGATCTGCCGGATTGCTGCAGCAGCGGTTTTGTCATATTTCAGCTCCACAACAAGCGCAGGTTTTTTTGAAGAAGGCAGCGGCAGAAAAACAACATCCGCAAAGCCGCGCCCGGTCGGAAACTCCCTTATGAGCTTATAGTCCTTCCTTGCGCTGTAGTATGCAAGCCCGATTGCACAGCCTAATGAATTTTCATCATTATAGGACAGTATAGATGATACCTCTGTATGTGCCTTGTCCAGTCCCTCTGCAACGCTTTCCCCATCACACAAAAGGGTATCCTGCAAAAGCTGTTCCGAAGCTTTCAGCACACGCATTACCTCTGTCCATCCGCCCACACTCATGGCGTTTTCAAATTCCCGGATAATTTCTTTGTTGGGAATAAATGCCTCCTCGGCTTCGGAATCATATCCAAGATATCCCAGATGAATCAGGAGTGTCAGAACATCGTCCTTCGTTTTGAAATTACGCATATCATTCTGGAAACTAAGCGTATTTACCCTGACGTGTTCACCGCCGAGCATCTTTACGATATCCGCACGAAGCCCGTCAAAATCCATATCCATATAAACTTTGAGCGCGTCATAGGTTTCGGTGGAAGTCCAGTAGCTGGAATATTTATGGCGGCGCATTGCCTCCACAACAGATCTCGGATTATAAATATGGCGAAAGTCTGTAAACATATATCCGTCGTACCAGCTTTCTGTTTCCCTGTAATCCATACCATACTGTTCGCACAGCTTCTGCACTTCCGTTTCTGTAAAACCGGTATATTCCTCCAGAAACGACTGGTCTGTCATGGAATATTCCTGAAACATATTCAGGGCGGAATGTATCCCGTATTTTTTGACCGGGAGAATCCCCGTCATATAGGCAAGCGCAACATACGGCTGGTCTTTTAAAAGATTCCGCAGGAAATCCAGGTACTGCTTCTGCAGCTCCTCCGACTCCTGCCGCTCACGCATCACGCTGTCCCACTCATCCACCAGAAAGATAAATTTTTTCTTTGTTTTGACATAAATCTTTCTCAGTGCAGCCGCAAGCCCTGTTTCCTGCGGTTTAAAAAATTCCCCGTATTCTTCCCGCAGCTCATCCAAGACTTCTTCTTCAAGATATTCCGTTACTTCTTTCTTCTTTGCTTCAATTACAAACTGCTGCATATTCAGAAAAATCACATCAAACTGGTTCAAATTTTCCTGAAATGTCTTTTCCTGTCCAATTTTAAGCTCACGGAATAAATCTTTTGAACTGCAGCCTCTGCTATAGTAAGCAGCAAGCATTTCCAGCGTCATTGACTTTCCAAAACGCCTCGGTCTGCTGACGCAGATAAATTTCTGTTTTGTATTCAGGCACTGATTGGTATATGCAATCAGCCCGGTCTTATCCACATAAATTTCCGAACGGACGGATTCCCAGAAACCTTCATTTTCCGGATTCAGATAAATTCCCACTGTTCCTTTCCCCTCTCTATAATTATTTTTTCCTGCATTTTATTATCATCCGGCTAATCAGAAAAAGTATTCCGATATCCGCAAGAATATCAAGCAGAACCAGCATCAGGCCAAACCCGGTAATTTTACCTTCATCCGTAAAAATAACTTTTTCATCCCGGACTTCTCCGTTTTCTGTTCCAACAATTTTAAGCATATAAATCCTCCCTTACACTAGTATCTCCTATTTCACATCTCCCATATACTCCCCGACATTATCCGCTGTCACCCTGGTATAAGGCAGATAAATATATTTCTCCTTCTTAAACTCAATCTTATCCAGTCCCTTACCAGACACAAGCGCCGCTGCAAGCTCTGCCATTGCCTTTGCCTGACCTTCCTTGTCATTATATACGGTAGCGGACAGTGTCCCATCCGCCACTGCCGCCAGTCCGACATCCGTTCCGTCAATTCCAAAAAAAACGGGAAGCGCGGATTCGGTAAAATTTGATTTCTGGTAAGCGTCAATTGCGCCAAGCGCCATGTCGTCATTGTTTGCCAGGACAAGCTCAATATTATGCTGGAACTGGCTGATCATCTGCGACATGCGGTTCTGTGCCTGCGCCCGGTTCCAGTTTGCAATTCCGCAGCTTAGTTTCTCCAGCTGAATCCCATAGTTTTTCAGTGTGTCAACCGCATTTTCCGTCCGGATAATTGCATCCTGGTGTCCCGGTTCCCCTTCCAGTATGACATACTGGATTTTTCCGTCCTTATTACGGTCAATCCGCGGGTTTTCCTTAATCGCTTCCGCTGCAAGCTGCCCCTGTATCATCCCCGACTGCCAGGCATTCGCCCCGACATAATAAAGTCTGTCCCACTGCATCATATCCCCTGCTACCGGTTCCCTGTTAAAGAAAATAACAGGAACATTATTTTCCCTTGCCATGTCAATAATTTCTGACGGATTTGACCGGTCCACCAGATTCACACAAAGCACATTGCAGCCTGCATCAATCAGCTCCTCCACCTGGTCGTCCTGTGTCCGCTGGGAACCTGCCGCGTCCCTTATTGTCACAGAAACTGAAAAGCCGTCATTCTCCAGTTCTTCCAGTTCCTCTTTCAGGCAGGAAACCATCTGGCTGATAAAGGTGTCACTCTGGTTATAGCTTGCCACCCCGACATAAATCTGGTCTGTCGCATCCGGCTGCTGTTTTTCGCAGGCGCACAGAAACAGGAAAGCCATAAATATAATGATTACTGACGTTTGGATATTTTTTACTTTCATTTCATGCACCTGCCTTTTTCAACCCGTTTACTGGCTCATCGTAAAAAGAATTTTCTGGTTTTTTTCTGAAAAAAGTTCCTCCCTGCGGAGTACGGTATGGGATACAGTATGATCCTCCATCATGTAGAAATAATTCTGCAGGCACTTTGCAGTCTCCGTCAGACTCTGGTATCCCACGCTGAATTCATCCGGAACCACCAGACATTCCACGGCTCCTGTATCCAGATAATAGACTGCTTCCGTGGAATTGCCGATTCCATACACCAGCGCGCCGTGCAGGTTATTTGCTGCCGAATATTCCCCCGCCATTTTCAGGCTGCCATCGTCAAGGGCGATTACAAAATCCACTTTCGGCTGTTTCCCCAGCAAGTCCTTATCCGGTTTCTGACCCGGCCCGCAGAACGACCAGCGGATTTCGGCGCCCATATCTTTCAGAAAATCTTCAAATCCTTTTTTCCGTTTCATGACTGCCTCCGTGCCCGCCGCTTCTGAAATAAATCCCAGTGTTTTCCCCCGGACATTTCCGTTATAGTCATTTACCAGTTCCCCGGCGAGAACCTTTCCCATCTCATAATTATCTGCTTCCGTTACCGGAAATCCCAAATTATCCTGTTCCGTTGAAACTGCATGCTCCACAAGCATAATTGGAATCTGCTTTTCGATTTTATTTAATTTTTCTTCCATTTCATCTCCCGGAACCGGCTGGACAATGACAGCGTCTGCACCGTGGGCAATTTCCTGTTTTATAAGGCTCTCTTCTTCCTCCGGGGTCACCATATCTCCCGTACTGACCACAAATATCTCAATTTCATGGTCCATGGCAGCCATTTTAAGCCCATACCTGAAAGCTGTCCACCGGCTGTCATCCGAATCCTGCACAATAACAGAAACCCTGTGACTGCTTTCTTTGTTTTTCTCCCACATCATGCAGAAAACAAGTACCAGCACCATGACCGCAAGCGCTGCCTCCGTTACAATAAACCATTTTTTATTATTCTTCATTCTGTTTGTCCTGTATGTCCCCGTCAGACACTTCTTCTTTGCTTAATATATATCCCTTTTCCAGAACCTTTCTGTTTTCATCTGTACAGCGTACTGCCGGAATACAGATGGAAACTGTTGTTCCCTCATCCGGTTCGCTCAAAACAGTCAGCCCGTATTCTTTACCAAAAAGAATCTGAATCCGGTTATTGACGTTTACAAGTCCGACGCCGGAACCATGTTTTTGAATCCGGCTGCTGTCTGTCAGTATAAGGCTTACCTCATCTTCCGACATCCCCACACCGTTATCCGTAACGGAAAGAATAATATTTCCATCGTTCATCCTTCCGGTCACCGTTATTTCCCCGCAGTCATCCATTGCATTAATTCCATAATTTATTGCATTTTCAAGTATTGGCTGCAGTACCAGCTTGACCGTGCAGTAATCATATATTTCGGGGTCAGCATCAAAAGTAATGGAAAAAGCATTTTTATACCGGATTTTCTGTATGTTCATATAACTTTTCGCATGCTGCAGCTCATCCTTTACACTGATGATTGTGCGCCCCCTGGAAAGGCTGATACGGAACAGCTTCGCCAGCTCGGTAACCATAAATACCGCCTCATCATTTTTCCCGCCTTCAATCATCCAGGTAATCGAGTCAAGCGCATTATACAGAAAATGCGGATTAATCTGGCTCTGCAGCGCATCCAGTTCACTTTTCCTTCTTTCGTTCTGCTCTAACACAATTTCCTGCATCAGCGTTTCTATCTGCTCATAGGAACGCTGGATGGAATGTCCAAGATGCCGGATTTCCAGTGGACCGCCGATATAAATTTCCGGCTTCTCCCCTGCTTCGTATTCTTTTACCGAATCATTCAGCTTTAAAATCGGGCGGGAAATCCTGACAGAAACAATACGGTTTACCACAACCAGCATCATCGCCATTAAAAGCATTAATATCACGATAAAATAACGGACATTAAACATCCCGTGGGTAAACGAAGAATATGGAATCACGCCTACCAGTTTCCAGCCGGTATAACTGATGGTATTTACAATAATTTTCCGGCGTTTTCCTTCAAAAACCTCATCATACACACCGTCCTTGTATTTCGCAGCAGCTATACTGCTTTCGCTGGAAATTCCGTTGCTGATCTGAATCTGACGCATATGATAAATAATTTCCCCGTTACTGTCACACAGATAATAATACTGTCCGTTGTCCGATTCGTTTATCTGCTGCATCATCCGCGATATACTGGAATAATCCATGTCAACAAGCAGAACGCCGGACGCCGAAACTCCTTGATCCGTTATTTCGACCATACGGCTTAATGAAATCACCCAGTAATAGCGTCTGCTGTCATCATTAAAAAGATTTTGGATATGCGGCGTTGAAAAATGCATATTCTCCATCTGTTCCTTTGCCTGCATATACCAGTCCTGCTTTGTGACATCAGGGTCCTCTTTTTGCGCCGCGACCGGTTCTGCCACTATCAGGCTTCCATTGCCGTTGTAAATGGCAATACTGCGCAGACTGGTTTTATTTGCCTCATACAAAAGATTCATTCCCTGCTGGATACTGTTATCCTTGCTGGAAAAATCATTTTCCTTTATCACATTATAATAAACCGCATCGGAAATCTGTCGCATGCTGACCAGGTAATTTTCCAGACTTTCCCCGGTCTGCTCCATCAGTTTTTTTGTGCTCTGTATGGTCTCCTGCCGGGAAGATATGGAAAACCGGATATACATCACAATTCCAAGAACCAGCATAAGGGATATGGTTATCACGGTAAACACAAACATAATGGTTGACTGCATTCCCCGTGGATTCAGTTTCTTCATATATTTCCGGTATTTATTCTTCACTTTCTGTATGTTCCCTTCTGTAATTTGAAGGAGAGACTCCAAACCGCCTTTTAAAAACATAGCTGAAATAATTCGGATCTGTATACCCGACATTTTTTGCTATAATATAACTTTTTTCACTGGTCTCAATCAGCATGCGGGACGCCTGGTCCATCCGGTAATCCGTCAGGTAACTGATAAATGAACTTCCGGTTTCTTTTTTAAACAGCGTGGAAAAATAAGAATTTGAAACTCCAAGAACCTCACAGATCCGGTCAAGGGAAAGTTCCTCATCCGCATAATTATTCTGCACATATTCCTTCGCCCCGGAAACAAACGACTGTGTAGAGCTGTTCCGCGCACTGATAATTTTTTCACGGAACAAAAGACTTATGTCCGTAAGCCATCTTTTCAGTTCGTCCGGCTCCATATCAAAAATACTGTTGTACAGTTTTCCTACATCCCCGGAAAATTCTTCCATGGCAATGTCATTATTAACAGCAAAACGGTATAATGCGCTTATCAGTTCCATGATGTCAATGTGATACTGCTGGAGGGATTTCTGGGGAACGGCAAAATGTTCCAGATACTGTTCCACAGCTTTTATAATTTCTTTTTCCCCGTTCAGACGGATCATTTTAAACAGACCGGACAGCTCTTCATTATGTACGGTACCGGATTTACTGGTCTGACGGGGCGCAACCTCTTTCATATTAATTGACCTTGATGTACCGTAAAGTACGCGGTACGACACCGCCTCCCT
The DNA here is from genome assembly GCA_910587655.1 of uncultured Agathobacter sp. GTDB lineage: Bacteria > Bacillota > Clostridia > Lachnospirales > Lachnospiraceae > Roseburia. Next base: position 49,085 of record CAJUND010000015.1, on the reverse strand, counting down.
TGCACTGCTGTAGGACTGGGACAGTCCGGAAATATCCCTGCATACCGGTCCGATTCCCACGGTAACAACCGCGCCGATCATGCGGCGGGCATACTTACAGAACCTGTCGCATTCGTCCGTCAGTTCTGAAATCTCAGTTTCGCTTTTTAATTCCGGAATCAGAATCGTGTTTCCAAGATAGGAAAAACATTTTGGGTTCCATTCCTTTAAATATTCCTCCGCCTGTTTCTGCACCGATGTTGCCAGAAGCATGGGATGCATGCCTTCCGGCACCTGACTGGAGGATGTGTGAATCACAAGACAGCAGAAAAAAGGACCCGTAAACGATATCTGGTAATCGGAAAGATACTTTTCCGTTTCATCCTCATGAATCCTTCCTGCAATCAATGAAGCGTAAAAATCCGCCTGCAGAAGCGGCAGGGATTCCATATAATATTTCTGCAGAATTTCTGTGTTTCGTTTCTCACTTATTTCTTTGTCCAGCTTTATTTTCAGATGTGTAAATACCTCTGTCAGCTCCGCTGCATTTACCGGCTTTAAAATATATTCCTCCACCTCCAGGTGAACCGCCTCTTTTGCATATTCAAACTTGTCAAATCCGGTAAAAAGCAGGATTTTTGTCGCTGGAAATTCCGCCTTTATATGGTTTGCCAGTTCCATGCCGTCCATATACGGCATTTTGATATCCGTCATAACAACATCCGGCTGGAATTCCTCTACCATCTCCAGTGCCCTGACGCCATTGTTTGCATATCCAATCACTGAAAATCCAAGCTCATCCCAGTCAATTTTTTTCATGATAATCTGTATTACTTCTTCTTCATCATCTGCCAGAAGGACTGTATATTTATCCATATTTTTCCCTCATGTTATGCGCAGGCAAATCCGCATATTTTTTCTTAAATTATATCAAACGCAAAAACAATTGTAAAGAATCGGCATGCCAGCAAAAAGAGCCGGAATCTGCATCCGGCTCTTTTTAAACTGTTACCTCATTTCTTCTGTACATATTTCAGACAGTCAAGCGTTACTGCCACCAGTATAATAATTCCTGAGAATACAAACTGGAGGTTTGTGTCAATACCGAGAATCGTAAGCGAATAAGTAAGCGCCGTAAATATAAATACACCAACTACCACTCCTGAAATCTTTCCAATACCGCCGGTAAAGGATACGCCGCCGACTACGCAGGCTGCAATCGCATCCATCTCCCAGCCCTGCCCGTAAGCTGCCGAGCCGGAACCAACCATTCTTGCACATTCGAGCCAGGAACCGAAGCCGTAAAGAATACCTGCCATTACAAATGCGCCGACTGTTACACGGAATACAGAAATACCGGATACGGATGCTGCTTCCGGATTGCCGCCAACAGCATACAGGTTTTTACCGAATGTTGTTTTATTCCAGATAAACCATACGATTGCAATGGCTGCTGCCGCCCAGAGGATAATCGTCGGAAAACCGTTCACCTTTGGAATAATCATACCTGGAATTGCCGGTTCAATGGCTCCAAATGACACACCCTTGGTCGCATATGTAACCAGACCGAAAATTACCAGCATGTTTGCCATGGTTGATATAAACGGGTGCATCTTGAATTTCGCGGTAAAGAAACCTGCAATCGTGGTAAAGAATGTACACAGAAGCACGCACATGACCAGTGCAAAAACCACCCTCAGCGGAATCGCCATTCCGGTAAAATCAAATACATGCCCGAACACGGAACCCGTATTGATTCCCTGGTGCATGATTATTGTCGCAGTCGTCATGCCCATACCAACCATACGTCCGATGGAAAGGTCAGTACCAGTCAGAAGGATCAGACCCGCAACACCCAGCGCAAGGAACATCCTTGGGGAAGCCTGCTGCAGAATGTTCAGCACATTATTATAAGTCAGCAGCGGCGACTTCTTCACGATTGGCGTGATGATACACAACGCGATAAAAATCAGGATGATTGCAATATACAGGCCATTCTGCAGGAGAAACGCCCTGCGGTTAAAGGTGTATTTGTAATTTTCCCATTTCTGCGCCCCGTTTTCTGCGATGGTAAACCTGGACATGCGCAGCAAATCGAGCAGATGGTATTTATAAGTATAGGCTGAATGCCTTCTGTCCTTGATCTGCTGGAGATCCTTTTCCAGTCCCATTTTGGCATCAAACAGCCGGTTCTTATAAACATACTTCTCATCCTTTATTTCCTGGTGGTCGGAAAGCTTTGCAAGCGCCGCCTGGTGTTCCTTTTTCAGCATGGCTGTCTTTTTGCTGTATTTTTCCTTTGCCGCTGCCTTTTCCGCTTCGCAGCTTTCTTTCACTTTCTGATAATAATCCCTGTCAAAGTGTTCCTTAAGATACCCTTCCGCCTGTGAAATCAGTTTCGATATTTCATCTTTGTTTTCTGCCTCCACAGCTTTTGCTTTTTCCAGCTCGCCCCGGGCTTTTGCAATGCGGTTCTCCCGCTCATCCTTTGTGGCTGCGCGGTCTCTTTTTGCTGTGTCAATCTGTCCCTGAAGAAAAAGAACTTTGTCTGTTCCTTCTGCCCTGAGACTGTCAATCTGTGCCTGGATGACACCGATCTGCTCCTCAATCGGCCTGCGGAGCTTCATTTCCTGTTCAGCCGTAAGAATTGTACTGTTTTCATTTGCCATAACTATTCATCTCCCTCACTATAGGTATTTTGCACTGAGTCTTAAAAGCTCCTCCTGATTTGTTTCCTTTGTATTAACAATTCCGGAAAGATGCCCGTTTGACATCACGCCAATACGGTTTGTAATTCCCAGAATCTCCGGCATTTCGGAGGAAACAACGATAATCGTCTTTCCCTGTTTTGCCATATTGATAATGAGCTCGTAGATTTCGTATTTGGCGCCGACGTCAATTCCTCTTGTCGGTTCATCCATCATAAATACCTGCGGACCGCGCTCCAGCCATTTTCCAAAAATAACTTTCTGCTGGTTGCCGCCGGAAAGACTTGAAATCATATCATCCGGTCCCATGCACTTCGTATGCATAATTTTGATTTCTTTTGCAGTTGCCTTTACCATCTTGGAATCTGAAAGTGCAATCCCTGATTTATACTGGTCCAGATTTGCAATCGTGGTATTAAACGTCAGGTCACCCTTCAGAAAAAGTCCGTTTGCCTTCCGTTCCTCGGTAATCATGGCAAATCCGTGTTCCATGGCTTCCTTTGCACTGGAAAAATTCATCAGGCGGTTATTAAAATAAACACGTCCTGCCGCCCTTGTACGGATACCGAAAATGGTTTCCAGAAGTTCCGTTCTTCCTGCCCCGACCAGACCGTACAGACCAAATATTTCCCCCTCCGCCACATCAAAGGAAATATCCTGCAGATGCGGTTCGTACTTTGTGGAAAGATGCTGTACGGAAAGAATCGTGCCCTTTGGTTTGTTATCAACCGGCGGAAACCTGTTTTCAAGTGAACGTCCAACCATCGCGGAAATCAGCTCGTTCATATCCGTTTCTTTACTGTCTTTTGTCATTACCAGGTTACCATCCCGGAGTACGGATATTTCATCGCATATCTCAAATATCTCATCCATCTTGTGGGAAATATATACAAGTGCAATTCCCTGCTTTTTCAGCATCCTCATCATCTCAAACAGTTTTTCCACTTCCTGGACTGTCAGGGAAGATGTCGGCTCATCAAGCACAATTACCTTGGAATTGTAGGAAATTGCCTTCGCAATCTCACACATCTGTCTCTGTGACACAGACATATTGCGCATGGGCTGTGTAAGATTAACTGTCATTCCAAGCTTCCGGAAAAGCTCGGAAGCCTCTTTTTTCATTCTGTCCTCATCAATCATTCCTATGGAATTTACCGGATAACGTCCAAGGAATAAATTATCAATAACGTTTCTTTCCAGACACTGGTTGAGTTCCTGATGGACCATTGCAATACCATTTTCAAGAGCATCTTTGGGTCCGGAAAAACTTACTTCCTTTCCATCAAGGAAGATATTCCCTTCATCTTTCTGATACGTTCCGAACAGGCACTTCATCATCGTTGATTTGCCAGCACCGTTCTCTCCCATAAGCCCCATTACAGTCCCGCGTTTCACATCCAGGTTGATGTGGTCCAGAACCCTGTTCCGGCCAAAGGACTTACTCATCCCCCGTATCGATAAGATGATATCATTATTCTTATCTGCCATAGTCCTCACTCCCGTATGTATTTACTCTTTTTCTCCTCCTAAAGGTATTAGGGAGAATTTCTTCTCCCTAATTACCCGTTTTTCCTGACCGCCTAAACAGTTTACTGGTTCAGTAAAGCTGTATAAGAAGCTGCGTTGTCTGTTTTAACCATGTTAATGGCAAAAGCATCATACTGGCCCGGATTTCCAAGACGGTTTGTGATATTTGATTCTGTCTGTCCGTCGCCGCCGATATAGTCAACATCCAGGTTCAGAAGGTCGTCATAATTCTGCAGAAGCGGCTGGTAGGTTGAGCTTAAGAAGTTATCTGAAGCATTGTAGATATCCAGCCATACCTTCTTTGTGGCATGTGCGCTTTCATCCAGCTGTTTTGATACCGGATCAAATACCTTTGTGGAATCTGTAAAGTCATTGTAGTTGTCAGCCGTAACTGCAACATTCAGTGCGTAATAAGAACGCTGCTCTTCGCTGTATCTGTAAACATCATCTGAAAGAACGTTTCCAGCATCGTCTGCTGTACCGATACCGGTGTCAACATCAGCGCCGTCCAGTGCATTGCGGAGAACACGAAGTGTCAGGTATGCCTGAACATCTGCATGCTGGCTGATGGTTCCGCCGTAGCCTTCTGCGATTGCTGCCACTGCATCGCTGTTTGCATCATATCCAAAGGTAGGTACCTTGTTGTCTTTGGACCATGCATTAAACATTGACATTCCCATGCCGTCGTTATTGGATACCACAATGTCAATCTGCTCGCCAAAAGAAGATGACCATGTACCGATTGCGTTGCCTGCTGTTGCAGCGTCCCATGTAGCGCCAGCGGAGTTTTTCATTTCCTGTGATGCAAGCTCACGGACCGTATATGTTTTTCCGCCGATGTCAAGCTTGCCGTCCTGTACTGCCGATGCAGAACCATCGGTATTTGTTCCGACCGGATCACTGTTGATTGCGCCGTCTTTGTCGATTCCTGTGCCAAGCGCCTTGCGGACGCCCCTTGTACGTGCGATGGAATCGTTGTGTCCGATATCACCAATGGCAAGGACGTAGCCGATCACGCCGTCGCCGTTGCGGTCAATCTTGTCAATGCTGGCTTCAATATAATCCTTTACCATGGTTCCCTGAAGTTCAGCTCCCTGGTTCGCATCAAAGCCTACATAATAAGTATCTTTATTATAGCTTAATGCTGCCATGTCAAGTTCTCCCGTGGAGCTGTTGGACGGCTGGCGGTTAAACCATACCAGAGGTTTATCCTTGTTTGCCACATCCCCTGTGTTTGTGTTGTCTTTTACTTCCGGTGCTGATGTATCCTGATTATCCTTTGCAGGTTTGTCAGCTTCCTCCCCGCATGCTGCCAGTGAAAGACAAAGCAGAGCCGCCATTGTCACTGATAAAATTTTTCTTTTCATACCCCATTTCTCCTTTCTGCCGACACACCAGGTGTGTCTTGTTGATAGTGACAGTATATCGAATCCGGGCGGGAGAAAACATAGAATATTTTTCGGGGCGCATTGAAAATTTTAAGATAAAACGATTCACATCATATATCTGACATTTTCTCCATTAATTTAATATACGCAGATTAATAAATAAGGTATTCTGGTTAGAAACAGTGGGCAGGTGGATAACATGAAGAAAAAAATAACTGCAGTAGTTCTTATTTCCGCAATGACAGTTTTACTGGCAGGCGGCTGCCAGAAGGAGAACGAATCCGGCGGCAGTGTAAAAATTTACTATAATGCAATAGAAAGCGGCGACTATTACGAAGGCTGGGCGGACCAGCTGAAGGAACAGGCGGAAAAAAACAACGCGGAATTTCAGGCAGGTTATGCAGAAAAATCCGTTGAAACACAGGTCACACAGATAAAAGAAGCGCAGAAAGACGGAAGCAATGTTTTTTTATGCGGACTGGTAACTCCTGACATCACTGCCGAAATCAAATCGGCTGCAGGGGCTGCGCCAATTGTGTTTATTAATAATGCGCCGCCTGACAGCCAGCTGGAAAAAGACCGTTACATCTATGTGGCGTCTGATGAATTTATGGCGGGACAGTACCAGGCGGAATTTATTCTGGAAAAATTCGCTGATAAAGATGAGATTAACGTGATGATTCTGAAAGGGCCAAAGGATGCTTCCGGCGCCATTGGCAGAACGGACGGCTTAAAACAGACGCTGAAAGCAAGCGGCAAAAAAATCAATTATGTATTTGAAGATTACGCGAACTGGAGCGGGGATATCGCAAAGGAGCTGACAGGTATGTTTCTGCGTACCAAAAGACCGGTTGACTGCGTGGCAGCCAATAATGACGATATGGCAATCGGCGCTGTTACAGCTTTTGAAGAGGCGGGCGCTGACACAGGATCCACACTGTTTCTTGGCGTGGACGCCTCGGCAGGGGGATGCAGTGCAATTGCTGAAGGCCGGATGGATTTTACAGTATACCAGCCGATGTCCGCACAAATTACTGCGGCAGTTGAAGCCGCCCGGAATCTGGCAGAAGGAAAAGGCATAAAAGAAATGGACGGAGCTTCAGAAGACGGAAAATACATTCTGCTGCCTTTTGAAAAAGTCACTGCCGGCAATGTAAAGGATTACCAGTAGATTTACCAGAAAAGCGCAGGAGGAATTTAAATGAAGAAGGGAACGGAACAAAAGACCGGACATACAAATTTTATTTCCATAAAAACCAAGCTGCTTGGCATCATACTGCCTGTGGTAATTCTGATTATCATAGTTCTTATCAGCTTGTCCTATCATGTATCTAAAAAAGTTGTTAAATCAAACGCCCAGGCGCTTTTAACAACATCCGCGGAAAGCCAGGCTGATAAAGTAGAAGAATGGCTGGATAAAAATCTGGTTTCTTTCAGTGTGGCAAAACAGGCATTTGAATGGGTAAACTTTGACGGAAAACAGATGCAGGCCTTTCTGGACGCGTATTATAATTTTAATGAAAACTATCCTGGCGGGCTTTATATTGCGGATATGGACGGCAGGCTTTATAAAGGACGCGAGGCGGCAAGGACAGATGTGGACGTTGTTCTCCGGGAACCGGACAGTAATGGTAATTATATTGTTAATGGTGATTTTACAGCGGCTGAAGATTTATCCGATGACAGCGGCTGGTCTTTTTTTACAGCCCTTGAAGGGGAAGCTGACGCCGAAATCAGAAACGGGGAAATTTCCATCGCTGTATCTAATGAAGGAACTGCCGATTACAGCGTCCAGTTCGTACAGCCAAATCTTCCGATTACAGAAGGCGCCACATACCAGGTCCGCTTTGACGCCTGTGCGGACGCGGACCGAATCATGAAAGTCGGAATATCTGCGCCTGACCGTGACTACCGCCGTTACCTGGAAGATACAACCGTGAATCTGACAAAGGAAAAACAGACCTTTACCTATACATTCACCATGCAGGAAAGGGACGATGCAAACGGACGTCTGGAATTCAATCTGGGGGCAATGGACTCAACTGCGGGCGTCAGAATCAGCAATATATCGCTTACCATGACCAGTGAAAGCGGTTCCGCATCCGCCGGAGCCACCGAATCCGGCTCTGCCGATGTGATGAAAAGCGAGTGGTTTCAGGATGCCCTCAGCCGGGTAAATATGGGTTTTACCAATGCCTATACCGATGAAAACGGAAACCAGGTAATCAGCGCATGCGGGATGCTGCGGTCCCATGATGATAATTTATATGTGATTTCAGCAGATTTATCCCTTGATAAGGTCAGCGTATATGTCAGCAGTTTTGCAAAGATGGATCATGCGGAATCATTTCTGGTTAATACAAAAGACAATACCATCCTTGCTTCCCGTAATACGGAATATATCTCAAAAACGCTGGATGAACTGAATGATGACTTTATGCAAAAAGTTGGCGGAATGATTTCACAGAATAAAACTGACCTGACTGAGATCGACGGCAATATGACAGTTTTTGAAAAGATAGGCGGAACAGAATGGGTTCTTGTATCATACGTGCCTTCAAAAACAGTTTACCATGACCTGAATTCCATCCGGAACATCATGATAATTGTTGGTGTTGTTTCCATCATAATATTAGTTGTACTGTTTGAAAGAATCATCCATATCGTGGTCAGCCCGGTCAAAAAACTGACAAATGTCATTAAAGTCATGACCGACGGGGACTTTACTGTAAACAGCCATACAAAGAGTAACGATGAAATCGGCGTTATGGGACGGTGCGTGGAAAAATTTATCGCTTCCATGACGTCCATGATTGCTTCCATTGACGGCGTCTCAAATACATTGCACCATCAGGCGGATAACAGCAAAGATATATCAAACCAGATGCTCTGCGCTTCCAGGGAACAGAATATGTCAATGATGGAACTGAACGGCACGGTAGAACAGCTCTCCCTTTCCGTAGGCGAAATCGCAAAGAGCGCAACCACTCTTGCAATGCTTGTGGAAGAAACAAAGGAGGACGGTGACGGCGTAAGCATCAAAATGGAAGAAACTGTGGACGTCTCCCATAAAGGCAGGGAAGCCATGCAGGACGTAAGCGCTGCCATGGAAAATATTAACAGCTCCGTACAAAAGCTCCAGCTTGCCATTGATGAAGTAGGAAAAGCATCAGAAGAAATTACCAATATCACAAAAGTAATCGGGGAAATTGCAGACGAAACCAATCTTTTATCCCTGAACGCTTCAATTGAAGCTGCCCGCGCAGGTGATTCCGGAAAAGGATTTGCCGTTGTAGCGCTGGAAATCGGTAAACTTGCCCAGACAAGCGTGGAATCCGTAAAACACATTGACAGTCTTGTTCTGGAAATAAAGACATCCGTAAAAGATGTTATCCGCCAGGCGAATGACAGCGTGGGTAACATAAACAGCAGCAGCATTCTGATATCTAATGCCGTTGATACGTTTGATGCTATTTTTGAAAATATTGCAGTAGTAGGAAAGCTGATAGAAAAAATGATTCAGAAAGTAGACCAGGTAGAAGACGTTGCAAGAAATGTTGCTGCAATTTCAGAAGAACAGGCGGCAAGCTCACAGGATATCCTTGGTTCATCCAATATTCTGGTACAGCAGGCGAACAGCCTGATGGAAAGCAGCGGAACTGTGGCAAAAGAATCCGAAGAGCTGACAACCTCGGCAGATGAACTTGCCACACAGATTGGAACATTTAAAATCCAGGATTAGTATTATTTACATAGTTTTATGATTTAAGGCAAAAAATAATCATGAATCTGACATTTTTGCACTTGTTTTTGTATTTCAGCGCGGAGAAAGCGTTTATAATTATCTTTGTCTTTACAAATACAAATTAACAAGGGGGTAATACTATGAAAAGACATTTACGCAAAGCTATGGCATCCGCCATGGCGGTCATGCTGGCTGTAACAGCCGTACCCGTGGCGCCTGCACAGGCAGCAGCAAAACTATCACTGTCCACATGTGTGATTTCAAAGGGCGATAAACTTGACCTGGATGTGGACGGCGCAGATGAAAAAACCGGGAAATACTCATCCTCAAAGAAAACGGTTGCATCTGTCACAAAAACCGGCGTGATAACAGCCAGAAAAACCGGAAATGCCACCATAACATGGAAAAAAGGCGGTAAAAAATACACCTGCAAAGTAAAGGTGGTAAAGGCTCCTTCTGTAAGCAGGCCAAAAATTGAACTTCCTGCCAAACAGAGTGAAACCATCTCCGTACTAAAATACGGCAATAAAAACCTGACGGTAAAATGGTCTTCCTCAGACAGTAAAATTGCCAAGGTTAAAGGCGGCAAAGTTACAGGCGTTGCCGAAGGACATGCCACCATTAAAGCCAGAATCAAAGGTTACCAGAAAACATGGACAAAGGAGATTGACGTGACCATTGACAATTCGTCCCATAAAGGTTATTTACTTAAATGGGAGGACCAGTTTAACGGCTCTTCCCTGAACAGAAAAGACTGGAATGTGGAACTCCATGAACCGGGCTGGGTTAATGCGGAATGGCAGGAATACGTTGACAGCGATGAAAATATCTATGTTAAGGACGGAAAGCTTGTATTAAAACCGGTCAAAAAAACCGTTGGCGGAAAAGACGTTTATACCTCAGGCCGTGTGAATACCCAGGGCAAGCATGATTTTAAATACGGCTTCTTTGAAGCAAGGGCAAAAGTTCCGGCCGGAAAAGGCTATCTGCCTGCATTCTGGATGATGCCGACCAACGAGAACCTGTACGGACAGTGGCCAAGATGCGGTGAAATCGACATCATGGAAGTCATGGGACAGGAAACTGACAAATTGTACGGTACCGTCCATTACGGCGAACCTCATGCAGAAAGCCAGGGAACCGAAAAACTGACCCAGGGTAATTTCTCTGACGAATACCACATCTTCGGCTGTGAGTGGGAGCCGGGAAGAATCAGATGGTATGTTGACGGTAAACTGTACCATGAGGAAAAGGACTGGTTTTCCGCTACTGCAGGACAGGGAACCGTCACATACCCGGCGCCGTTTGACCAGCCGTTTTACATGATATTAAATCTTGCAGTTGGCGGAAGCTGGGTTGGTTATCCGGATGAAACCACAGATTTTGAAAACCAGGCATTTGTCATCGACTGGGTTAAGGCATACCAGAAAGACAGCTATGATGAATCCGGCGTGAAAAAACCGGAAAAACCTCCGGTAGTTTTAAGAGACCCGGATAAGGACGGAAATTATGCAAATAACGGAAACTTTGCAAAGAAAGAAAACCTGAATGATGATACCGACTGGCAGTTTATGACCGCCCTTGAAGGCGAGGCTGCTGCAGAGATTGTAGATGACAGTAAAATCGGCGGTTCCGCAATAAAAATCGCTACAACTAACAAAGGTACTGTAGATTACAGCGTACAGCTGGTACAGCATAAGATTCCTTTACAGCAGGGCGGCAAATACAAGCTTACCTTTGACGCCTATGCAGAAAAAGACAGAACCATGTTTGCAGGCGTCGGCGCAATCGACGACAGGAGCTGGAAGAAATATGTAAACAGCGAAATTAACCTGACTACAGAAAAGCAGACTTTTACCAGCACATTTGATATGACCGACGAGGATTATGCAAGCGCCCGCATTGAGTTTAATATGGGTAATGTCGACCCGGCGGCAACCATTTATATCAGTAACGTAAAGCTGGAAAAGACAGGTACATTTAAAATCGACAACAGTAAAACAGTTCTTGCTGACGGAAATTATGTCTATAACGGAAGTTTCCAGGAAGGAAAAGACCGCATGGAATACTGGGAGACCAGCAGCAAGACAAAAGCAAAAATCTCTGTAACCAACAAAGACAACGTCAGAAAGTTAAAGATTACTGCTCCTGAAGGAACATCCTCCAAAAAACCGGTTGTCGTTTCACAGAAAAAGCTTGCGCTGTCCGCAAAAAGTCCTTATGCCGTAAGTTTTCTTGCAAAAGGGAAAAAAGGAAGCAGCATCAAAGTTTCCATTGCCGGAAAATCATATAAGGCGGCATTAACCGGCAAAGAAAAAGAGTACGCATTCAAATTTACAACAAAAGCTTCCCTGCCGGATAAAAATATTGTATTCCGGATTGAAAGTCCGGGCACCTATTATCTGGATGATGTACGCGTTGTTGATGACAGCCTGATTAAAAACGGAAGCTTCAACGCAGGCCTGGCGGGCTATGAACCATACATCGACAGCAGTGCAAATGCATCTTATGTCGTAGACAGCCTGACAGAAGACAATGCACTGGATTTTACAATCAGTGATACCGGGGATGCGGCATGGAAAATCCAGTTAAAGCAGAATAATATCGAACTGAAAAAGGGACAGTGGTATAAGCTTTCCCTGGATGCCAAGTCAGATCTTGCAAGAAAAATTATGTTTGCCATACAAAGGGACGGAAGCAGCGATGATGACTGGACTCCGTATTCCGGAGAAAAAATCGTCGAACTTACCGATAAATACCAGACCTTTGAAATTGTGTTCCAGATGAAAAACAAAACGGACTTAAAGTCCATTTTAAGTATTTCCATGGGCGCAGTTGATGGTAAACAGATTACCGAGAAGCACCGCATTTGCATTGACAATATCAGGCTTGACAAAATTGATGCACCTGCAATATAATATGGTATGAAGCAATATAATATTAGCCCAGATGCCATTGCAGATGAAATGCTATAAATCGGTATAAACGAGTTTATGTTTCCAAAAATGGCTCCTTTTTAATAAGAATTAATATATAACAATTCTTATTAAAAGGAGCATTTTTATAAATACTGCAAAGAAGTAATCATCCTAAAAGTAATGTTACGTTCAACAGAAAGAGGAAAAGCCATGAGGATAAAAGTAGGACACAAAATTGTAGCGGCTATTGTAGTAATAGAAATCATTATTATGATGGTTGTATTTCTTTTTGTAAATTATAAAATTACAGACCAGATCAGGGATAACGCAGTTAAGAGTATGGAAACAATTGCACAGGACAGGGCTGCAATCATTGAAAATTATGTTCTGGATGCTGAAAATTATTTAACCGACTACAGCCGTGCCGGTGAAATCAGTGCATTACTGAAAAAACCGGATAATAAAGAAACTGTAGCGCAGGCACAAAAATATACCGAAACTTTCGGAAGTGACAGAGAAAATCTGGAGGGCATCTATGTAAGTGAGTGGAATACCCATGTACTGGCTCATACGAATGCAAAGGTCGTTGGAATTACAACCAGGGAAGGGGATTCACTTAAAGCCCTTCAGGAAGCAATGTTATCAAAAAACGGTGTGTACAATGCGGGTATCATCATTTCCCCCGCAAGCGGCCAGCAGATTATCTCTATCTACAGGGCATGCTTCGATGAAAAGGGAAATCCTGCCGGACTGGTGGGCGGAGGAATATTTTCATACGGTCTTGTGGAAAAACTAAACAATTTACACATAAATGGCATGGATCAGGCAAAATATTGTCTGGTAAACATGAATACAGGAGAATATATATTCCATAACGATGAAGAAAAAGTGGCCGCAGTTGCAGATGAGGAATACATTAAGCAGCTTTTGCAGGATTCAAAAAAAGAAGGCAGGGGAGACGCCGGATACATAACATATAAGGAAAATAATACCGAATATATTGCCTCTTATAAAATCATGCAGGACAGGGACTGGATGTTTATATTATCAGATTCTTCTGATGAAATATTTACTGCTGTAAAAGAAACAAGTATTGTACTGATTATCATCTGCATAGTAGCGCTTATTGTAATGATAATAGTGTCATTTGCTGTAATCAATTTATGCACAAAACCACTTGCACCAATTGAACGGGCCCTGCTGAAACTGAAAGACTGTGATATCAGGGAAAACCGTGAAATAAAGAAATATATCCAGAGAAAAGATGATCTGGGAAATATCGCTGTAGCATCGGACGTGCTTATTTCTTCTTTAAAGAAAATAATTTTAACCCTTAAGGACTGCAGCGGAGTGTTAAACAGTACATCAAAAGATTTACAGGATACATCCGCAAATCTGGTGGATTGCGCATCCGATAATGTATCGACTACAGAAGAATTGTGTGCCCGTCTGGATAATACGGGTATGGCAGTGGATAATATTTATCAGCAGATGCATTTTATCAAAGAACTGGCAGCTTCAATCATGGAAAGCCTTAAAAAAAGTACATCCTCCAGTGATGATGTATATGATGGAGCAAGCAGAATGAAGGATGAGGCCCAGGAAGCATACAGAGGCACCATTCTTAAAATGGAAGAAACAAAAGAATCCATAAACAATGCAATGGTAAGTCTTGATAAACTACTGCAGGTAAATGAAATGGTATCCAACATACTGGATATTTCAACACAGACTAATCTTTTATCTATCAATGCTTCCATTGAAGCAGCCCGGGCGGGGGAAAGCGGCAGAGGCTTTTCCGTAGTGGCTGAAGAAATTGGGGCTCTGGCGGAAACATCAAGGGAGATGGCGTCAAAAATACAATCAATTTGTTCAGGAGCCAATGACAGTATTGAAGTGGTTAAAACGTGCTTTGATACGATTCTTGATTTTATTGAGTCGGGTGTAAAAGGAAGATTCCAGTTATTTGCCAGCCAGTCAGTGGAATACAGCAAAGCGGCAGAAGAGATTAAGTCGGAAGTAGACGAAATCAATGGTTACATGAACGAATTAGAACGGGCATTCGGACAGATTGCGGACAGCATTAATAATGTTCAGGATATCTCCAATGAAAACAAGGATGCCATAGATATCATTACCCAAAAAAGTGAGATAACTGCCAATATTGCGCAAAATGTGCAAAAACAGTCAGAAGATAACCAAAAACTGGCTGTGCAGCTTGAAAGCATGGTAGACAGATTCTTTGTAGAGTAAGTATTCCCTGTCTGCTTTCTGCAGACAGTATATCAAACACCACGGCTTTAAAAATGTTTTGTCCTGCCAAAATACCAGTCCGCCGGAATGGAAGACCACCCGGCGGAAAAATCTGCAGGACAAAACATTTACAGCAATGCATCGCCGGACAGCCATATTTTGTTATTTCCCACGTCTTTCCGTCAGTACCTCCATATTGAAAGTCAATTCCCAGATTTTGTTTATAAAAAATAATACAAAAAACCAAGATTTTTTGTTATAATAAATTTACTGCCATAGACCAGACTACATCTGGACAAACTTAAATTTCTTTGTTAATTGCGCAAATAACCAATTAATGATATACTACTTATACCGTTTTATCCGTTTATATTAAAGGAAGGTGCAGATATGGAACTTTTAAAGGAATGGTATGTACAGGAAACAAAAGACAGTGAGGAAGAAAACCTCCACCGCCCGTTAAATGATGAGCAGACTTTTTTCCATGCAGTCAGTTCCGGGGACATTGACTTTGTGCGCCAGAACTGTATGGAGCAGAGATTTGCAGAAAAAGGAGGCGTTGGTACGCTTTCACGCGATCCCGTCACAAATCTCAAATACCACTTTGTCATAACAACTGCGTTTATTACAAGACTTTGTATCGCCGCAGGAATGGAAACAGAACAGGCATTCCGGCTAAGTGATTTTTATATCCTGAAGCTGGACAATCTGCACACCCCCCAGGCAGTTATTGACCTTCATGACCAGATGGTTCTCGATTTCACTGGAAAAATGAGATTCAATGTAAGAAATCTGGGTACGTCAAAGCCAGTTTCCATCTGCATTGATTACATTTATGAACACATTAAAGAACGTATTACAATTGAAAATCTGGCCGAATACACCGGATTATCCGCAAGCTATCTGTCACGTCTTTTCAAAAAAGAAACAGGCGTTTCAATAAGTGATTATGTCCGTGAGAAGAAGATTGAAAAAGCACAGCACCTGCTGAAATTCTGCGACTACAGCCTGGTTGAAATTTCCAATTACCTTTCCTTCTCCTCACAGAGCCATTTTATTCAGATGTTTAAGGAATTTACCGGAATGACGCCAAAAAAATACCGCGACCTCTATTCCAGTTCCAGCTGGAGTATCGTAAACCCGGACAGGAGATAAGTTCTTCTCCTGCCCGCTTCCACAGTCTATCCCGTCAGTTTCTGAATCATTGCAAGTATCCGTCCCGCGCTCATCCGTACCTCTTCCTTTAATAGCTTTCCCTCCGCAAAGGCTTTTATGATATTTTCCTCATCCTTACTGTCACCCGGCATAATCAGGTCGTTTCCGGCGGTTATGCACTGCCATGGCACACTTCCGTCCTCCGGTCCCGTGGTAAACCAGTCTGACATAATCACACCTGCAAATCCCCATTCTTCCCGCGCAACCGTGCTGCACAGATATCTGCTGTTTGCCGCATGAACTCCATTAATACAGTTATAGGAAGACATGATTGCTGCCGGGGCGCTTTTTTTCACGGCGATTTCAAAACCACGCAGATAAATTTCCCTGAGTGCCCGCTCAGAAACATGCACATCCACGCTCATCCGGTTATCCTCCTGGTTATTGCAGGCAAAATGCTTAATGGTTACACCGGAGTTCCCGTTTTTCTGTACCCCGTCTGTGACCGCTGCTGCCAGCATCCCTGACAGAAACGGATCTTCTGAAAAATACTCAAAATTACGCCCGCACAACGGATTTCTGTGAATATTCATTCCCGGCGCCAGCCACAGGTCAATGTGAAACTCTTCCATTTCAGCAGCAATTGCCTTACCGAACTTATACACCAGGTCTGTATCCCATGTCTGCGCCAGTGCCGTACCCACCGGAAATGCCGTACAGTACTGGTAATAAACGTCCGCATCATCATGCTGTTTTTTATCTTCAAGAAATCCGTTTTCCAGTGAACCAAGAACGCCTGCTCCGTAAATAGCGCCTGTTTCCCGGTTTACCTCATAGCTCTGCTGAAGCCTCAGTCCCGCCGGACCGTCCGCCATAATAAGCGACCGGATTCCATATTTCTCTTCCAGGGCATGGGTTGTCTCTCCGGCAGAACCTGGCACGCGTATTCCCGCCGCGCCCAGCGTACCTGCGTTCTTTGCAATATTTCCATATAAAAGCGGCAGAAGCTCAACTGTCTGCTGTTCTTCTTCCATAGTTTCGGCAGCGGAAGTCTTTTTCTCTTCTTCCCCCGGTTTCCACTGCAGGACAGGCACATTCTGCCCCTCTGCCAGTACAAGCAGCTCTTCTGCTTTAACTCTCAGATGTTCCGACCTGCCAGGAGCTTCAAATGACGGCGGATTTGGACAGATACCTTCTGCCTGTTCAAGAACTGTCTTCTTTTCCACCGTAAGAAGCGCAGCCGGCTGCAGTGATTCAATATTCTGTCCAATCCATACGCCGTACTGTCCCTCCTCAACCAGCCATACGCGTTCTTCTTCCGAAAAGCTGGCAAACTGCTTTGGTTCCATAGTAATGGTAAGCCTCTGCTCCTCTCCCGGCTTAAGGATATCTGTTTTTGCAAAACCAGCCAGCCGGCGCAGCTCCTTTGCCAGTCCCGTCTGCGGCAGGGTCAGGTACACCTGCACCACTTCCCTGCCGGAAAAACGCGTCCCGGTATTTTTAACGGATACATCTACAGCGACACATTTCCCGCATCTGACCCCTTCGCACTTTGTAGAAAACCCTGTGTAAGAAAGCCCGTAACCAAATGGAAACAATGGTTTCCTGCCGCAGTAATCAAAATACCGGTATCCAACATAAATATCTTCCCGGTATTCGTCCATCTCCAGATTTCCGTTCAGGTAACCAAAAGTTTCTGCAGAAGGGTAATCTTCATAACGACGGGCCCATGTGGCCGTGAGTCTGCCGGACGGAACTGTTTTCCCCGTCAGGATGTCGGCAACCGCATGACCGCCTTCCTGTCCGGGCAGGGAAATACTCAGAACCGCCTGAATACCTCCGGCTTCCTCCAGAATATCCGTCAGTTCCACCGGTCCGCCTGTGTTTAATATCAGCACAAGCGGAATATTTTTTCCGTTTAGAAATAAAATATCCTCTCGTTCCTTACTGCTTAAATAGTAGTCCCCTTCTTCCCGTCTGCGGTCTTTCCCCTCGCCGGAAATACGGCTGACCACATATACTGCAGCCGAAGCCCCACGGATATCTTCATCTGTTATCTGCCGGCCTTCAGGTCTGGAAAACGGGTTTGCCGCATAGGCGTCAAACGGATTGCCGACCTTACCCGTATCCGCAAGCACTTTTTGTTTCCATGCCTGCCTGGCATCCTCATACCGCTTCTGGTAATCCTGCAGCCAGTCCCCGCTTGTCACAAAAATTCCTGCATCCTCGAGTCCCTGGTAAATCGAAATACTGTCCCGGTTATTCACATCCCCGGAACCTGTACCGCCTTTTACGGTCCGGACAGCCCCGCTGCCAAGCAGTGCAATGGATTCAGAGTTTTCAAACGGCAGCAGACCATCATTTCTTAACAGTACCATTCCCTCTGCTGCCGCAGTCCTTGCCAGTCTGCGGTGTGCAAGTTCCCGTTCGGAAGGCTCCTGTATCTGTGTACCGCTGTAATTCCAGTTTGTCTTTTTCATATCAGTCCCTTTCTTTCTCTGCTATATTAATATAAAAAGACCGCCATGGGTTCTCTTCCGGTATTCCAGAAGAGCCTGTGCCATGGCAGCCTATTGTAAAATATACGATATCTCTATCCTTTGACACCGCCAAGAGTTACACCCGCAATAATATATTTGGAGAGGAATAAATATACGAGTATAATCGGCACGATTGCCACAAGAATCATCATATATATTTTACCCATATCTCGGTTCATATAATCCGCACCGCGGAGGAGAGCGATTAATATCGGTACGGTCATCTTATCCTTTGACTGGATAACAAGAGCCGGAGTAAAGTAATTGTTCCATGAACCAACGAAAGTGAAAATCGCCTGTACTGCTATCGCCGGTTTCATAATCGGAATAATAATCTGGTTAAATGTCCGAAACTCTCTGGATCCGTCCATTCTTGCCGCCTCTACAAGTGAAAGCGGAAGCGATGACTCCAGATAGCTGTACATAAAATAGAATACAGCCGGTGAAGCAATTGACGGAATAATCAGCGGAAGCAGTGAATCATACATTCCCATCTTGGTAATCAACCGCAGGAATCCCATTGCAGTTACCTGTGTCGGCATCACCAGAATTGCCATGATAAATGTAAATGCTGCTTTCCTAAGCTTAAAGTCATAGGCATAAAGCCCGTATGCCGTCAGCGCCGAAAAATACGTACAGATTGCAGCCGAACAGCCGGAAACAATCAGACTGTTGACAATACCGCGCAGCATCGGAAACTCACCGTTATTCGCAACATTCATAAAATTCTTGAAAAAACTGGTTCCCGGCAATGCGGAAAATCCCTTCTGCAATTGTGCGTGCGAACGCGTTGCATTGACAATCAGTATATAGAAAAAGAACAGGCACAAAAATGACAGAAAAACAAGTACCACATGTACGAACACAGTACGAATACGGTTTGCCTTATTTGAATCCATAGTCACATCTCCTTTCTGAAACCCTTTAATAGTCTGAATCCTTGCCATTTGTTATACGGTATACGATAAAGCAGAGGATACCGCTTACAATGAACAGGTAAACAGACAGTGCGCCTGCCATACCATAATTCTTGCTCTTCAAATGACTGTTCAGGAACATAATCAGGGTCATTGAAGTACGATCCGGATTTCCCTGTCCGTTTGTCAGAATCTGCGGAACATCAAACATCTGCAGACCACCGATTACGGAAGTAATCAGAGTATAGGCAAGAATCGGGCGTATCAGCGGAAGTGTAATCTTAAAAAATCTCTGTCTGCTGTTACAGCCGTCAATTTCAGACGCTTCGAAAACATCCGGGCTGATACCCATAATTGCCGCCATCAGCATGATGGTTGTATTACCAAACCACATCAGGAAATTCATACTTCCTATCAGAGATCTGGTTCCAAACACAGAACCCATAAAATCAACCGGGGTACTAATCAGTCCTGCGGACAGCAGAATTGAGTTGATTGGTCCCTTGTTTGAAAACAATGTAAAGAACAGCATCGCAAATGCAGACGCCATAATCAGGTTTGGAAGATAGATGACTACCTTAAAAAACTGCTGGCCACGGATTTTCAGACGTATATCCACGAACCACGAAGCAAGCAGCAGGGCAATTACAATCTGCGGAATAAATCCGATCAGCCACAGAATCAGCGTATTTCCTGCATACTTAAGCATATCCGATTTCAACAGTTCAGTATAATTGAACATACCGATAAAATTCGGACCAATTTCCTTAATTCCTGAACGATAGTACTCATAAAAACTGTACCGAATGGTATCCACCAGAGGAATCAGGGAAAAAATAAAAAAACTCAGGAAAAATGGAAGAATAAAAATATATCCCCATTTTGAATAATTAACCTTTTTACGCTTCGGCTTCATAAACATCCATTCCCCTCTCTATATTTATATACTGCGGCGCAGTAATATGCGCCGCAGATTCCAGTTGTTATTCTGGCCACTGAACTTCCGTAATTTCCGGATACCGTTCCTTAATTGCTGTTTCAAAGTTGGATTTTGCCTTGTCAAAATCAACCTTGCCCTCTAAATAATCCTGGAACGCATTCTGAATCAGCTCTACACAACCCTGGTCATATGCAGAAAGAGGAGCCATCTTAATGGTATCTGCACTCGGTGTAAAGTAGGTATACGGATTCTGTCCGCCAAGGAAGTCAGAAGCATAGCTGTCATCCTTTGCAGCATCCGCCATGGCTGTTTTTCCATTGGTAAAATCAGAGGTTTCCTTGGAAATTTTTACCAGATTATCCGTATTTGCTGTCATTGCAAGTAAAATATCCTTTACATGCTGCGGATTATCTGTTCCATTAGCTGCAACTAAGAATGTACCGCCCCAGTTATAAGCAAGAGGAGCACTGGTAACAGCCCATGAGCCGTCCTCACCATCCCAGTTCGGCTTTACCTGTGTATCAATTCCCCATGCCGGGAAAAGGAAAGCAAATACCTTGGACTTGGAACCCATTGCATTGAACCAGTCTGCATTCCACTGTCCCTTTACAGCAGGATCAAAATAACCGGCATCCTTCCACTCCTTGGAATCCTTTACCCAGTCCATCAGCTTCTGGTCAACTTTTACAGTTGTGGTTCCCGGAGCAACCCACGGCTCTGCAATGCTGTTGCCGTATGTACGGAAAGTATCCGTATAGCATGAGAATGTGTAATATCCTTTGCCCTTAAGCTCTTCTGCAGCAGCCTTCATCGTATCCCAGTCCTTGGTCTTCTCGGCAATCTTTTCCGGATCATCCGTGCCAAAAACATCTTTTGCAATATCCCGGCGGTATACTAAGACGCCCGGACATGCCTGCCATGAAGTAGCTCTCTGCACGCCGTTTGCATCGCAGGCAACCGTCTTGGTAAAATCAAACTGGTCAGCCAGGTCTGAATCCGGATTAATACCCAGATCAGTCAGAGGCATTGCAACATCTGAATCCGCATCAGTGTATTTCACAACATAGTCTGTCTCAGCTGCAAAAATATCAACTTTGTCATCCGCCGATGCATCTGCCTGTGCCATAAGCGCTTCATCAAGCTTATCCTGGTATACGCCGTCCTGGTTCGGGTTAATAATCCAGTGAATCTCGGTACCATCCTTTAATGTAGACACGGTACCATCCTTGGATGTTTCCTGAATCTCCGGATATACCAGCTGAATACGGTTACGAACCTCGTCGTTAAAACTGTAGATGTTAATAACCTTACCTTCATCTGCTGATACGTCGCTTGGCGCAGATGTATCCCCCTGCTTATCTGCAGGTTTGTCCCCGCCTGTCTTGTCTCCGCAGCCTGCCAGTGTTCCGGCAACCATAGTAGCTGCAAGTAACATACATACTACTTTCTTTTTCATTGTAATTCCTCCTTTAACCTTAAACACTACGTTTGTGCTTTACAAGACATATTTTATCTTAATCCAGCTCCCCGATATACCATATAAGTTCAAAAAATATCAAAATCATGCAGTTCTTTTTCACTTAAGAAATATACAGCATAATTTCCGTTTCTTCCTTAAGAAGCTGCTCAGGAATATAATTTTCCTTAAGCTCCTCGCCATTAACCGTCATCTTCTGAAAACCGGATTCCGCATGTCCCGGATTATGAACCGTAATATGCAGATGGCGTCCCCTGAAATCCTTTTCAATCTCAAAAGCTTCCCATTCTTTTGGTATGGAAGGCGCAATCTTTAAGCCATAAAAATCCGGGCGCATACCCAGTATTCCCTCGACACAGCCGACCATAACCGTGGATGCCGTTCCTGTCAGCCAGTGTACATGGGAACGTCCAAAATGCGGACTGTCCTTTCCTTCTGTAAACTGCCCGTAGCAGTACGGCTCCAGCCTGCGGATTTCCGCCCGGTCATTCTGCGCCGCAGGCGCGTTTTCCATAAAATAGGTAAATGCCCGTTCCCCATGGCCGCGCAAAGCCTCTGCAAGAATAATCCATCCCTGGGACTGTGAAAAAATACCGGAATTTTCTTTCGTACCCGCATTATAGATAACAGCAAGCGCACCGTCAAATGCATGCTTATGATACGGCGGATCCATTAAAATCGCACCATACTCTGTGTTGAGCCTTTTATATACCGTATCCAGCACAGTATCAGCCTGTTCGTCTGTCGCAAGACCGCTGATTACCGCCCAGCTCTGCGGATTCAGCCACATATTTGCTTCCGGGTCCGAATGCTTCCCGATAACCTCGCCGTTTTCCGTAAATCCCCGGATAAACCGGTCCTCGTCCCAGCAGAGTTTCTGAATGACTTCCCCCAGCTTTTTCTGGCTTTCATCCAGATATCTGATATAATCCTCATCTTTTTTATGCTCTGCAAATTTCCGCAGAATGGACATGGCAAGATAAAACTGCATTGCCACAAAAGAGGATTCTCCATCCTTTCCCAGCCGTAAGCAGTCATTCCAGTCCGCATACAGTCCGGCAGGCATCTCATGGATTCCCAGATGGTTCATGGAGAAATCAATCGCACGTTTTAAATGCTCATATACCGTGCCCTCATCCTTATTGGCAAAAGGAATCACCTCATCAATAAAGGAAAGGTCGCCGGATTCTGAAACATATTTGTAAACAGTCGGAAACAGCCACAGGGCGTCGTCCGCCCGGTATGCCGGGTGTCCTGTCTCTTTTACATATGAGGCGTCATCCGGGGTATCCTCATGTCCTGCATTATGGGTAAACTTTACCAGAGGCAGACCTCCGCCGTTATCCACCTGTGCAGAAAGCATAAACCGGATCTTTTCCACCGCCATTTCAGGCGCCAGGTGAATCACCCCCTGGATATCCTGTACGGTATCGCGGTATCCATATCCGTTGCGCAGCCCGCAGTAAATAAATGAAGCGGCGCGCGACCAGATAAAGGTCATAAAACAGTTATAGGCATTCCATGTATTGATCATGGTATTAAACTCCGGACTTGGAGTCTTAACCTGAAAATGGGAAAGTTTTCCATGCCAGTAAGTAATCAGTTCATCCAGTTCTGACGCACAGGTTTTTTCAGTATCCTGGTATCTGTCCAGTATCTGTCCTGCCTCTGCATTGTATTTCATTCCAAGAATGAATGCAAGGGTTTTTGTTTCTCCTGGCTCTAGTAAAATCTGGGATGTAAGTGCTCCGCACCCGTTCTCGTTATAGTTCAGCGCACCGTTCAGTTCCCCCTGTATCACGCCTTCAGGATTTCCATAACCGTGGTACCTGCCAAGAAACTCTTCCTTATCCCCGCAGTAAGAAGATACTTCTGCTCCTGCCAGTCCGAAAAACCGTTCCACAACAATCTTGTCATCCACGTCCTTCCCGCCTTCCAGTCCGTCCAGATTTCCATGAATCAGCTGGCAGATACGGTTACCGCAGAATACCGTCCTTGTTATAAACTGCGAATACTGCAGGTTCACCTGGTCCTGTTCATAATTACTGTTATTTGTAAATTCTGCGTATCCGGTAATATTAAGATTCCTTGTTTTCCCGGAATTGTTTGTTACACGCAGGTTCCAGACCTCATAATCCCTGTCCAGCGGCACATAATATAAAACTTCCGAATGGATGTCCGCATAATCGGCGGACATTTTCGTATATGCCGTTCCATGGCGGCACTCGCTTTTGTAGTCCGCCAGATCCTTTCCAACCGGCTGCCAGGAAGCAGACCAGTAATCCCTGCTGTCATTATCCCGGAGGTAAATATAGCGTCCCGGCTCATCAAAGCTGTTAAAAATATAACGAAGGATTCTTCCGTTCGCACCGGATTTCGCAAAGCTGTAACCTCCCGCATTATTGGAAATTACCGCGCCGTATTCCGGGGAACCCAGGTAATTCGCCCACGGAGCAGGCGTATCCGGTCTGTCAATCACATACTCCCTTTTTTCATCATCAAAATATCCATATTTCATTTTCCCGTTTATCTCCTTCCTAACTCAACTTTTATTTCATGCAGCGTATCCGGCAGGGATGCAATGGTTTTTCTTTCAAGAAATCCCTGGTTCCTGCATTCATCCAGCATATCCCTGCCGTCACAGCAGATGCTCTTTATCTCATATTCCCCGTAATCCAGACGCTGCGGATTATGGAAGCTTACCTGAAATTCTTTCTGGGCAAACCTGAGCCGGATACCGGCATTCCCGTTCTCACCAAACTGTTCCTTCACAAGCTTCGGGCAGATTACAAGATCGCCTGTTTCCCCTCTCACCCCGAACACTTCGGTAACAGCGGTGAGCATATACCAGCTTGCCGCTCCCGTCAGGTAATGGTACATTCCCCTGCCGGATGCATTAAAGTACTCCGGTATTCCCGGATAGATTCTGCTCACCTGAAAATCAAGGGCGGTGTCTGCAAGCGTCTGTAACGCTTTATACCCTTCTTTCACAAATCCCCTCCGGTACAGTGCATTTGCATACATGACTGTCATATGCGAAAAAACTGCCCCGTTTTCCTTTTCCCCGTATGCAAAACCAAACATTCTTCCAAGGTCATACTTCTGCTCATGAAAATTGGTATTCAGCCGGTAGCCGCCTATTTCTTTCTGGTACAGATAGCGGTCTGCACTGCTGCAGATTTTTGTAATCTGTTCATCTTCTGCCGTTCCGCCCATTACAGCAAAAACCTGCCCGGTAAGCATCATTCTGACGCCCTGCGGGAAATAGCCCTCTACCGCTTTGCCGCTGTTATCATAATAACTGTTAAACCATCCTTCTTCTTTGCCGTCTTCAATCCATTCGGTCTTACGGATGTGGTCCATCATCCATTCAGCCTTATGCCTTAAATTTTCTGCAAGGTCACGGATGGAGAACGCCGCCCTTTTGCCGCTGACATGGTGCATGCATAAAAGCAGATAATTCTGTAACAGTTCCCGTTTTGCCGCAATATCATCATATAAACTGCTGTCATCTTTTAAAAGTATCTGTATTTCTTCCAGCAGTTCCACCTGTTCCCAGCCAAACCGCTCTTCCAGTATCCTTAAAAGTTCGGCAATCTGCATCAGGTTTCCTGCATAAGCGCAGGTAAATGCCACGCTTTCCCCTTTCTCTTCCGCCATGTCCAGCGCATCATTCCAGTCGGCGCCGCGAAGCCTGATGTGATTATGCTCACCAACCTCGTAAAATGCGCAAAGATGCTGCAGCAGCAGATGCTCAAGAATGCTTCCTTCATACACTTCCCCGGTTCCGCTTTTCTGTTTCAGCCCGTAGGAAACATCCCACTGTGAATCCAGTCCGGTTCCGCGCTTTGCCTGTTCATCCTTAAAATATGCTGCCGGTTCTTTTAATATTTCGATATCCCCGGTCTGGTCAATGTAGAGCTTTGTCGTCATAAACGGCCAGACTCCGTGGTCCATCCAGACACGTGCAATACCGTTTCTGTCCGCCACAAATTCCCCCTGGCGTTCGCCGATAATGGTCGCATTTGTGCCATCAATGCGCACACCGCCGTAATTGTCAAGAATCATCCGGCGCACACCGTCCGGATCCATAATCAGAAGGGAAAGGCAGTCCTGCCATAAATCACGCCATCCCCTGCCGCCTCTGCCGTAATCATGATGCGGCAGGAACGAGCAGCCGTAAATCCGTCTTAAAATCGGCTGGAAGCTTACCCAGCGCATCATATTGTCAAATCCTTCATTTCCTGTAAAATATCTGACATTCACTTTGTTCTGCCAGTAGTCGTTCATCCGTTTCTGTGCTTCCAGTACCTGATCCGTATGTGAATAATCCAGAAGAATATTTTCTATTTCATTCTCCTGTTCCGTCACGCCCATGACAATGGTATACTCCGTACTTTCCTCCGGCTTCAGGACAATTTCCGGGAAACGGATGCCGCCAAGCGCTTCCTTTCCTTCAAAACTGTTTCCGGCCAAAACACCGTCCTCATTTTTTATCACCTTCCACGGCTGTGCATAACTTCCGCCTTCCCCGATATAATCCTCTGCAACCGGATAAAAGGAAACCGGCTTTTCCCCTGCCCCGGTAATTCCGCATACGAAATAGGTCAGGTCGTTTTTCCGGTGTCCCCTTTCATCAAAGGACAGGGAAGGTTTTACATAAACACCGTAATCCGTGGTTTTAATCCTGTGCAGCAGGGAGGTCACATGTCTGTGATCCCTGATATTGTCTGCGCTTCTTCCAAAAACAGGAACTGCAGCAACAGGCGTAACCGTCTGTTCTTCTTTATCAAGATTGCGGATTTTCACATGCATGATTTCCACATTATGCTCCAGGGGCGCAAATGAAGTCACCTCTGCCTCCATACAGTATGTTCTGGAGCATCTTCTGACGGTCTGCCACATAAACCCGGCAGTCAGCTTGCTTTCGTCCTGGAGTCCGCTGAATTTTTTGCTTTCCTCTTCCGCGGATGCTCCCACGACAGACCAAGCGCCGCGGCCTTTAACATGACACCAGAAATTCCTTCCCGAACGGTTATTATGCAGGTTTTCCACACTGACCGGCTCCATCAGAAAGGCATTCTGGCCTGTCTTAATGTCGCCTCCCAGATTCGGCGTCAGCGAACTTTTGATTCCCCCTTCCCCCGCAACCGGAAAATAAAGTGCGCTGTAATTTTCGGGCCGTTCGATAAAAAATGTTCCATCCTGATCCAAAAAGCGTATTACGTTTGCTTCCATCCTGGTTTAACCTCCTGACTTTTTCCATCAATATATCTTCTCATTCATTTTCTTTGATTGTACCTGCAGAGCCTGAGAATATATACCAGATATACAGAAAAAATATCAGATACATGATGTGATGTTCAATAATGATTTTGGCTGTGGGAAAGGAATTCCTTGCTGGTATAAATGATATATGATAGAATAGTTGGAAAATGCACACTATACTGCGCGCCAGCAACACCAATCAAAAACTAACGGCATATTATTTTGGCGGTAACAAAAAAAGAACGGAGAAATTACAAATGAATTTATCAGATACTGCTGCCGGAAACCGTGCACACGGTAAAACACTTACAGAAGATATCAGAATGATTCTGCGCAGCCCCCAGAACCGCATACCTGCCGGAAAAGATGTAAGAAAAAAGCTCTGGATGAAATCTCTTAAGAAAACTGGAATTATTTATATTGTTATTTTCCTGGTACTTATATACAGCTTTATAAAAACCCCGGCAGAACAGAAATCCGGTTCCGGCATTGTTCTTCTTATTACGCTGGCTGTATTTACCGGGTTTTTTGTACTTATGTTTGGTATTGATAAAATAAGAATGCGTTCAGAGACCGGATGGGGTGTCCGGGAAGAAGGGCTGACTGTGGAAAAGGCATATGTCAGCAAGGTGTTTAACTATAGGGGACAGACTTTAACCGTCCATTATTATGATTTTATGGAAGAGGTATTCCGTACAGAAAAAATCAAACTTGACAGTATGGATTCCCCTTCACGGAAATTCTGTGAAGGGGATTTCCTGGATATTTTGGTGAAGGTGAAGAAGGGGAGGGTAAGGTATGCGGCGGTTTTGGGCAGGGGGTGAATATCCGTTATTCAGGCTATTTATCCTCTTTGCTATCATTAAATTGAAACTTCTCTGCCACACACTGGTGTCTTTTTGATTTCTTATCATAATTAATTCCAACCAGCAATATATCCCCGCTATATCCCTGAAGTGCGGAAACATATTTTTTATCCTTAATCTGCTGTATTGCACCTGCTGCTGAGTGGTTGTATTTTAATTCAATTACAAGAACCGGTTTATCGATGTTCTTTTTGGGAATATAAACAATATCCGCAAACCCCCGGCCTGCAGGCAGTTCCCTAATCTTTGTATAATAATTTACTGCACTGTAATATGCCAGTGAAATAACACATGCCAGTGAATTTTCATCATTATATTTCAAAATTGAAGTCTGGTTCATGTGAACCTTATCAATGATTTCTTCCATCCGCGCTGTATCCATGTTCCAGGTCGCCCTTAAAAGTTCTTCCGATCCCTGGATAAGCTGAACAACTTCCTTCCAGTATTCACCCTCAACTGCATTTAAAAATTCCCCCCGCACTTCACCATTTGGAATATAAACCTGAGAGTGTTCCTTTTTATATGCAAGATATCCCAAATGAACCAAAAGTGTAAGAACATCATCTTTTGTCCGGAAGGTTTTCATATCATTCTGGAATTTCGCCGGATTGACCGTCACCGGTTCGCCCGCAAGCATACGAATAACAGCATCCTTCAAACCGTCGAAATTCATTTCGATATATATCTTTAGGGCTTCATAAGTTTCAGTTTTTGTCCAGTAGCTTTCAAAACTTCCAGAAAGCACTGCCGCTGTCACCGAACGGGGATTATATACGTGGGGAATGTTTCCCAGTGTGTACCCGTCATACCACAGTTCCATCTTCCCAACGTCAATTCCATAAGAAGCACAAAGGGAATGCACTTCCTGTTCTGTAAAACCAGCATATTCAGCAAACTGCAGCGGTACCGTCATGGAATACTCTTCAAACATATTTAATGCTGAATGTGTTCCATATTTTTTTACGGGTAAAATCCCCGTCATATATGCAAGCGCAGTATATCCATTATCTTTCAGAAGATCCCTTAAAAAATCCAGATACTTCTCTTGTTCCTCGTCGGTAATCCTCTTATCCCGAAAAATACAGTCCCATTCATCAATAATAAAAATAAATTTTTCTTTTGTTTTACTGTACAACCGTTCCAGGGCAGCACTTAAAACAGAATAATTTTGTAAAACAAACTCCGGATAAGATTCCTGCAGGTCGCAGATTACTTCCTTCTGGATATATGCCAGCATGGATTCCACGGTTTTTGTCCTGCTCATGGCATTTTGCATATTTAATGCAATAACCTGAAACTGGTTCTGGTATTTTTTATAATCAGCGCTTTGGGAAATTTTATAAGGTGCAAAAAGTTCCGAAGAATCGTAACCCTTTTCATAGTAGGCAGTAAGCATATTCGCCGCCATGGACTTTCCGAATCTCCTCGGTCTGCTGATACAGACATAGCACTGCTCCGTACCAAGAACCCTGTTTGTTTCTGCTATCAGCCCTGTTTTATCAACATATATTTCGGAACTGACCGCTCTTTCAAATTTGTCAGGTCCCGGATTCAGATAGATTCCCATCATGCACCTCCACAGTGTTTTCTTTATGCGAGGACTAATCTTTTATTCAGACCATTTATACCGCAATTTATATTCACTGAAACAACGGTAGTCCAGCCTTTTTTCTTTCTGCAGCCGTCCAATTACAATATATGGCATAACTTTTTGTGTTCTGGCAAAAGCAGTAATAGATCCAATGCTAAAATCCCCGGAAGACAGAAATTCCATATATGCGGCCTGAGAAATCAGCTTATTTTGTGCGAACAAATCAGCGGCAGCCTCCTGCGCCCTGTTACAGCCGTCATCAATAAATCGTGCCGTTTTTCCAATATCGCCATTAAATATATGCCCTAATTCATGAAATAACGAAAACCAGAAAATATCAGCATATGACCCGCGTATCGTCAGAACCATCTGATAAGCTCCGTCATTTTTTCTGGAAATATACCCTTGTACGGGCGCTCCCCTGAAATTTCTTACTATTGAAAAAATGATGCCGTATTCCGCCATTATTTCCTGTAATTCTCTTTGGATATTTGCATCCCTGCTACACATTATCTCTTTTATTTCATCTGTAAGCTCATCAATCTTCTTTTCGTTAAAAGAAGTATCAATACCCCTGTTCTCCCCGGCAAGCTGACACAGACGAATCCATGCCCCCAGTACATACGGATCAACCGCAGGTTTTGCTGCCATCCGAAACGCTCCCACAGGAACTATGTTTTTCAAATTTGCAATATTACTAATCTGCAGCACTTTTCTCAAAGATATAATAGAGGCAGCCTTTTTTTCACCGACAGGAATTTTCCCTGTCTTTCTTAGATATTTAACAACATCCTTCAATGATTCCCTTGCTGTTTTCTCTTCCTCCGTAATTGTCTGGGCCTCGTTTGCATTAAGTAATTCAGCATCATAATTTGCCTGTAAATTCAGCCAGAAAGATTTGGGAACACCAAACGCGTACTCAAGTGCAAAGGCAAAATTCACGGAAATATCTTTCTTTCCTGCAATAACATTACTCACATATGCCGGAGATACGTCGGTTCTTGCCGCAAGCTCCGACTGGGTGATTCCCCGCTCTTCCAGTAAATCTGCAATCGTTTCACCCGGATGTATAATCAAATCACGGGATATACCAGTTTTCTTTACTTCCATGGTAATCACTTACTCCTTCCACTTCTATTTCTGTACAAATTGTTATTGTATCACCAGTGGCATCAGGCTCTATAATCAGTCTTACATGAGGTGCCACGTGTAAAGAATATCTTATACGTTCATACCCGGTAAGCTGTTCCGGCTTTCCCAGACCGAGTTTCAGAAAATCACCAAAACACTCTGCTGCCTCCAGCCGGTTCATATGTTTTTTTATCGTTCTCACCCAGTCCGCCGGCAGTTTTCTTTGCATTTTTGCATAATCAGTAAAGTATTTTTCCACTTTACTGTTGGCATATGTTATTTTCAAGCATGTATCACCGCCCCATCAATTAACCATTTGGTTAATTAATACTAACATGATATGCACTTACTGTCAATAAATTTACTTGTTTCTTTTGAGATAATATGAAGTGATGTTACTATTGGTGGTAGTGGCGGCTATAAAATGATTTGAACCAAAATCCTCCTTTGTATTCCAAACAAATTTTATTCTTAAAATGGGATATATGCATGGTTTCCCATACTTTATACGAATACCATAACCTCCTGCCTGCTGGTTTGCAAACATGATGAATTAGGACATTTCTCTTATGTTGTTATGAGGCGATTTTATCGTGGGATGATAGGAATTGCAAAGTTTTCCTTTGATAAAGCGCTATCCAGCTGCTCTATATCCAAATTGCACTTACCAGGGGAATGCCCCTTGACCTCCATCTCCCAGCTAATAATCCTACTTCCATAGAGGGCATGAGCCTTGAAGAAATAGATGCAGAACTCTTGAAAGGCATCGAGTCTTTAAGGTCGAGAAAAACATATATCCCTGAGGAAGTTGGCGAGGAACTCAACATGCTTTGGCAGAGGGTCTTTGGAGTAATTTCCATACTTTAAAAAATTACTCATACTATCAAAACTATTACTAACAACACTGTCGCAACAATAGATAAGATTAATCCTGTTAATGCCAAACTTGTTTTCTTAGATTTATCTCGAAGACCACAAATACCAAAAATAATGCCCAAAAGTTCCGGCAAGAAAAGCGCTCCCAATGTGAGCACACTTATAATTCCTAAAACCAGAGATGCAATGCCATATCCAGACTCTTTCATCTTTTTATTATCTGCATTACTCATTTTTACTTGATTAGAAGCAACTTCTTTTATCGGTGCTGACTGCATCATTTGCTGTGCTCCACAATCATCACAAAACATTGCATTATCCTCTAGTTCCGCTCCACATTTTATACAATATTTACTCATGATTATTTTCCACCTTTCCTAGCGGAGTTCCACACTGATTGCAAAATTTCTTACCAACCATTACTAAATTTCCACATCTTGGGCAAAACTGCCCTGAGTCTTTTAAAGAAAACTTATCATTCAAAGTGTCCGTCTCTTTATCCGTCACACTTTTGCCACACCTATTACAAAATTTTTTCCCAATCTGAATCCTGTTCCCACAATTTTTGCACGTAATAGTATCAACAAATTCACCCTTTACAGTATAAATTTTAAAACATAAAGGACATATATTAGTTCCTTTGGGAAGAAGTGTTCCACAGACACATTTCAGGCTATCAAAATCAATCCATTTTAAGTTCATGCGTTCTGATATTTGCAGATTTTTTATAATGAATATGCTTTCCTGCAGAAAATGGCAAAGTAAGTTTTGCTCTTTGATACTTAACCCTGATTTAATCGTAAACTCAAATCTACCTTTCACCGTATCTATAAAATACTTATTTTGACCACAACAAATCAACCCATTAACATCATTAATATCATCGAAATTCACAAAATTGCTCAAAGAAGATAACAAACCTTTATTATATATTCTCAGTGATAAGTTCGTAAGCAAAATACCAGATTTTCCAGATGTTGTAAAATTTATTAACATAATAGGCATTTCATATTCCGGCATATGGGTTATATCTCTAATAGTCCCTTCCTTTTGTTCCAAAGAATTATTCAATCTTGCAAATTCTATATTTCCAAGTTTTGTTGTGACATCGGGAAAATATTTGGTCATTATACTTTTCAAATTAGAGGATATTTTCAATGAATCCCTTAGCTGTATCTCCTCCTTAAACAGATCCTCTAACTTGTTTTTATATAAATCCGATTCAAATTCAATTTTACACAACTCTTCAAACAAATTATCTGTACTTAATTTTTTGTCCTGCAAAAAGCTGTAAAACCTATCTCTATCCTGTTTGATTTCTTCTGCAATCTGTCTTGATTCATATTTGACACCATTTACAGTACAAAGCTCATTTTCAATATACTCCAGTATAGAGTCACATTTTTTTACAACATCAATATTATCGATTTGAATGTCCTGCTTATTACAAAATTCTATTATTTCATTGCGAGTATTGATTATATTTTGTTCTATTTTTATTGCTGCAAAAATAGGATTCAATGCATCCTCATATTCTTTGCAGTTTTTCAAATAGACTTCTTCACTATAAGTCTTTACCAATGATATGACGTGTTCACTTAATGGCACCCCGAAATATTCTGCCATTTTTCTTAAATCACCACTTTCATCGCCATATTCCACCCATATTGTTCTATAAATATCCAAATCCATTGGGGCATTTTTTAATGCAAACACTAATGACTCGGGCTTTTTATCATCCGGAATTCGTCCATTTGCAAAATTATCCATTATGGCCTTTGCCTTCGCCGTTTCCGGAACAATATCATCAATTATATAATCAAACTTACATTTTGTATTTGTTTGTATGCATATCATAACTGCTTTAACAGTCAAATCAATTGCATTTTTTGTTCTATTTCTTACTATAGATTTATATTCAGAGAATGCGGATGCTTTCTTAGCCTGCGCCAGCTTTTACCGCTCCTTTAATAGCTCCTCCAACACCAAAGCCTCCACCAACCCATTTTCCACGCAGTTCTTTACGATTCGTTCTATATTCCTTTGCATCCTGTCTTTCCTCCTCAATATCATAAATTTCATTCATCATAGAAATTATCGCATCATAAAGTTCTTCATCACTATCTCCAAAATATTCGCGATGAAAAATTTCACGATTGATAAAATATATCCCTTGCTCATTTAATATTTCAATTCCTTTATCAATAATGGGGAGCAAAAATTTATCGCAGAGATCTTCATAGTTATTGAAGACATTTGCACAGCTTCCCTGCAGGCTATACCATTTATTAAATTCGCTATCAAAGTTCTGATAACAGTTCTTCATTCTATTGCTAATTGTTATATAGTTTTCTGTCGATGTAGGCACCTCTATTTCTATACCTATAATATTGTACTTTGTCATTCACAAAACCCCTATCTAAATTGTCAAATATTTAAATTCACTTTTAAGATGTTAAACTCCTATTTGCCTTTCTTATACTGATAAGTTGTTTACATTATCAAGCTCATCTGTTTTCGCTTTTATTTTTCCCAACTTAATATCATAAAATAGACATCTAAGATGCAACCGCACCTCAATTTCAAGAAAATTTACCCCAAACTCCTCCATTACATCATTTCCTTTATTTCCCATCTTTTTTCCATTACATTTTTGCAAAACCACCAATTGGTTGAGAGAACATCTTCTCTCAACCTAAAATAGGAATCAATATATGTAAAAGGAGTACCTCCCATCCAATGAAACGGCTAACCACAACCACCACCCAAAAATGCAACATGATCGGTTCCAGACTGAAACAGTTCCGTCAAGAGCAGAAACTAAGCCAGCAGGCACTTTCCGACCGACTGGAAACGGAAGCCGTCTATATCTGCCGTGACTCTATCTCGCATATTGAAGATGGAAGCCGAACCGTGACAAATATGGAGCTGTGCGGGCTTTCCAAAGTATTGGAAAAACCCATTGAAGATTTTTTTGATGATATACCTTACTAAGCCAGAACGCCACAGTCTCCGCAGTTCTCACGATTCCCTTGTCTTTATTCATGTTCCTTAATAAACTTCATATTTGCTTTCTCATACGCATTTAGTATTCCTTCATCAAAATTCTCCGGTTCAATGGTTCCTTCGTACCAGCTGCAGGTATCAAAATAATCCTGTAGATCCTCACTATTAAACCGTCTGCCATGCCGTGCGAATATTTCATTGCGGGCAATCCGCAACAGCTCCTTGTCAAGTCCTTCTAAATCACTTTCTTCCAGATACCGGCTGTCGCTGTCCAGAAACAGATATTCTGCATAATCTGTTTCCCCATCTTCTGCCCATAACTCTTCATCCTCATAATAATCATTATTTTCCAGATACTTCATATCTTCAGAATCCTCACCAGCCTCTATTACATCTTCTTCAGCCCCCTTAGTGTCCTCTTCCTTGTCCCATAACGGCTGGGTCAAACAGCCCAAAATAGCAAGTATAATGAAAAAAACCGTCACTGATCTTTTAAAATAAGCCTCGGTCGTTCCTATTGTCCCCCTATTTATAATCTTTAATATTTTGGATGTCAGAACCAATGACGCCACAAAAATAATTACTGCTATCACCATATATTCCCCCTCTGCCACTGTATCAGAATTTTCTTAAAATGACTTTCTATTTGAAATAGGACCTTTTCACAATAACTTTACATGTTTTCTTCAATTTTGAACCATCATTTGTTACACAGGTAATTGTAACTGTTCCTGCTTTTTGGGATAAAGCTTACCGGTTTTCTTATCCACTGCAACAATCTTACTGTTGCTGCTCTTAAAAGTTACCGAACGGTTATCCGCATTGGTTGGATATGTCTTCGCCTTTATAACCGGTGCCTTTTTCGTTCTTTTCTTTAAAACAAGTTTTGAAAAATTGAAATCCAATCTGGTAACTTTTTTCGGTTTCACTGTCACCTGAATAGTTGCCTGCACTCCGCTTCCATCGTTGGAATTTACAGTGATAATGGCTTTGCCGCCACCAGTAGCTATAATACAGCCGTTTTTTGAAACCGTTGCAACTTTACTGTTTGATGTACGGTAAGTTACACTCGTATCAACAGCTTTTTCGGGCATAACCTGCGGAATAATCTGGTACTGCTCGGATTTATTTAATGTAATCTCCGTTTTTTCCAGGTTAATTGCCTCCACCGGTGTGCTGGAAATATAAAAAGATGCCTCTACAAGATTAGAACTGCTTATTTAGTTTTCATAAAAAATAACCAGATATTTAATGCCCGCCTTAAGGACAATTATTTTACTTGTACCCTGATTCTTTTTGCAACAAACTGTCCCAGCCTGCTGTCCGGTATAGTAACTCGGTTCACAATTTGCAGCCCCGATTTTTACTTTCACATATCACACGGTACTTCCCCGTATATGGAGCCACAAAGCCGTACGTTGAAGTACATATTTCTTTGTCACTGCTGTTTCTTTTGTGGCTCCTCCGGTAATCGTTTCTGCCGTCTATGCCCTGGACGGTACAAAACCTGTATTAGCAAAAAAAGACCCGTTAGTATTCAAAAATTGTGCTTTCGATTTCTCCAATTCATATTTATGTTTTACCTCCTATTGAAAATAAAAATAATATCTTTGAAACTTTTTTAAATATTATAAACCATGCATGTTTAACTTTTGTCCTTTTATAGGACAAAGTTCTACGTTTTCTATATTATCATTTGAGTACGATAACATCTTCCCTTAGCCCACAATTGATATCAATATATGTAAAGGAGTGCCTCTCATCCGATGAAACGACTAACCTCAACCATAACCTCAAAATACAATATGATTAGTTCCAATCTCAAAAAATTCCGTACGGAAAAAAACATGAGCCAGCAGACACTTTCCAATCGTCTGGAAACAGAAGCCGTCTATATCTGCCGCGGTTCTATCTCGCGTATTGAAGACGGCAGCCGAACTGTAACAGACATGGAACTGTATGGTCTGTCCAAAGTGCTGGAAAAACCCATTGAGGATTTTTTTGATGATACACCTTACTGAGTGCTGTCTCTCCATACATACATCATTATGTCTATAATATATTTTTCTCAGCAACGGCATCCTCTTTTTTGTAATCCAGTTATATACCGTTTTACATCCACTATCATTAACTGCCAGTGAACGCCAGAATCTTTTTCGCTGCCCTCTTGCAAAGTATTCCCTGATATGCCACAATAAAAAACAACCACAAAACCGAAGCCTCATATATCTCTATTGAAAACGATTATAACCAAATAAACAAAGCAACTGGAGGCAAAATGAATACAACAAGGGCTGGCTTGGAAAACCAGAATAAAGTAATGGACGGAGACGAAATAATTGCACAGGTGGAAAAATCTGCAGAACAAACGGAATAAAAAAGCTCTCTCTGTTTGGCTCCTTTGCGAAAGGAACAGCCGCTTTTACCAGCGACATTGATTTTGTTGTGTATGGCTGTAAAGACATTCAAAAACTGGAACGGGATTTGGAGCAGATTGATACCCTGAGAAAAATAGATATTTTTGAATATGAAAAAATAGGCAACCGTCTTTTACTGGAGGACATTAAAAAATATGAAAAACAAATCTATTAACCGCTACACCTCTTTCTGCAAAAGCCTGGAAAACTTAAAAAAGAGCCGGGACAAAAAACCGGAAGATGATATGGTTCTGGAAGCAACCGTACAGAGATTTAATCTGTCTTTTGATTTGTCATGGAAAGTAATGAAAGATATTCTTACAGAATATATGGGAATTTTGGACTTCGCCACCGGCTCTCCCCGGGATACTTTACAGACAGCTTTCACCAATGGGATTATTTCCGATGATATATGGCTTCAGATGCTGCGTGTCAGGAACAGACGATTTTATGGAGCATTTTGATGAATAAGAAGAACGGTCCTCTGCATTTTAATAATCCCACCAGCGCATTATCTAAACTGTTTAATATATGCCGATTAACTTTATCCGGTATCATCACTCAAATAATGTTCTATGTACTCACGACAACCAGCTTCCAAAATATGAAACGCACAACTGTTGTCTGTTAAAATCTGCTTACGGTTTGTTATTTCCATTTCATATATTTTATTGGCTTTCTTCTGAATTTTCTCTGCATTATTCATACAAAACCGGTATTCTTTATTCAGCAGTACCCGATATTTTTCGTCCTCAACCTCTTTGAGTATCAGTTTTTCAATGCACTTGTCCGGAACCGGAATCATATAATTAAACCGTAAAGAACCTTTTACTTCTTTTTTATCTCATATTTTTGAAAAAATTTAATATAATCTTCGTCTATATGATAAAAATCCATCCCCATAGTATCTCACCTCTCAACCCATTTTGTATACAAAACAAGGAGATAAGCAAACTTATCTCCCTGAAAATTAACAACTCGCATTTTAAGCTGCGAAGCACTTAAATTAATGGTTCACATTCAAAGTGGTGAAGCACTTAAATTAATGGTTTGCACTCAAAGTAGCAACGCTCTTAAACTAAGCAAATCTCTTTGCTCATTTATATTATATACAGTTCTTTCAAAAAAATCAACACGAAAAATTTATAATCTCCATTTTAAGCTTTCATATCCTCCGTCAGCTTCCCATGCTTCTCATAATTCGTCACCCTGACAATCTGGTTTTCGTCATCCACGAACACAACCTTCGGATGGTGCTCCCCTGCCTCCTCCGGCGTCATCTGGGCATACGCCATAATAATAATATGGTCGCCGACTGCAACCTGACGCGCAGCCGCTCCATTTAAACAGATCATGCCGGAACCCGCGTCACCCGCAATCGTATATGTTTCAAAACGGTTTCCGTTTTCCACATCCACAATCTGAACCATTTCGTATTCCAGAATACCCGCAGCATCCAAAAGCTCTGTGTCAATTGTAATGCTGCCGACATAATTTAACTCTGCCTGTCTGACAACCGCACGATGGATTTTTCCTTTTAACATTGTAAAATTCATATCTGGTTCCTTTCTGTATAGACGGAACAAATCACATTACAATCTGCTCCGCAAAGTGATTTGTGCAGGCAATGCCCTTTACAGGGCATTACATGTGATAAAGTTATCAATTAAACGCGTTTTTCCTATATAAACTGCAATGGCAACAAGCACTGGACCTTCGGTCTTTTCAACCGGGGTAACGGTATCAAAATCCACCACATCCACATAATCAATTTTTGCCAGCGGCTCTGTTTCAAGCTCTGCAGTAATCGCCGCCTTAACTGCTGCCGCATCTGTTTCCCCGGATTCCAGAAGCGCTTTTCCCACTTCCAGGCTTTTATGCAGGATTAATGCTGCTTTTCTCTCTTCTTCATTTAAATAGGTGTTGCGGGAGCTTTTCGCCAGACCGTCTTTTTCACGGATAATCGGACATCCCACAATCTCAGTTCCTACATTTAAATCTGTTACCATCCGTTTAATAACTGCCAGCTGCTGGGCGTCCTTCTGCCCGAAATAAGCCCTGTCCGGTGTGACAATATTAAAAAGCTTCAGTACAACTGTCTGCACCCCGCGAAAATGGGTCGGACGGCTTTTTCCGCACAGTTCTGTTGTCAGACCGTTCATATCAACATAAGAACAGAAACCATCTGTATACATTTCTTCGGCCGTCGGATGGAAAATCACATCCACACCTGCATCCTCGCAAAGCCCGGCATCTTGTTCCAGATCCCTCGGATAGCTTGCAAAATCCTCGGAAGGACCAAACTGCATCGGGTTTACAAAAATACTGACTACCACCCGGTCATTCTCACGGCGGGCAGTATCGATCAGGCTCTTATGCCCTTCATGCAGATAACCCATGGTTGGCACAAATCCTATTGTCAGACCATCCTGCTTCCATGCTCTTACTGTCTCCCTTATTTTACTAATTTCTTCATATATTCTCATGTTACCGCCCTCCTGTCTTGACACAACCTAAACCCTTGGCATACACCGGATTTTCCGTATTAATATAACTTGTCAAGTAATGTTTCGTCCATCTTAAATGTATGCTCTTCTGCCGGGTAAGTACCTTCTTCGACTTCTTTTTTATATTCCTGAAATGCTGCTTTCATCTGTTCCCCAATCTGGCCGAACTGCTTGACAAATTTCGGCTTCATATTGGAATACATGGCAAGCATATCCTGGTACACCAGAATCTGCCCGTCACAGCCTGCGCCTGCACCAATTCCAATGGTCGGAATACCGATGCTCTCTGTAATCTTTGCGGCAAGCGCCTGCGGCACACATTCCAGCACAACTGCAAATGCGCCTGCTTCCTCAACCGCCCTTGCCTCATCCAGAATTTTCTGTGCAGCCTCTTCACCCTTTCCCTGCACCCGGAAACCGCCAAAAGCATTTACGGACTGCGGTGTAAGGCCAAGATGCGCACAGACCGGAATGGATGCATCCACAATCGCCTTGATCTGAGGACAGACTTCTTTTCCGCCCTCCAGCTTGACTGCATGCGCATGTCCTTCTTTCACCAGTCTTCCTGCATTTACCACGGCATCATATACAGATGTCTGGTATGACATAAACGGCATATCCGTTACCAGCAGCGTATCCGTAATCCCGCGGGACACTGCCGCGCTGTGGTGAATCATGTCTTCCATGGTAACGGAAAGTGTATTCTCATACCCAAGGATTACATTGCCAAGGGAGTCCCCGACAAGAATCCCGTTGATTCCTGCCTCATCAATCAGTTTCGCGGTTGAATAATCATAGGCTGTCAGCATGGACAGCTTTTCTCCCTTTTGTTTTGCTTCCTGAAATGTAACGACTGTATTCTTCATGTTCCAATCCCTTTCCCGTTCATTGTAATCCCCACAGGGGGGCGTCTGCCCAAAACACCTGACAGGCGAATTTCCATGCGCCCTGCTCCGGTAAAACATCCTATGAAAGCGACAGCTCCTTCTGCAGCGTCTGGTAATCCTGCTCTGGATGTTTTTCCTCTGCAATCCGTACCAGGCACTTTGCCAGTGTACGGTAGAGGACGGCTGTATCCTTGTCCAGGCACGCAAGATGCTTTTTTATGGTTTCCGCATCATTCCGTTCCACCGGACCTGTCAGGGCGCTGCTGCACCCCTGTGAAATCACGTTTTCAACGTTTCCGCGGACCAGTCCTGCAGTTGCCTGCACGGCTTTTTCCCTGGAAAAACCGCACTCCTCAAGTAATCTGTATCCACTGTCCAGCACTGCAACCACCTGATTGCTCAGCATGCTTGCCGCCGCATGGTACTTCGGTTTTTCTTTTGCATCAATCCGGCAGACTTCGTTTCCAAACGAGGTAAGCAGCCCGGTCACACAGTCTGCTGCCCGCATTTGCCCTTCCACGGTAAAAAATGCATGATTCAATTGCTCATAAGATGAACGTCTGCTACTGAACGGTAACATTGGATGAACCGAGCAACACGAAACTTCCATGTTTTCGGTTCCGGAAAATGAATCGGACGATAGTGCGCCACTGCAATGACATATAATCTGATTCTTAAGCGTCAGCCCTTTTAGCTGTTCCCAGACGGGAACAATCTGTGCATCCACTGTGGTGATAAAAACCATTTCGGAATCATCCATCAGCTTCTGCAGATCCTTATAGCAGACCGCCTGCGTAAATTCTGCGGCTTCCTGTGCTGCCGCATCATTCTTATCATAATAACCCGTAAGCGTCACGCCTTTGCCGCTGAAATATTTACCCAGCGAACAGCCTGCACGCCCCGCGCCTATGAATCCTGTTTTCATGCTACCACCTTCCTTCTTCTGTTTCAGAAATACCAGAGCTGTTCAAATCTCATTCTGCGTTATAATGCCCGCATACTTAAGTATCTGTCAGCCGTTTCTTCCTGCGTCAGGTGACAACATATCCTCTGCGATACAGTTTCTCCTGCAGTACCCTGTGGGTGCTGCATTCTCTGAATACCGTTCCGTTGCTACTATACCATATAAAACCAGAAAAAACAACCTCTGATTTTCAAAGTTTTATTTATGACATATCCTCCATACAAATATCAAACACCGCCTCTTCAATCACCTTCACACATTCATCCGTGCGCTTTAAAATATCCTCACCCCAGAACCGGATGACCGTCCAGCCTTCATACAAAAGCCGCTTGTTTATCTCATCATCCCTTTCACGGTTGCGGGAAATTTTTTTAATCCAGAATTCGCTGTTATTACTTTTTTCCAGTCTTGGTTTTAATACTTCCCAGTCCTTCCCATGAAAAAACTCTCCGTCACAGAAAATGGCAATCTTATATTTCGTCAGTACAATATCCGGTTTGCCTGGAAGCCTGTCGTAATTTTTTCTGTAACGGTAGCCTTTTTTCCATAAAGCCTTCCGCAGCTTTACTTCTATCTTTGTATTTTTTGAATGGATATTCTGCATATTTTTGCGCCGCTGTTCCTTTGTCAGTACATCCATACCATTCACATCCTTATATTAGATTTATTCCAGATACGGTTTGATTACCTCCGCAATTCCCCTTGCCATCATGACCGGTACGGCATTTCCAATCTGCATATAGGTCTTCAGGTATGCCCCCCAGAACAAATAGTCATCCGGAAACGACTGGACCCTTGCCGCCTCCCTCGGCGTAAGCGCCCGCACCTGGTATGGATGGATATGCGAATGACAGTCCATCCGAAGGTGTGCGGTAATTGTCCTGCAGGGTCTGTCCGCATAAAGCTTAAAATATTTGTCTTTAAAACAGTGGTTTCTGTGGGCATAGGGCATAATGTCCTTTACCTTTTCATCAGTAGCGTCATCCCCCTGCTCCAGCCGTTTGTAAATTTCATAATTTACATCACTGCAGTACCTTGCTTTATGGTTAAAAACATACGGAACTTTTCTGTCCATATTAATCAGGTTCAGGTAGTCGTTCTGATGCTCCATGAAGTGGTTTACATCTATTTTTTTCCCGGTCGATTCACTGTCTGTTTCATTCTGGTTTTTTATTCTGGGCGCATCCAGCTTCCTGATGTCGCGCAGTGCATCCATCAGAATATATTTTCTGTTGTTTTCACAGGCAGTGTTAATCTGATTAAAAATCTTTTCAGGGGTTACCTTTTTTTCCGCCGCAACATCACTTCGGATGGCAATATAAATTAAACGTTCCCTGCTCTGCGCAACCTGAAAATCCTGCGAATTAAGTATCTGGTATTTTGCCTGGTAGGAATAAACATTTCCGTCTTTTTCGATACGGAGACTTTCATAATCCTCAACAACCTGATCCGCCACCTTAAGCATTCCCTTCACGTTTTCCATGACAACAAATTTCGGAACGATTTTTTCCACGGCTTTCACAAAATATTTGTACAGCTTGTTCCGCGGATCGTCAATCACCCTCTGCCTGTTTGCCTCGCTGAATCCCTGGCAGGGCGGGCCTCCTACCACTACATCAATCTCCCGGTCTATGTACTGGTCAATATGGTCTACGATTTCTTTAATATCGCCCTGTATTAATTTACTGGAAGGAAGCTGTGGATGATTGTATTTATATGTCTGGATACACACATCCTCAATATCGTTTGCCAGTTTTACCTGAAACCCTTTCTGCAAAAATCCAAGGCTTAATCCGCCCGCCCCGCAGAAAAAATCAACAAGCGTAAGGCCGTTTCTTTTCTCTGCTGCAAGCTGCTTTTCTTTTCTTCTGGAATTATATAAATTGTCAACCAGATCTCCGACCTGCTCCCTGTGGGAAATTACAAAATTTACAGCCTCTTCAAACCTGCTGTATTCACCGCGCAGAACTTTTTTCAGTTCCCCCAGGTCTTTTTCATTTTCTATCACACCAATACTGGTTAATTCGGAAATATACCCGTCCTGTTTTTCAGACATTAATTCCAGTCCGTTTTTTTCACAGAATACCTCCACGAATCTCCGGTACACACGAATCTGCTCCAGAAAAAAAGCGCGTTCTGTTTTGGTCTGAAGTCTGTCTGCCGGTTTAAATATCATGTCCTGCCTCCAACTTGATCAGGTGGGTCCTGATACATTTTGCAATGGCTTCTGCAAGCAGCGGAGGGACTGCATTTCCCACCTGCTTAAACTGCTCTGTCCTCGGTCCCTCAAATACAAAATCATCAGGAAATGACTGCAGCCTTGCTGCTTCCCTGACGGTAAATGTCCTGCCCTGCGCACTGTCCGGATGTATAAACTGGTTTCCGTCCTTATACAGATGTGCAATAATGGTTTTGGACGGCAGATCCCACCACTGGACGACATAGCTGTTCCCGAACACCCTCTGTTTTTCATGGTTTAAATCCGGTCTGTTTTCCAGCAGTTCCTGAAATGTCCAGTGGTTTTTACTCATCAGGCGGTACCGCTCGATGTCCCTTTCATTGTGGTTTCTTGCAATGTGATCCCTTAACAGTTTATCCTCCGGTCTGCGGATCTTTTTCAGGAACTCATGATGCCTTTCGGAGTGAAAATCCACCACCGGTTTCCCCTGTCCCGGATACAGAAACGGAAGTTCCGCAATGGCGTCTTTTACTGTCACATATTTTTTCAGGCCGCCTCTTTCTTCCTCCGCCATTTCCGGGTCATAATGGGTCTTTTGTATCCCGGCATACAGCGTTTCCGGATCCATGGGTAAATCTTTCCGGACGCCTATAATAATTACCCTTTTCCGAATCTGCGGAACCCCGTAATTGGCTGAATTTAATACGCTGGTTTCCGGGTCAAATTTCACTTTATAATTTTCGCCAAGCGCCGCTATAATTTTATGAACAATCCGCTCGCCGCCAATCCTTGCCGTAAGCATACCTGTTACATTTTCAAACACAAAAAATTTCGGCAGGAAATGGTTTAAAATTTTTACATAACTTTCAAACAGAAAATTCCTGGGATCTTCCTTCATCCCGTGTTCGTCCTTTGCCCTGCCAAGGGTGGAGTATGCCTGGCAGGGCGGACCCCCGATAATAATATCGGCATCCTGTCCTCCTGCCGCTTCATCCAGCTTCTGTATGACATCATCATCCGTAATATCCATATTTAATACGGCTTTTTCCGCATCCGTATAGCCGTAATATTTCATTCTTGTTTTTAATGTTTCGCATACCACCGGATTAATTTCAACATGGGCAAGCGCATGAAAACCCTGCTGGTAAAAGCCCTCGCTCAAACCGCCGCATCCCGCAAACAGATCAATAAAATTCATTTTTTTACTCTGCTTATCCGACTTTTGCAACATAATATGTATCCCCACCGTTTTCACGAATAAATTCACGGCATTTTTCCGCTTCCTGCCATCTTCCCTCATGCAGGAAAATATCCCTTAAAAAATAGATTAATGAAACCTGCCGAAGCAGGGATTCCGACTGTTCTAAAGCCTCCATACAGGCGTTCTCTGCGCCGTCATAATTTCCCTGTAACGCCTGCATACGAATACATTTAATCCGGTAAAATCCCTCATATGCTTCTTTTTCCACTGGTTTCAGCTTTACACTGTCCAAAAGGCTTCTCATTCTGGAAAGCATGGCATTTGCACCTTCCCAGTCCTCCTTCATCATACATGCCACGGAAAAATTATAATAATAAGTGATAAGCAGTCTGTCTTTTCCCCGGAAATTTAGTCTGTCTGTATTGATATTCTGCAAATAATAAAATGCCGTATCCACATC
Source organism: uncultured Agathobacter sp. (assembly GCA_910587655.1). GTDB lineage: Bacteria > Bacillota > Clostridia > Lachnospirales > Lachnospiraceae > Roseburia. Next base: position 4,185 of record CAJUND010000015.1, on the reverse strand, counting down.
CCCCAGATTCAGATAACCCGCCGCCAGATTTACTGCAAAATACAGCTTCATAACTTTTCCCTTTGCATTCTCCTGCAGGCAGATCATCTGCCGCAAAAATTCCTGTACTTGGCACTCCTGGTTCATAACTGCAACCAGTCTGTTTACCCGTTTTACGGATATCCCGTAGCATATGCTGCGGAACGAAAAGAGCCAGACAAATTCAAGGAGATATGTTGCAAATATATTTACATCATTTACGATCAGCAGTACCGCAAGAATAATTCCTGCAATAACGCCCAGAATATATCCTGCAAATACATCCTTATATAACCTTATCATACTGTCCTCCGGAAAAACAAAACACTTGTACTACAGCAACCAGTATACACGAATCCCCCCAAAAAGACAACCTTATTCCCTTTCCATCCGCAGTTCAAACACGTTTTCATCCCCGTTTCTCCGGTAGGAAATACCGCCCCCGTGCTTTTCCATGACCGCCCTTGCAATGGCAAGCCCAAGCCCGGTTCCGCCCCTGCTGTTTCTGTCGCTTTCCCCCCGGACAAATGCGGTAAACATCATATCCTGCACTTTTGGTACAATTTCCTCCCCGTCATCTTTCACACGTAAAAACACGGCGTTATCCAGAAGCAGAACAACCCCTATGCGGTTTCCGGCCCGGTTATATTTTTCTGCATTTATAATCAGGTTGCTGATGACACGCGCCAGCAGTTTTTCGTCCCCCTGCACCAGAACCTGTTCTTCCGGAATTTCTATTTCAAATACAAATCCGGCTTCCGTGATTTCACCATAATATTCCGCACAAATCCGGCGGGCAAGCTCTGCAAAATCCACCGGTTTTAATACAAGCCGGTAGTCTGCACTTTCCATTTTTAACATGGTAAATAAATCCTCGGACATGCTGTTTACCCGCTCCGCCTTAAGGGCAATGGTTTCATAATACCGGTCAAGCTCTTCTTCCGGCACCATTTTTTCCCTCAGGGCGCAGGCACAGGATTTGATGGTTGCGACCGGTGTCTTAATATCATGGGAAAGCTCTAACAGCATTCTCTGCCTGCTTCTTGTCATTTTCTCATTTTCCGCTTTCTGCGCATGGAGCTGTTCTGTCATATGGTTAAACGCCTGCCCGATTTCCACAAATTCCCGCTCTGTCTGCATGGAAAGCTCGACCTGCTCCTCACCATTTTCCACACGCTTCATTCCGTCAATCAGACTGTCAAGAGGACGCTTGATTTTCCGGAAAATAAAAAAACTTACTGCAAACAAATCCAGGAAAAAAAACAGCAGAATAGCCAAAGCCTCTGCATACCCCACATTCGTTACAACCGGTTTGCTGACGTCCATATTATATAAAATATCAAAAGCATCCGGAGGATAAAATGTCAGGTAATATCCTCCTTTTCGTTTCTGCCAGAAAATATGGTAGTTTTCCATCTTCCCGTCCGTTTTTAAGTCCTGCACGGAAATTACGGAATCACTTCCAAACTGGTATGTCCCGTTTTTATTATTAAAAACTGTTGCTTCAATCAGCTGCTTCGGACTGTAGGAATTTTCCGGGGTCTGTTTATTGCCGTAAACATGCGTTACCCGGAACTCACTGTCAACCGCCTCCACCCAGCCGTCAAAATTATAAACCTCCTGCAGATTATCAATTGTCCCGTCCTCATTAACGGAAAGTCCGGGAAAACTCTGCAGTGTCCTGCCGCCGGAAACCATAACAGCCAAAACAAAACTGCCCAGCGCAGTACCGACCGCAATCAGGGCAAAAAGAATATAACTTCCAATCAGCTTACTGAAAATACTTCCCTTCTGTTTTTTTATCCGGTGTTTTCCCTTCATTTCTGCTCCTTTTCAAACCGGTAGCCAAGCCCTTTGACCGTTTTAATCATCTTTGGCGTTTTCGGCTCGTCCTCTATTTTATTCCGCAGATTACTGATATGTACCATTACAGTGCTGTCATCCCCCAGATAAGGTTCGTCCCATGAATAGTCAAAAATCTGCTGTTTGGTGTAAATACGGCCCGGCGATTTCATCAGAAGCTCCAGAATTTTAAATTCCGTTTTTGTAAGTGCGGTTTCCTGTCCGTTCTTTTTCAGCACGCTGTCTGTCAGGTTCAGTTCCAGTCCGAATGCCTTTATTATCATTTCATCTTCCGTCTGCTGTCCCTGGTAGTCATAACATCTCCTCAGCTGTGCTTTCACGCGTGCCACAACTTCCAGCGGATTATACGGTTTTACAATATAATCATCCGCGCCAAGCTCCAGTCCGAGTATCTTGTCATAATCCTCTGTCCGCGCTGTCATCATAAGCGCCGGAACCTTGCTTTTTTCCCGTATTTTTCTTAAAACGGAAAAACCGTCCATTCCAGGCATCATAATATCCAGAAGCACTAAATCCGGTTTTGTCCTCTCAAACAGCTCAAGGGCAGCCAGACCATCGGCTGCCTTAACAAGCGTCATATTTTCCTTTCCCATAAACAGTTCAAGCGCGTCTAACAGCTCCACTTCATCATCCGCCGCCAGAATTATAAACGTCTCGTTTTTCATTTCATTTCCCTTCTTTAAAAGTGTATATCCGTGCTGAATTTACCGGAATGTGCATCCAAATGATATGTCAGGATATACATGCCTGGAGCAGTTCATCAAGGCCGCAGTTTATATCAAATTTTTTCTGCCATCCTTCCATCATTTCATCAAGCAGAACACACTTAAGCATTCCCAGGTGATAGTATTTCCCACGTCCGTTTTCATACTCAAATTCACCCATATAGTGTTCCTCCCATGCTTTCTCCCCTTCCAGAAAACGGTAAGCCTGCCCCTCTACATACATGGCGCTCCCTTCTGTATTTTCAAAATAAAATTCCATGGCAGAAACAGAATCCGACAATAGTTTTTTCCGTTTTTCCGATATCTCCAGAACCTTTTTTATCCATTCTTTCTTTTCGTTATCCGGTGCATGGTACGCTTTTTCCAACAGCCCGATTTCTTCCCTGAACAAATTTACTGCTTCCGGTTTTTCATCCGCTTCTTTTACAATAATATTCTCAATATCCTCTGTTTCATCGTGTCTTTGCGCATACACCGGCTCCATAAGTTCATCAATTTCTTTTTCCCATTTTTCCATCTGCCATACATGAAATGCCTCATGCCAGATTACTGCTGCGTGTGCATTTTCGCTGTAGGTATCTTCCGTAAAAGAAAGTGTCCCGTCACCGGCTCCCTGCGAAACAGTGCCTATTGCATTCAGCATGTCAAACATGCCGGAAAACTTCTCATAAGCCGGAAGCAGTACCTGGTATTCCCCGTCCACCTCCATGCTGGTGCCGACAAACGTATCTAAAACGGCGTCTTCTTTTTTTGCCTTTTCCTGCCCGGCTTCCACCACATAATCACAGTTTCCATTGTAAAACCGAACCTTGTAATCCGCAAGGGAAAATCCTGGAAAATCCAGCTTTTGCATATCTTTATCCAGTGAAATGGCAGTGCGGTAGATTTCCCGGTTTACATTTGACAGACCGTATTCCCCGGTAAAAATACTGTCGGCTGCGAATATGATCCCAGAGGCAGCGTACATAATTTTTAACAGTTTCATCCTTTCTTCCTTTCTGTATTTATCAAATTATTAAATTGTTTCTGATTATGAGTTTACCTTCTGTGGTTTAAAGGATAATAAAGGGAACCTAAAGATTTTTTAAAGAACACGCTGGTCTTATGTGGTATGATTTTTGCATGGAATCCTCCTTGATAAAATTATTTGCCCAGTAGTTTATATCTCCCTTTCCACAAATTAAAAGCACTTGGATGCTTATTATCCAAATGCTTTTAAAAATTCACTATTTTCCCATTGTCTACATAAAACTTATTATCAGTTCCTTTGCTTCATTCCATAAATCTTCTGGACACTCTTCTTTAAACAGAGCATTCCTCGCGCCAACATCTAGCATCTTCGCCTGATCACATAGTATCACGCCTGTTGTCTGCGTCCGTTCATCCAGTTCTATGTGAAACGGATGCTTTTTGTTAGTGTTCGTTATCGGACAAACAAATGCCAATGAACTATGATGATTCAAAATATCATTACTCAAGACAAGCGCTGGTCTTCTTCCGCTCTGCTCATGACCCTTCTGAGGGTTAAAATCCATAACAATTATGTCACCTTGTTTATAAGTTACCAAATTTCATTTCC
>CAJUND010000014.1 GCA_910587655.1 uncultured Agathobacter sp. | reverse complement strand
GTTTATTGTAACAGACAGTACATGTATGTGTCCACTTTTATAATATAGATCCAAACTGAACACTGGACCAAAAAACTCATGCACGTCTATTAATTAACTATCATGGCTGCTCAGAAGCAATTAAGAATCCATGATACTAATTAATAAAAGCCAGCGAAATTTTACCGGGCCCCGAATACGAATGAATATTGCAAAATCAATCCAGAATATTTCAAAGGATACTTATTTGTATAAAACTATGGTGAAATAAAGGAACGAAAACATAATATGCGGAAACTCAAGTAAAAAGTCGTTGACGAAACTGTGTACTGGAAGTATAATATCCAAGTATAACGATTCTAAGAGGAGCAGATAAAATGGTTAAGGTTGTTAAATTTGGAGGCAGCTCCCTGGCGAGTGCAGAGCAATTTGCCAAGGTCGGGGACATTATCCGGGCGGATGAGTCCCGCAAATATGTCGTGCCGAGCGCACCGGGAAAACGCAGTTCAAAAGATACCAAGGTTACGGATATGCTTTATGCATGCTATACAAGCGCTGAGGCAGGAGAGCAGTTCCGCGTGCAGCTGATGAAAATTAAAGAACGGTTTGATTCCATTATCAACGGGCTGGGGCTTAAGATTTCCCTGGATGAGGAATTTAAAACAATTTCTGCAAATTTTAAAGCAAAGGCAGGAGCAGACTATGCTGCATCCCGCGGGGAATATTTAAACGGAATGATTATGGCAGACTACCTGGGATATGAATTTATTGACGCTGCCACGGTAATTTTTTTTGATGAGGAAGGAAACTTTGACAGCGAAAAGACCAACCAGGTGCTGAAAAAAAAGCTGACGGAGTGTGAACGTGCTGTGATTCCGGGATTTTACGGTTCAAATCCGGATGGAAGCGTGCGGACGTTTTCCAGGGGCGGCTCTGATATCACAGGCTCGATTGTGGCAAAAGCCTGCCATGCCAGCCTGTATGAGAACTGGACGGACGTATCCGGCTGTCTGGTCGCAGACCCAAGGATCATAGATAATCCGCAGCCGATTAAGGTAATCACCTACCGGGAACTCAGGGAGCTTTCTTACATGGGAGCGTCGGTTCTGCATGAGGATGCAATTTTTCCGGTGCGGAAAGCGGGCATTCCGATTAATATCCGCAATACCAACGACCCGCAGGCGGAAGGTACGCTGATTGTGGAAAGTACCTGCCAGAAACCGGAGTACACGATTACCGGAATTGCAGGTAAAAAGGGATTTGTTGCGGTCAGCATCGACAAGGACATGATGAATGCGCAGGTCGGGTTCTGCCGCAGGGTGCTGCAGGCATTTGAGGAACACGGGATTTCCATTGAACACATGCCTTCCGGTATTGACACAATGACCGTCTTTGTGCACCAGGAGGAATTTGAGGGCAAGGAACAGCAGGTCATCAGCTCCATCCGCGCCATGACGGAGCCGGATGTGATTGACCTTGAAGCAGACCTCGGACTGATTGCCGTGGTGGGACGCGGGATGAAGTCTGCGAGGGGAACTGCAGGCAGGATTTTTTCCGCGCTTGCCCATGCAAACATTAATGTAAAAATGATTGACCAGGGGTCTTCCGAGCTGAATATCATCATCGGTGTCAGCAACGACGATTTTGACGCCGCGATAAAGGCAATATACGATATTTTTGTGGAAACCAACCTCTGAGTAATCTTTTTTCTGAATGAACATTATACGCTTCTTTTCATATGTTATATGGAAGGGAGCGTTTTTATTATGACCGGAAATACAGTGATTTTTGTTACTGACAAAAGGCAAGGCAATCTTGCAGCGTATCTTCCGGGAAAGGTACGTCTGCTTGACTGGAGAAGGGGCTTTGAGATGAAGGAGGCACATAAAATACTGGAAGGAAGCAGGCAGGTGATTCTTCCTGTACCCGTGGCAAAAATTGAGAGAAACCATGATGTAAACAAGTTCTTAAAGGAAGAATTAACAAAAGAGAAGATGAAGGGACAGAAAGTATTCGGCGGGGTATTCAGTCCGGAGTGGAAACAGCAGTTTGAGGATGCGGGCGTGGAGTACTGGGATTTAATGGAGGATGCTGCGGTTGTGCATAAGAATGCACAGATTACGGCCGAAGCCACAGTGGCGGAAATCTTAAAGTACAGCGAATATTCGATACGCGGACAGAAAATTATTGTTGCCGGCTATGGAAAATGCGGAAGGGAAATTGCAAACCTCCTGGCGGCGATGGGTGCAAAGGTGACGGTACTTGCAAGAACCGTGGAAGCCAGACGGTTTGCAAGGGCGGAAGGACACGAGGCAGTTGATTTTTCCTATGGACCGGAAGAGGCGTACGGGGCAAGAACCATTGTAAACACGGTTCCGGCAATGGTTATCCGTGAGCCGGTCATCCGGGAAATGCACAGTGATGCGGTGATTATAGATATTGCATCAAGACCGGGCGGCTGCGACCTGATGGCGGCGGAGGCATACGGGATTAAAGTGGTAGCGGCACTGGGGCTTCCGGGAATCTATACGACAAAAAGCAGCGCCAAGGTACTGGCGGATGCGGTGCTTGCGCATACGCAGACAGATCAGGACAGAAAAGGGGAGAGGGAATGGATTTTTCAAATTGCAATATAGGTTACGGGATAACCGGCTCCTTCTGCACGTTTGCAAAAACAAAGAAGGAGATTGTGCGGCTGACCGAGATGGGGGCAAACGTGATTCCCATCTTTTCCTATCAGGCGCAGAGCTGTGACACACGGTTCGGAAGCGCGAAAGAGTTTGTGGAGCATGTCTGTGAAATTACGGGAAATGAAGGTATCATGACCATGCAGCAGGCAGAGCCCATAGGACCTAACAATTTTCTGGATATTATGGTGATAGCACCCTGCACCGGAAACTCGGCGGCAAAGATTGCAAACGGAATTACCGATACACCGGTGTTAATGGCATCCAAGGCACACATGAGAAACGGCAAACCGCTGGTGATTGCCATTTCCACAAATGACGCGCTTGGGATTAATTTTAAAACCGTCGGAACACTTATGAACATGAAAAATATTTATTTTGTGCCGTTTGCGCAGGATAATTTTAAGAGTAAGCCAAATTCAATGGTTGCAAAAATGGAGCTGATTCCGGACACCATCACTATGGCAATGCAGGGAAAACAGATACAGCCGGTCATTGCAGTGGAAAATTAAAGGGCGGGAAGATTCCCGTCCTACATATCATAAAAGTTTCACATCATATTTTGTCATCCAGTAATTAATCTGTAAATAATACGCAAGCAGCTGCGGCCCAGCCATCAGCTGCCCGAACCATGGCTTGCCAAGGTCTTTCGGGTTGTAGCAGAATGCCTGCAGTTTTTTCTTATCCACAATGGACAAAAGCGGGCTGCTGTCATCCGCCATGATTCTCTGGAGCGCCGCGACAAGGAAGGACTCATAGCCCGGATCATAGGTTTTCGGGAACGGGCTTTTTTTCCGGCAGCGGATTTCTTCCGGGACAAGCCCCGCAGCATATGTGCGCAGCAGGTGTTTGACTTCCCCGTCCTTTGCCTGCATGTCATAAGGAATATTAAACAGGTACTCGGCAAGGGAAAGGTCGGCAAACGGCATACGCGCGCTGATACTGTTTGCTGCTGCAGCACGGTCCATCCGGTTTGCAAGCGTCTGCATGAAATACCGGACCGTCAGGTAAAAGGTTTTCCGGTGTAAAAGCTCCGGCGGCGTGTCAAGACCGTTTATCCCTATTTCGCTGCAGGAAGCCAGATACTGCGACTGGATATATTCCGGCATGTGCAGCCGTCCTGCCACATCCTCCCGCAGGAGTTCGGCGCGCAGGGAGATATCCCGTGTCCATGGAAACGTGCATGCCTCATACATTTCAGGACGGTGGTACCAGGGATAACCGCAGAAGAGTTCATCCGCGCATTCCCCGGTAAAAACAACGGAATGTTCCGGTGCAATCCTGCTGCAGAAATAAATAAGGGAGGAATCCACATCTGCCATGGCAGGCATGTCATGCGCCAGTACGGAGTTTTCCAGGTATTTGAACAATTCACTGTTTCCGCAGGTGAGCGTGGTATGGCGGCTTTTTATAGCTTCCTGCATTTTTTTTGCATAAGGCGCATCCAGGGAAGGCTGGAAGCTGTTTGCCTGGAAAAAACGGCTGCTTTCCGTAAAGTCAAAGGAACAGGTGTCAATCGGCTGTTCCGGTGAAAGTGAGGCAAGCTTTGCGGAAATCACGGAGGAATCCAGGCCGCCGGAGAGCAGTGAGACAGAAGGCTGGTCAGTGTCGGAAAGCACGTTTATGGAACGGTCCAAAAGCTCCCTTACATGGTCAGCGGTATCCGCGTAACTGTCCGTATGTTCCTTTACCGCGAACTGGTGGTATCTTTCCGTAAACAGGCGTCCCTTTCCAAAGCAGAGATAATGTCCGGGCCTGACCTCTGAAATATTACGGAACACACTGCTGCCCGGTGTATGCGCAGGTCCCATGGAAAGCAGTTCGTTTAATCCGGTATCGTCAAGTTCCGGTGCAATGTCCGGGTGGGCAAGCAGCCCCTTGGGTTCCGAGGCGAATGCAATCATCTGTTCCCTTGCGGTATAAAACAGGGGGCGCAGTCCCAGTGGGTCGCGGAACAGATAGAGCAGGTTCCTGGATTCATCGTAAACTGCGATGGCAAATGCACCGGAGAGTTTTTTGACAAAGTCCGCACCATAATGAAGGAATGCGCACAGCAGGATTTCTTCCTGCGCCAGCCCTTCGGTATGTACGAAATCCCTTTCCAGCCCCGCCTTAAGTTCTGGAAGGTTTGTGATAAAGCCGTCATAGAGAAGGGTGAAAACTTTTTCGCGGAAATGTCTGGTGACGGGCTGTGTTTCGACCGGGATACCGGAATGGATCTGTTCACAGCGCATGGCATTGTGGCTGAACCTGCCGTGCGGGAATACATAAAATTCCTGGCTGTCGGGTCCGCGTCTGTGCATGGCGTCTGACATTGCACGGATGGTTTTTTCGCAGGAATCATTATCTTTGGGAAATGTAACATTCGGATGAAAAAATCCGGCTATACTACTCATAGATACTCCTTAGGATTGTTCTTAAAAGTGTATGAGCGGTCAGCCGGAAATAGACGTAAAAAAACAGAAGGGATACTGCAGCGCCTTTCAGGATACTGCATTCTGTGCCTGATACGCCTCGCGGAGCGCTCTGGCAAGCTGGTCGCCGCAGGAAGTGCTTTTTGTATTGCAGCGGATACCGCCGATACGGCGTTCCACCTCGTCAATTGTCATTCCTTCCACCAGTCTGGGAATTGCCTGAAGATTGCCGTTGCAGCCGCCGGTGAATTTGACATTTTTTACAATGTCCCCGTCTAATTCCACTTCAATCGCGGTGGAACATGTGCCTTTGGTTTTATAAATATATGACATGGTATGATCCTCCTTATTAAAACAAATTATAGCAGTAAGATATATGTCTTTCAACCGTCTGTTAATAAAAAGTTCATAAAACATTTACGTTCAGGAGTTGTTTCAATGCAAAAAACGTGGTAACATGTAAACATCTATGCGAGTTAGGAGCTAATGATTATGAGTACATTTACGAAAATATTTGGAACACACAGTGAGAGAGAGTTAAAGCGGGTGTATCCGCTTGCCGATAAAGTGGAGTCCTACCGGGATTCCATGATGGCCCTTTCTGATGAGGAGTTAAAAGATAAGACCAGGGAATTTAAAGAGCGTCTGGAAAAAGGGGAAACCCTTGACGACCTTCTTACAGAGGCATATGCAGTTGTCCGTGAGGCGGCGCGCCGTGTGCTTGGCATGGAGCACTACAGAGTGCAGATTATCGGCGGAATCATCCTGCACCAGGGACGTATTGCCGAGATGAAGACCGGTGAAGGAAAAACACTGGTATCCACGCTCCCGGCATACCTGAATGCGCTGGAAGGAAAAGGAGTCTGCGTGGTAACAGTCAATGACTATCTGGCAAAGCGTGATGCGGAGTGGATGGGACAGGTACATGAGTTTTTAGGACTGACCGTCGGTGTGGTATTAAATGATATGCCGGGCGATGACAGAAGACAGGCGTATGCGTGTGATATTACATATATCACCAATAACGAGCTTGGTTTTGATTATCTGCGCGACAACATGGTGATATATAAGGAACAGCTGGTACAGCGCGGCCTGCATTACGCGATTATCGATGAGGTCGATTCCGTTTTAATTGACGAGGCGCGTACGCCGCTTATTATTTCCGGACAGAGCGGGAAATCCACCAAGCTGTATGAAGCCTGCAATATCCTGGCGCAGCAGTTAGAGCGTGGCGAGGACATTCCGGAGTACTCCAAGATGGACGCCATTATGGGGGTGGAGCAGCAGGAAACCGGGGATTTTACGGTTAATGAAAAGGACAAGGTGCTGAATCTGACACAGGAAGGCGTGCACAAGGTGGAGAAGTTCTTTCATATTGAAAACCTTGCAGACCCGGAAAACCTGGAAATCCAGCACAATATTATCCTTGCGCTCCGTGCCCATAACCTGATGTTTAAGGACCAGGATTATGTGGTAAAAGACGACGAGGTGTTAATCGTTGACGAATTTACCGGACGTATTATGCCGGGGCGCCGTTATTCGGACGGTCTGCATCAGGCAATCGAGGCAAAGGAGCATGTAAAGGTAAAGCGGGAAAGCAAGACGCTTGCGACCATTACATTCCAGAATTTCTTTAATAAATTTGAGAAAAAGGCAGGTATGACCGGTACGGCGCAGACCGAGGAAAAGGAGTTCCGTGATATTTACGGCATGGACGTTATCGAAATTCCGACCAACTGCCCGGTGGTGCGTGTTGACCACCAGGATGCGGTTTACAAGACAAAGAAAGAAAAATTCCGTGCCGTTGTTGAGGAAGTAAAGATTGCACACGAAAAAGGACAGCCGGTTCTTGTCGGTACAATCACGATTGAAACCTCCGAGCTAGTAAGCGGCATGTTAAAGCGTGAGGGAATCCCGCATACCGTGCTGAACGCAAAGTTCCATGAGCAGGAAGCGGAAATTGTGGCGCAGGCAGGACAGCACGGGGCTGTTACGATTGCGACCAACATGGCGGGCCGTGGTACGGATATCAAGCTGGATGACGACGCCAAGGAAGCGGGCGGTTTAAAGATTATCGGTACGGAGCGGCATGAGTCCAGACGTATTGACAACCAGCTGCGCGGACGTTCCGGACGTCAGGGGGATCCGGGAGAATCCCAGTTCTTCCTTTCCCTTGAGGATGATTTAATCCGTCTGTTCGGTTCTGACAAACTGATTAGCGTATTCAATGCGCTGGGCGTGCCGGAAAACGAACAGATTCAGCATAAGATGCTGACTTCCGCGATTGAGAAGGCGCAGCACAAGATTGAATACAATAACTATGGAATCCGAAAGAACCTGCTGGAATACGACCAGGTCAACAACGACCAGCGTGAAATTATTTATTCCGAGCGTCTGTCCGTATTAAACGGGGAGAGCATGCGGGAAGCCATTTTCAAGATGGTGCAGGACCAGGTGGAGCAGGCTGTGGATACCTGTATCTCCACGGAAATCGAGCGCGACGAATGGAACCTGCATGAGTTAAACGAAATTTTAATTCCGGTGATTCCGCTAGAGAAAATCACGGCGGAGCAGATTGCGGACATCAGAACCAGCAAGGAATTAAAGCAGTATTTAAAGGAACAGGCAGTGCTTTTATATGAGGCAAAGGAAACGGAGTTCCCTGAAATCGAGCAGTTCCGTGAACTGGAGCGCGTGGTTCTTTTAAAGGTCATTGACCGCAAATGGATGGACCATATCGACGACATGGACCAGCTCCGTCAGGGAATCGGCTTACAGGCATATGGTCAGAGGGATCCGCTGGTGGAATACAAAATGTCGGCGTTTGATATGTTTGACGATATGATTTCCGCAATCCAGGAGGATACCATCCGTCTGCTCTACCATGTCAAGGTAGAACAGAAGGTGGAACGCGAGCAGGTCGCAAAGGTGACCGGAACCAACAAGGACGAATCAGCGTCCAGCGGACCGAAGCGGCGTGAACATGCAAAGGTTTACCCGAACGACCCGTGTCCGTGCGGCAGCGGAAAGAAATATAAGCAGTGCTGTGGAAGAAGATAGGAAATTTGAAAGGTTTTATACCACTACCTGAAAATATGGAAAACCGGCAGTCATGCTGTGGTTTTCTGTTTACCGGGCAGTTATCCGTTATGGATAACTGCCCGTTTGATATTTTTGCAAAAAATAATTAAATTCAGGTGCCAGAGCACGAAAGGGAAAAGATAAGGGGTTTCATCTTGACTTTTTCTTTATAGTGAATTAAAATGAATGTAGATTCATTTTAAAAGAGGGGGATAAGCTGATGCCAAAAGTCACAGAAGCATATATTGCAGATAAGAAACAAAAAATCACGGATGCAGCTTATGCGGTATGTCTGCGGAAAACGGTCAGCACAGTTACCATGCAGGATATTATTAATGAAACGGGACTTAGTCAGGGCGGGATTTACCGTTTTTACAAAGATATTGATGAGATATTCAGTGATATGATTTTATCCATGCGAAAGCGTGTGAATTTAAAAGAGAAAATTGATGCCATCCTGGACAAAAAAGACCGTCTGAAACCGGCGGAAATTACACATGCACTGTTTAACATGCTGGCGGAATTTATGACAGACGAGCTGATGGGAATTGAGAAAATAGATTTCGAGCTGTCGGTTCTTGCCATGAACGCGCCGCAGAGAGTGGATAAAATCATGGAAAACATTCCGGGAACCGGGAACATGGAATATTTAACCCTGCGCACCATGGAATATTTTACCGGGGAAATTGAAAGGGGGCGCCTCCGTCCGCGGGTAGACGCAAAAGAGCTGCTTTCCTTTATTTCCTCCGCATGGTCGGGCATTCAGATGACCTGCATTGTAAACAACTGTTATACGCATGAGAGAAACCCGCTGACCGCATATTACCAGCCCAAAATTCAGTTGAAGCTGCTCGCAAAAACGGTAAATTATCTGATAGGAGAAGACGAATGAAAGAGAAAACTTATGAAGAAGAATACAGGATGCTTTCGGGCATTTCACATTACCTGCTGCATTACAAATCAAAACAGGAGGATCCCGTTCTTCTGTTTATCCACGGCGGACCGGGGCAGTCGGAATCCAGCCTGGCTTACAGGGTGGAGGAGTTTGCCGGGCGCAGCTATAATATCGTATATTACGACCAGCGCGGCGCTGGAAAAACATGGCTGAAAAACAAAAAGGCAAAGCCGGATACCGCATTATTGAAAGAAGATCTTCTGCAGATTGTTATGTACCTGAAAAAGACTTACGGCAAAGAAAAAATAGGAATTATCGGACATTCCTGGGGAAGCGTCTTAGGCAGCATGTTTGCACTTGAACATCCGGAGCATACGCTTTTTTATGCCGGCTGCGGGCAGGTCATCAACCTTATGGAAAACGAACAGACCGGCTTTGCAAAATTAAAGGAAGCCGTGGAAAAGGGCGGCAGTAAAAAGGATTTAAAAAAGCTGGAAAAAATCGGTGAATATCCGGTGGAAGATTTTAATCTGGATGTGTACCGGAAGATGGGAAAAGTCCGCAATCTGCAGGCAAAATACCAGCTTGCAGCATCTTTTGACAAAAGCATGGTAAAATTTATCCGGAATTCGCCGGTTACGGAAGGGAAGGATCTGTTGGCGTTTCTGTCAGGAATGATGGTAAATATGCAGGTTATGAAAGAACTGATGTCTTTTGATTTAAGAACATACGGCGATAGTTACCAGGTTCCGGTTTACTATATACTTGGGGAAAATGACCAGCAGACGCCTGTGGAAATCAGCATGAAGTATTTTGATGAAATAAAGGCGCCGGAGAAGAAGCTGTATCTTATTCCAAATGCCGGTCATCTTACGATGCTTGATAATACCGGGGCTTACAGGGAGGCGGTGATGGAGATTGCGGGACGGAATGCGGGCAGAAAAAATATATAGACGACAATGGAAAATAAGTTATCCTTATTTACCCGCTGCAGCCGAATATCCTTTGGAACATCAATTAATACGGTATACCGGAGGGCGGAGACTGGGTGCATGGTGTGTCAGTCCCCGCACTGTCCAGAAAATCAGTTCCCCAGCTGCACATGGCGTCCAGAACCGGAATAATGCTTTTCCCCAGTCCGGTAAGCGAATAAATTGTTTTCGGCGGTTTTTCCGGAATAACTTTCCGGTTAATCATCCCGCACTTTTCCAGATTATGTAACTGCTGGGAAAGCATTTTCGGCGTTGCCTTTGGTATCAGACGCTGTAATTCCATGTAGTGTAATGGTTTTTCAATCAGGTGCCAGAGAATCAGCGGTTTGTATTTTCCGCCAATCAGAAATAATGTAGCCTCAACAGGACAGTTAAACTGGTATTTATCAAAAGTCATGAAAATCCTCCTTTTATGAACTATCTTTTTGGGAAGTATCTACCCCGAAAGTGCATTCTTGTAAATCATTTTTGCTGTGATAAAATAAGCCTGACAGTTGAATAAACAAGTTAAGTATACAACAGAAAGAGAGGACTGACTACCATGGATTTTTTAGAAACTGCAAAAAAGCGTTATTCTGTCCGCAGTTATTCAGACAGAAAAGTGGAAAAAGAAAAACTGGATAAGATACTGGAGGCAGCCCATGTGGCGCCGACAGCGGCAAATCTCCAGCCGGTACGCCTGATTGTGGCACAGGCAGAGGGACTTGAAAAAATCAGAAAAGGAGCAAATATTTATGGAGCCCCGCTTGCCGTGCTCGTCTGTGCGGACCACGACAGGGCGTGGGTGCGCCCGTTTGATCAAAAACAGACGGGGGATATTGACGCTTCCATTCTGACTGACCACATGATGCTGGAAGCAACGGAGCTGGGGCTTGGCAGCGTATGGGTCTGCTACTTCAACCCGGATATTATAAGAAAGGAATTTCATCTGCCGGACCATCTTGAGCCGGTCAGTATTCTGGCGATTGGGTATCCGGATGAGGAAGCTGCCAGTCAGGAAAGGCATTCGCAGACGCGTATTCCGGTAAATGAACTGGTTTCTTATGAGAAATTTTAGAGTATATATTTACAAGGGCAGAAGATTTCTGCCCTTGCTTTTTTAAAACTATTCTTCTCGTTTCAGAATCCTGCTCATTTCGTCCACCATCTCATTGATAGCGCTTGCCTGGGCAGCCACCTGCGTGGTATCATTTGCATTACTCTCAGCCATCGCATTAATGGAATTGAACTGTCCGTTTTCATTTTTGATGCTTTCGGCAATTGCCTGGTTAATGGAAACTGTTTTTTCAATTACTTCTGCCTGTTTGCTGTATGTTTCTCCCATTGTGCCGATTGCATCAACAGAAGCATTTAACAATGCCGTCATATCCTGCATACTTTTGAAAACATTTGCAAAATGTTCATTCTGCGTGTTCAGTTTTAAGAAGTTTTCTTCAATCTGTTTTGTAATTTCCCTTACATTTTCCTGCACCCGGTCAATCACCGATTCCACGACATTTAATGATTCCTGGGTACTGTTTGCGAGGTTGCCTACTTCTGTTGCAACTACGGCAAATCCGCGTCCGGCTTCCCCTGCCCTTGCCGCTTCATATGGAAGCGTTTAACGCCAGCAGATTCGTGGAGGAGGAAATATCGCTGATTAATGAAAGGGTAACGTCAATTTCCTGTACCGCATCTGACAGTTTCTGCGCGGTATCGGTCGTAAGTTTTATGGATTCCGATACTTCACCGTTTATTTTATGTAAGTCATTCAGCAGTTTTTCGTTTTCCATGGATTTATCAAGCAAATCTCTGGATGCGGTTTCCACTTTTTCTAAATTATCTGCAACAACGTTTTCCCATCTGCTTAATTCGCCAAGGTTATTCATGCTTTCATCGGTTTTTGAACTGAGCAGATTGCTGTTTGCCACTAATGATTCACTGGTTGCTGCCAGTTCTTCAGCCGCTGAACTCTCGTTTTCAGAAACCTGGGAAAGGGAAGCTCCTGCGGTAAAGAGTTTGTTTGACAGCATCTGCACAGATTCCAGAACTTTTTCAACTTCATGTTCTTTTTCTTCCACAATGGAAAACAGCTTTGTTGTACGGTGTGTGATAAAGCAGCATGCTGCATACAGTATGATATAAACAACTCCGGTAAAAAGCCATCCGATCGGCTCATGAAGCTTTAAAAAACCTGCCGGAAATACAAGCATCATTCCTGTATTTACCACAATAGTAACAATGGTACTTACTTTGAGCAGCTTCTGGTTATAATATGGAACAAGAAGCAGTGTTGCAACAAAATAGTAATGTGTAAGGCATACATAGCCGGCACTGTCGTTTGTGTTACTGACAGCTGCAGTAACTGCACCAAGCACAGGCGGGATACATGCATAAACATATTTGGCCCGGCTTCCCAGCTGTTTTTCTGACAGTTTTGTCAGGACTGCATTTACTCCGGTTAAGAGGAAAATACACTCGCGTAATCCTCCGTTTAAAAATATCATAACGAACGCCCAGCCGGAGATT
Organism: uncultured Agathobacter sp.; assembly: GCA_910587655.1. GTDB lineage: Bacteria > Bacillota > Clostridia > Lachnospirales > Lachnospiraceae > Roseburia. The sequence goes on along the minus strand of CAJUND010000014.1, from coordinate 65,664 downwards.
GCGACTCCCAGAATGTAAATAAACATAATGTTGTTTATAAGTTTTTCCTCATTCTTCATTGATTTTAACTGCATAATGATTCCTCCATGGTGTTTAATTCTGTTTCAGGCTTTAGCCGGGCGAATAAAATATATCTGTTTTAAAAGCATTTATTCTAAAACGAAAAATGTCTTCTTTCACAAAAACAGTAAATACTAATGAAAGAAGGCAGATTTTACCCGGTGCGGAATGAATTACAAGCCAGTGCAGTATCGTGCAGATATCCGGGGAAGCTCTTTTCGTTTTATTTTTTAATTATATCAGGTGTGTGCAGTTCTGTCAATTTTATTGGAAATGCAAAAATGTTTTTGTGGAAACTGACAGGATGTTCCATTTTTACAAAAAAGTATGATGCAAATGAACGTTTGTTCTGTACTTTTTTGGCGGACAGTGTTATACTGTAAAAACAGTAATCAGCAGATACTCTTATGAAAGAGGGAGGAAGAAATGCCGGAAGAAATCAGACAGTTTAAATTACACAGTGAATATAAACCCACCGGAGACCAGCCCCAGGCAATCGACACCCTTGTCAGGGGGTTTAAAGAGGGAAACCAGTTCCAGACCCTCCTTGGAGTTACCGGTTCGGGCAAGACCTTTACCATGGCAAATGTCATTGAGCAGCTCCAGAAACCGACGCTGATCATATCCCATAACAAGACGCTCGCAGGACAGCTTTACGGGGAATTTAAAGAATTTTTTCCTGAAAATGCGGTGGAGTATTTCGTGTCCTATTACGACTATTACCAGCCCGAAGCCTACGTGCCGCAGTCAGACACCTACATCGCCAAGGATTCCGCGGTAAACGATGAAATTGACAAGCTCCGCCTTTCTGCAACAGCAGCCCTGGCAGAGAGAAAAGATGTGATTATTGTCGCTTCTGTATCCTGTATTTATGGTCTTGGAAGTCCGGATGAGTGGCAGGGGATGAGTCTTTCGCTTCGTCCCGGGATGGTGAAGGACAGGGATGAAATCGTTAAGGCATTAATTGATATGCAGTACAGCCGCAATGAAATGGATTTTAAGCGCGGTACGTTCCGGGTGCACGGTGATGTCGTTGAAATATTTCCGGCAAACAATACCGATACTGCTATCCGTGTGGAGCTGTTCGGGGATGAAGTGGAGCGCATTACAGAAGTGGACGTTATGACCGGGGAAATCAAATGCACGCTGGAGCATACCCTTATTTTTCCGGCGTCCCATTACGTTGTTCCGCAGGAAAAAATACGTAAGGCGTGTGACAATATCGAAAAAGAACTGGAAGAGCGCGTCAGGTATTTCAAGGGAGAGGACAAGCTGATTGAGGCACAGCGGATTGCAGAGAGAACTAATTTTGACGTGGAAATGATGCGTGAAACAGGCTTCTGCTCCGGCATCGAAAATTATTCGAGACATCTGAGCTTTATGTCTGCGGGGGAAGCGCCGATGACTCTTATGGATTTCTTTCCGGAGGATTTTCTGATTATCGTGGACGAGTCCCACATCACCATTCCGCAGGTGCGCGGCATGTATGCAGGCGACCGTTCCCGTAAAATGACGCTTGTTGATTACGGCTTCCGTCTGCCGTCCGCACTTGATAACCGTCCTCTGAACTTTGAGGAATTTGAAAATAAAATCGACCAGATGCTGTTTGTTTCTGCGACGCCGAATGTCTATGAGAAAGAACATGAACTTCTTAAAGTGGAACAGATTATCCGTCCGACAGGACTGCTTGATCCGGAGATTTCCGTGCGGCCGGTGGAAGGACAGATTGACGATTTAATTACAGAAGTTAATAAAGAAACAAAGGAGCATCATAAGGTACTGATAACCACTCTGACAAAACGGATGGCGGAGGATCTGACACAGTATATGAATGAAGTGGGAATCAGGGTAAAATACCTGCATTCGGATATAGATACGCTGGAGCGTGCTGAAATTATCCGTGACCTGAGACTGGATGTGTTTGATGTACTGGTCGGTATCAACCTTCTGCGCGAGGGACTGGATATTCCGGAAATCACACTGGTGGCAATTCTGGATGCAGACAAGGAAGGCTTTCTGCGTTCGGAGACGTCCCTGATCCAGACGATCGGGCGCGCGGCGCGTAACAGTGAAGGCCATGTCATCATGTACGCGGATAAAATGACGGATTCCATGCGTGTGGCGATAGATGAAACAGAACGCCGCCGGAAGCTGCAGCAGGAGTATAATAAAAAGCACGGCATCACCCCGACCACAATCCAAAAATCTGTCAGGGAACTGATTGCGATTTCCAAAAAAGTGGCTGCGGAGGAAATGGAATTTACGAAAGACCCTGAGTCCATGAGCAAAAAAGAACTGGAGAAACTGATTGCCGATATCCAGAAAAAAATGCAGAAGGCAGCGACAGAACTTAATTTTGAGGCGGCAGCCGAATACAGGGATAAGATGATATCCCTTAAAAATATGCTGAGGGAACTGTAATTAAGGAGTAAAAGACTGAAAAATAATTTGATTAAAGGAATGAAATGATATGCCGAAGAAAGAAAGAAAATACATTAAAATCCGGGGGGCCGGCGAACACAACCTGAAATCCCTGGATATAGATATTCCAAGGGATGAATTTGTCGTACTGACAGGGCTGTCCGGTTCCGGAAAATCATCCCTTGCGTTTGATACCATTTATGCAGAGGGACAGAGACGTTATATGGAATCCCTTTCCTCTTATGCAAGACAGTTTTTAGGACAGATGGAGAAACCAAATGTGGAGTCCATTGAGGGACTTCCTCCGGCGATTTCCATAGACCAGAAATCCACAAACCGTAATCCGCGTTCCACGGTCGGGACAGTTACGGAAATTTATGATTATTTCCGTCTGCTTTATGCAAGAATCGGAATTCCGCACTGTCCGAAATGCGGACGCGCCATTGAAAAACAGACCATAGACCAGATGGTGGATTCTGTCATGAAACTTCCGGAGCGCACAAAAATCCAGATGCTTGCACCGGTTGTCAGGGGACGAAAGGGCGAACACCAGAAACTGTTTGAAAAGGCAAAAAAGAGCGGATATGTCCGGGTGATTGTGGACGGGAATATGTACGAACTTTCAGAAGAAATTCCGATGGACAAAAACATCAAACACAACATAGATATAGTTGTGGACCGGCTGGTGATTAAAGAGGGAATTGAAAAGAGACTGACGGATTCCCTGGAAAATATATTTTCCCTTTCAGAAGGAAATGCAGTAATTGATGTTGTGGACGGGGAAGCCATTAATTTTTCCCAGAATTTTGCGTGCCCTGACTGCGGAATCAGTGTGGATGAAGTGGAACCGCGGAGTTTTTCTTTCAATAATCCGTTTGGCGCATGTCCGGTGTGTTACGGACTTGGCTACAAAATGGAATTTGACGAAAGCCTGATGATTCCGGATAAAAATCTTGCAATATCAGAGGGCGCCATCCAGGTAATGGGCTGGCAGTCCTGCACCGATTCGTCCAGCTATACGTACGCAACACTGCGCGCACTTTCTGAAGGATATGGATTTTCCCTGGATACCCCGTACAAAGACCTTCCGAAAGAAATCCGACACATGCTGATTCACGGAGGGGACGGCAGAATCCTGAAAGTACACTATAAAGGACAGCGCGGGGAGGGCGTGTATGACTTAAACTGGGAAGGGCTTATCCATAATGTGGAACGGCGTTACAGGGAAACCGGTTCGGAGACCCAGAAGCAGGAATACGAACAGTTTATGCGTATTACGCCGTGTGCGTCCTGCCACGGGCAGCGTCTGAAAGAAAGTTCCCTTGCAGTCACGGTCTGCGATAAAAATATTTTTGAAATCACAAATTCTTCTGTAAAGGATCTGGTTGTATTTTTAAATGAAATGGAACTGTCCGAACAGCAGCATTACATTGGGGACCAGATATTAAAGGAAATCCGTTCCCGCGTGGGATTTTTACAGGAGGTTGGACTGGAATACCTGACGCTTACCCGTGCGACCGCCACGCTTTCCGGTGGGGAGGCGCAGCGAATCCGTCTTGCAACACAGATTGGCTCCGGTCTGGTAGGAGTTGCCTATATTCTGGATGAGCCAAGCATCGGACTGCACCAGCGGGATAATGAAAAACTGCTTGGCGCGCTGATGAATTTAAAGAATCTGGGGAATACCTTAATTGTTGTGGAACACGATGAGGATACCATGCGCGCAGCGGATTTTATCGTCGATATTGGTCCGGCAGCCGGGGTACACGGCGGGGAAGTGGTTGCCGCAGGAACTGCGTCAGAAATCATGAAGTGCAGAAAATCAGTGACAGGGGATTACTTAAGCGGCAGGAAAAAAATTCCGGTCCCGGATGAGAGACGGAAGCCGGCCGGGTTTATCACCATAAAGGGCGCCAGGGAAAATAACCTGAAAAATATTGACGTCAGTATTCCGCTTGGGGTGATGACTGCGGTAACCGGGGTATCCGGTTCCGGAAAAAGTTCCCTGACAAATGAAATTCTGTACAAGCATCTGGCAAAAACTTTAAACAGGGCGCGCTGTATTGCCGGAGAACATGATGAAATTACAGGGCTGGAACAGCTCGATAAAATTATAGATATTGACCAGTCCCCGATTGGTCGCACACCGCGTTCCAATCCTGCAACCTATACCGGTGTTTTTGACATTATCCGCGACCTGTTTGCCGCAACGGCAGATGCCAAGGCAAGGGGCTATAAAAAAGGAAGATTCAGTTTTAATGTGAAAGGCGGGCGGTGTGAAGCCTGCAGCGGTGATGGTATTTTAAAAATTGAGATGCATTTTATGCCGGATGTTTATGTACCGTGTGAAGTTTGCGGAGGCAGACGGTATAACAGGGAGACGCTTGAAGTAAAATATAAAGGAAAAAACATCTATGAAGTACTGGACATGACCGTGGAGGAGGCGCTGGAGTTTTTTAAAAACGTACCGAGTGTCCACCGTAAAATCCAGACACTGTATGACGTCGGGCTTTCCTATATCAAACTGGGACAGCCGTCCACAGAGCTTTCCGGCGGTGAAGCGCAGAGGATTAAGCTTGCCACGGAGTTAAGCAGGCGCGGAACCGGAAAAACCATTTATGTTCTGGATGAGCCGACGACGGGACTTCATTTTGCAGACGTCCATAAGCTGGTGGAGATTTTGCGCAGACTTTCTGACAGCGGCAATACGGTTGTGGTAATTGAACACAATCTGGATGTTATTAAGACGGCTGATTATATTATTGATATGGGACCGGAGGGCGGCGACGGCGGCGGAACAGTCATCGCACAGGGAACGCCTGAGGAGGTATGCGAAACAGAAGGTTCCTATACCGGTAAGTTTTTAAAACCGTATCTTGAGCAGCAGGAATAAGATTTGTTCTCCGGTATGCAGAGGATAACACCGGAACCCCATTCCGCGGCATTTTTATACAAAAAGTTCCCTTTGGCAGGTGGTTTTCGCAGGAAAATTGCAAAGGAAATAAAAAAAAGGTTTGAAAAATGGAATTAATTGTATATAATGGAACTGTATGTATAAAATATGAATAACTGTGCTTTGCCCTTTGACAGGGCAGGGATTAGATAGATGAAATCAGGAAGGGGAATTGGTCAATATGATTGGATCAGATATCGGAATCGATTTAGGTACTGCGAGTATTTTAGTATATATTAAAGGAAAAGGTGTTGTGTTAAAAGAGCCGTCTGTGGTTGCATTTGACAGGGATACCAATAAAATTAAGGCAATCGGGGAGGAAGCGCGCCTGATGCTCGGCAGGACGCCGGGCAATATTGTTGCGGTGCGTCCGCTCCGCCAGGGTGTAATTTCGGATTACACCGTGACAGAGAAGATGATTAAGTATTTTATCCAGAAGGCGCTCGGAAAGAAAAGTTTCCGTAAACCGCGCATCAGTGTGTGTGTGCCGAGCGGCGTGACGGAAGTGGAAAAAAAGGCAGTAGAGGACGCTACCTACCAGGCAGGCGCCCGCGAGGTGGAGATTATTGAGGAGCCGATTGCAGCTGCAATCGGCGCCGGAATTGATATTGCAAGACCGTGCGGCAATATGATTGTGGATATCGGGGGAGGAACCTCGGATATTGCAGTGATTTCACTGGGCGGTTCCGTTGTCAGTACTTCCGTAAAAATTGCGGGGGACGATTTTGACGAGGCGCTGGTCCGTTATATGCGTAAAAAACATAATCTGCTGATTGGAGAGCGCACGGCAGAGGACATCAAGATTAAAATCGGTACATGTTACCCGCTTCCGGAAAATGAAACCATGGACGTCAGGGGGCGTAATCTTGTAACCGGGCTTCCGCGCACAATTACTGTCAGTTCAGAGGAAACAGAGGAGGCATTGCGTGAGGCAACCCTCCAGATTGTAGAAGCAGTACATTCCGTACTGGAAAAAACCCCGCCGGAGCTTGCTGCCGACGTGGCTGACCGCGGTATCGTCCTGACTGGCGGCGGTGCGCTTCTCCGCGGGCTGGAAGAACTGATTGAAGAAAAGACAGGCATTAATACCATGACTGCGGAGCATCCAATGACCTGCGTGGCAATCGGAACCGGGAAATATGTGGAATTTCTCGCAGGAAAAAGGGACGAAGAGTAATACAGCGAACAGTTCAGCCTCCGGCTGGGCTGTCCGGAATTTCCATAATTTAGATGTAAGTTATCTCGGCATAATGCCGATATACATAATATCCCATGTAATGCATGCATTACAGCAAACATACGAAGAAGAGGTGTCAAATGGTTAAAGGCTTATATACTGCCCATATGGGAATGGTAAATGAGATGAAACGGCTGGATATTCTGGCAAATAACCTGGCAAATTCAAACACAACAGGTTATAAAAAAGAGGGAACCACCTGCCGCTCATTTGCCGATGAAATGGCATACCGTCTTGATGATTCATCCAATGGTTTCCGTCCCAAAGGACTGGGGGAGATTACATACGGAGTTCATCTGGGTGAGGTTTATACGGATTATGATTCCGGAAGCTTCCGTGTGACGGATAATCCTGTGGATTTTGCCATTGACGGGCAGGGATTTTTTGCAATTGCTTTTACAAACAAGCAGGGAGAAACCTCCGTGAAGTATACCAGGGACGGTTCTTTTACGGTAAATACAGAAGGCTATCTGGTGACTAAGGATGGCGATTATGTGCTGAACCAGACCGGCGCCATGAACGGCGACCCAAGAGAGCAGAATTTTATCCGTCTGGATCCCAACGCGGAAATCAAGGTCAGTAAACTTGGTATTATTACCCAGAATGACCAGGTGGTAGGAACGCTTGGAATGGTGGATATTGACAATTATGACTATCTCGAAAAATACGGCGAGAACCTGTACAATCTTTTAGACGGCGGCAACCGTGTTGCAGCAGACTGTCAGGTGGAGCAGGGAGTACTGGAAACTTCCAATGTCAATGTTATTAAAGAGATGGTTAATATGATTACGATTCAGAGGGCATATGAGGCGGGACAGAAAGTAATTAATTCCGTTGACAGCACCCTTGAGCGTGTCGTAAGTCTTGGGAAGGTTTAATATGTGATTTCCCCGCAGGGGAACTGCACAGGCAGACTTAAGGAGGATGATATATTATGATGCGAGCACTTTACACTGCGGCAACCGGAATGATTGCAGAGCAGACAAACCTTGACACGATTTCACACAATCTGTCAAATGTTAATACAACAGGTTATAAAAACGAACGGACAGAGTTTAAATCCCTTTTGTACCAGACACTCCAGACAAGGACAACGACGGCAAACGGGGAGCAGAAGCCGGTAGGCGCGCAGGTCGGACTTGGAACAAGGGTTGCAGCAACCATGTCCATGTATACGCAGGGTGCGCTTCTTGCCAGTGAAAGCCCGACAGACTTTGCACTGGAAAGTCCGGGTTCCCTTGGATTTTTTGCCGTACGCGGAATTGACGGGGAAACCTACTATACCAGAAATGGTAACTTTACATGGGCAAAGACTGCGGACGGCGGCACAATGCTGACAGATGCAGAAGGATGTCCGGTACTGGATACAGAGGGTAATGTAATTATGGTTCCGGAAGGGGTTTCTTCCGGCAATATGATTTTTTCACAGGACGGCAGCATCTCCTATGAAGACGTGGCAACCGGCAGAGTGGTGCCTTTGAACCAGTCCTTTGGAATTTACCAGTTTAATAATCCGGCAGGTCTGCAGAAACTTTCTTCCAGCCGCCTGCAGGCAACTGCCGCATCCGGGAATCCGATGCTGGAAGGTGCAACTCCGGGACTGAAATTGAGCAAAGTGCATGAGAAGTACCTGGAAGGTTCCAATGTGCAGGTTGCAGACGAGATGGTTAATATGATTATTGCACAGAGGGCGTATGAGCTGAATTCCAAGGCAATTATTACTTCGGATTCCATGCTCGATACAGCAAATAACCTGAAGCGTTAGTTTAAATAACAGGAGGATTACATATGGATATTTCCGGAATTACATCAGCATATTACAATACGGCAAAAACAGAATCTTCTTCCGCAGCTGCAGGCTCTGTGCAGAATTCCCTGTCAGGGATTTCCAAGGACTCTTCCGATGAGGAATTACTGGGTGCCATTAAGGATTTTGAATCCTATTTTGTGGAGCAGATGCTGAAAGAAATCAAAAAATCCCTGAAATCAGAAGAAGAGGATTCCGTGGCTTCACAGTATACGGATATGTATATGGATACCGTGATTGAGCAGGTTGCGGATGAACTGGTGGACGACGTTGGCGAAAGTCTTACCCAGCAGCTTTTTGAGCAGATGAAACGCAATATAGGTACTGCATAAATTCAACAGATAATGTTTTAAAAGGGGAGGCTGTATGAGGCAGCCTCCCTTGCTGTGTATGTACATATTTGGAGGAAAGAGGATTGGAGCAGCAGCTGGAAACAATCAATGGATACGTGGACCACATGATTTACCGGAATACGGAAAATGGTTATACAGTTCTGGTTCTGGTCTGCGGCGAGGAGGAGCTTACCTGTGTAGGCATATTTCCGGATATTGCAGAAGGGGAAAACATCGAAGCGCAGGGGGAATTTACAGACCATCCGACATATGGGCGGCAGTTTTCGGTAAAAAGCTTCGAGGAAAAAGCCCCGCAGGATGAGGTGGCGATTGAGCGTTATCTTGGTTCCGGTGCAATTAAGGGAATTGGGATTGCGCTTGCAGCGCGGATTGTGCGCAGATTTAAGCAGGATACGTTCCGGATTATCGAGGAGGAGCCGGAGAGACTTGCCGAGGTCAAGGGAATCAGCAAAAACAAGGCGATGGAGATTGCCGACCAGGTAAATGAAAAGCGTGACCTGCGCCAGGCAATGATTTTTTTACAGCAGTATGGAATCAGCACGACGCTTGCCGTTAAAATTTATAATACATACGGACAGGAAATTTACGGAATCATTAAGGAAAATCCATACCGCATGGCGGATGATGTGGCCGGGGTGGGGTTCCGTACGGCGGATGAAATTGCTTCCCGTGTCGGTATCCGGACAGACTCGGATTTTCGGATTCGCAGCGGAATCCTGTATGCGCTGCTGCAGGCGTCCGGGGAAGGACACACCTTTCTGCCGAAGCCGGAGCTTACAGAACGTACAGCTTCGCTTCTGGATATCGGAGCGGAGCATATAGAACCGCATTATATGAACCTGGCGATGGAACGTAAAATCATTATGCGCCAGCAGGGGGAGGTTACCCAGATTTATTCCGCGGCATATTTTTATATGGAGTCCAATACTGCGGCAAGACTGCAGATGCTCGACCAGGGATTTGATGTGCCGGATATTGAGATAGAAGAAAGAATCCGGCAGATAGAAAAACAGACAGAAATGGAGCTGGAGGAGCACCAGCTTACTGCGGTCAAGGAGGCGGTAAGAAACGGGCTTTTAGTCATTACCGGAGGACCGGGAACCGGAAAAACCACGACGATTAATACCATTATCCGGTATTTTGAGATGGAGGGATATGATATTTTTCTGGCGGCGCCGACAGGGCGCGCGGCAAAGCGGATGAGCGAAACGACCGGTTTTGAGGCGCGTACCATACACCGGATGCTGGAATTAAACGGCGGTATGGAAGGTAAAGAAGGATTTCAGCGCAATGAACAGAATCCGCTGGAGACGGATGTAATTATTATTGACGAAATGTCCATGGTGGATATTTCCCTGATGAATTCTCTTTTAAAGGCGGTGGTTGCGGGTACCAGAATGATACTTGTCGGGGACGTCAACCAGCTTCCGAGTGTCGGGGCAGGAAGTGTACTTAAGGATATTATTGATTCCGGCATTTTTCACACTGTGGAGCTGAAGAAAATTTTCCGTCAGGCAAGCACAAGCGATATTATTGTAAATGCCCACAAAATTAACCGCGGGGAACCGGTGGTTCTTGATAATAAAAGTATGGATTTTTTCTTTTTAAAAAGGTATGATGCGGATAAAATCATTAATGTGACATTGCAGTTAATTGTGCAGAAACTGCCCAGGTTTGTGGATGCAACATCTTATGATATCCAGGTGCTTACGCCGATGCGGAAAGGACTTTTAGGTGTGGAGCGGCTAAATTCCGTTCTGCAGAGTTACCTGAATCCCCCGGATAAAAAAAAGAAGGAAAAGGAACACGGCTCCGTTATTTTCCGCGAGGGTGACAAGGTGATGCAGGTAAAAAATAATTACCAGCTGGAATGGGAAATCCGCAGTAAATACGGCCTTGCAATTGACAAAGGAACCGGAATATTTAACGGTGACACTGGAATTATTGAGGAAATTAACGACTACGCAGAAACCTTTACCATAGTTTTTGATGAAGGACGGACGGTGGAATATCCGTATAAACAGCTGGAGGAACTGGAACTTGCCTATGCGGTTACCATTCATAAATCGCAGGGGTCGGAATATCCGGCAGTGGTTATTCCCCTGCTTTCGGGACCGAGGATGTTAATGAACCGGAATTTATTATATACAGCAGTTACAAGAGCGAAAAAATGTGTTACTATAGTAGGGAACGACTCGGCGTTTTTCCAGATGATTGAAAATAATGCGCAGCAGAAACGTTACAGCGGTCTTAGGGACCGGCTGCTGGAAGGAAAGGTAGAATAAATGGAAATTAAAATTTTAACGATTGAAGAAATGCCCCAGGCGGTTGCACTTGCCAGCGGAGTATTTCACTACTGTTATGGGAACCAGATTAAGGACCAGCAGACGCTTGACTTTTTTTCCAGTTATGTGAACCAGGAGAATATCGGGCAGATGATGCAGCAGGGCAGGCTTGTGTTATGGGGCGGGTTCGAGCAGAACCAGCTTGTTGCCATGTCCGGGATGCAGAGGGAAGGGCATATTACGATGCTGTATGTTCTTCCGCTGTTTCAAAAAAGAGAGTGGGGCAGAGAGCTTCTGCTTGAAATGAGAAGCTATGCAAAAACTAAGCTTCATCTGGAACAGGTATCCGTAAATGCGATGCCGGCATGGACGGCGGGGTATTTTGCAAAGCGGAAGTTTACAGCTGTTTCCATGCCAAATCCGATGGCTGCGTATGTACCGATGCAGGCAAAGACGGTAAAGAAGGTTTCCTACGAGAAAAAGCCGGTTTCCACAGGCTGGCTTCTGGGAACCACGGTTGGCGCGCTTGTGCTTTCTGCTGCTGTTGCGGTGGGATATATTCTCTCGCATTTAGGTGGAATGGTGTAAGGCAGAAAGGAGAATTATTTATGCGAATGAAAAAGATTTGTGCAGCAGTATGCGCTATGTTTGTTATTATGACAGCTATTGCCGCATGCAGCAGCACAAAACCGTCGGTAAACTCAAATGCCGCAAATTTCACACAAACAGTTTCCCTTAAAGAAGATGCTTCCCAAAAGCCAAAGTATATCTTTTTATTTATCGGCGACGGTATGTCCTATCCCCAAATTGAATGTACCAATTACTATCTGAACGCCCTTGTAAACAAAACGAGTATGGGCAGTAAGGATGACAAAACAATTTTAACCAAGTCAGATGATATGCTGGGATTTCTGGAATTTCCTGTAACTGGAAGCGCACAGACCTACAGCAGCACATCCTACTGTCCGGATTCTGCGTCTGCGGCGACTGCCATATCAACGGGATACAGGACCTATTCGGGCAGAATCAATATGAATGAAAATGCCACAAAATCATATGAGACCATCGCAGAAAAATTAAAGAAGCAGTTTGGGTATAAGATTGGCATTGTTTCGAGCGTTAATTTAAATCATGCAACCCCGGCGGCTTTCTACAGTCATCAGAAGAGCCGTTCCAGTTATTATGAAATTGGCAGGGAACTGGTAAAAAGCGATTTTGAATATTTTGCAGGCGGAGCGCTTCGGAAACCGACAGGAGAAAAAGAAAATAAAAAGGATTTATACAAACTGGCTGAAAAGTCAGGGTATACCGTGGTAAAGACACAAAAAGAGGCGAAAAAAGTAACGCCGGAAACAGGAAAAGTGATAATCATTGATGAGCATCTGGCTGATTCAGATTCCATGAATTATGAAATTGACCGTGATGATGATGAATGGGCGCTTTCCAGTTATGTTTCCAAAGGCATTGACTGTCTTTCTGAAAATAATGATAAGGGATTTTTTATGATGGTGGAGGGCGGTAAAATTGACTGGGCCTGCCATGCAAATGATGCAGTTACAGCAATGAATGATACCAGGGCATTTTCAGACGCCGTGGATGAAGCCGTTGCTTTTTATCAGAAACATCCCGGTGAAACCCTGATCCTTGTAACCGGCGACCATGAAACCGGCGGTATGTCAATCGGATCTGCGGGAACAAATTATAATACCTATTTACAGAATTTATCCAAACAGAAAATAAGCTTCCGGAAGTTCTATAATAAATATGTGAAAAAATACAAAAAGAAGAAGACGGGCTTTAACCGGGCGATGAAAGATGTGACAAAACTGTTTGGCCTTGTAACGGAAAAAGATGCGGGTATAAAGGCGGATGATTCGGTTGAAATGGACAGTACGGATAAGCATCCGGCAGGAGCTGCATCAAAAAGCCTGGTACTGACTGATTATGAACTGCAGAAATTAAAGGCTGCGTATAAAAAGACCATGACAGCCAAAAAAGACAAAAAACTGACGCAGAAGGAATATGAACTTTATGGTTCCCATGATCCGTTTACGGTTACCATTATGCATATCCTGAACAGTAAATGCGGTATCGGATTTACAAGTTACAGCCATACGGGGCTGCCGGCTGCATTTTTCGCCATGGGCGCCGGTCAGGAGAAATTTGAAGGGTATTATGATAATACTGAGATTTACAAAAAGATGGCGGAACTGACGGGGGTCAGATAAATAGTGCATAAAAAATATAAAAAATCTGAACCACAGCCGGGGTTGTATACCGGCTGTGGTTTTTTGTGTCAAAAAATACAGTTCACGTCAAAAAAATACACTTCAGGTCACATTAATATTTCAGGCACCCATAAAATAAGTTGACAGTATTTCATCATATATGGTAACATCCTGATATATCTGAAAACCAGCAACGGACCAAGGAGAATGAAAATGAGAAAAAAATTAAAAAAACTTGTGGCAGCCATACTTGCCGCCGCAGTCACTGCCACATCCGTTCCTGCCGGGGCGGCTGTAAACAGCAAAGCAGCCGGACCGCAGGAAGAAACAGCAGTCCCGGTTCCGCAGGACCTGTAGGAGGCGGACCGGGCAGCGGCCGGGTGGGACGGGAAAACCACGGAAGACATATATGAAGGGAAAAATTTCAGGGTCACATTCACCCTTTCTGCACACTGGGAGGGCGGTTACAACGCTGACATTGAAATCAGGAACACCAGGGACACCATAATTGAAAACTGGATGCTCGAAATACCATTCGCAGGAAAAATTACAAACATATGGAATGCTGTTACCAGCGGACAGACAGCAGACGGCTGTGTCATAAAAAACGCCGGGTGGAACCAGGACATTGAGCCGGGAAAAAGCGTGTCCTTCGGCATCAGCGGGCAGGAAAACTTTCCGGGATTCCCGAAGGAATACCGGCTCAGGGGAAGCCTGGAACATGTGCAGGAAGAAGATTATACAGTTTCCTACCGCGTAAACAGCGAATGGGACGGCGGGTTCACCGGGGAAATCGAAATAAGAAACAGTACGGATACGGTGCTTGAGGACTGGATTCTTGAATTTGACTTTGACAGGGAGATTACAAATATCTGGAATGGTGTAATTGACAGCCATGAGGGAAACCACTATGTCATAAAAAACGCGGGATATAACAGCAGTATTCCGGCGTCAGGCTCTGTCAGCTTCGGTTTTAACGGACAGGATGGGAAAAAGGGGGACGAACCGTCCGGTTATAAGCTTTATTCCTATACAGACAGTGCAGGAGAGGAAGACACGGATAAAGACAGTACGGACGAGGATAGTAAAGAGACAGTCCTTACCATAAAGACGGATGGTTTTACCTGCAATGAAAATGCCGGCTGGTATATTGTGGACAAAAAGACGGACTCTCTGGCAGGGACAGTGTCAGAACTGGAAAAGGTAAAGGAACTTTTCTGTGAAGTTACGGATATAAAGGGAAACAAAGTTCTTTCCCGCAGCATTGACAAAAAAGAAAACTGGAAACTGGAGGATTTCGGTCTGTCCATCGGCTATAACAAAGTGACGGTCACGGCTCTGCTGGACTCCGGGAAAAAGGTGACGGAAAAAGCTGAACTGATGAATTATGAAAGTTCCAATCTGGACGGCACTGATGCGGACATGTCGGACAGTGACAGTGACGGACTGTGCAATTATTACGAGGATATTCTCGGAACGGATAAAAACAAGGCGGATACAGACGGGGACGGATTATCAGATTATGATGAATTTCTGAAAACCGGAACAGATCCAGTGCTTAAGGATACGGACAGCAACGGGACGACAGATGACAAAGAAGATACGGACAAAGACGGTCTGAATAATATGGCTGAGATAAAGCAGGGGACAAACTGTTTTCAGGAAGACACGGACGGTGACGGATTAAAGGATGGGGAAGAAGTCATAGTATACCATACAAATCCCCTTCTGGCGGACACGGATATGGACGGCCTGAATGACCGGGAAGACATGGAACTCGGATTTGACCCGACAAAACCGGATACAGACGGGAATGGAATTCTGGACGGAAAAGAAAAGGTCATGCAGACCTGCACTCAGAAAATCGAATCAGATGAAAAAGAAGGCATTACGGAAGTATCCGTAAAGCTGGCATGTGACGGATACATAGACAGCCGGGTTTCCATTATGGATACCTACGACCTTGACATGAGGTCGTCGGATGTGGTGGGACTGGTCGGGGTACCGGTTGAAATTTCCACGGATGTCAAATTCAAGACTGCCGACATTACGTTTACATATGATGAAAGTGCACTGGGGGATAGTAAGGAAGATGACCTGTGTATGATGTGGTATGATGAGGAAAACGATAATTATGTGCTGCTGGAAGATTCCGTCCTGGATAAAAAGAACAATACCATCACTTATAAGACTACGCATTTTTCTACATATTTTATCGTGAATAAGCAGATATGGCTGGATAGTATTCGTGAACAAATAGATTATGGTGGGAGGGAATATTATGATGTTTTTCTGTTTTCAGGACCATCAGATAAAGAGGAAGCCAATCAGATAATAAGGATGGCGATGTATAACTTTATTGATGCAGTATCGGAAAATGACAGAGTGGGCTACTGGTGGGATAATTGGGATAGAAGCGATGGTTTTTATTTGACAAACGATAAATCTGCCCTGAAGAGATCGCTGGGTGCCTGCATTGGATATGAACGACGCGGGATTCCGACGTCGCCTCTTTATGTAGGGTTAGATTTGTTAAATTCGGATGCCAGTTCAAGGAAGAAAATTTTTGTTTTGATTCTTGATGGGGACAGGTACTTGAAGGAAGATATGGTAAATGAATACATTGCAAAGGCTCAGCGGTATGGAATCCAGATGTATTGCATTAATGTGGGAGATGAAAAAGGGGATTTAATGAGAAGGATTGCAGATGAAACTTTCGGTAGATATTATTACGCAAAAAAAGCTGCAGATGTTGAAAAAATTACTTCGGGAATGAGAGGAGGCAGTGCCGGTTCCGTGGATGGGAAAGACAGTGACGGTGACGGGCTGTGCGATGTGTATGAGACAAACGGGATGCGCCTGTCAAACGGACAAATTGTATATACGGATCCAAATAAGGCAGACAGTGACGGTGACGGAATCAGTGACTATGATGCGATGGGAGGGGATCCGGTTGTCGAAAGTTACGTGATAGATGGAAATGTTTATTCATGCACTTTGTTCCATTCAAAGGTATACGGAAAGCTGTCAAAACAGTTTATATATGTGGACGGGACACTGAACAGGGACGGAAGCCAGCATTTCGAGAAAATGGGTTATGTGCCGTATTCCAATCGGTTTTTGTACAATAAGTATAATATCAAACGCGGGGAGTATAGTGGAGGGGAGGACAAAAGACAAAGTCATAGATTTAATGAGAAAATAGAACCAAGGGACGCATATGGGGATGCCAGAATACACGGTCTGTTTGCCGATTGTCTGGATCAAACAACTCTCCTGGAAAAAGCAGCCTATGCGGCGGAAAACACTCTAATTAAAATAGCGATTGCACTTGTTACAGTGGAACCCGATGGTTTTCAGACTGGGGATCCACAGAATCAGGTGCTGCCATATCCGGTTCCGTCTCCTGCCACTTCCCTTAGCTGGGATCCGATGGCAGAAGAATGCTTTCTCACTTATATATCAGGTAACGGAGGAAAAGAGGCGGCATGGGAAAAAGGGTTTACAAGAAAATATATTTCGGCTGAACATTGTATTCTAAAAGGAACATCGGGCACGAATTCCGCAAAGAACCACCTTGAAAAGAACCTGCACAAAACCATGAAAGCGGTAGAAAGTGTATTGAACCAGTATAATACGGAGGTTTATCTTTCCGTATCCCCGGACAAAAAGATGGATGGCTGTCTTTATTTTGATTCAAATAAAAAGATTGACCTGTCCACAATTGCTTCCATAATGAACAATATAGCGGCATTTGGAACTTTCAATGATGCGGATGCGGGAATCACCCTGCACTGTGTATATGATCCGGAAGCAGAGAAATATACCATGGATTTCAGGTATTACCTGATTGATTACTATGATTTTCCTTTGACAGACGGGCTGAAGAAGCAGGACATGCTCGGTCTGGCACAGGGATATGAGCTGTACGGCTGGCTGGAGGACACCGTCACATGGAAAAAAGGGGCGGAAAAACAGTTTTATGATTCGTGGTTTGAAAGGCTGGTAAAATCCATATGAAAAAGCACGGGAAAATAAAAAAGAAAGTCTGCATAGCAGTGCCCTGTATTCTTTTGCTCATATATTTTTTATGGGGAAGGGCGTGGCCGAGGAGGTGGTTTATAAGTTCTGACCAGTTTTTGCGTTTGGCGAATCCTGATCCGAAATATGAATTCACTGGCTTTTTTCCGGAAAAGCTGCCGGTCAGCGCAGAGAATCCCAGATATATTTATTATGATGGTTTTTTTGATAACATAGCTGGTATTTCCTTTACGTTGGATGCGGAAAAGTATCAGGACATGAAAGAAGCATACCTGGCATTTTTTCAGGAAGAGGAAGCGGAGCATATGCGGGATATATTTTTCTGGTATGTATTTGATGAAAAAGTGACCACGGAATTTCTGGAGGATGAAGGTCTGGATAATCTGAAATCGCTTTTCCATGAAGGGGTGGAGGATTCCTATAAGGTGCTGGCATATGATATATGTGCAAGCGGACATCCTTCCTATTATCTGCGTGGGGTTATTTGCAATGATGACAAGAATGAAATAATTATTTTTAATATTGTGGATGGGATACGGAATGAAAAAAGGGACACGGAGATATAAGTATGGGCAGACTGTATGGTATTTATCGTATTTTGTGAATGGGAAACAGAATATGGATGCACTTTTAAATATAGGAGCTTTTGGCATTTATCATAAGGCTGACGCAGGTATAACAATGCATTGCACATTTAATTCTGAAGAACAACAGTATTACATGGAGTTTATCTATTATATTATAGACTTGTATGATTTTACACTATATGAAGAACTGGATTACATGAATGCACTGGGGCTTGCCAGAAGTTATGAGCTGTATGGTGTCGTGACAGGGGAAGCGGCATGGAACAAACAGGAGGGAATTCGTGGATATTGGACGTACTGAAATGAAAGGAAGAAAAGCATTCCGAAAAGGCAGAAGGATTTTGTGGATAATCTTTGCTGTTGTGCTTTGCTGGGCAAACTGGATATTGTTTTTTCAGTATGTTATTCCGTGGAAGAGAACCCTGTTTTTTAATTACCAGTCTTTTAGGGAGAGAGCAGATTTTGCAGGACGGAACTACCCGCCGGAGCTGCCAGCAGTGGCGGAGGATATCAGATATTACTATGGCAGAAGCGGCATTGTTATAAATGCTGGGATGTCCTTTACGGTAAGCGGGGATGCATATCAGGATTTAAAGGAAACATACCTGTCACGATACAAAGAAAGGAAAGAAGAGTATTTGCGGGAAACCCAGCAGTCACTGGAAGACTATCAGAAGAGTTGCAAAGAATGGGAAACGTCAGGAGGAACTATATATGAATTTAACAGTACCGTGACTGCGGAAATTTTTAAAGAAGGGGGGCTGGATTATTTAGAAAAAATATCCCGAAATAAAATAGAAGATTATACAATACTGGCTGATGAAAAAATGAAAGGTCAGGAAGACGCTTATTGGTTAAACGGGATACTTTTCAATGATGATACGCATGAATTTGCTTTTTTTGGAGTCCGGACTATTTACCGGAAAGCCAGCGAACAATACGGGCAGCCGTCTGTGTGCAATTCAGCAAAACTGCATTACTGCAGTAATATGGAAAAAGTAGTAAAAAGCAGCGGAGAGTGTCCTAAATAAACATAACACAGAGGTTTATATGTCAGTTTCTCCAGAGAGAAAAATGAGAATATACAATGGATTATATATACTATCTGATTGACTACTATGATTTTAGAGGGCAGTGGTATGCTGGTGAAGAGGAAAATAATGAGTGAAGCCGAAAAGGGAGTTCTGCTGGCGGCAGGAATCATATTTTTTGTTTTTTACTTTCCGGGTATATGGTTTTTACACGAATCAAAAATACTTCCATATTCCCAGAGATGGTTCATCAGCTATACGATTTTTTATTAGAATTCAGCCGGTGTTCCAGCTCCCTATCCCCCCCAAAAAAAAATTTTAGCCATCAAGGTCGATATGCTGTTCTAATAGAGACAGAAACGCAGGTTTGTCATTTTCAAATTTTTCCTGGCAATCTGAAAAAATATCTGCCAAACAAAGCTGTTTATATGGTATCATAGGTATCAGAATAACTCCTTTTCTGGGTGCATGGTTAATGGTTTCTGGCAACTCTATTATACCTTATCTGGTGAGGCGTTATTTGTTTTTTGCAACAAAAAAAGCCGTATTTATGCGGCTGGTGGCGTTTTGCAAACGCCTAATTCTTTTAATGGAAGAAGGGAGGGAAAAAGCAGTTTTATAATTAATGGCTCGAAAGGCAGGTGAAGTCCGTTTGGAAAAACAAGGAAAGCGGGTGGTGGGCATCTGTATAGCAATGGTTTGTATTCTTTTCGCGTACGCTTTGTGGGGCAGGGCATGGCCGAAAAGATGGTTCGTTAATTATGTCTTTTTTTATCATGAAATGAGTAATGTGCCGGCCTCTTATCCGGAGAAACTGCCTTCCAGTGCAGGAAATGTCAACTATTATTATCATAAGTGGATGTTTGATACAAAGACAGCGGTTTCTTTTATACTGGACGAGGAAGAATACCAGGAACAAAAAGAGCGGTATCTGCCGCTTTATGCCGCAGATGAAGAAGAAGACCATCAGGAATATCAGGAAGAATGGATGTCCAAATATGGGGAAGTTCCGGACTGGGCAGAAAAATGGAAATCAGATTATGTGTTTGATGAAAAGCTGACAACTGACTTTCTAAAGAAAGAGGAACTGGAATATTTAGAAGAGGTGTTTCATGATTCAGCGGAGCATTACACAATACTGGCATACAAAGGGGATTCGGAGGGTGGAGAGCGCTGTGGTCTGGAAGGCATTTTATGTAATGATGAGACAAACGAGGTGGTTATGTTTGGCTTTACGGACATGTTTCGAAAAAGCAGGAAGTAATCAGGCAAAATTTTATGATTCGTGGTTTGAAAGGCTGGTGAAATCCATATGAAAAAGCACAGGAAAATAAAAAAGAAAGTCTGCGTAGCAGTACCCTGTATTCTTTTGCTCATATATTTTTTATGGGGAAGGGCGTGGCCGAGGAGGTGGTTTATAAGTTCTGACCAGTTTTTCCGTTTGACGAATCCTGATCCAAGATTTGAATCTGATGGCTTTTTTCCGGAAAAGCTGCCGGTCAGTGCAGAGAATCCCAGATATATTTATTATGATGGATTTTTTTTCCTTGATTACATAAATGGTATTTCTTTTACGCTGGACACGGAAGAGTATCAGGACATGAAAGAAGCATACCTGGCATTTTTTCGGGAAGAGGAAGCGGAGCATCTGCGGGATATATTTTTCTGGTATGTATTTGATGAAAAAGTGACCACGGAATTTCTGGAGGATGAAGGTCTGGATAATCTGAAATCGCTTTTCCATGAAGGGGTGGAGGATTCCTATAAGGTGCTGGCATATGATATATGTGCAAGCAGACATCCTTCCTATTATCTGCGCGGAGTTATATGCAATGATGACAGGAATGAAATGATTATTTTTTATATACATGACGGGATTCGGAATGAAAAAAGGAACACTGAGATATAAGTACGGGCAGACTGTATCCGGTATTTACCGTATTTTGTGAATGGGAAACAGAATATGGATGCACTTTTAAATATAGGTGCGTTTGGTATATATAATAAGGCTGATGCAGGAATAACCATGCATTGTATTTATGATCCGGATTTAGAACAGTATTATATGGAATTTATATATTATATCATAGATTTGTACGATTTCCCGCTGTTGGATATTCTCGATAAAATGAATGCACTGGGACTTGCCAGATGTTATGAATTATACGGTGTTGCTGTTGGAGAAACACTCTGGAAAAAGTCAGATAGTAATATCGAATACCATATGTATTAGTGTGGATATAAAAAACAAGGAGAACTTTTATGTCAAAAAAGTTTCGAGCGTTTGTATTTATAAGTCTGTTTTTTATCTTTGGCTGTGCAATTTGGAAGGTTTTTTTAGAGAATATTGTACCCAGGGAAAGAACCTCATTTTCCAGTTACGGTTCTTTTATTAATAAAACAGACCGTTTATTACAGCATTATCCGAAATCACTGCCATCAAGTGTAGAGAATATCAGATACTTTCATTACAGAGGAGGATTTGATACAAAAACAGGAATATCATTTACAGTAAGCCAGGATGAGTACCAGAAGTTAAAACAAACATATCTTTCTGTTTATCTGTCGGAAGAAGAGGAATATTCAGAAGGGAATCCGGCAGGAGATGCTGGACATCAGATGGA
This sequence comes from uncultured Agathobacter sp., assembly GCA_910587655.1. GTDB lineage: Bacteria > Bacillota > Clostridia > Lachnospirales > Lachnospiraceae > Roseburia. The sequence goes on along the minus strand of CAJUND010000014.1, from coordinate 44,037 downwards.
AGGCACAGACAGGAGGTCAGAAAACCGGAATGGGTTTGTGTTTGACGAACTGGTGACCCAGGAAGTTCTGGCGGAAGAAGAACTGGATTATCTGGGGGAAATATTTCATAGTGAAATAGATGATTACACATTTCTGGCTTATGAAAAAGTTCCAACTGCCGGAGATGGTTATTATCTGGACGGGGTACTTTGTAATGATGATCTAAGTGAAATGGTTTTCTTTGCATTTAAGGACGGTGTCCGAAAAGAATAATGGAATCCAGGCTTATTTATTTTCTTCCCCGAAAAGGTTGAAAAAAATGCCGTCTTATGATAGACTTTCTATAATCTTTGTAATGCCGGATGGGGCATTGCCTGCACACGGCAGAAAGAGCTTCGCTCTTTTTTTTTGCCAACATGCCATATCACAAAGGAAAGGCAGGACATAAAATGAAAGCTTTTTTGATACTGGAAGACGGAACCGTATTTGAAGGACAAAGCATCGGTTCCACGCGTGAAATCATCAGTGAAATCGTATTTAATACCTCAATGACCGGATACCTTGAGGTGCTTACCGACCCGTCCTATGCGGGACAGGCAGTCGTGATGACTTATCCGCTGATTGGAAATTACGGCATCACGCCGGATATGGAATCCGCCCGTCCGTGGCCGGACGGTTATATTGTGCGGGAGCTTTCCCGTATGCCGAGCAACTTCCGCTGCGAGGGAAGCATCCAGGATTTTCTGGTAAAGTATGATATACCGGGAATTGCCGGAATCGATACCCGTGCGCTCACCAAGATTCTGCGTGAAAAAGGCACGATGAACGGTATGATTACCACAAATGAGAATTACAATTTAGGAGAAATCCTGCCAAAACTGAAAGAATACCGGACAGGAAATGTAGTTGATAAAGTAACCTGCACAGAAAAGAAGGTATTTAAAGGCAATGGCAAAAAGGTGGCGCTTTTAGATTTGGGAGCCAAAAATAATATTGCAAAATCCTTACATGACAGGGGCTGTGAGGTGACTGTTTACCCGGCGCATACGCCGGCAGAAGAAATTCTTGGCACAAATCCGGACGGTATCATGTTAAGCAACGGACCGGGAGACCCGAAGGAGTGTACGGAAATCATTAAAGAACTGAAAAAGCTTTATTGCTCTGACGTTCCGATTTTTGCCATCTGCCTCGGACACCAGCTGATGGCACTTGCAAACGGCGCCGGCACCCATAAGATGAAATACGGACACCGCGGCGGTAACCATCCGGTGAAAGACCTGGAAACCGGACGCGTCTATATTTCTTCACAGAACCACGGTTACGTTGTGGATACGGATGGTCTGGATCCGTCAGTTGCAAAACCGGCGTTTATCAATGTCAATGACGGAACTAACGAGGGACTGTCCTATACCGGTAAAAATATTTTTACTGTCCAGTTCCATCCGGAAGCATGTCCGGGACCGCAGGATTCCGCATATCTGTTTGACCGTTTTATTGAAATGATGGGAGGGAACCAGTAATGCCAAGAAATCATGATATCAAAAAAGTATTAGTCATCGGTTCCGGTCCGATTGTCATTGGACAGGCGGCAGAATTTGACTATGCCGGAACACAGGCGTGCCGTTCCTTAAAAGAAGAGGGTGTGGAAGTCTGTCTGGTAAACTCCAATCCGGCGACGATTATGACGGACAAGCAGATTGCAGACCAGGTATATATCGAGCCGCTGACCACTGAGGTTTTGCAGCAGATTATATTAAAGGAAAAGCCGGACAGTATTCTTCCGACGCTCGGAGGCCAGGCGGGATTAAACCTTGGCATGGAGCTTGCAGAGTCAGGCTTTTTAAAGGAGCACGGGGTAAAACTGATTGGAACCACGGCGGAAACCATTTTTAAGGCGGAGGACCGCCAGGCGTTTAAGGATACCATGGAAAAAATCGGGGAACCGTGCGCGGCTTCACAGGTGGTGAATACCGTGGAAGACGGCATCCGTTTTACGAATACCATCGGTTATCCGGTGGTACTGCGTCCGGCGTTTACCCTTGGCGGAAGCGGCGGCGGAATCGCGCATAATGAGCAGGAGCTGATTGACATTTTAACAAACGGACTCCGTTTAAGCCGTGTCGGTGAGGTTCTGGTGGAACGCTGCATTGCGGGCTGGAAGGAAGTCGAGTATGAAGTGATGCGCGACGCCATGGGCAACTGCATCACAGTCTGCAACATGGAAAACATTGATCCTGTTGGCGTGCATACCGGGGATTCCATTGTGGTTGCCCCGTCCCAGACGCTGGGCGACAAGGAATACCAGATGCTGCGTACTTCTGCGCTTAACATTATCAATGAGCTGCAGATTACCGGAGGCTGTAACGTCCAGTATGCCCTGCATCCCGAGACCTTTGAGTACTGCGTGATTGAGGTAAATCCGCGTGTGTCCCGTTCTTCCGCGCTGGCATCCAAAGCGACCGGATATCCGATTGCAAAAGTAACGGCAAAAATTGCGCTTGGTTATACACTTGATGAAATCAAAAATGCAATTACCTTAAAAACATATGCCAGCTTTGAGCCGATGCTGGATTACTGCGTGGTTAAGATTCCGCGTCTGCCGTTTGACAAGTTCCTGACGGCAAAACGGACGTTAAGCACACAGATGAAAGCGACCGGAGAGGTCATGAGTATCTGCGACAACTTTGAGGGTGCGTTAATGAAAGCCATCCGTTCCCTGGAACAGCATGTGGACAGTCTTTTGTCCTATGACTTTTCCGATTTGACGGATGCGGAGCTGAAAAAACAGCTTACCGTCGTGGACGACCGCAGAATCTGGGTGATTGCAGAGGCGCTGCGCAGAGGTTTTGCCTATGACATGATACACGAAATTACCATGATTGACTGTTGGTTTATTGATAAAATTGCGATTCTTGTGGAAATGGAAGCACGCCTGAAAAAAGAGGAGCTGACCACAGAGCTTTTAAAAGAAGCAAAGCGCATGGAATTCCCGGATAACGTGATTGCAGAACTGACCGGAAAAACGGAGGAAGAAATTAAAACAACGCGCTATGAAAACGGAATTGTCGCCGCCTACAAAATGGTGGATACCTGCGCGGCGGAGTTTGCAGCAGAAACGCCGTATTATTACAGCGTATTCGGCAGTGAAAACGAAGCGGCAGAAACGCATCCGCCAAAGAAAGTACTGGTACTTGGTTCCGGACCAATCCGGATTGGACAGGGAATCGAGTTTGACTTCTGCAGCGTGCACTGTACCTGGGCGTTTGCCAAGGAAGGCTGGGAAACCATTATTGTAAACAACAATCCGGAAACCGTGTCCACGGATTTTGACATTGCGGACAAGCTGTACTTTGAGCCGCTGACAGCAGAAGATGTGGAATCCATCGTAAATATCGAAAAGCCGGACGGCGCGGTTGTCCAGTTCGGCGGACAGACGGCAATCAAGCTGACCGAGGCACTGATGAAAATGGGTGTTCCGATTCTGGGAACAAAGGCGGAGGATGTGGATGCTGCGGAGGACAGGGAACTGTTTGATAAAATACTGGAAGAAACAGGAATCCCGCGTGCAGCAGGCGGAACCGTTTTCACCGCTGAGGAAGCCAAAGAGGTTGCAAACCGTATCGGTTATCCGGTGCTGGTAAGACCTTCCTATGTACTTGGCGGCCAGGGCATGAAAATTGCGTGGAATGATGAGGAGATTGATGAATTTATCGGAATCATCAACACGATTGCGCAGGACCACCCGATTCTTGTGGACAAGTACCTGCAGGGAACAGAAATCGAGGTGGACGCCATCTGTGACGGGACGGATATCCTGATTCCGGGCATCATGGAGCATATTGAGCGTACCGGCGTACATTCCGGGGACAGTATCTCCGTTTATCCGGCGCATACCATTTCGCAGAAGGCAAAGGATACGCTGGTGGAATACACGAAGCGTCTTGCCAAGGCGCTGCATGTGGTCGGTATGATTAACATCCAGTTTATCGACATGGATGATGAGATTTACGTGATTGAGGTCAATCCGCGTTCATCCAGAACCGTACCGTACATCAGCAAAGTAACCGGAATCCCGATTGTGGACCTTGCGGCAAAAATCATTATGGGACAGACCATCCGCGGCATGGGTTATGAGCCGGGACTTGCCCCGGCGGCTGATTACATTGCCATCAAAATGCCGGTATTCTCGTTTGAGAAGCTGCGCGGTGCGGAAATCAGTTTAGGACCGGAAATGAAATCCACCGGAGAATGCCTGGGAATTGCAAAGACCTTTAATGAAGCGCTCTATAAGGCATTCCTTGGCGCAGGAGTGGAACTGCCGAAGCACAGGCGTATGATTATGACAGTGAAAGATGCGGACAAGCCGGAATCGGTTGATGTGGCAAAGCGTTTTGAAGCGCTCGGTTATAAGATTTATGCCACCCGCAGTACGGCAAAATATTTACAGGAGCACGGGGTAAATGCAAGGCGTGTCAACAAAATCACGCAGGAATCCCCGAATGTCATGGACCTGATTCTCGGTCATGAGATTGACCTTGTCATTGATACCCCGACGCAGGGAAACGGTGACAAGAGCCGTGACGGCTTCTTAATCCGCAGAAATGCCATCGAAACCGGTGTGTACTGCATTACCGCAATGGATACCGCCAATGCGCTGGCGCTTTCCCTGGAAACAGCGAACGGGACGCTGACGCCGGTGGATATTGCAACCGTGAAGAACATATAAAAAGCAAAAAGGAAGTCTCAGACGGGACTTCCTTTTTAAAGTTTCTGATTATCCGGCAGTATTTTTCACCACCGTCTTCTTTACAGTATTTCTTGCCGCTGCACTTTTCACAGCCGCACTCTTTATCGCTGCATTTCTTGCCGCCGCACTTTTGGACGCCGTATCCTTTGCAGTTGCCTGCTGTATGGAAGCACGCATTCTCTGCGTCATCTTCTTTAATTCCGGGTCCGGAACAAACTGTTTAATGGTCTCATCATCAACCGCAATCCGGTTATCCATCGTCTTCATAATATCCAGAATCTGAATTTTCTGATATACTTCATCCTGGCTTAAATCGTAGATGGTATTGTCTGAAAGGCGCAGGACAATCGGCCGCATGAAATCAATATTATTTTCCACAAGCACAATGCCGGAATCCCCGGTGGACAAATCCACATTTGCTGCGTGGGGTACGATGTGGATACACTGGGCAAGCGCAGACACATAAAGCGGCGGAAAATGTTTCGGGTCTTTCTTTAAGCTTCGCATGGCGGCTATTTCGGAAACCGGTTCGTATCCGACGTTCATTGCGGTCATCTGGTCAAACTGGTCGGCAACCCGCAGCAGGCTGATCATTCCCATAACATCCTTGTCAGCGGAGAGGGAAAATTTGTCCGGATGGTCTGCATAGACATAATTCTGCATCAGTGCAAGCGCCAGCGGGAAATATTCGTGGTCGTTTCTGTAAGGGGCAAGTGAAGTAAGTCCCCGTTCCAGTGACTGCTGGATCAGATCTTTGTCCGCAGCCGATAACTCGTCAGCGCTTTTTTCCAGAATCGGCTTTGGCACATAGATATAGCCGATATCATAGAGAAGGGCGGCAGTTACCATGGCAAGCTGTTTCGGCGCCGGATATTTCAGGTAGGCGGTCATCATGGTAACAAGGATTGCCATACTGATGGAATGCTTGTACATGAAATCTTCCCCGCTCCTTAAGTTCTGGTTGAAGTTCACCCTGTGGTCCAGCCGTCCGTAGTGTTTCACAATATCATTAATAAATGTATGTAAAGGTTCAAGTTTTTTGCGTTTCTGGATCAGCTCCACGCATTCACGCAGCTTAAACATGTAAACAGTCTGCAGCTGTTCAAAAATCTGGTCCTCCCTGGAAAAAGGAGGGAGCGGTTCCGCCGGTTCCAGAATGTAAATGCCGATGAGACCGAAGTTTTTCACACTGGAAATTCCGGGTGAAGTCAGGGCGGAATTGCGCTCATAGAGCAGTACTCCGTCTTTGTTGTAAATTGGTTTTGCCAGACGCATGCCGGGTTTTAAATCATCTGTTTTCATAAATTTCATAATGCAGCTTCCCCCAAATTCAAATATAGTATTCCCCTGTCTAATTGTCTAATAAGAATTATACCATAAATTTTCCAGTTATGCAATCCGCACAGAAAAATGAGTTTACTTTAGACTTTTTTCACAAAGTCATCAATTTTTTGCGTTTTGGACGCGAAAATAGATTGATTTTATGTATAAAATATGGTAATATAGACTTTGTTAAAAAATTAACAGCGTCAGGAGACGCAAGTCTGACTTAAAGGAGAACGAAAAATGGCAAAGAAAGTTGTATTAGCAGGTGCCTGCCGTACCGCAATCGGCAAGATGGGTGGAGGATTAAGCAATACTCCGGTAGCAGATTTAGGAGCAATCGTAATTAAAGAAGCATTAAACCGTGCAGGTGTAAAGCCTGAGATGGTTGATGAAGTAAAGATGGGCTGTGTAATCCAGGCGGCACAGGGACAGAATGTGGCACGCCAGGCTTCCATTAAGGCCGGTTTACCGATTGAGGTTCCGGCAATTACATTAAACGTTGTATGTGGTTCAGGTCTTAAGTGTGTCAATGATGCAGCTACCATGATTATGGCAGGTGAGGCTGACATCGTTGTGGCAGGCGGTATGGAGAACATGTCCATGGCTCCTTACGCTATGACAAAGGCACGTTTCGGATACAGAATGAACAATGCGACAATCATTGACTGTATGGTAAATGATGCGCTGACAGATGCATTTAACCATTACCATATGATGATTACCGCTGAAAATGTATGTGACAAATATGGTATCACAAGGGAAGAGCTTGATGCATTTTCTGCAAACAGCCAGCAGAAATGCGAGGCAGCCATCGCTGCAGGCAAGTTCAAGGACGAAATCGTTCCGGTTCCGGTGAAAGTGAAAAAAGAGATGGTTGACTTTGTGACTGACGAGGGACCTCGTGCAGGCACAACAGCTGAGTCCTTAAGCAGGTTAAAATGCTGCTCAGGCAAAGAGGGCGGACTTGTTACCGCAGGAAATGCTTCCGGTATCAACGACGGTGCAGCAGCAATCGTTGTCATGAGCGAGGAAAAAGCAAAAGAGCTTGGCGTTACCCCGATGGCAACATGGGTGGCAGGAGCGCTTGGCGGTGTTGAGCCTGAAATCATGGGTGTCGGACCTGTTGCTTCCACAAGAAAGGTTCTGGCTAAGACAGGCCTTACCATTGATGACATGGACCTGATTGAAGCAAACGAGGCATTTGCAGCACAGTCAATCGCTGTAGCAAGGGACTTAAACTTCGATATGTCCAAGGTTAACGTAAACGGCGGTGCAATCGCACTTGGACACCCGGTAGGAGCATCCGGATGCCGTATCCTTGTAACACTGCTTTACGAAATGCAGAAGACAGGCAAGAACCGCGGACTTGCCACACTGTGTATCGGCGGTGGAATGGGCTGCTCAACAATCGTTGAAAAATACTAATAAAAACTTTGCCGTTTAAAAAATATATGAAAATAAATTCAGGAGGTACTGACGAATGAAAGTTGGTGTTATTGGTGCAGGAACAATGGGGCAGGGAATTGCCAAGGCATTTGCACAGGTTGACGGATATGAGGTTGCACTCTGCGATATTAAGCAGGAGTGGGCTGACGGCGGAAAAGACAAGATTGCAAAAGGATATGCAAAGCTTGTGGAAAAAGGCAAAATGACACAGGAGGCAGTGGACGGAATCCTTGCAAAGATTACACCTGGTCTCAAAGAGAACCTCTGTGCAGACTGCGACCTGATTGTGGAGGCTGCTTTTGAGGATATGCAGGTAAAGAAGACAACCTTCGCAGAGCTGGATAAGATTGCAAAGCCGGAGTGTATTTTTGCTTCCAATACCTCCAGTCTGTCAATTACAGAGATTGGAAACGGACTTTCCCGTCCGATGATCGGAATGCATTTCTTCAACCCGGCTGACCGCATGAAGCTGGTTGAGGTCATTGCAGGCGTAAATACACCGGATGCAACCGTTGATGCAATCAAAAAGATTTCTGCTGAAATCGGAAAGACAGCCGTACAGGTAAATGAAGCAGCAGGCTTTGTTGTAAACCGTATTCTGATTCCAATGATTAACGAAGCAGCGTTCATCAAGATGGAAGGTGTATCTGACATTGCAGGCATTGACGCAGCCATGAAGCTTGGTGCTAACCATCCAATGGGACCGCTTGAGCTGGGTGATTTCATTGGTCTGGATATCTGTCTTGCAATCATGGATGTTCTTTACAATGAGACTGGTGACAGCAAGTACCGCGCATGTCCGCTGATCCGCAAGATGGTACGCGGCGGCAACCTGGGTGCAAAGAGCGGAAAGGGATTCTATGTATATAATGCAGACCGCACAAAGACACCTGTGGATGCCCAGTAAAAAATAAATTAATGGAGGAATTTTAATCATGGATTTCACTTTAGACAAGAAACATGAGATGGCTCGTGACCTGTTTGCACAGTTCGCGGAGACAGAAGTAAAGCCTCTGGCACAGGAAACAGACGAGACAGAGCAGTTTCCTGCAGAGACAGTTAAGAAAATGGCAAAATACGGATTTCTTGGAATCCCGGTTCCGAAGGAGTACGGCGGACAGGGATGCGATCCTCTTACATATGTGATGTGCGTGGAGGAACTGTCCAAGGTCTGCGGCACAACAGGTGTAATTGTATCCGCACACACATCTCTGTGCATTGATCCGATTATGACATATGGTACTGATGAGCAGAAGCAGAAATTTGTGACTCCGCTTGCAAAGGGCGAAAAGCTTGGTGCATTTGCACTGACAGAGCCGGGTGCAGGAACTGATGCGCAGGGCGCACAGACAAAGGCTGTTCTGGACGGAGACGAGTGGGTATTAAACGGAAGCAAGTGCTTTATTACAAACGGTAAGGTTGCAGATGTTTACATTGTCATTGCAATTACAAGCGTTACAGAGGACAAGAGAGGCAGAAAGAAGAAAAACTTCTCTGCATTCATCGTGGAAAAGGGCGCTCCGGGCTTCTCCTTCGGTACAAAGGAAAAGAAGATGGGTATCCGTGGTTCTTCCACCTACGAGCTGATTTTTGAGGACTGCAGAATTCCGAAGGATGCACTCCTTGGACCGGAAGGAAAAGGTTTCCCGATTGCCATGCATACACTGGACGGCGGACGTATCGGTATCGCAGCACAGGCGCTTGGTATCGCAGAGGGTGCGCTTGCACGCTGTGTTGAATACACCAAGGAAAGAAAGCAGTTCGGACGTTCCATTGCACAGCAGCAGAATACACAGTTCAAGCTGGCTGACATGGCTGCAAGAATTGAAGCTGCACAGCTTCTTGTATACAAGGCAGCAATGGCAAAGGCAACACAGAAGGTATACTCTGTGGAAGCAGCAAAGGCAAAACTGTTTGCGGCTGAGACAGCAATGGCAGTTACAACAGAGGTTGTACAGTTATTCGGCGGATACGGATATATCCGTGAATACGATGTAGAACGTATGATGCGTGATGCGAAGATTACAGAGATTTATGAAGGAACTTCAGAGGTTCAGCGGATGGTTATCTCTGGTGCACTTTTAAGATAGTGGGTAGATATATCACAAATAAGGAAAAAGGAGATTGATAATACATGAATATCGTAGTATGTATTAAACAGGTTCCTGATACAAAGGGTGGCGTTAAGTTTAACCCGGACGGAACACTTGACAGAGCAGCAATGCTTGCCATCATGAACCCGGATGATAAAGCAGGTCTTGAGGCAGCGCTTAGAATTAAAGATGAAACAGGAGCAAAGGTTACAGTTCTTACCATGGGTCTTCCAAAGGCAGACGCAGTTCTCCGCGAGGCTATGGCAATGGGAGCTGATGACGCAGTACTCGTTACCGACAGGGTATTAGGCGGTGCCGATACATGGGCAACCTCCACTACCATTGCAGGTGCATTAAGAAACCTGGATTATGATTTAATCATCACAGGACGCCAGGCAATTGACGGTGATACCGCACAGGTTGGACCGCAGATTGCAGAGCATCTGAACCTTCCGGTGATTTCCTATGCAGAGGAAATTAAGGTGGAAGGCGATTCCGTTATCGTAAAACGCCAGTACGAGGACAGATACCATGAGCTTAAGGCAAAAATGCCTTGCTTAATTACAGCGCTTTCTGAACTGAACGAGCCAAGATACATGACTCCGGGTGGAATTTATGATGCTGTTGACAAGGAAGTAACCGTATGGGGACGTGCGGATCTTAAGGATGTGGATGATTCAAACCTTGGTCTTGCCGGTTCTCCGACAAAGATTGCAAAAGCATCTGACAAGGTACCGAAGGGAGCAGGAGAAAAAGTAAATCTTGATCCTACAGAGTCTGTCAACTATCTGATTGGCAAATTCAAAGAAAAACACATCATATAGAATAAGCATATGCTTAATCCATAAATGGAGGAACTAAAATGGGTTTAGAAGAATATAAGGGCGTATATATCTACGCACAGCAGGTAGACAACAAGCTTAGCTCAATTGCATTTGAGTTAATCGGAAAAGCAAAAGAATTGGCAAACGACCTGGGAACTGATGTAACAGCAGTACTGCTTGGAAAAGATGTAAAAGGACTGGCAGACGAGCTGGGCGCATACGGTGCAGACAAGGTAATCGTTGTGGATAATCCGGTACTGGAAACATACCGCACAGAGCCTTATGCACAGGCGCTTTCCGCAGTAATTAATGAGTACAAGCCGGATATCATGCTGGTTGGTGCAACAGCAATCGGACGTGACCTTGGACCTACAGTATCCGCAAGGGTTGCAACAGGACTGACCGCAGACTGTACAAAGCTTGAGATTGGTGATTTCCCTCTGAATCCGGTACCGGGCAAGGAAAATGAACAGAAGCACAACCAGCTTCTGATGACCCGTCCGGCATTCGGCGGTAACACTATCGCTACCATTGCATGTCCGGATAACCGTCCGCAGATGGCAACTGTCCGTCCTGGCGTTATGCAGAAACTTCCGAAGGAGGAAGGCAGAAAGGCAGAAGTGATTGAGTTTAATCCGGCGCTGGAAGAGAACAACCGTTACGTGGAAATCATGAATGTCGTAAAGGCAGTCGGAAGCGTAAAGAACATCATGGACGCCAAGATTTTAGTATCCGGCGGACGCGGTGTTGGAAGCAAGGAGAATTTTCAGCAGCTGGAAGAGCTTGCAGAGGTTCTCGGCGGAATGGTATCATGTTCCCGTGCCGTTGTAGAAAACGGATGGCTGGAGCAGGCATACCAGGTAGGACAGACCGGAAAGACAGTCCGTCCGCAGATTTACTTTGCAGTCGGTATTTCCGGCGCTATCCAGCATGTGGCTGGTATGGAAGAGTCAGACCTCATTGTTGCAATCAACAAGGATGAGGACGCTCCAATCTTTGATGTGGCTGATTATGGTCTGGTGGGAGATCTGAATAAGATTGTTCCGCAGCTTACAGCAGCATTAAAGGCTGAAATGGGTAAATAATTACAGGGCATGAAATCCCCCCGACAGTTTTTCTGGCGGGGGGTTTTTGTTTGGGAGACTGCAATGAAAATAGCGATATGCGATGATAATGACATTTTTCTTAAGGAGTTAAAAGAAGAACTGGAGAAGTTTTTCCGGGATATGGATGTTTTGATTTTAGAATATCATTCCGGCGAAGAACTGCTTGAAGCGTATCAGAAAACGGAAATTCATGTGATTATTCTGGATATAGAAATGGGCGGAATAGACGGTCTAAAGACAGCCGGACATATCAGGAAAGAAAATACCAGTATACCGATTATTCTGCTTACAAGTCACAGGGAGCTGGCGCTGCAGGGATATGAAGTGAATGCATTCCGGTTTCTGGTGAAGCCGGTTTCGCCCCAGAAGCTGCAGGAAACACTAAAGGAGGTACAAAAGCAGGTTTTTGGGAAAGAACGGATTATGGTTTCGGTGGATGGTGTGGATTATTACATTCCCGAAAATGACATTCTGTATTTAAAAAGTGAAAATGTATATGTGATGACTGTGACAGAAAGCAGGAGTTATCTGGTGCGGAAAACGTTAAAGGAACAGTTAAAAGAGCTGGGGTCCCCTTTCTGGTTTCAGGTACACAGAAGCTATATTATCAATTTGAATCATGCAGTATCTTTTGATGGAAAGGCAGTTACCATGAGAGGAAATGACAGAATTCCGGTTTCAAAGACAAGACGGGAAGCGTTTCAGAAAACGATCATGCAGTTCTTTCGAAATAAGCATTAGGTTCAGCCGGGAAAGGGTTATAAAATGGTAGAATTTTTATGGAATGCAGTCAGTGCAGTCTGCCTGATGGCGGAATTTGTGATGGTTGCCAGATACATATTTCTTCTTCCGAATTTGGGGAACAAAAAGGCAGAACGGATTTTATACGGGACTGGAATTATGGTACTCTGTATTATTGCAGGTTTTTGTGAGACGGATACATATGCATGTATATTTCTGCTTATGGCAGGCGCTTATTTTGCCATCTGCAGTACAGGGCGCAGAATCAGGGGATTTTTTCTTGTAATACCGGTGATGGGGCTTTGTGCAGGGCTGGTAAATATGTTTCATGCAACGCTCTGTCTGCTGCCGGATTTTACGCCGGAACTGGAAAGCGGGTATGAAACGACAGAAAGCCTGCTTACAGATATATTTGTTATTCTGTTCTGGATTTTTGGACGAAACTGGAGGAAGAGATTTCGCATGGAGAAGCAGTACCGGGTTTACAGTCTGACAGAACGGTTTCTGCTCAATTTTATTTCTGTTTTCCAGTTTTGCTGTGCGCTGGTTATCCAGGCAGTGATAACAGACATCGTGCATAATGCAGATGTAATCCTTTTTCTGATGGCAATTGCAGCCGAAGCATTAACCATTGTATTAATTGCTTTTATCCTGAGGGGGAATAAAGAATCATATTACAGTGCAGTTGCGGATTTAAATAAACGCTATCTTGATGCAGAAATTTCACATTTTCAGGCGTACCGGAATACACAGTCTGAAACAAGGAAAATACGGCATGACATGCGAAACCATCTGCATGCCCTGGAACATTTATTAAATGCAGGTGATTATGACGGGGCTAAACAATACCTGCATTCCATTGGTATTGCGGTGGAAAGGCTGCATACTGAAATACAGACCGGAAATTCACTGGTTGATGCTATTATAAATGAAAAAAACCAGATTGCCGTGCTAAACCGGATATCCATTGAGTCAGAGGGCGTCCTGCCGCAGGACTGCAGAATTGAACAGGTTGATTTATGTACGGTTTTTGCCAATGCGATGGATAATGCACTGGAAGCGGTAAAGAATCATTTACCAAAAGACCGCTGGATTCGGATCAGGATGCAGGTTCAGGGGAGCTATATATCCATTCTTTTTGAAAATCCGGTATCGGCAGATGAAGGTACCGGAACCAGGACGGGAAGAACCAGTAAAAAGGATAATGTAAATCATGGATTCGGTCTTCTTAATATCAGCTCTGTGGCAAAAAAATACGGTGGGGATACAGAGGCATTTGTTGAAGAACAGGAAGGGGAAAAGCGGTTTGTCCTGCAGGTAATGCTCCAGAATCCGTTTACAACAAAATAGAATCCTTTCGCAACAAAAACCACCTTTGATTGTGGACTGGCATGTATGATAACTGCAGGGCTGTTACCGGAGGGGAGGTGTTATCATTGGATTTGCATGACAGGGCAGTGAAAAAACGGTTAAAATCTGACGTGAACAGAATTTCCCTTGCCGTCATTTTAAATACCCTTCTTTTGTTTATAATTATGTTAATGAGCATGATTCTGCGTTCTGTTATCGCGGTAGTGAATGCAGGAATTGCTGATGCAGAGAAGGTGCTGGATGATCCTGGTTTTTGGGATCATATGATGAAAAGCGGTATGGAATACCTGCTGTTTAGTATACTGGGAGTCTTTCTTGTCTGGCTGATTACCAGAAAAAAAATTCCGGACGGGCAGGTTTTTGGTGAGAACCGGAGAATGGATATCCATTCATTTTTCAAATGCTTTACTGTGTTTATGGGGATTCAGTTACCCTTTTCACTGTTTGGCAGTGCGGTGGAATATGGATTAAATCTGTTTGGATATACGGCGGAATCCGGAGAGGACATAGCAATGGGAGGAAGCCTGACGGTATCCATGTTTCTCTACTGCAGTTTTGCCGGGCCGGTTGCAGAAGAACTGATTTACCGTGGATTTGTGATGAGGAGCCTGCAAAAGTACGGGAAATCGTTTGCCATTGTAATATCGGCTGTTCTGTTTGGACTGATGCACCAGAATCTGGTGCAGTCTCTGTTTGGAATTGCAGCAGGTCTTGTTCTGGGGTATGTGGCGATGAATTATTCCATTAAATGGTCGGTTCTGTTCCATGTTTTAAATAACTGTTTATTTTCTGAAGTGCTGTGTAAAGCCGTAAGCGGTTTTTCTGATTCCGTTCAGTTAATAATTGTATATGGGATTATGCTGGTGTTTTTTGTATTTGCTGTGATTGTTCTGTTAAAAGAACGAAATCATGTGAGGAGCGGAATAAAGAATGCAATGGAAAAGCGTGCGTGTTACAAATATGCATTTACTTCCCTGTGGTTTCTTATTTTTATTATTGCAAGCAGTATTTTAGGTCTGCAGGTGATAGAGAGAATGTAACTAAATATCCGGTTCACAGCTTGACAAAGGCTGGATACTGGTGTATATATATGATATAAACAGATAAAACAGAAGGGCGAAAGCCAGAAGGAGGAAACATGAAAAATATGAAAAAGAAAGCTGCAGCAGTCCTGTCGGTTCTGATGCTGGCAGGAAGTCTGTTTGGCGGATGCGGAATGGACACAAAGTACACGATTGACAAAAATCTGACGTCAAAAATCAGCACAACCCTGTATTCCACGAAGGAGGAGATGAAAGAATTGCTGGAAATAGACAGTGATGAGGTTTTTGAAGAGTATGTACTTCAGAGCGGCATGGAAAAGGAGGAAAAGGACGGAACCACCTACTATGTACAGAAAACGGACCAGACGCTGACAAAGGAAGAGTTTGAACAGCAGCTGGGCAGAATAGACGAGAACTGTCTGGTTATCTACACCAGCAGTTATGCTTATGATATTAATGATGCAGATATTGGCAGCGACATTAATATGAGCGAAATGGAGAATTTAATGAAGCAGATTTCATTTATGAATCTGCAGATGGAACTGCCGTTTACAGTTGCAAAATCAAATGTATCTTTTGAGGGAAATACATTAACTGCTGACGCATTAAACTCAGCGGGGATGGAGGATCCGGACATTGTCTATGCCGTAGCGGACGAAAACCTGTTAAAAGGAACAAACCTTACCATTTCCGGTGCATCAGAAGGAAAGTACTACAAAAAGAAACAGACAGTAAAGATTGATACAGCAGACGGAGTTATCCGTTCCATGAGTTTAAAAATCAATGGAAAAGCTTCTCCGTTTTCTGATGATAAGCATCCGTATAATGTAACTGTATGCAGCGAGGATGGCAGGTACACGGTTTTTGCGGAGCTGTTTGGCGGTACAAAGCAGACCCTGAAATTTACCATTGATAAAACAAAACCGACGTCAAACATCAAAAATGGCAAAACCTATAAATCCAGCAAGAAGATTACTTTTTCCGATAAAACAAGCGGAATCAAATCAGCAAAACTGGATGGAAAAACAGTAAAGAGCGGAAAAGTAATAAAGAAAAAAGGAACGCACAAACTGGTGCTGACTGATAAGGCGGGAAACAAAACGACAATTAAATTTAAAATCAAATAATGAAATAATGAAATAAAAACACCTGAATCTGCACAAGGTTCAGGTGTTTTTTTACCAGCCAGCATTTTACACCTTGTCAGAATAACAGAAATACAGTATTGTAGTAGACAGAGAATATATTTTACAAAAAGAGAATAGGAATTTACCATGAGATTATTTCAAAAAGCAAAAAGAGAAACAAACGTTGATGAAACCTCCTATATGTTAGCAGTTCCGGAGACAAGGGACGAAGTTGTCAATTTCCGTAAACTGGTTTTTGACCTGAAAAGCAGCAGAATGCTGGATTTGCTTGAAGAGCGCCTGGAGAATGATGATTCTTCATCCGGCAAATTAAAAATTCGTGTGAAGATTGAGGACTGCGAGTATACGGCAGAGCTTTCCCCGTATCCGGTTGAGATTCCGTCCATGTACCGCCTGCAGCATTTTTTCCGCGATGTGGATATGCAGCGTGTGGCAAATGCCGAGCTGGGACTGATGGTTGAGATGGAGTTTACGGAGGATGCCCAGGCGTCTTACCATGCGCAGCTTAAAATCATTGCCTCCGTCCTGCCGGATGCCATTGCAGTACTGGACTGCAGTGCAGAAAAGGTGTTATCCGGCAAGTGGGTGCGCATGGCTGCAGAATCCGGCGTATCGCCTGCGCCGCGTTATATTTACATTGTGCAGGCTGTTTCCTCCCGTCTGGGAAATGTCTGGTTACATACGCACGGCCTGAACCGCTGCCACCTTCCGGAACTGGAAATACTGGATTCCACAAAGGATACCTACCAGGCGCAGTATAACATCGTGGAGAATCTGGCAAACCGGATTCTTGAGGATGGCGCACCGGAGTTAAAAGAGCCGCTTTACCTTGCAAGGGTAACGGATGATATTCCGCTGTTTGTAACACTTGTAGACTGGGAGGAAGCGGTGGACGGCTATGGGGCAAGGCTTTTAGGCGGCAGACGTGACAGAAAACAGGGGCATAATGGAAATACCTGCTGCATTTTCTGCTATACCACTCCGGAAAATCTGGAAAACCAGAAGTATTCCGCGGTAAAGGTATTTGACAAAGTGCTGAAGGATAATCCGCTTTATATGATTACCAACAAGGAAACGGCGCGGATGAAAGCGCTTGCGCTGGAACGTCTGCCGTATATGAAGGAAATGCTTGGCAGACCCGACACCGTTATCCTTACCAAAATCGGGCTGGAAGTGGATGATGAATATAAAGAAAATGAAAACAGTAAAGAACATATCTGGTTTGAGTTAAAAGAGGCAAAGGACGGGCAGCTTACCGCAGAGCTGACACAGGAGCCATATTATGTCAGCGGACTGCACCAGGGGGATGTGCGCACCTACCCGGAGTCTGACCTGACCGACTGGCTGGTGATGACGAAGGAGGAGCGGTATACGCCGGATGATGCGTACCAGATGACATGAATTGAATGGAGAGTTGTATGAAGTATGTTCCGTGTATTTCTTTAAAAATGCAACCATTAACCTGAATAAGATGCATGTAATAAACAGGGAAGGGTTTGATGATAATGAGATGCGTGATTTGGTTGATTTTTGCAGGAATAACAGGCAGAGTATCACATGAGATACGAAAAAGAAGGAGGCGTTTACCCTGCCAACAATATTTAAACTCAAAGAACTTCGGTATAAAGATGAGATTTAAAAACAGTTTATTTTATAGTTTTTACAGATGGCGCAGATAAAAATCTGTGCCAGTTTTGTTTACCAATCATTTTATCTTTTTCCGCCATAAAATGGATGATGTTTGTAATTTTTTTATACATGTAGTTTTTTGTTGGTTTTAGGATTTTATTCATGTAATTTAGTGTTAATTTTATATATTTTTATGTTATTTTGTACACGAATATGAATTATACTATACTTACACCCGGTAAGGAGCGTATTTATGTATAGGAAAATTGTAAGATACCTGAAAGAATGGAAGGAAAACGAATACCGCAAACCCCTGATTCTGCAGGGAGCAAGGCAGGTGGGAAAGACATATTCCGTTCTGGAATTTGGACGCACCCATTATGAGAATGTGGCATATTTCAATTTTGAGACAAATCCAAAGCTGAATGCAACCTTTGAGGAAGATTTAAGCCCTGATTACCTGATACCCGTGCTGTCCCATATTGCAGGGCAGACGATTGTCAGGGAAAAAACGCTGATTGTTTTTGACGAGGTGCAGCTTTGTGAGCGGGCGCTGACATCGCTTAAATATTTTTGTGAGAATGCGCCGGATTATCATATTATCGTGGCGGGAAGCCTGCTCGCCGTTGCAGTCAACAGGGCGGAATTTTCTTTTCCGGTTGGGAAGGTCGATATCAAAACTTTGTATCCCATGGATATGGAGGAGTTTCTGCTGGCGCTTGGTGAGGAAGGACTGGTGGAGCAGATTAAGCAGTGCTTTTTGACTGACACGCCGCTGCCATCCGCTTTACATGATATGGCGATGCAGCTTTACCGCCAGTATCTGGTGACAGGCGGTATGCCGGAATGCGTCATGCAGTATGTCCAGACAAAGGACAATATCCTTGTCCGCCATACACAGGATACCATACTTGCAAGTTATTTAAATGATATCAATGCATTTAAAATCTATGTTTCTGATTTGGGGCTGCTTTGTGCAAAGAAAAATTTAG
This sequence comes from uncultured Agathobacter sp., assembly GCA_910587655.1. Classification (GTDB taxonomy): domain Bacteria; phylum Bacillota; class Clostridia; order Lachnospirales; family Lachnospiraceae; genus Roseburia. The sequence continues at coordinate 25,591 of CAJUND010000014.1, read as the reverse complement.
TGGCAAATGACGTTCTTTATATGGTTGAGGAACTAAACGATTTTAAGGGCGGCATGGCGGAAAATTATGTCAATGTGCAGCTTACCATAAACGGTTATCAGACGTTCTACTGGGAATCAGAGCGCGGTGCCGAAATAGATTTTGTCATTCAGCGTGACGGACAGCTGATTCCGGTCGAGGTTAAGTCTGCCGACAATACCAGGGCAGAGAGCTTAAGGGTTTATATGCAAACTTATCAGCCGGCATATGCAATTAAGCTTTCCGCGAAAAATTTTGGTTTCGGGGATGGGAAAAAGACCGTGCCGCTTTATGCAGCGTTCTGTATTTGAAGAAAAACATGACAGCTTGTAAAAGCATACATGGCATGCTATACTATAAGATAAGAAAGGTTATTTATGGGGAAAAAGGACAATATAACAAAAGAATATATGCAAGACAGCAGAAGATTTGCTGATTTGTGCAATGCCGTTTTGTTTCATGGCAGGCAGGTCATCGTGGGCGGGGATTTGGAAGAAAAGGATACAACCGAAATACTGAATTTTTTCTATTCCGCCAGGGAGGGAAAAAGAGCGGAATCTGTTTCTATACAAAAGTACCGTGATGTATTAAAGAATGCGGTTATAAAAGAAAACGGGGAAATGTGTCTGGCAGTAATCGGCATAGAAAACCAGACGGAAATCAATTATGTAATGCCGGTCAGGGGAATGCTTTATGATGCCTTAAATTACGCTTCACAAATTGCAGATTTTAAGAAAACAAATCATACAGAAAAGAAGCTTAAATCTTCCGCTGAATTTTTATCGGGTATAACATCGGAATGCAGGCTGAAACCGGTAATTACGATTGTGTTATACTGGGGTGCGGAAAAATGGGATGCTCCCAGAAGTCTGCATGAAATGCTGGATTTGAGCGGCAGTATAGCAGCGTTTATTCCTGATTACAGACTTAATCTTGTTGTACCCTGTGAAATCAGTGACAATCACATGTTTCAGACAGAACTGGGAACAGCGCTGGCTGCGGTACAGGCGTCCGGTGATAAAAACAAGCTGTATGCACTGGTACACAGTAATCCGGCTTACCAGAAGCTGGATACGGATACCATGAAGCTGCTGTCGGTTTTATTAAGCTTCAAATTCAGTCAGGAATCGGAAAAGGAGGATGGAAATATGTGTAAAGCAGTAGAAGAATTATTTCAGGAAGGAATAGAACGTGGAAGGGAAGAAGAAAGGGAAGAGCTTTTAAGCAAACTGAAGGAGTTCGGCTACCTTCCGGGAGATTTTGATATTAAAATGCTGGATGCCGCTGGTAAAATCACATCAACACCACAGTAGGAAAGTATATGCACTGCATGGAATCAGAAACCATGCAGTGTTTTTTATTGGAATCACATAATGTATTCAAAATATCAAACCGAATACCCAAATCCCTGTTATAATAAATTAACGATATCGGAAAGGCGGAAAAATTATGCGGAATATAGAAACTTTAATGTCAGCCCTTGAATATATAGAAGCCCATCTGGGTGATGAAATTAAAACGGAGGATGTTGCAGGTTTCTGTTTCTGCTCAAAATCCACCCTTGAAAAATTATTTCGCAGTGTGCATGATATTTCCGTGCATGATTACATTGTCCGAAGAAGAATGATGTTAGCCGCCAGGCAGTTGTCACAGCAGCAGAAGACATCCATATTAGACATTGCAGTTATGTACGGATACAGCACGCACGAGTCCTTTGCACGTGCATTTGAACAGGTATGGAACTGTAAACCTTCTGAATTTCGTAAAGCGAAATTTACAGAACTTTTTCCGAGGTTATATGTACCTCCCAGGAAAGGAGACAATTATATTATGCAGAGAAAACACGTGGATATCAGTGAGTTATACGATTTATTCCAGGAAAGGAAAGACTGCTATTTTGTTCTTTGTGATATCAAAAATATGGTGGCGGTCAACGAGATTTCAAGAAAAGCAGGGGATCTGGCAATTCTGGAGCAGATGCGCCGCATGGTAGCGGCATCTGCCGAGGAGGATCTTGTATTCCGTATTGGAGGCGATGAATTCTGCGTCTTAACGGCAAGCAGCAGGGAGGCATATGCGAAGCAGATTGCAGAGAAAATACGGATGATGAATATCTTTTGGGGACCAGGAAATCCCCCTGGCGCTTCATATAGCTGTCGTCAGCCTGAAAGAATGCCGGCACTATGATGAATTATTTGCCGGACTGCATAACGCAATCAAAAAGAGTAAAATATAACAGAAAAAATGAACCCTCTTTCCACCCGTGACAACATATAGGTGTAGGACACAAAAAGCTTTTTGAAATGGACAATGTCCGTAACCTACGGAGGAAATATGGAATACGACGCATTTGAGAATCTGGTGAACACGATGGGCTCCGAGGTATATTCGTTCTGTCTGCAGCTTGCAAGAAGCAGGGACGAGGCAGACGAACTGTACCAGGATACCATGCTGGCAGCCATGGAAAAATATAAAAAAATTGATGCACTGGGCAATCCCAAAAGCTTTCTGCTGGGGATTGTGCTAAGACAGTGGAAGAATAAAAGGCGCAGGATTGCAAGAAGGAGACGCATCTGTCCCCTGACTGTGCTGGATGAGCAGATTGAGGAAATTTATCCGGCAGACGAACAGTCTTTAGAGGAAAAGATTGTCCGTAAGGAAACCATACAGATGGTCAGAAAACTTACCGCGCAGCTTCCGGACAAATTCCAGATACCGGTGTACTTATATTATTCCAGGGAACTGCCCATCGAGGAAATTGCCGCCGTCATGCATATTCCGGCAGGCACAGTTAAGAGCAGACTTCATAAAGCAAGAGCAATATTAAAAAGCGGTTTGGAGGAAGATTGAAAAATAATAGGATGAAAGAAAGGAAAAAGGTTGCAGGTGATTTTTCAATCTTTATTTGTGCCGCAGAAAAGCGGGGTCATATTCCTGACGGAATACGACATATCACAAATAGCACCACGCCTGCGGCATGGTACAAAACATGAGAACAGATAAGGAAATGGACGAAATCTTACGCTGTGCCCTGACACAAAAAACAGAGCCGGACGCTGCCCTGCAGCGGAAGGTACTTGGAACGTGGAAGGAGAACAAAACAATGAAAGTAAATAAAACATGGGCAGCAGTTGTCACCGCAGCATGCGTACTGGCAGTGGGTATACCGGCAGGTGCAGCAGTGCGTTATCTGAGTGCAGATAAAGTTGCTGAAAACCTGGAATACACTAAGATGGCAGAAGCCTTTAAAGAAAAAGACGCCATCAAAATAAATGAGACACAGACCGTAGGCGGTTACAACGTGACGCTGCTTGGTGTAACAAGTGGAAAAGGCCTTGAAAAAACAGAATGGAACCCGGACTGCGAATCTGATGGAACCTATATTGTTGTATCCATCGAAAAGGAGGACGGCACACCGATGCCTGATACAGAGGATGCACAGCTGTTTACTGTAAAACCGTTTATCGGGGGGTTTGATCCGCTGAGGGTAAATCCACTGTATGCAGAAGGCAGTTTTGCTGCCTGGGATGTGATTGACGGCGTACAGTACCAGATTTACGGTGTCAGCAATCTGGAATGCTTTGCAGACCATTCCCTTTATGTATGTGTTTCCGACAGCATCACCTACAATACCGAAGAGTACCATTACAAAGAAGATGGAACCGTAAGCGGCCATGGAACGATTATGGATTCACCGGAGAGTGCGTATGACAGTGAAAAATACATGTTTGGGGAAACTGGAGGTGTGATTTCACGAAACGAAAATTACAAGGGAGTAAACGCACTGTTTGAAATCCAGCTTGACGCATCCAAGGCTGACCGGGCAAAGGCAGAGGAATACTTAAAGCAGTTTGAGAAATTCGGTAGTGCGGATGATGCCCGGGAAGAGGAAAATGGTGAAGTCCAGCAGACACAGGAATATGTGGATTTCGTAAAAAACGGTGACTGGAAAGCTAAAATAGAGAATGCCGAGTTAAAGCTTGGTCCGACCGAAGTAAAGCGGGACAAAAACGGGGAATGCCCGTTTGAAATGAAATATGAGTTAAATGCGGATGACGGCTCGGAATGCAGCGGAACACTCTTTTTCTATGATGCGGATTTTATCGACGGGACTGCCGTACAGACACAGGGATTCGGCGGTGACGACACGTACTACGAGCAGACCAGCGTGGCAGAAAAGACAGATGACGACACCATTACCGTAAAGGTTTATCTGCGGAAGATGACGCAGGAGGAAATCCGGAAAGGAAGTCTTCTTGAATCCAACTGAAAACAGCAGGGACATAAAATAAAAACAGGAGGCTGGAATCCGGCCTCCTGTTTTGTATGATAAATTAAGCGTTTGCCATCTCTGTAAGTTCCTTTAGCATCTTCGGCAGCTCTGTCTCCATGTTTTCATCTGTAAACTGGCAGGTGCCTACTTTCTTATGCCCGCCGCCATTGTATTTCAGCATCAGGCTTCCCACGTCAAGGGTTGCAGTCTTATTTAAAATGCTGTAGCCGACTGCGGCAGAGCATCCCTTTCCCCCGCGGCCGCTGACAATCCAGGCAGAAATATTCTGCTCCGGATACATGCTGTAAATCATAAAACGGTTGCCGGAATAAATCGGGTCAACCCCGCGTAAATCGGAAATAATCAGCTTTCCGTCCACAATCGTATGTGCCGTTACCATTTCCCTGAATTTTTCCGTCTGTTCAAAATATGTTTCAATCCGTTCCTGAACATCCGGCAGGGCAAGAATTTCATCGGTTGTCATTGTCCGGCAGGCGTCAATCAGTTTTTCCATTAACTGGTAATTGGAAATTGTAAAATTGCGCCAGCGTCCGAGGCCGGTTCTTGGATCCATCAGATAACCAACCAGAATCCATCCCTTCGGGTTTTGCACTTCGTCTATGGTAAGATTGCCAGAATCCACCTTGTCAACTGCAGTCATCATATCATCAAACTGCGGAAAACGTTCCCGGCCGCCGTAATATTCATAGATAATACGGGCGCAGGAAGGAGTAATGCGGCTTTCCCCTTTGTATTTTCCTTCAAGCTGAAGGCGTTCGTGCTCACTGGAATGATGGTCGAACCAGAGTCCGCAGCCCTCCACGTAAGGGACATTGGCAAGACAGTCGTTTTCATTTACTTCAACAAGTCCGTCCTGTAAATCCTTCGGGTGGGCAAATTTCCAGTTGTCAATAATGCCCGCTTCCTTTAACAGGGCGCCGCAGGCAAGTCCGTCAAAATCGGAACGTGTGATTAGTCTCATCAGTAATTTCCTCCATAACATCTTCTTGCATAAGCTCTTCCTTTATTATATAGTACTTATGTAATGCTTTTCAAGAGGTTTATGGAAAAATAGTCAGGAGAAATGAAATGTTAAAAGGAAAATGTGTAGTACTCGGAGTAACCGGAAGTATTGCCGCATACAAAACTGCATATCTGGCAAGCGCACTGGCAAAACTTCATGCAGACACTACTGTCATCATGACAGAAAATGCAACGAATTTTATTCACCCGGTCACTTTTGAATCCCTTACAGGAAACAAATGCCTGGTGGATACCTTTGACCGGAATTTTAACCACAGTGTGGAGCATGTGGCGCTGGCAAAACGCGCGGATATTGTTCTGGTGGCACCGGCAACCGCCAATGTCATCGGAAAGCTGGCAAACGGGATTGCAGACGATATGCTGACAACAACCATGCTTGCCTGCAGGTGCAAAAAACTGCTGTCCCCTGCCATGAATACAAATATGTACGAAAACCCGGTGGTGCAGGACAATATCAGAAAACTGGAAAGCTACGGCTATGAAGTAATTGAAGCAGCAAGCGGATATCTTGCGTGCGGGGATACCGGGGCGGGAAAAATGCCGGAACCGGAAGCACTCCTGGAATACATCTTGCGGGAAATTTCCTGCGAAAAGGATTTATCAGGGAAAAAAGTCCTTGTGACGGCAGGCCCGACCCGCGAGCGTATCGACCCGGTCCGTTTTATTACCAATCATTCCACAGGAAAAATGGGGTATGCGCTGGCAGGAAACTGTATGCGCCGCGGAGCAGAAGTTACCCTGGTGACGGGACCGGTGTCGCTTACTCCGCCGCCGTTTGTAAAAGTCATTCCGGTCGTTTCTGCTGCCAGCATGGAAAAGGCAGTAAAAGACCATTATGAAGCGCAGGACATTATCATCAAGGCGGCAGCAGTAGCGGATTATACCCCGGCTCATCCGGCGGATGAAAAAATAAAAAAACAGGAAGGCACATCTTCCATCGAACTGGAAAGGACTGCGGATATCCTTGCATGGCTTGGCGTGCACAAAAAGCCGGGGCAGTTCCTCTGCGGTTTTTCCATGGAAACGGAACACATGCTGGAAAATTCAAGGAAAAAATTAATAAAAAAGAATGCAGACATGATAGTTGCGAATAATCTGAAAACAGAGGGGGCAGGATTTGGAACAGATACCAATGTGGTAACGCTGATTACAAAAGAAGACTGTAAGGAGCTTCCGGTTATGAGCAAGGCGGATGTGGCTTCCGCAGTTGTGGATGAAATATTAAATAAAATGGAGCAGTTAAAATGAGAAAAAAGAACATAACCAGTCTGGACAAAACAGATATTAAGGACATATCCACTGATTTTGAAAAAGCGGGACTGCAGGCATATTCCGGTCAGGCCGCATTTTTTCTGATGCTGTCCTTTTTTCCGTTTATGATGTTTTTCTTTGCACTGCTGGATTTAACGCCGCTGACGCAGCAGCAGTTTTTTTCCTGGGTAATGACAATTGTTCCGGAATCCTTCTGGGGACTGTTATCCGGTTTTGCGAAAGACATTTACGAGGGCAGCAGCAGGGGCCGCCTGTCGTTTTCCATCATTACGGCGGTCTATTTAAGCTCGAAAGCATTTGTGGCGCTGTCGCAGGGACTGAACTCCATGTACCATGTTAAGGAAACCCGCGGCATTGTGAAACGTTATCTGTACTCCATGCTCTACAGTATTGTTTTCGCACTGACGCTTCTTCTGCTGCTGGGTATTATGGTATTTGGAAATTATATTTATTCCCATTTTCTGGGAGAGTTTCCGGTATTCAAAAATCTGCTGCATTTTCGGATACTAATCTGTATTCCGGTACTGTTTGGATTTTTCCTGATTCTGTATGCAGTGCTTCCGGACAAAAGGCAGCGCCTGAAATACCAGATTCCGGGTGCTGTGGTTGCCGCTGCCGGCTGGATGGGATTTTCCTATTTTTTCTCCATCTATGTGAATAAATACACGCGGTATTCCTCCTTTTACGGAACCATGACAACCATCGCCCTGATTATGGTCTGGCTGTATGGCTGTATGTATGTGCTGTTTGTCGGGGGATTTATCAACCGGGAGATTGAAAAGAGGGAACTGCTGTTTAAACCGGAGAACTTTACACCCCGGAAATAATCTGTTATGATTAAGTAGTAACAATCAGCAAAGTTGATTAGTGAAAGCAGGTGGTTGTATGACTGAAAAAGAAATGTTGCAAAAGAATATTGAGGAATTTGCAAGGTTACAAAAGTATATGGTTTTAACACAGGATAAAGAGTCGGCAGCATATAAAGAAATGAAGGGACGCTATATCGAATTAAAAGTAATACTTACCGCATGCGGCATTAATCTTACAGAACTTGATATAATCAAAGAATAATAACGATTGAGCAGATATAAGGTGTAAAGTCTTATGAAATGATTAAGGCTTTACGCCTTTTTTCAGGAAAAACTGGATGTGGATTTGACTGGGAACTGGTTTAAAAATATCAAGGTTTAGAAAAAGAGGAACTGCATAAAACAGAATATATCTATTCTGATTGTACACAGCTCCTTAAACTCTGAATAAAACAGGTGGGGTGACATTTCCCACATCTCCAACTAGGGTGACGGCTGCCCGTTCCGTCCTCAGATTCTATTCAGTATAGTTTATGTATTTATAATTTTATTATACAATACAAATTTTATTTGTCAAGTTTTTTCAGAGTGCCTTTGGATATAAAATTCCGGACACGGCTTGGATTTAATATATACATGGAGCGTGCATAATAAGTGTTTTGTAAACTTATCCTGACAGCAACTTTGACAAAATCCCCATTTACGTTATATTCTTTTATAAATTCAATGGAATTGTCCTTTTTATTTTTACCAACATAATCGGGGGTTGCGATGATGGAGGCTAAATGCGCTCCATATTTGGAAAAAGCATCCGGATGTGAAGATTTCATGTGTTCAATATTGGAATCTGCTATATATACTGGAGTTCCTACAGGAATATTGAGTCCCAGTAATTTGGTTACATTTTCTGTAAACTCGCCAATTTTCTTTCGTGACATATGCTGTAGCCAAATCCCTTTCTTTTTATTTAATTCTCCATCACCACAAACCCATTCGCCTCCATCACCTGCATAAACTTTACCAGCCGCTCATACAAAGGCTCCGCCTGTTCCCCAAACCGTTCCTTCACAAGAACGGAAATATCATAAATATTCCGTTTCCCGTCAACCAGCGGGAGAATAAAACTTCCCATCTCATCCAGATGAATATAGGACACCTTTGGCTTTTTCAAAAGTTTCTGGAAAATACGGTTAAATATTCCCGTATTTTCCATAAGAATTGTAACCATACCGTCGTCCTCCTGCCTCCACGAATACTTTTCGCTGAAGGCAGGAATCTGATCAAGATAATTTTCTTTAGCGGATGACTTATTTCTTTTCATCTGATGTACCCTTTTTTGCTTTTGCAAGCCCGAATCTCAATACACATCCAATCATCACAGCCATAAGAATCACACCGCCCCAGATTCCGGTATTCAGATGGCCTGACAGGTCAAATACCGAATCAATACCGATAACGGCAAAAATAGCAAGCAGAATACCGACCAGTCCTTCACCGGCAATCATACCGGAACAGAAGAGAATGCCGGAACTGGAGTCGCTTCCTTTATCCTTTGCAGAGGATTTTTTGTCCACATACCAGCGGATAACGCCTCCTGCCATAATGGTGGTGCTTAATTCCAGCGGCAGGTAAAGACCGATTGCCACAGGAAGAACAGAAATACCAAGGATTTCAATTACAACAGCAATAAACACGCCGATAAATACCAGTCCCCACGGAAGATTGCCGTCCATAACACCTTCAATAATCATTTTCATTAAAGTAGCCTGCGGGGCGGAAAGTTCCGTATTACCAAATCCCCATGCCTTGTCCAGAAGAATTAATACCCCGCCGATGGTAAAGGCAGAGATGACAGCCCCGATTAATTCGCCGATCTGCTGACGTTTCGGTGTTGCACCCAGAATATATCCGGTCTTTAAATCCTGCGAGGTGTCGCCTGCCATGGCAGCGATAATACAGATAACAGAGCCGATGGCGATTGCGCCCTGCATACCGTGCGCGCCCGTGTCCCCGGTCAGTTTCAGGCAGAGTGTTGAAAACAGAAGAGTGGCAATTGCCATACCGGAAACCGGGTTATTACTGCTTCCGACCAGTCCGACCATACGGGACGAAACGGCACCGAAGAAAAATCCAAACAGCACAATAAGGACAGCGCCAAGGAAAGAAACCGGAATCTGCGGCAGAAGCCAGATCATTAAAATCATAACTAAAACTCCTGCACCGACAACCTTCATGTCAAGATCCCGTTCTGTACGGATTCTGCCGTTGCCGGAACCGCCTTTCATCCCTTTTACTGCATCCACAAAGGTGGAAACAATCATAGGCAGTGTTTTAATAAGACTGATAATACCGCCGGCAGCAACTGTTCCCGCACCGATATAGCGGATATAGCTGCCCCAGATGGCATTTGCGCCGTCTTTTGCATACATCGCGGCAATCGGATCCGTTCCCGGATATAAAACCGTTTCTCCGCCAAAAATGACGATTGCAGGAATTAACACCAGCCATCCAAGTAAACCTCCGGCAAACATATAGGAGGAAATTTTCGGACCGCAGATATATCCGACGCCGATTAAGGCTGGATAAACTTCTGCGCTGAGTTCGGTTTTTAATGCTTTCACCGGTGCGGCTATTACACCCGGAATTACCTTTAATCCGTCCACCAGGAATTTAAACAGTGCGGCAAATCCCATTCCGGCAAATACACTTGTAGCGCTTGCACCGCCTTCCTCGCCGGCGAGAAGAACTTCTGCACAGGCGGTTCCTTCCGGATAAGGCAGGACGCCATGTTCCTTTACAATCAGGGCATTGCGCAGCGGGACCATAAATAAAACACCTAAAATACCGCCGCAGAGTGCAATCAGGGAAATCGTAACAAGACCAGGAGCGTCCATGATACCGTCCTTTGCCCATAAAAACAGAACAGGGAGCGTAAAAATTGCTCCGGCAGCCAGGGATTCCCCGGCAGAGCCGATGGTCTGAACCATATTGCTTTCCAGTACCGAATCCTTTCGCATAATTACACGGATGACACCCATGGAGATTACTGCTGCAGGAATTGAGGCGGATACCGTCATTCCGACCCGCAGTCCCAGATAAGCGTTGGCTGCACCAAATACGACGGCGAGCAGAACACCCATAATAATTGAAGTCAGAGTAAATTCCGGCGTGATTTTATTTGCCGGCACATACGGTTTAAATTCTTCTTTCATAAATTTATTCTCCTTAATTAATGTTTTTCAGCCTTTAGTCTGTCTGTCCCAGTCTGAACTGTTCCACAATGCTGGAAAGCATATGAAGATTTTCTTTGCTGCTGTCAGCAACAGTTTTATTTTCTCCTGTCTGCTCTGCCATATGCGTGGTGCTGTGGGCAATCTCAGTGATGCTGGTTCCGGCTTCGCTGACTGCAGTTCCGATTTCATCCACGGCCTTTTTAATGTCTGTAATACTGCCGGATAGAGTAATAATTGCAGTGTTGACATCAGCCATATTCTGTTCCACCACGGAAGCGTCTTTTTTGTACTGTTCACTTACCTTGTCAAATTCCGCATAATCCGCCAGAACCGTTTCTCCGATAAAATCCATGGATTCATCCAGGCATTTTGCAATTTCCTCAACGGCAGTGTTGACGTCCCCGACAATTTTATTAATATTAGAGACTGTTTCACTGGTCTGGCTGGCAAGATTGCCGATTTCCGTTGCGACAACGGCAAATCCCCTTCCTGCTTCGCCTGCACGCGCTGCCTCAATGGAAGCATTCAGTGCAAGCAGGCTTGTCTGTGAGGAAATGGCATCAATGGCGCCGGTGAGTTCATTAATTTTTTCCACAGCCTTTGATTTTTCAAGGGCAGCCTCCGCTTCCTGTTTTACCATACTGTATATATTTCTGGTTTTGTCAGAAGCATTGTGGGTGGAGTTCTGTAATTCTGCTGTCCGCTTCATGATTTCGGAAGAAATATCCTTCCCCTCTTCCGACAGGTGTTCGATGGATGATGCATTTTCCTCAATCATCTGCAGATGCTCCAGTACCTTTTCAATTGAATTGCCTGATTCCGTCATATTTGCGGCAATTTCTTCGGTAAATGCAGAGTTGGATTCCGTCATCTGCGCAACTCCGTCTGCGGAACTGCTTAAATGCATAATACTGTCATTCAGTACACCGCAGGAATTATCAATATCCCGTACCATTTCCTTCAGATGGGCGCGCATTCCCATAATAGCCTTTGCCATTTCCCCGATTTCATCCCCGCGTTTTGCAAGATATCTGTCATCTGGCTGTACCGTAAAATCCAGATCGGCGGTATGGTGGATTACGTCCGTAAGCTTTTTAATCGGAGCCGAAATTGTCCCGCTGATAAAAGAAGCAAAGATAACCGCCAGAACGACTGCCAGAACTGCCAGTTTTATAATCTTAAGGGATAACGAATCAGCCGTCTGCAAAAGCTCTTTTTCCGGAACCGTCAGAACCAGTTTCATACCATTGTCAAGGGTTGTATAAACGATGCAGTTTTTTCCGGAGGAAACCACCTGTCCCTCGTTTGCGGTATCGTTAATCACCTGGTAGTCTTCCGGCAGAACCTCTTCCATACTGGTTCCCGACTCATAATCCCTATGGGATAAAATATTTCCGGATGTGTTTACGAGATAAGCATATCCGCTGTCGTAAACCTTTGTCTCCGATACCAGGTTTTCGATCTCCGAATAATCAACATCCATTCCCACGATACCGACGGAAGTACCGTCAATAAAAAGCGGAACAACATATGAAATCATATACACATCAATGTTCTCATTCAGGTACGGGTCCATCCATACCGGTTCCCCTGCCTGGACGGGGATATAGTACCAGCCCACATGTGTAAGGTCTGCCGGGTCATACATACTGAAATCCGTTGGTACCAGGTAATCAAATTTGTCCCCGTTTTTTGATAAGAAAATTCCGGAAGTCGGATTTGTAAACTCCGGATTGTACCGTATGTAGGCACAGAGAGCCCCTTTTGTGTTCCGGGCAAGATTGCTGAATGTTGTTTCCAGTGATTTTGTGCAGCTTTCCACGTAGGAATTGTCCGTCTGAAACCGTTCAAAATCATCAATGGTGGACAGCGCAATACTGCTGAGCGAGTTCACGGACTGCTCGATTTCACTGATTGTACCGTTTAAATCAAGCTGACGGGTTTCGCTTAACAGGCGCAGCGTTTCCTTTGAATCCGTTCTCGTTACATCACGGGAAATCTTAATACAATTGATTCCCAGAACTGCGCATGCAAGCAAAACTGTGACGGAAACCGTCAGTATAATTCTCTGTCTTAAAGATTTTTTCATACCCTCCTCCGTTTTCATTTGTTTTGGCTGTAAATAAAAGCGCTAATTTATGATACCATATTATTAGAAAACAGGCAATGAATTTACTGGCGGTTCGGACAGCAGCTGTAAAAAATTTATATCACAGGCACGAAAATCTGATTTTCATACGTGTATATAGTGAAAGGAGGCTGGAACGTGCTACAGATACAGACAGAAAAGGATTACCAGATGGTAGTGGAGGATTTTTCAGACATGATCTACAGGACAGCATACCAGAACCTGATGAATACTGCAGATGCAGAAGATGTGGTCCAGGATGTGTTTATCCGTCTGCTCAGAAACAGGAAAAAGAAATTTACAGACAAAGAGCATTTAAAGGCATGGCTTTTACGGGTAACCATCAATCGCTGCCGCGATTACAGACGGTTTGTGCTGCGGAGGAAAGAGACGGAGCTTACGGAATTTCCGGAAACGCAGATGAGAGAGGAAACAGGGCGTCTGTCTGAGGAAATCGAGGGGCTGCCGCAGGAGGACCGCACCATCGTTTACCTGCATTATTACGAAGGGTATTCCATAAAAGAAATTGCAAAAATCATGGGAAAAAATTCCAATACCGTCAGTTCAAAACTGGCACGTGCCAGAAAAAAATTAAGAGCAATGCTTGAGGAGGCGTAATATGAGCACATATAAGCATGAAATGGACAAAATCAGACTGAGTGAACAGGGGAAAAAGCGTATGCTTGCGCTTTATTCCAGCGAGGTAAAAAAGGAGGAACATGACATGAAACGATTCATTAAACCGGTGGCTGCCGCAGCCGCATGCGCTGCAATTTTACTTGGGTATACCGTATCCGGAAATATGGCAGTAAAGGAGGGCAGCTCCCAGCAGAACGCAAAGGACGACCATGCGTTTACCATGCTGGTAAATGCAGAGGAATTAAAGGAAGACAGCCCGGTTTTAACTTACAGCGGTGATGAACTGAATACGGGCTGGGCAATGAGCGGGGAGGATGACGGTACGGTATCCTACAGCCTGGCAACAGATTTTGCCTGCGAGGGGGAAAATATCAAAACCATCACCTACAGGATTAACAAAGGCGCGTTCCAGATTATCAAGCCGGAAAGCGTGAAACTGGAAGATTATGGAATTTCAATGAGTGAAACGGAAGAACTGGGAAATGTCATGATGCTTCCGGTTGGAAATTTTCCGCGTGGAATCCTGGGGGATGAAAGCTTAAGCGATGAGGAGCAGGAGAAAAGCGAAAACGCGGATGGTTACGGCGCGTCTGAATATACACTGGACTATACAAAACAGAAGCCGGAAAATGTTGTGTTCAACATCTGCGGAAAAAAGAATATGGGGGATGCATACCATAAAATATTTGGGGAAAACAATACGGTGGAAGATGAAAAGGCCGGCATGGACGAGCTGCTCGGGGATATCGTAATCACCTGTACCGCCACCTTTACCGACGGCACAACCGCCAGCAGGGAAATCGTAATGGAAAACAAAATCCTGCTGCCAAAGGATGTGGAGTCAGAGGCGGTCATCCGCGATAAAAAGAATCATCCGGATATCGAAAAAGAAATAGAAGCGTTTGCAAACGAGAAAAGGGTATATCTTTTCTTTAAAATGAAATAAAATTGACAATGTATACCTTTTGTAGTAAAATTAAATAAAAAAGGAAAGAAGGTGTCATATGGCAGCAACCACACCAACACAAATCAGAATAGAGGAAAACACAAAAAAACAGGCAGTGGAACTTTTGGAGGGACTGGGACTTAATTTGTCAGACGCTGTGAATATGTTCCTTAGACAAGTGATTTTACGAAAGGGTATACCATTTGATGTGACGTATCCTGAAGATTTGTCAGGGTTGAAACCGGAAGTGCTTGAGGCAATGGAGGAAGCAAAGCGGATTAGCAGGGATCCGAATGTCAGAGGATTTACAGATGTTGATAAGCTGTTTGAGGAACTGGATTCATGAAATATACCATAAAATACAGTGGAAGATTTAAGAGAAGTTATAAACTTGCTCAAAAAAGAGGATTAGACACTGGCTTGCTAAAGGATATTATTTTAAGGCTGGGGGAAGGAATGCCTCTTGATGAAAAATACAAAGACCATCCTTTAAAAGGAAATCTGAACGGTTTCAGGGAATGTCACATCCAGCCCGACTGGCTGCTGGTATATTTTGTGGAAGACGATATATTAACTCTGACTCTGACTGATACAGGAACTCATGCAGATCTGTATAAAAAATAATTTAAAAACAGTCCGGCGTCTGCTGCCGGACTGTTTTTTACTTCAAACGATACATCTATACATACTGGTTAAACGTCGGATACGCAGAACCGTCCGGTTTCGGGGACGCAGTTTCCGGTATTTCCCCGATGACATCCAGATAGAAGCCCGCAAACGTCTGCGACTGGTACGGCGCCACCCAGAGGGAGCCAATCCCCAGAGAAAGCAGTGACAGAAGATGCAGCCCGGTAAAGCTCAAAAAAATATAAAGCAGCTGTCCCCTGTGACCTTTCGTTAATTCACGGCTTGTATGCAGCGCCTGCAAAGCATTCATATCCTGGTGCTCCAGAACAAGAAAAAACGACAGCGCATACTGTAACCCCAGAAAAACCAGCAGAATAAGACTGGTTATGGACAGCAGTACAAGAGCCGTTACCGTGGCAGCAGATATATCCAGCAGTACAAAAACCACCGTGCCTGCAATTGCAGGAAGCAGGGAAACCGCCACGGCAAGCATTAAAAGCAGGGCGGTAAGAATAAACCGGTCGGGTTGGTTTTTAAAGCCGTAAAAAATCATGCTGATTTCATAAGGCTGCTTCCTTGCCATGGAAAGATGAAGCTTCATCAGTCCAACGGCAAGTACGGATGTTAAAAGTGCAACCAGAAAATATGCTGCATAAAAAATAATCGTCTGGAAAATTGTCTGTTTTTCCTGCTGCAGCAGGGAAAACGGAAGTATTGCCAAAAGGGAAATAACGGCCTCTGCGAGCAGTGCTCCCATTGGAATCCCGTAATGTCCGGATAAATTTTCCCTTGCAATACGTTTTAATTCTTTACAGGGTCTGTTCATTGCTGTCTCCTAAGCTGCCACATCAATATTAGCGCCGCGCAGTTTCACAGCGTCAGCGGATTTTAATTCCTTCTGGTACGGGTTGCTCTCATTGGTATATCTGATCATGGTATTGGTCGTGCCGCCGGAAACATAGCTTCTGCCGCACTCCGGGCATACCGAAGTATGGATGGAAACAGATGCGTTAAGCACCTTTCCGTTGTTTTTTGCCGCCTTGGTGTACGCATTGGAAACATGCTCCCCCTCATGCGCGCGGACTGCTGCACCGGCAGCTTCCGGAGAAACATGGGCAGCCGCCTTAAAAGAAACATTTTCATTGGAACCGTCCTGGTATTTCCTGTTTTTGCAGGTTTCGCACTCCTCAGGTGAAGAACGGCGTCCGGCTTTCTTTTCCTGGTCAGGATCCGTTACTTTTTTCCCGGTGTCCGAACCTGGAATTTCCCGGCTGGTGTTTGTTGTATCCGGCATGGATAAATTATAATTATAGTAAGAATATCCTCCTGTGCCAATCGTCATAGGAAAATCCCCCTTTCATATCATATCTGTAATATAAAAATTATAACACGCCATGTTCCTTCCGACAATAAAAACAGATAAAAATTTCCAAACTTTTTGACACGGGAATCTGTCCGTATTATACTGGTAAGCATGAAAAAAGAAAAAAAATATAACATGTTCCAGACAGACCCGGTACTGGACAAATGCTTTTATATCATCGGATGGGTATTTACCGGACTTGCCGCGGCTTTATATGCGGGGTTCCGGCTTGGAATTTTAGAAATGTTTCAGAAAATGCCACACTGTGTATTTCACGGGATGACAGGATATTACTGTCCGGGCTGCGGAGGGACAAGGGCAGTCGCCGCACTGCTGCACGGAAAAATACTGACGTCTTTGTACTATCACCCGATAGTTGTCTATACGGCAGTTTTTGCCGGCTGGTTTATGCTTTCACAGACCGTGGAACGGCTGTCAGGGGGAAAACTCGGGATTGGAATGAGGTACCGGGATGCTTACCTGTGGGCGGCGCTTGCGCTTGTCCTGCTTAACTGCCTGGTTAAAAATCTGGTGCTGTTTTTTACGGGAACTGCGTTGATGGCATAATCTGCTGCATAAGGTCGTTATAATCCATGCCGGACATTTCTGAATAAGCTTTCAAAAATGCCTCAATACTTCCATATTCCACATATATGAACGCAAATGCAGAAGCGTAGAGCACAATGGTAACAGAAAGCGCAGTAATGCCAAGAATCATGCCGGTCAGCGCTTTCGTGCCGTACTGCATCTGTCCGCCGCGGGAGAGCGTGGCAAAAATAATTGCCACAGCCCCGCAGGGCAGGGATATATATGGGAAAAAGCAGCTGATCATCGCAACCACGGCAAGCGTCAGGGATGCCGTTTCCATCTGGTTGGAATGTCCTGCCGTGCCGGTAAACTGAGTATAAGTATTCATTTGATGCCTCCGCGAACTGTAATAAATAACATACTTGATTTCATTTTAGCACTTCATGTATAATAGGAAAAGTAAAAAAGTTATGAAATTTGTTTGAAAGGGAATTTTTATGGATATCATTGCAAAAATAGCAGAGGAGCTTGGAATAAAAAAGGGACAGGCGGATGCCGCAGTAAAACTGATAGATGAAGGATGCACCATACCTTTTATCGCGCGTTACCGCAAAGAGGCAACCGGGGCGCTTGACGATGAAGTTCTGCGTAATTTAAACGACCGTCTGGCATATCTGAGGAACCTGGAAGAAAAAAAGGAAACCGTGCTGGCCTCCATCGAAGAACAGGGCAAACTGACAGAAGAACTGCGTGAACAGATACTTGCAGCGGAAACACAGGTGGCGGTGGATGATTTATATCGTCCGTACCGTCCGAAGCGGCGTACCCGTGCCACGGTCGCAAAAGAAAAGGGACTGGAGCCGCTTGCAAACATAATTATGCTCCAGATGCTAAAAACCCCCCTTATGGAAGAGGCGGCAAAATACATAGATGAGGAAAAAGGCGTGGAAAGCGCAGAGGATGCTCTTTCCGGCGCAAGGGACATCCTGGCGGAATATATTTCCGACAATGCCGAATACCGGACATATATCAGGGACCTTACCGTAAAAAAGGGCCGTCTCCTGTCAAATGCAAAGGACAAAGAGGCGGAGTCGGTCTACGAAATGTATTACGAATTTGATGATGCGCTTTCCAAAGTGGCAGGGCACCGGATTCTTGCAATTAACCGCGGCGAAAAAGAAAAATTTCTTACCGTAAAGGCGGAAGCGCCGGAAGAAGATATTATCCGTTATCTGGAAAAACAGATGATTACAGATTCGCAGGCAGAAACCGCGCAGGTTTTAAAAGAAGCGGCAGCAGATGCCTATGAACGCCTGATTGCTCCTGCAATCGAGCGCGAAATCCGCAATGACCTGACAGAAAAAGCAGAAGACGGCGCCATCAGGGTCTTCGGTAAAAATTTACAGCAGCTTCTCATGCAGCCGCCGATTGCCGGGCAGGTAGTGCTGGGCTGGGACCCGGCGTTTCGGACCGGATGCAAGCTTGCCGTGGTGGACAGTACCGGAAGGGTTCTTGATACCACCGTGATTTATCCGACAGCCCCGCAGAATAAAGTGGAAGAGGCAAAGGCAGTTTTAAAGAAGCTGATATCAAAGTACCACATCACCCTGATTTCCCTTGGAAACGGTACGGCTTCCAGGGAGTCTGAACAGATTATCGTAGAACTTTTAAAGGAAATCCCGGTGACAGTACAGTACATCATTGTAAACGAAGCGGGAGCATCCGTATATTCCGCAAGCAAGCTTGCCACAGAGGAATTTCCGAATTTTGATGTGGGGCAGAGAAGCGCTGCATCCATGGCAAGGCGTCTGCAGGATCCGCTGGCGGAGCTTGTAAAAATCGACCCGAAATCCATAGGAGTCGGACAGTACCAGCATGACATGAATCAGAAAAAACTCAGCGAGGCATTAGGAGGCGTTGTGGAGGACTGCGTAAACAAAGTCGGAGTGGACTTAAATACAGCATCGGCGCCCCTGCTGGAATACATTTCCGGTATCAGCAAAGCCATTGCAAAAAATATCGTCAGCTACCGCGAGGAAAACGGAAAATTCACCTCGCGTTCCCAGCTTCTTAAAGTGGCAAAACTCGGTCCGAAAGCCTATGAACAGTGCGCCGGGTTTATGCGGATTACGGGCGGGAAAAATCCGCTGGATGCCACGGGTGTGCATCCCGAATCCTATGCGGCAACCAAAGAGCTTCTTGCCAGGCTCGGCTACACACTTTCCGATGTCAGCAGCCGCAGCGTGGCGGGAATTTCCAAAAAAATAAGCGGTTACAAAAAGCTTGCAGAAGAACTCGGAATCGGAGAACTGACACTGCGTGATATCGTAAAAGAACTGGAAAAACCGGCAAGGGATCCGCGTGAGGATATGCCGAAACCGATTTTGCGCAGTGATGTTCTGGAAATGAAAGATTTGACGCCGGGTATGGTATTAAAAGGAACTGTCCGCAATGTCATAGATTTCGGAGCATTTGTGGATATTGGCGTTCACCAGGACGGGCTTGTGCATATTTCCCAGATCTGCGACCGTTACATTAAGCATCCGCTTGAGGCGGTAAGCGTCGGGGATATCGTGGAAGTAAAAGTGCTGAGCGTTGACCTGAAAAAACAAAGAATCCAGTTAAGCATGAAGCAGTAGTTCTTTCTTTTTCCGGCAAAAGATGGTATAATATAGAAGTGGAGTAAAACAGACAGATGAAAGTAGCATTTAACGTAAAACTGCAGGAAAAGGACCTGTACAGATTCAACATATACCAGGCTTACACAGGACTGCAGGGATGGGTATCCGTGATACTTGGGATTCTTGCATTTGTAATGGCGAAAGTCACCTTTGGTGAGAAGTCATTTGAATATACCTTTTTGTATATTGCAGTCGGACTTTTATTCTGGTTTTATATGCCGGTGTCCTTCTGGTTCCGTGCAAAGGCGACCCTGAAGACAAACGAGGTGCTGGCAAACGAGCTTCATTATGAAGTATCTGAGGAACAGATACATGTAACACAAAATGAAGAATCCGGTGAACTGCCGTGGGACGCAGTATATAAGATTATTTCAAATAAAAACCAGATTCTGATTTACACAAACCGGATTAACGCATATATCATTCCCATGGAACAGATTGGGGAGCAGTATGCAGGATTTAAGGAAATTGCGGAAAAGAAACTGGAGCGTTTCCGGTTAAAGCTGAAAGCATAAGTCAGGGGCAGGTGTTTCATGCATAATCATAAAATAACAGTAAAAGAAACATTTTCAGCAGAAGAAACGTTCGCCCTGGGCAGGCAAATCGGGCAGAAAGCAGTACCAGGCACTGTCTGTACCGTGCTGGGGGATCTGGGTACCGGAAAAACAGTTCTTACCCAGGGGATAGCTGACGGGCTTGGGATCAGAGGTCCGGTAAGCAGCCCGACCTTTACCATTGTGCAGATTTACGAAGAGGGCAGGATGCCGCTTTACCATTTTGATGTGTACCGGATTGGGGACGTCGGGGAGATGGATGAGATCGGGTATGAGGATTACTTTTACGGGGACGGTTTTACGCTGG
This sequence comes from uncultured Agathobacter sp., assembly GCA_910587655.1. Classification (GTDB taxonomy): domain Bacteria; phylum Bacillota; class Clostridia; order Lachnospirales; family Lachnospiraceae; genus Roseburia. The sequence goes on along the minus strand of CAJUND010000014.1, from coordinate 5,169 downwards.
TGGAATGGGCGGATCTGATAAAAGAAATCCTGCCGGAAAACCGGATGGAAATCACCATCGAAAAAGAACTGGAAAAAGGTGCCGATTATCGCAGAATCAGAATCTGCGATATGACAGGGTAAGCCGTAAAGAGATAAGGGGTTGGGAAATGAAAATACTGGCACTTGACAGTTCAGGACTTGTTGCAAGTGTGGCTGTCACGGAAAACGGGCAGCTGCTTGGAGAATATACCATCAATTACAAAAAAACACATTCACAGACACTTCTTCCCATGCTGGATGAACTGGTGCGGATGACAGAACTGGACTTAAAAACCGTGGATGTGATTGCAGTTGCAGCAGGTCCCGGTTCATTTACCGGTCTTCGGATTGGTTCGGCGACAGCCAAGGGACTTGCGCTCGCACTGGATAAAAAAATAGTTTCCGTTCCGACAGTTGATGCACTTGCCTGTAACCTCTGGGGAAGTTCGGATATTATCTGTCCGCTGATGGACGCGCGCAGGCAGCAGACCTATACCGGACTTTATGAATTTACCGACGGGATGCTGCATACCATACTTCCGCAGTGTGCCGTTGCTATCAGTGAAATCATAGAAAAAGCAGATAAACTAAACAGAAAAATCACGTTCCTTGGGGACGGGGTTCCTGTGTTTGAAGAATATATAAAAACCCACATTTCCGTACCCTTTGCATTTGCGCCTGCGCACTGTAACAGACAAAGGGCCGCAGGGGTTGCCGTGCTTGGGGAAATACTATACCGTGAAGGGAAGGCGGAAGATGCAAAAGACCATAAGCCGGAATATTTAAGGCTTTCACAGGCGGAGCGGGAAAGACAGGAAAAGGAGCGCAGTTTTCAGATATGAGAATACGGCAGATGACGCCGGAGGATGTTTCCGCAGTTGCGGCTATTGAGAAGGAATGTTTTTCCCGGCCGTGGAGCGAGGCGGCATTTGCGGATGCCGTAAAGGATACCAATGCTGTATTTCTTGTTGCAGAAGCAGCGCAGGAATCTGAAAAAACATTGGTAACTGCCGGCTATGCCGGTATGTATATCTCTTCACCGGAAGGGGAAATCACTAATGTGGCAGTTGCAGAAAAATTCCGTAATCAGGGAACCGGAAAAAAACTGGTGGAAGCCATGAAGCAGTGGGCGAAAGAACACGGACTGGAAAGAATCGTTCTTGAAGTCCGCAGCAGTAACGAGCCGGCGCGGCATGTATACCAGAGTGCGGGATTTGTGAGACTGGGAATCCGGAAAAACTTTTACCAGTTTCCCCGTGAGGATGCAGATATTATGGAATGTGTCATTTTCCGTCAGGGATAAGACAAGGGAAGAATTATGTTGGATGTATGTTTATTAGGAACAGCAGGCATGATGCCGCTGCCGTACAGGTGGCTGACGTCGCTTATGCTCAGATATAACGGAAGCAGTCTTCTGATTGACTGCGGGGAAGGAACGCAGGTTGCAGTAAAGGAGGCGGGACTTGGATTTAAATCCATTGACATTCTCTGTGTCACCCATTTTCACGCAGACCATATCAGCGGTCTGCCGGGATTGCTTCTTACCATGGGAAATGCAGAGCGGACCGAGCCGCTTACGGTAATCGGACCCAGGGGACTGACCCGTGTTGTAACAGCGCTTCGGACCATTGCCCCGGAACTGCCGTTTGAAATCACATGTATGGAACTGGGCGAACAGGATGAATATATAGAAATAAACGGATACCATATCCATGCATTCCGTGTAAAGCATAACGTCGTATGTTATGGGTATTCCGTAGAGATTAAGCGGGCAGGAAAATTTTCTGTCGAGCGTGCAAAAGAACAGCAGATACCGATGAAGCTGTGGAACCGCCTGCAGAAAGGGGAGACGATTGAGCTGGACGGAACCGTTTACAGTCCCCCGATGGTTTTAGGACCTGAAAGAAAAGGACTGAAAGTAACCTACTGCACCGACACCCGCCCGGTGGATTCCATTGTACAGGCGGCGCAGGAGTCCGATTTATTTATCTGTGAAGGAATGTATGCCGAAAAAGAAAAACTGGCAAAAGCAAAACAGTACAAGCACATGACGTTTTATGAAGCAGCAGAGCTTGCAAAACGTGCCGGGGTTAAAGAACTGTGGCTGACACACTTTTCCCCGTCACTGGTAAAAGGCGAAAGCTATATGCCGCAGGTACGCGAAATTTTCTCCAATGCGCACCTGGGGAAGGACGGAAAAAGCACAGAACTTGTGTTTTTGGAGGAGTGACATATGAAAAAAACGGGTATTGTAATAATCGCACTGGTTCTGATAGCATCACTTTGCGGAGGATTTTATTATGTAAAAATCCGTTCGGATGCGAATTCCGGGGAAAACGGAAACCTGACAAAGGTACAGAAGCTGATTACGCGTAATCTGGATGACAATTATCCGAAAACGCCAAGGGCTGTTGTTAAGCTTTATAACCAGTTTATTTCCTGCTATTATAAGGAAGAATACACAGACAGCGAGCTTGACAGTCTGGTAGTGCAGGCGCAGAAGCTGTTTGACGATGAACTTGTACAGAACAATCCCAAAGACCAGTTAAAGGCTTCCATTGCGGCAGATGTAAAGGATTATGATGACCACTCCAGAAAAATCAGCCAGATGAGAGTCTGTGACACGGAAGACGTCCGGTTTGTGACAGATAAGAAAAAAGGTGATTCGCTGGCATATGTGCAGGCGTCCTACTTTATAAAAGAAAAGAAAGAGTATTCAAGAACCTACCAGATGTATGTGCTCCGGAAGGATGCAGCCGGCAGATGGAAAATTATTACCTATTACCAGGTAGAAGGAAAAAACATAGATGACGATGAATGAACAGTTGGGAAAGGGACGCACAGTCCGGATACTTGCCATCGAAAGTTCGTGTGATGAGACGGCTGCAGCAGTTGTGGAAAATGGCCGCAGTGTGCTGTCAAACATTATTTATTCACAGATTGCAGACCATACACTGTACGGGGGCGTTGTTCCCGAAATAGCCTCCCGCAGGCATATTGAAAAAATCAACCAGGTGATTGAACAGGCCCTCTCTGATGCAGGGATGACGCTCGATGACATGGATGCAGTTGCGGTTACATACGGACCGGGGCTTGTCGGGGCACTTCTGGTTGGTGTGGCAGCTGCAAAGGCAATCAGTTATGCCAGACAGCTTCCGCTGGTTGGGGTCCATCACATAGAGGGGCATATCAGTGCAAATTATATCGAAAATCCAGAGCTTGAGCCTCCGTTTTTATGTCTTGTTGTATCAGGGGGGCATACGCATCTGGTTAAAGTGACGGACTATGGCAAATACCAGATTCTCGGACGGACAAGGGATGATGCCGCAGGCGAGGCGTTCGACAAAGTAGCGCGTGCCATCGGGCTGGGCTATCCCGGAGGACCCAAAATAGAAAAAGTGTCACATGAGGGGAAACCGGATGCCATAGCGTTTCCTCGCGCAAAGATTGCAGACGGTGAATATGATTTCAGCTTCAGCGGACTTAAATCCGCAGTGCTCAATTACCTGAATGGCTGCCGGATGAAAAATATACCGATTGTACAGGCGGATGTTGCTGCGTCCTTCCAGCAGTCCGTTACGGATGTACTGGTGGAACACGCAAGAAACGCAGTCAGGGAATACCATATGGACAAATTTGCAGTTGCCGGAGGGGTTGCCTCCAATGGAACAATACGTGCGGCAATGGAGCAGATGTGCATACAGGAAGGCGTACATTTTTACCATCCGTCACCGCTGCTTTGTACAGACAATGCCGCAATGATTGGCGCGGCGGCTTATTATGACTTCATTGCCGGAAAACGTGCAGGACTTGACCTGAATGCAGTGCCAAATCTGAAACTGGGAGAAAGCTGATGAATCAAAAAAAATTTACCGCAATCGTTTTGTCGGCAGGTTCCGGCAGCAGGATGCACAGCGACATACCCAAGCAGTATATGATGCTTGGAAAATATCCGGTAATATATTACAGTCTTCAGGCATTTGAAAAGAGCGCGGCTGATTCTGTAATCCTTGTTGCAGGGCCAAAGGACGTTTCTTTCTGCAAAAAAGAAATTGTAGGTAAATACGGTTTTAAAAAAGTACAGAAGATTGTTGCAGGCGGAGCTGAACGGTTTTTATCTGTATATGAAGGGTTGAAAGCGGCAGAAGGGGCGGATTATGTATTAATCCATGATGGTGCAAGACCGCTTCTTTCTGCAGACCTGATTGAGAGATGCATGGAAACCGTTGAAAAAGAAAAGGCATGTATACCGGCAGTTCCGGTAAAGGATACCATAAAGATTTCAGATGCTGAAGGTTACGTGGCAGATACGCCTGAAAGAAGCAGAATGTGCGCAGCGCAGACACCGCAGTGTTTTGCATATCCCTTGCTGTTTTTGGCCTATCAGAAGTTTTTTGACGCACAGGCGCGGGGGATGACAGACCTGGAGGTTACGGATGATGCCATGCTTGTCGAATATTTTGCAGGCAGAAAGGTAAAACTGGTGGAAGGAAGTCATTACAATATTAAGATTACGACACCGGAGGATATGCGGATGGCAGAGATCTACAGTAACATCTGACACATTTTCATGGTGAAATTTTTCTACGGCGTCAGTGCATTTACTACAATTTTGAAAAAAATAAAAAAACTGGTTGACACAGGTAAATAAAGGTGGTAATATATGTCTTGCGCCAGAGTCGCGCAGACAAGTATACAATCATATGGAGAGGTATCGAAGTGGTCATAACGAGGCGGTCTTGAAAACCGTTTGTCCGCAAGGGCACGTGGGTTCGAATCCCACCCTCTCCGCTTGGCAGTTGTATTTGAAAAAGAATTCGAAAGAATTCTTTTTCTGTGTCATACCCTTTAAGCATACTGCCTGACACACTACGGAGAAGTACCCAAGCTGGCCGAAGGGACACCCCTGGAAAGGGTGCAGGTCGTGAATAGCGGCGCGAGGGTTCAAATCCCTCCTTCTCCGCTGTAACTGTAAGAATTACCTATAGTTACAAAAAATGAAAAAAGATGTAAAAAAGTGTTGACAAGCACATTACATCGTGGTAATATTAATAAGCTAACCGCTGTTGCAGAGAAAATAAAGCAGCATCGACAGCAAATCCGGACATTGACAACCGAACAGTGAAAAACCTTGAAAGATTCAAGAAAA
>CAJUND010000013.1 GCA_910587655.1 uncultured Agathobacter sp. | reverse complement strand
ACTCAAGGACTTCTACGAATCCTTCCTTTGTAGACAACATGCGACTTCCACATGCCCCGAGACACCATTATGGATGTCACCCGTATGCGGGAACATATCCAAAATTCCGTCTGTATGCGGAAACATTTCTACGGGTGTGTCTGTTGTCGCAAACATATCAACTATCCTCTCCATGCATATTAATACCCAATCTCATTCTCTTCTGCAATTGAAGGACCGACATACTTACCATTTTCAAAAATCTTTTTCACCTTTACAGGCTCAGCAGAAACAAGTTCGGACCGTTCAAACTCAAATTTCCCCAGATAGATTTCTTTTGGCAGATTCCCTTCCGTGAAACGGAATGTTCGTCCCTGTATCTCCTTAAAGTATACGCCCGAGTACTGCACATACCTGTTCTCAACAACTTTTGTAAACAAATCAGCACAGGCTATTCCATACTGATCTTCTCCGTATCCTAAATCCAGGACAAAAAGCATACCACTATGATAATCAACATATTCACACAATCTATAGTAGTCGTTTTGAACAATCTGCGATAACCCCAGATTTACAAGGCTGTCCTCAGACAGATCATACGCTCCGAGAAGCAAGAAGAACATGTAGAATGATACATCCCTTATTTCCTCTATCCTTTCGGGCTGATGTATATTGTCTTTATGAAAATAGCCATTTCTTAAATCAGCATACTTAAAGATCGCCTCGCGGACAAACTTTTTTGTCTTCCATGCAAGATCATTTCTAAAGAGAACCTGAGCATTGTCTCTTACAAATACAGCCATAGATCCTAGCGTTACATCAATTGCTTTATCATTAATATTCTGATCATTCAATGGTATTTCCGGTGGAAGATCTTTTCTTGAATAATCCTTTCGAATGGTAAGCCCTTGATTCTTATGCAAGCAGATTAAATCATAAAGTAGTTGCTCTACGGCTTTAAAATAGCCCATCCCAATAATAGTGAGATCTATTGCTTTTGCTTTCTTCATTGAGTCGTAAAGCCATTCAGCGGTAATTAAGCTTTCGGCAAAGTCTTTTGATCCCAGCAAAGTAAGAAGCGTTCTATCATCTAAGAACTGCTTTCTAATCTTCTTATACTCTTCTTCCCGAAGTTCGAAACCATTGTATTTAATAGAGAGAAGCTGTTCATACTCAAAATTAACGAGAGTCCTTTCAACATTCTTTCTAAAATTAATCAATGAACTTGGAATCAAGGTCTTAATTGTTACATAGCCGATATAGCTATTAACTTCTGAAATATACGCTGTAACAGCTATATTGAACTGTTCATATTCTTCCTGGCCAAAATATTCTTCAAAAAACCATTTCAACGAGTACAGGTTATAGCCTCTACCCGGATCCGACTCATCATCATTATGCCCAACTAGCTGAAGATAGGCATAGTCAAACATCAAGTAAATATATTTGCACTTTTCACATGCGTTTTGCTGCATCAGTTCACAGATAGCATCGGGCTCTCCATCCTTCTTTTTCCAAAGGCTGCTATCTTCTATATCCTTGAACAGGAGCAGCGTTTTGGAACGATTATCTTTGAACGCAAATCTTACTCTACCAAACACCCTCTCATTCCCCGAAGGGTCAATAGCAACGTCTTCTGTAGAGTAATCATACATTTTGAACAGCTGACCAATAATAAAATGAAGGCATGAAACAGAGATGCTATTTGCCCCCTTATAAACTGTAACCGACTTTTCAAAGTCTTCTCCGCCAAAATTAAAGAGAGCCTGCTCCTGCACGATATCCCATTGGAGGTCTTTCACCTCTAATCTGTCTGCCCGAGGAGCTCTAAGGGATTTTATTCTGCTTAGCGCTTGCTCGAACAAGCTGGAATAATTAAACTTCTTTTCCATGAAGTGTTCCTCCTTCTAAAAAGGGCACACGACCCTTTCAGATCATGTGCCCGTGTCGTTAGACCTCCACCACGGAGGCGGAGATGTAGTGTTTAGCTACAACGCCGCTTGCAGCGAGTGCCAGAGCACCGATAAGATCTAAGACGAATACGATGGTTGTGGAATTTACCTTCATGGTAGTTCCTCCTTATGATTTAAGTAGGCAAACGCCCCTGATCTCAGGACACCATCGTAATATATTATTATATCCGATTTTGCTCGATTTTTCAATCAAAAAAAAGCACCCGCAACCCACAAAACATGAGTCACGGGTGTACTCGTTATTCGTTCAAGCTTCTACTTCTACAGTCAGCCCTGACTTGAACTCGGCAACCAACTTCTCATCATAGACTGTGATTTTCTCAATAAGCCTTCGCGCTAAAGCTTCGCTATATTCCTCAACCGCCTCAGTCTGTTCGTCCAGGAATGAAATCAGATCCTCCATCCTCTCCTGAAGATCATGCTTCAAGGCAGCCTCAGTTAAAATACTCTGGCGTTCTTCCCGGAGGTTAATGATTGCATAGCCAATCTCCTCGATAAGGTTCTGATCGTTCCCTGCTTCGAGGAGCTCCGCCTGTTTGTCCCGAATTGCTTTATCGACCCCAGCGACTTTATCCTCGATGCCGCCGTTCAGAACGGAGCAGATGTTTTCTTTAAGGATGGCAAGGACGCTATCCTTACGTGACCAGGCATCGTTTACTGCTGTAACCACCGCAGCATGAAGGTCTTCTTCCCGGAGCGTCCTTGCCGGACAGTCAATGCCGCTTTTCTTCTTCTCAACCCGGCTGACACATCTCCATACAATCGATCTGTATCCCCGGTTGTTCCATGCAATCCTGCGGTATATATCTCCACAGTGTCCGCAGAACACTCTACTCGAAAGCGCATACTTTGAACTGTAAGTGCGCTTCTTCTCGCCGGTCTTGATGCTTGAACGTCTGGCCAGTTCCGCCTGAACCCTCAGGAAAGTGTCCTTATCAATGATTGCTTCATGGCTTCCTTCCACATAGTATTTCGGTACCAGCCCGTTATTCGGAACGCGCTTCTTATCCAAAACGCTGACCGTATAGGTCTTCTGGAGAAGTGCGTCACCGATGTACTTCTCATTGGTAAGAATCTGCCGGATGTTTGTATCGTGCCACTTCTCATGCTTAGCTCCATTAAGTATGCCATCTGCTTCCAACCCCAGCTTTATCTTCTTAAAGCTCTTTCCATCAAGGTATTCTGCATAGATCCTTCTGACGATTTCCGCCTCTTCCGGAACTATCACCAGCTTTCCATCCTCATCCTTCGTATAACCAAGGAACCAATTGTGGTTAACTCTGACCTGCCCCTGCTGGTTACGAAACTGTATCCCGAGCCGGACATTCGCAGACAAAGATTCTGATTCCTGCTGTGCTAACGCTGCCATGATCGTAATGAGAACCTCGCCCTTGGCATCAAGTGTATTTATATTTTCCTTCTCGAAGAATACAGCAATGTTCAGAGCCTTCAGTTCTCGGGTATACTTCAGGCAGTCAACCGTGTTCCGTGCGAATCTGCTTATCGACTTGGTGAGAATCATATCGATCTTCCCGGCCTTGCAGTCTGCAATCATGCGGTTAAATTCGTCACGCTTGGCTGTACTTGTCGCCGAGATACCATCATCTGCGTACACCTCTACCATCTGCCATTCCGGTTTTGAATTGATATATGAAGTATAGTGTTCGACCTGAACCTCGTAACTCGACTCCTGCTCTTCGTATTCCGTGGATACACGGCAATAAGCCGCCACCCGAATCTTCTGTACTTTTTGTGTCGGTTTCTGTGTCCCGATGGTACGCTTCGCAGGAATAACCGTAATGTTCTGCGCCATTGCCATTAGCTGCTCACCTCATTTCTTATCTGACTGTATGCATATTCTGCCTGCCGGATCGGGTCTTTGTATTTCAGTGCTATCTTCAAAGCGGTGAAACCGATATAAACTTTTGCCTCAGGAAGGGATTTCTTCACCCTGTCGTTTCTGCCGAGCATCTTCTCACGGCGCATGCGTTCTTTCTCAATCTGATCCGCAATCTCCCTGGTCAGAATCGCCGGATAAAACTCATCCCCCAGGTACCTCTCATTCTGTATCATACGCTTAACTCCACAGTGACTCATGGAAAGCCCGACATACTCTGCCGCCGCCATGAATGACATACCGCCAAGGTAATTCTCACATATCTTTCGGATCTGTTCCGCTTTTTCTTCGTTGACAACAGCTTTGCCATCAACAATGTCATAACCGTATGGTGTGTGTCTCATCAGTCTATCCTTTCCCGGAAGACGGGACCGCACTTCATAGCAAAGCCAATCTCCATTCTCCCGTAAATCACGATATGGTCAACATGTTCCGTAAATAGCTCCGGCTCAAACTCAGTGATCATCAATCCTTTAGCTGTGTACTTAAGAAGCTTCGAGAGTGCTTCCTGCTGTTCATGGCTGCCGCTCACCTGAGTTGTGAGTGAATCCTTTTCCGCTTTCAGTCTGGCGTCTTCTTCATTAAGGGCTTCATTCTCTTCTGTGTATACGGCTGGATCAAGAAGTCCTTTAGTGAAAAACTGTAATACCTGCTGCCTGCGTTCCATGTTCTTTTCAATCTGTCCATCAAGTTCATTGATCCTCGAAAGCACTTCAGTACTTCGGCATGTCTTGTACATCTCTGATAGTGGAACCAGCACCTTGTTTCTTCCGAAGGTCAGCTTATTCATCAAGGTAACAAAGGCTCCCTTAATCGGCTCCTCCGGAACCGTCCGCATGCTGCAAGCATTCTTATCTTTTACATGTGTGTTGCAAGAGTATCCAAAATACCTGGCAAGCTTAACCCTCTTAAATTTACCGCCGCACTCACCGCAAATAATCTTTCCTGAAAAAACATACCGATTCTGATATTTTGCCTCACCCTTCTGGATGCCTTTTTCTTTACCATTCAACTCGATAACGGCGTTCGCTGCTTCGAATACCTCATGGCTTACGATTGCCTTGTGGTGATCCGTAACCAGATACATATTTTTCTCGCCCCGGTTAATATGTCGAATGAATCTGTCGTCCGTAAAAGTCTTTTGAAGAAGCACATCACCGGTATACTTCTCATTCTTGATCATCCCATTGATCACATGCCCTTCCCAACGGCCACCGCGTTTAGAAGGTATCCCCTTCTTGTTTAGTTCCTTCGCTACTGTCGCCGGCGTCTTACCGGCAAGGATCTCCTCAAAGATCCATCGCACTGTCTCTGCCTTTTCTTCGTCAACTACCATCCTTCCATCTACATTCTTATAACCATAGGGAGGATAACTGATCTTAAATGTTCCATTCTGGAAGCGCTTCTGTATGCTCCATTTGCTGTTCTCAGCTATGGAGTGGGACTCGCTCTCCGCAAGGCTTGAAAGAATGGAGAGCAAAAGCTCGCTCTCCATCTTGCCGGTATCAATATTCTCTTTTTCGAAGAAAATGTATATCCCCATGTTACAGAGTTTGCGGACGATCTCTATGCTATCGACCGTATTTCTTGAAAACCGGCTGATAGACTTTATGATGATGTAATCGATAAGCCCCCTCTCACAGTCAGAAATGAGTTGCAGCAGTCCGTCGCGCTTTGCCAGCTTTGTGCCTGTGATTCCTTCGTCAAAGTACAGTCCAGCATACTCCCAGTCAGGTCTTGCTTTGATGTACGTCTCGTAATGGTTCTTCTGTGTATCAAGGCTGAGAAGTTGTTCTTCAGAATCTGTCGATACTCTGGCGTATGCAGCAACTCTGAGTTTTTTCTTATCACTTGACTTTGCCGCCTCTATTTTTGTTATCCGTTTCACTGTATCGCCTCCTAGTATAATAATGGTATAGTCAATCAAGACTATTGGGTTAATAAGTTTCTATATCAGATAACAGAAGAAGGTGTTCTTCCTTCATCAGATGTTATCCAATAAAATAATTATCATGTCTGACGGTTCCTGATAGACACCAGATAAAACATGAGGTATTATCCCTTTGGATAGGATAAAGAATGTTCAACTCCTTGGGAAGCTGCTTTTGCAGCTGATACCTACAAGAAAGTCAATTAGTCCATTCGACAGGGTTTTATGTTTTAGCTGGTTGGGAGCCGCAAGGCTATACCCGTATAACACGCTAGGTTGTGTACCTGCCAGACTGGAAATGGATTCCTATCAGAAAGGAGCTATCGCTCATGTCTAATAAAGTTATTTTTAATGTTGATGAACTATTCATCTCTGTTGGTATTGATGTCGGCGCTGACTTCTCCTGGATGTCTGTCGCGCTCCCGAACCAGCAGTTCGTAGGAAAGCCTTATAAAATCCTGCATAACAGCATGGATTCCCTTACAGCCGCTGTTTCTAAAATAAAAGAAGCAGAAGAGCTGTATTCTTTGGAAAGTCGCATTTTCCTTGAATCCACGGGAATCTATCATTACCCACTCTTCTGCTATCTTCGTGATAAGGGTTTTAACGTGTCTGTTATCAATCCTATCATTACTAAGAATAGCACAAATATCAACATACGGAAAGTGCATAATGACCGTTTTGATTCAAAAAAAGCTGCATTAGTTGGTTTGAAACCTGATTTAAAAGTTTCCCTCATGCCATCCGACCTTGCCCTTAATTGCCGCAATCTCTGCCGTGAATACTACGATTTAATGGATAACCGCAGCGCTTATGTGAACAAACTCCAGGGCGAACTGCGCATGGCATTTCCCCAATACCTTGGCATTTTTTCCAAGGTTACAGTTCATACATCGCTTACACTGCTGGAAACGTATACCTCTCCGGCTGCGTTTACTGAAGCAGACCGGCAAGAGATTATTGATGCCATTCAATCCACTGCCCGGTTTGGACTTACATATGCTTTAAACAAGTATAATGCCATTATTCAGGCTGCAAATGAAGCAAATGAGTTCGGTTACATCATTGACAGCAACATCAAACGCATCCGCCTTTATATTGGTTTCATCCGTAAATATGACGAAGAAATCAAAGGCATCCTGGATTCCATGCATGGGCTTGTTGATGCCAATGAAGACACCGACTTTGTCAGGCAGGTCCATTTGATTGAAACGTTCAAAGGCGCTGGTTTCTTATCCGCCGTATCCCTCATGGGAGAGATTGGGGATTTTTCTGCATTCTCCAAGCCAAAACAGCTTTTTGCTTACTTTGGTCTTGACCCGGCAGTAAAACAATCCGGCAAATTTGAAGGCACAAAAACCCAGATGTCTAAAAGGGGCTCCGCAATAGCCAGGCGGGTGGTTCATACACTGGCTTTACAAAGCATCGGCACATCCCGCACGGGAGAAGCTAAAAATCCGGTTCTGCGTGATTACTACCTCAAAAAATGTGAGTCAAAACCCAAACTCGTGGCAATGGGCGCTGTTTCACACAAAGTATGCAACATGATATTTGCAATCCTCAGGGACAATAAGCCTTTTGAAATCATTACTCCGCAGGAGCATATCAAAAAATACAATGCTGCTAAATGCGACATAGCCGCATAATAATACTGCAATCCAACAAATCAATATCTTTTTTAAAAGAGGTATTTTCACCAAGGGATAAGTGCGCCCTTTTTTAGGATAAAATATTTTTCATTTTTCTATTGACATTTATTAGCTGGACTTCTGGTGTCAAGCGCATAATTTCGACCATTTTCTCCGGATGCTCCCTCACTCAGTCCGCAGTTATCGGGTTCTCTGCAGAAACCCCGTACTGCTCCGCCAGTTCAATGGCCTTTCTGTCACTCTCGTCAGGCTCCTCAAACAGATAGCTGTTCATCAGTGTTGCCATGTTCTGAGCCATCGCTCTTACCAGCAACATGGAATTGTAGTCATCCGAATCCGTCCAGTTTTCCTCTTCCTGAATCTGGTTAGAACTCACATCACTTTCACTCTCATCACTTTCGCTCTCATCCTCAGTCTCCACCTGCTTTCCAGTTATTTTTTTGTACATTGAATAGATATAATCCTTATCACAGAAATCAGATCCTCCATCTGCTGATACATGCATGATTTCCACTGCCTCCTCCGGGTTCTCCATCACCCAGTCCACGGTAATCGGGTTCTCCGCAGAAAACCCATACTGCTTCGCCAGCTCAGCAGCCTTTATGTCGCAAGATGCCCTATACTCATAAATATCAGAAATTCCATACTGCTTCGCCAGCTCAGCAGCCTTTCTGTAACGCTCGCCACGATCCTCAAACAATATATAATTCAGCACCGTTACTGCAATTTCCGTATCCTCGGTAGCCTCAAGCGTATAGTGGCTGTAATCCGGCCTATCTTCCTCTTTCATATCCCACGGAAAGCCCGGACTACATTCGCAGTGAAATGCATCCACCATATAGACCATCTCACCATATGATATTTTTTTTTCGGTAAAATACGGTTTTTGTGCCAGTCTCTTTTTTTCCTGGTACTGGTTCCACACATGCCGCCCTCCCACTGTAAATCCTGCCGCCAGCACCAGCAGAAGGAGAAACAGTACCGCTCTTTTGATATATTTTTTTGCCTTCATATTTACTCCTTACTTTCCACCACATCATTATACAGCTTTTGTTTTTCCGGGTTGTCTTCTGTCAGCTTCCAGATTTCTTCAAACAATTCCGCCGGGCTTGTCAGGACATCTTTTACCGATATCGTAAATCCCATGCTGGAATTGAGCTTATCGACCCTGGCTTTCGTGTTTTCCCCCTGCACCGCGGCGATTTTTATTCCCTCTGAATCTGCCGTATCATACTCCACATAATTGACACAGCAGTCAAAATTCCTAAATATGTCCGCCTCTTCCAGGTCATTGAATTGGCCTATGATGTATTCAGCATTCTGTTTGTTTTCCTGGTAATCTGCGGCGGCGTCTATGACAAATGACGCCACGTCCCCGACCACGGGGACATAGCCTATGGCTTTACCCAGCCCCTTCTTTCCCAGCCCTTCCACGTAGTCGCCTGCTTTTTCGGCGGCATTTCCAATCATTTCCGAGGCGGCCTCGTCAATTGCAAACTTGACAGTCTCATCCGGCACCGAGACATTGCAAAAATATGAGGCAAATGCAGCCTCTGCGTTATCCAATGCTTCCATGTTAATATTCGCCTTGTCCATCGTGTATTTTATTTTGATGGACGATTCTCCCAGGTTGGAAAACGTCGGTGACAGCTCCGTCCCGATATTCCTGTACTCTTTATATGTCAGCGTAAAGCTCTTGTCCTCCGACCGGACTACGTCTATGTCGGGGGTTTCTGCGTATAATTCACCCCTGAAAGCTTCCACGTCCTTCACTTCCTGCAGCAGGGTGATTCGCTGTACCATATTAAACCTCATTTCTTCAAGTTCATCATACTTATCAGGATACTGGTCGCTGTCCACCTTCTTCATGCCCTGCAATACCACTTCTGACAGTACGCTTGCCATATAAACCAGCCTATCCGTTTTTTCATCGTTTACCCGCCACTCCGAGTAATCCTCGTTTACCTGCCCCGCGGACGGTCCCAGCAGCTCGCTGTACCAGGGTATGTCCACATCCTTCGTCCGGTCCATAAGCAGCGTAAGGAATCTCTCCATTTCCGTATCATCGAGAGTCAGATAAATGGTAGTCAGTGCATAGTATTCCTCCGGTGTAATCTCCGATGCATCCTTTGTCGCAGTCTTCGCAATTTCATCCCAGTCCAGCGTTGTGTTTCCCTGCGCATCCGTTGGCATGAGATGGGTATAATAACAGTTTTGCATACGCACCCTCCAGGCATCGGGAACACTTGTATTATATTCACCATTCTGGTATGCATTCTGCATATATTCCAGCCCTTCCCGTGCAGTATTCCTCATCTGCACTCATAACTCCTCCGTATCTATTTAGTTACACCCCTGCTACCGTTCGTATCATACGCTCGCGCAACCGCCTGACTGGCTGCCGGCACACGTTCTTTTATCTGCTCTTTCATTGCATCCGTCTTATCCGTTGTCGTCTGTATTTTCTGTGCGCTCTGCGCCACACTCTGCAAAAAATCGGACAAATCTTTTTCCTCTACACCATCCGCCTGAAATTTTCTGGCGTATTTTTCTATCGAATACAAACATACACGGTATACTTCAAGATTAACGATTTCATCCTCTTCCTTATCCATCATGTTGTACAATTCATTCAGGTTATTAAAATACGGCTGATACATTCCTTTGTCCGACGCTTCTTCGATGTTGATTATTATGTCTCTGTTAAATGTTCCGATTTCCCTGTATGCCTTTGCCATCACATAGGAATCGTTTTCCTCCGTTCCATACTGACAGACATCCTCAAACCATTGCACAGCGCTCTTCATCCTTGTAATCTGGTTATCCTGCTGCAATGTTTTCCCATAATCATAAAAGTACCAGTACAGTTTGCCGATTTCATAAGCGAGAGCTGCATAATTTTCACTTTCGCGCAATTCCCGGAGATGTTCATTTATGTTTGCTTTGAACTGCGCTTCTTCCTCTACCGTAAATACGGCATCGTCCTTATAAGCATCAATCAGCTGGAAATACGCTTCCTCATCTGCCGGTTTTACCTGAATTGCTTCGATACAATATTGAATCGTTTCATTTGTTGTCGCCGATTTTTCTGCCTGCAGCAGAAGCGTCGCATAGTCATCATTATTGATCTTTGCCCGGACCGCCTGGCATATCACTCCGTTCATGATGAAAAATACCGCAGCAATCAGTGTTCCGAAAAATATTTTTAATTTTCGTTTTTGCTGGTTACGGTAAACATCGTCTTCCTCCTCATAATGCTGCAATGCATACAAAAGCTCCGCACATGACTGATAACGGTCCTGTGGATTTAACTGTGTGCATTTTAATATAATGCTTTCGAGCCCCGCTGATAATTCCGGATTCCAGTAACGAATCGGATAAATTTCATACGGCGGCTCACAAGGATTCTGTCCTGTTACGAGATGATAAAGCGTTACACCCAGGCAATAGATGTCAGTTCTCTGATCCGTCTGTCCTTTCCCGCCAAACTGTTCCGGCGCCGCATAGCCTTTTGTTCCAAGACTTACCGTATCCGAAATATTCTGTGACTTATATTCCCTTGCTATTCCAAAGTCAATCAGCTTAATATTTCCGTTCGGCTGCAGCATGATATTGGCTGGTTTCATATCCCTGTAAATAATCGGCGGCTCCTGCATATGCAGATACTCAAGCACACCCGCTAATTCCTGTGCCCATTCAATCACAGATGCCTGGGACTGCGCACCATACTGCTCTAACACTTTACTAAGCGGTTCTCCTTCGATATAATCCATCACGACATAAATTACATCTGACTTATCTATGATATCTACAATGCGCAGCAGACAAGGATGGTCCAGTTTTTTCATCATATTCGCTTCCGCAATTGCACTTTGAACCACTACAATATTATTTCTGTCATGCGTCCGCTTTTTAATTTCTTTGACTGCCCACTGCTTATTCAAATTTTTATCCATGGCAAGATATACCTCTGACATGCCTCCCCTGCCAATCATTTTTAATATTTCGTATTTTCCTTCTATAAGTGTTCCTACAACTGCCACAGTACTAACCCTTATCCTTTTTCTATCTGCTGTATATAAACTGCTGTAATATTATCCTGCTCTCCCCGCTCTATATTCTGCAATATGATTTGATTCAGCCGTTCACTGATTTCCTTTTCATCTTTGAATTCCCTCTGAAATTCCCTCATCATTTCTTCATGTGTTATATCATGCCAGAATCCATCAGAACATACTAAGAAACTCTCCCCTTTCTCCACTTTGCCAAAAAAGAACTCCGGATTCACTGTACTGGAGACACCGATACATTCCAGGAGTATATTTCGCCTTGGATCCCTTGCCGCCTCTTCACACGTGATATTTCCTCTTTTTACTTCCCGTGCAACCAATGACTGATCCTCTGTAATCTGTATCAATTCTTTTCCATGTGCATATACGCGTGAATCCCCCACCTGCGCAACCAGATATCTTTGACAGAACAGCAACAGCACTGTCAGCGTGGTCCCCAGCTGCGTCCCCTGCATTTCTCCGTATCTCCACAATTTCTCATTCATTTCTGTAATCAGCTTACGCCACCTTACTTCTATTTCTCCCCACGCACCGCTAAGCAGCGGTTTGGGAAGATCTCTTAGAAAACTTTCTGCAAATGCCTGTACAACCGCGGCACTTGCTGCTTCTCCCCGGCTCAGCCCGCCCATTCCATCACATACAACAACCATCAGAACTTCTCTTCCATTCAAATCTGCTTTTCGAATGCATAAACTATCCTGATTGACATTTTTTTTACTTCCAATATTCGTGCTATAGCCCGCTATATATTTTTCCATTTTTCCATCTTCCTTTTAAAACAAAGTGCGCAAGCCCCATCAACTCCCCGCCCCTCAATCCTGAATAACTTAAATACTCTTTCCTATGAAATAAAAAGAGCTGCAATAGTCTCCTATTGCAGCCGATCTGTCTTATCACAAATTATATGGTTTAGACTCTAGCTTTGCGTCCTTGCATTTCTGCAAGTTTGCCTTTGTATTTAAATATTAGTTTATTCATCTTTGATTGTCAACTACTATTTATTTAAAATTTAATTTATTCCAGAAATGTATATTTTCTTTGTCATCATATGAATAAAATATCATCACTACAAATACTCAAAATCCAGCAGTATCAATATACATTATAGCCACGTCAAACAATATTCAAAATGACAATAGATGTGACACGACTACACGAAAATCAATTTTCCAGCAGGTTGGGCTGGCTGCCTTTTGCGTCCAGTAAATAATCACCATTTCCGTTAGTGATTTCTTCTGCAGTTTCTACTTCTTCCAAAAAAATCCATTTATGTTGTTCTATCCATGTCTCTATTATATCGTATTAATGACTTTTTGAAAATTGATTTCCGTGGCACAACCAGTTCGTTTATTGACGTAAATGGTAAATTATTCCAGAATAAACAGAATTTTGCTAAATTTGGATTTTTCTGTAAAAGAAAAACACCAGTGTCTGCTACCACTACTCAAGATACTTTACATCATAATCAATCTGTCCTGTTCCTTCATCTATCTCAAGAATTCCGTAGGACGGCGGAATCCCGTATCCCGGTGCGCCGATACTTCCCGGATTCAGGTAAACAATTCCGTTGTGGCAGCCATAGACCACCCTGTGCGTGTGCCCGAACAGGGCTATATCCGCTTCTGCCTCCTGCGCCGCATACTGCAGGGGAAGATACCCCGCCTTTACATTGCGCGTATGTCCGTGGCAGATGAACACTTTTTTCCCTTCAATCAGAAGTATCCTCTCCTGAAACTCCTGGTTACAGTCACAGTTGCCCGGCACCTGCTCCAGCGGAATCCCTGGAAATTTGGCTTTCAGTTTCTGTGCATCCGCAAAACAGTCCCCCAGATGTATCATCAGATCCGGCTGCTCCCTTCTGGCTGCATATACCATATTATTCAGATTTCCATGAGAATCACTCAGTACGAGAATTTGTTTCATCGGACACCTGCCCCTTCTGCCAACTGCCAAAAAGGACCTCTGTTGCGGCATGTCCTGCCTTCTCAGAAGTCCTGTTTCAGTTAGAGACTGTTAAGAAATAACTAAAGCCTTTTCCATAGCTTGCTGCATTTGTAATAGGAATAGAACATACAGTGCTCCGCCTGGTCGCATCTTGCCGGCGCTGTTTCAATATTGCACTGGCAGCTCACGATTGCATCCGCTTTCCCCTTGCAGCTCCCCTTAATCATTACATCATCCAATACTTCATCTGACATTTCTGTTCTAATCTCCTTATCACAATGTTTTGTTTCCAACGGTTCTTATTATACAATATGTTGTAGATAAACTCCATACGGCAATTCGCACAAATAGCTGTCCTTCTTTTGGCAAAATTTCCACTTGACTAAATTGGTAAAATCGGTTATGTCTGCAATTCGCCTGTCCGCTCCATTTCTTTTCTGGAATAAATCACATAATAAACAAGATTGATGATAATGCCAAACACGGTTGCCGCCGGAGCTGCCACCCCGATATACACAAGGGAATCCGGCATCATTTTTGACATGGCATATGCCACTGGCAGCCTGACAATAAAAGACTGCGCCATCCCCTGAAAAAGGACAAACAGAGTCCGGTTATGACCGTTGTAATATCCAATGAACGAAAACAGCACTGATGTTATAATCGCTTCCAGACTGAATCCCTGCAGGTACTCTGCGGCTTTCATCTGATATACAGGATTGTCTGTAAATATGGATGCCAGGAAACTGCCGCCGAAAAATGCCGCTGCCGTCATGGCTATCCCGATTCCTCCGCCAATCAGCATACCAAATCCCATGGACTTCTGCGCACGGCGTTCTTTTCCCGCGCCGACATTCTGTGCGATAAAGGAGGACATGGACTGCATCAGCGCTGAAGGAACAAGCATCACCACCGCAACGATTTTATTGGCAATCCCGTAGCCGGAGGAAGATGCCAGCCGCATGGCTTCCGTGGTTCCCATTCCGTTGACGAAGGCAAGCAGGCACATAAAGGAAATCTGCGTCAGAAGCTCCTGAAACGCAATGGGAAATCCAAGGGAAAGAAATCTTTTTACTTCCCCGGACCAGACCAGGTCCTTTCTTGTCATCCGGAACGGAAGCTTAATCCTGCGGCACACCAGAAGCGAAAGAACCAGGCTCAGCGCCTGCGCAAGCACCGTCGCCAGTGCAGCGCCTGCCACATCCCAGCCAAACACTGCCACAAACAGCAGGTCACCGATAATATTTGCGGCACACGCAATTCCGACAAACAAAAGCGGAAGCCTTGAATTACCGATTCCGCGAAAAATACTGCTGACAAGGTTATATCCAATAATAAACACAATGCCTCCCCCGCAGATGCGGATATAGGTAATGGTTTTGGAAAGCGCTTCCGGCGGCGCCTGAATCAGGCGCGCAAGCTGCGGGGCAAAACACAGAAGAACAACGGTAAGAACTGCTGCAATTACCGCAAACGTCATAACCGCGCCCCCGATTACACGCCCAAGGCGTCTTTCGTTGCGCTCCCCGATATAACGTCCCATAAGAACCGTTACGCCCATGGCAAGTCCGCTTAATATAAATACCACCATATTAATCAGGCTGCTTCCCGTAGATACCGCTGAAATACTGACGTCTGTGCCAAACCAGCCAACCACCAGTATATCTACTGCCCCATACATTGTCTGTAAGACAAGGGCTCCGAGAATCGGCAGCATAAAACCTACCAGTTTTTTAAATATATTTCCGGTAGTAAAATCCATATTATCCTCTGTCATTTTTTACATTCCCTTCTATGATTTCATCCGCGGAGTTATCCAGCGGGATTCTTTTCATTAAATTCAGATTATATTTTGCAGCAAGTTCCATGCATTTATGGTAGGTTCCGGTATTCACCACATCCTCCAGGCAGTGCGCATCCAGTCCGAGCACCACCTCATTCTGCAGCTCTCCTGCAATTTTCCAGAAACGCTCCGCCGGATAAACTCTGTCATAGGTCATTCCCAGCATATTAATTTCCAGCGGAATGCCAAGCTCTTTCATTTCCCTGCACAGCCTTGTCATTTCCCAGTCATACACGGAATCCATTCCCTGGTAGTTCATCAGGTCCGGGTGCGCCAGGTACAGATAGCTCCCGGTCTTCATGCCCTCGATAATGATATCGACATATTCCCGGATGCGTCCCTCATCCTCGGTTTCGGTTCCGGTGTACGGCCCCAGTTCCTCACTCTTTAAAAAATGCTGCCCCAGAATCAGGTAATCGCAGCCAAATGCATGGAACATCCGCATCTGTTCCTCATAAAACTCCGGCACGTATTCCGCCTCAAATCCCACATAAATACGGATGTCATCTTTATATTCACGCCCAAGTGCACGGATTGTGCCGACATATTCGGGCGCCTGTTCCATTTTCATTCGGATGGATGACACATAACCGTCTGTTTCCGGAAACGGGATATGGTCCGAAAACCCAAATTCCTGAATACCCATGGCAATTGCCGCTTCTATATACTCCCGTTCGGTTCCGTAGGCATGCTGGCAGCGCCATGTGTGCGCGTGGTAGTTTGCAATTAAAAATTCCTGCATAATGCTTATTTCCTTACCATGTTCTTGATTTCCTGACAGTTTTCATGATATTCAAAAAACCTGAAAAGTAGCTGCAGAATAAAAAAGACTTGAAACAGCCAGAAATATATTGTATAATCTACTCAGAAAGCAGTCGGGTGATTCCGACTACCCTCAGTTATGTGATAAAAATAAGCATCCAAACTTTAGGCGGGTATGGATGCTTATTTCCTTTTATAATGGTTGTCTATGTAAGACAGTGCCGCAAAAATAACAAGTAATAATGTCAAAATTTCCATTATACTCATGGCATCACCCTCTTTCGTAAGACTAGAGGGTACCCGGAACATCGCATCCTGCTTTCCTTTCAATTATACAATAAAGGTATTTTAACACAGCCCCTGCGGATAAGCAAGCCGCGTATCGCATACGTTATGGAAAAGATTGCAAAAGTATTTACGGAAAAATCTATTTACGGAATCCCCAAAATATATTAAGATTAATAAAAAGAAAATGTAACGTAAAGGGGAATACAAATGATATCATGTCCAAGCTGCGGCGGTAATGTCAAATTTGACATTCCTTCACAGAAATTAACCTGTGACAGCTGCCGCCAATCCTATGATCCCTATGCATTCGACCACAAGACTTCCGATGCAGAGGAGAACACAACAGTCGAAAACGACTACGAAGTCACTGTTTTCACATGTCCCCAGTGCGGCGGGGAAATCTTAAGCACCGACAATGCCGCGGCAGGCTTCTGCAGTTTCTGCGGCGCGTCCACGATTCTTTACAGCAGAATCAGCCATGAGCGCAGGCCAAACTACATCATTCCATTTAAAAAATCCAAGGAAGACTGTAAGCAGGCATATGCCAGCCTGATGAAGCATGCCATTTTTGCACCGAAGGAATTAAAAGATCCGAAGTACATTGACAGCTTCCGCGGCATTTATATGCCGTACTGGGCTTTTTACATTACCCAGAAAGGACCGCTGGCGCTGCATGGCGAGGAAAGCCACCGCAGCGGGGATTACATCATCACAAACCATTATAATTTAACCGGAGATATTGACAGCTATTACAAAGGGCTTTCCTACGACGCTTCCTCCTCATTTGCCGACAGCATCAGCGAAGCGCTGGCGCCCTATGACGTCAAGGGCATGAAGGCATTTACCCCGGCGTACCTGAGCGGTTTCTACGCCGATACAGCTGACGTTGCCCCGTCCGTATACCAGTCTTCGGCGGAAAACACGGCAGATACGCAGACCATGGAAAAGCTGGATAAATTATCCTCATTTTCCTCTTACAAAATCAAGCAGCCGCCAAGTGTCACAAACGCCCTGCACACAAAAACCGAGCATGTGGACAGCGCCATGTTTCCGGTATGGTTCATGTCCTACCGGAAAAACGCGCGCGTTGCCTATGTTACGGTCAACGGGCAGACCGGAAAGGTGGCGGCGGATATCCCGGTCGATCCGGTAAAATACTTATTTGCCTCGCTGCTTCTGGCTGTACCGATTTTTGCAGTGATTGCGATGTTTTTCACCATTCTGCCGACATACCTGCTGACAATTGCAGGCGCACTTGCCGTCTGTACCACCATCATTTATACCGCGGAGGTTTCGGCAATTATCAAACGTGACACGCACGCAGACGACCTTGGCAGGCTTTACAAAACAGATCCTGGCCGGATGCAGAATGTTCTGCTGAACCAGGAAGCCAGAAAAAAGAAAAAATCATCGATGTTAAGCAGAACAATGGATAAAATAATATCCGGCTTTGTTATTATGATTTGCGTCGGCTATTTACTGTCAGCTGTCCTGGCAGCAGCAGCCGGAAGCTTCCGTTTTACCCCGATTCTGTGGATTGTCATTGTCATCGCCCTTGCCATTTCCGTAGGCGTTGGCATTTCCAAACGGAAACACCTGCCTGAATACCAGAGCGTCCTCGGTTATCTGTTTAACATTGCCGCAGTTCTTACCGGGGCAGTTATCACACTGCTTAATCCGGTATCGGACATTTACTATTATGGCGGAACTGTTGCGGCAATGGCTGCCGTTGCCATATCCTTTGTGGATATTATCCGTTACCACAATATACTTTCTACAAGAAAGCTTCCACAGTTTGACAAAAGCGGAGGTGACGACCGTGCGTAAATTAAATTTTAAATTATATAATCTTTTTCTGCATATGATCTGCCTGCTTGCAGCCGGACTGCTGGTTTTCACCATCCCGGTTTCCGTCCGGGCCGAAGTCCCGGCAGACGCCCGCAGGATTTCACACGAAGACAGCGGATATTCCATGATTCTTTATGATGAGGCGGATTTCTTTGATGAACAGGAAGAACAGCTTTTAACCTCCCAGATGAAAGAAATTATGGAGTACTGTAATGTATCGGTTGTCACCACAACCAAAGGCAGCAGCAGCTATTCCTCCACGGAAGACTACGCCGTGGCATGTTACGAAGACTGGTTTTCCCCAGGCGCCAACGGCGTAATATTTGTTATTGACCGCTGCAAAAACCAGATTTACCTTTGCAGTGAAGGAAGCGCAAGAAAAACCATTACCAACGGGCGGGCAAGTACCATTACGGACAATACCTACGTCTATGCCACGTCCTCCCATGAATACGATTATTATACCTGTGCCAGCAAAACCCTGGAGCAGGTAAACACCCTGATGCAGGGCGGACGCATCGCACAGCCCATGCGCTATATCTGCAGTGCATTACTTGCACTTATCCTTGCACTGCTGGTTAATTACTTTATTGTCATGTTTAAGTCACGTTCCCGCAGGGCAGACATAAACAAAATTCTGGAAGGCGCATATTCCAGTGTGAAAGTACACAATGCAAATGCCGCTTTTGTCAACCAGACACGCGTATACAGCCCGCCAAGCGAAAGCAGCGGCGGCGGTGGCAGCAGCGGTGGAGGCGGCGGTGGAGGCGGCGGCCACAGCGGCGGCGGTCATTCCATCTGATCACGGACGCCTTTTATACATAACAAGGCGGGAGGATTCCTTATGATAACCATAAAGGAATCCTCCCGTTCTTCTGTTTTATATTTCATTATTTTAATCCCAGCCACTTCTTCATCGGGTCTATTTCTTTTGCCTCATCATAAATCTGCTTCCGGTTCTGTTTCAGGTATTCGGCAAGAAGTACCTTTTCTGCATCCGTAAAGCCTTCTGATTTTTCTATGACACCGTCCGGCAGCACACCGTCTGCATAATCTTTTCCCCTGAAAAAGGAAACACGCACAATTTCCTTTCCGCCTTTTTCCAGCCGCCCCGATACCATCATCTGTATCTGGTCAAATACCTTGTCTTCTACTTTTTTATTCTCCATACGATTCTCTCCCGCCTCGGTTTTCCTGTAAATATTCCAGATCATAAACGCAGTCCTTTCGGATAATGGTTTTTCATTATGCTGCCCGTGAGTTTCCCCCATCCGCAGCTGTATCCGTCCACAGAAACCAGATACCAGCCTTTTTCACCTTCTGCATAAAACGTCTGCCCGTTTAAATATGCACGGATTTTTTCCCCGTCCCCGGGCAAATCATGGGAATACACCGCCTCATCCGGACCCAGGGCAAGGGCAAGTGCATGTCCCGGCTCCATCCGGTTCTTTTTTAACGTGCCAAGATGCAGCCCCGGACGCAGTACTTTAAGCCCTTTCAGTGCCGGAGTCTGTTCCGGGGCAAGATAGAGCTGGTCCTTAAAACGTACCAGTATTCCCGAAAGGTCAGTCCTTAGAAACTGCCGGACAAAATCCGTATACTCGCTGACCTCTTTTTCCCTGATTCCCTTTTCCATTCCTGCGGTGCAGCAGCCGTTTTGCAGCCCATCCTGCTTTTCAAGCACCGCCGCAAAATGTCCCTCCCCGTGCAGCTTATGCGGAAACAGGCGGATGGTCCGTTTCAGTCCGTCTGCCGGTTCATCCGTCCATTCCGGCACCCCGGCGGACATTCCTTCCAAACGCCTGCATTCTGTTATGGAAAACTCCGGGTGCTTTTTTATAAAACGGCTGATGGTTCCTTCATTTTCTTCCGGAGCAAATGTACAGGTAGAATACACGATTCTTCCTCCTGCACGGAGCATGGATGCTGCACACTCCAGTATCCCGTCCTGACGCTCTGCACACAGCTTTACGTTTTCCAGACTCCATTCTTCACAGGCAGTTTCGTTTTTACGGAACATCCCCTCGCCTGAACACGGGGCATCCACCATAATCCGGTCAAAATATTCCACAAACACTTCCGCAAGCTTCTGCGGACTTTCATTTGTCACTATGGCACAGCGGATTCCCATCCGCTCGATATTTTCAGAAAGGATCTTTGCCCGTGCCGGATGGATTTCATTACAGACAAGAAGCCCCTGCCCCTGCATGGAGGCGGCAGTCTGCGTGCTTTTCCCTCCTGGGGCGGCACACAGATCCAGGACGCGTTCCCCTGGCTGTGCGTTTAAGTATGCAGCCGGAACCATTGCGCTTGGCTCCTGCATATAATACGCACCTGCAGCATGGTACGGATGCTTCCCCGGCGAATCCCCGTTTCCATAATAAAAACCGTTTTTCTCCCATGGAACAGGGGTAAGGGAAAAAGGAGCTTTATTTAAAAAGTCCTCTTTCGTACCCTTCAAAGGATTCACACGCAGCGCCTGATACGCCGGTTCCTCAAAGCTTTGTAAAAATGCCGGATATTCATTTCCCAGCATGAGTTTCATTCTGTCTTTAAATTCCTGCGGCAGCATATATCCTCCCGTACCTTTTATGTGCTTTAAGCCAGTATACCAGACATTTTGGGTTCTTCCAAGCTGTACCAAAGAACTAGTTTTCCGGATAACGGAAATGCCTGAAATATTTTTGCAGAAACAGTTGTAACTCGTGGGAAAACATTGTAAAATATAAGGACATGGAGGGATATCTGATGAAACGTCAATACATGCGAACAAGACAACTGCAGCCTGGAATGAAACTGGACCATCCCGTTGTGGACCGGCTCGGGCGTAATCTGGTTGCCCGCGGCGCAGAACTGGACCAGTACATGATTGATTCCATGATCCAGCTCGGAATCATGACTGTTTATGTCCAGCTGGGGGAAGAAGATGCCGCAAACGAAACAAAAGAAAAGATTTCCCCGAAGGCGGAAAAAAACATCGAAAAATACCGCACGGACGACCGTTCCAAGGTTATGCTCTCCGACAGCGTAAAACAGCGTGTTTCCGAAGGCATCCAGTACATATACAGCAATACCGGTTCCCAGGAAATGGTGTCTGCAACCGACAGCATTGCAAATGACCTGATGTCTGCCATCAATGACAATGATGCGATTGCAATTGATATTTCCGCACTTAAGACCAGTGATGAATACACATTCAAACACAGTGTTGACGTGGCGACCATTGCCATGATTATTGCCAAGCACCAGGGACTTTCCGGTAAAGAAATTCATGAAATCGGTATGACCGGACTTTTACACGATATCGGCAAAACCAAGATTCCGCTGGAGGTTCTGAACAAACCCGGCCGTCTGGATGATGATGAATTTGCCATTATGAAGCAGCATGCGACCTTCGGTTACCAGATGATTAAAGACCGCGAGGATATTTCAGCCGCTGTCTGTCTGGGTGTTCTCCAGCACCACGAAAAATTAAACAGCAAAGGGTATCCGATGGGCGTGGGACCGGAAAGGATTTCACCTTACGCAAGAATTCTTTCGGTTGCTGATATATATGACGCCCTTGTCACGGAACGTCCATACAAAAAAGCGTTTTCACAGCGTGATGCCGTGGAAATGATTATGTCCATGACGATGGAGCTTGACATGAAGGCGATGAACAGCTTTCTGGAAAGCACCATTCTCTATCCGGTTGACAGTATTGTGGAACTCAGCAACGGGGAAAAAGCGAAGGTGGTAAAAAACACACCCCACTATATTCTGCGTCCGACTGTTGTGGGACTTGAATCCGGGACGGTATACGAACTTGGCGAGGACATTAACTGTACAAATATTATTATTCTGTAATACAGTAAGAGGGCGGATGGATATCAAATGTATCCACCCGCCCTCTTATCATTTCCACGTCTTATTCTGTCCCCGTTTCTGCATCCATGGGTTCCACCACCGGAAGAAACGCATCATAGATATCCACATGGTCGTAAATACACCGCCAGCTGCTGGTCGAACCGGCTGTTACACAAAGATATTCCCTTCCCGTACCATCTGCAGCAAGGCTTGCAGCACAGCTTCCGGACTCATTTACAAATCCGGTTTTGGCACAGAGCACCTCCCCGTGGGTATCCTTGTCCTCAATCCTCCGCAAAAACCAGTTGGACACGGTAAGCCCTTCCTTATGTTCCTTCGTCTGCGTGGTAACATATGTACGTGCGGAAAGAACCTTCCGGCAGAACTCATTGTCTGATGCCGCTTTCATTATTACAGCCATGTCATAAACGGTGCTGTAGTGGTCTTCATCATAAAGCCCCACGCAGTTGGTAAAATGTGTGGTCTCCGAAAGTCCCATTTCCTCCAGTTTTTCATTCATCATGTCCACAAACGCCTCATGCGAACCTGCCACATAAACAGCCAGGGTATAAGCAGAATCCGCACCGGAAGGAAGTATCGTCCCGTAAAAAAGATCCTGCACTGTTACCTGCTCGTCCACTTCATAGCCGGTATTGCTGCAGCCGTTGCTGTAGCTGTAATCCGTTGCTTCCTGGCTGACGGTTACAGTATCCTCCAGATGGTCCATATCCACATGCTCCGCAGCCACAAGCACTGTCAGAATCTTTGTCATGGACGCAGGATTCATCCGCTTCTTTAGTTTCTGTGCTGCAAGGATTTCTCCTTTTTCCACATCAATCAGTACACCGTAATCGCTGACCACGCTTTTCGGCAGGCCGTTGGTCGTGTCTGTTGCCACCGCCTGGTAACTCCATGCTTCCACAACCGGCTCCGGCTGCTGTGTTACCTGCCCTGCCTGCTGTGTTCCAGGTTCAATATACTTCGGGTCCTTTTTCTCCGGCCCGCATGCCGTAAGGCACACAAGAGCTGCCATAACAGGGAGCAATCCCATTTTTATTTTTCTGCTTTTCATAATCCCGATTAATCCTCTCCGAGCATTTTTCTTCTTCTCAAATTTTTAACTGCAAGATAAAACATTCCGATAATCATAAAAACAATGGCAACCGCAATTATATTATATGCCACCCCGATTCCAAGCGTTGTACTGCCCATCTGGCTTAAATCAAAACCAAACCACCCGGTCGGCGCACCGTAATTGATAAAATTGTACGGTGCAGTCATCGTTTCGTTCCAGCGGATTCCCTGCTCGGCAAGCGCCACCACAAATCCCACATAGGCAAGCGGGGGAATCATCGAAAACAGGATATGCGCCCGGCTGGACTCGTAATAGTAATCAAAAACAATAAAATCAATGACCGCAAGCAGCGGGCTGATCAGGTGCACACAGAGGCTTCCCGCCCCGTTCTGCAGATAGGAATGCACAAAGCCTTCCGGATTTGTCGGGGCAAGCAGTGCCATGTAAACAAACATCGTCAGTGTAATACTCGTTGTCGCCATATATTTCAGCACATACCATCCGTTTGCCGGCGGCGAGGTTTTACCGCCTTTTTTAAATTTTTTTATTTCGTATACCATGAATCCAAACAGTACCAGATCCATAAAAATATTTGACAGGTTGGTAAAAAGAGTCAGTGAAACCAGTCCCTGAAACGACCGGCACATTCCATATACAGACAAAGCAACTGCAATCACTTTAAGTACAATGGATGCGGCTCCTTTTTTCGAACGGTACTCCTGTACGGTAAGATATGTTTCGGTTCTCATATCCGTCCCCTTTCATATGTTTTGCTTTATTTCCTTTTTGACAATTACTTACAGTATGTCTATATGCTCTCCGTTCAGCGCCTTGTTCATACTGCGGACCGCGCAGAATTTTCCGCACATGGAGCAGGTGTCGTCATGCTCCGGTGCGCGTTCATCACGGATTCTCCTTGCAGTTTCCGGGTCCATGGCACACGCCCACTGCGCCTCCCAGTCCAGCGTACGGCGGGCATCTGCCATCCGGTTGTCCATTTCCATGGCTCCGCGGACGCCTTTTGCGATATCAGCTGCATGGGCGGCAATTTTGGACGCCATAATTCCCTGTTTCACATCCTCCACATTCGGAAGCGCCAGATGCTCCGCCGGTGTCACGTAACAGAGAAAAGCCGCTCCGGATGCTGCAGCGATTGCCCCGCCGATTGCGGATGTAATGTGGTCATATCCCGGTGCAATATCCGTTACAAGAGGTCCTAAAACATAAAACGGCGCGCCGTGGCAGATACTCTGCTGTATTTTCATGTTGGCAGCAATCTGGTCCATCGGCATATGCCCCGGTCCCTCAACCATGACCTGCACGTCTTTCTCCCATGCACGTTTTGTCAGTTCCCCAAGACGCACCAGCTCTTCAATCTGGCACACATCCGATGCATCTGCAAGGCATCCCGGCCGGCAGGCGTCCCCAAGGGAAATTGTCACGTCGTATTCACGGCAGATTTCCAGGATTTCATCATAGTATTCATAAAACGGGTTTTCCTCGCCAGTCATTGTCATCCAGGCAAACACAAGGGAGCCCCCGCGGGAAACGATATTCATTTTACGTCCCTGTTTTTTTATCTGCTCAATGGTCTTTCTGGTGATTCCGCAGTGCAGTGTCACAAAGTCCACGCCGTCCTCAGCATGAAGACGGATGACGTCAATAAAGTCCTTTGCGGTTAATGTATTTAAATCGCGCTGGTAATGGATAACGGAATCATATACCGGAACAGTTCCTATCATTGCCGGACACTCGGCAGTCAGTTTTCTGCGGAATTCCGTTGTATCCCCGTGTGAGGAAAGATCCATAATCGCATCGGCGCCCATGTTCACGGCAGCCATGACTTTTTCCATTTCCACATTGTAATCCTTACAGTCCCTGGAGACGCCGAGGTTTACATTTATCTTTGTTTTTAACATGGAGCCGACGCCCTGCGGGTCAATGCATGTATGTTTTTTATTTGCACAGACTGCCACTTTGCCGGACGCCACAAGCGGCATCAGCTCTTCCGTAGTCATATGTTCTTTTTCGGCAACCTTTTTTAATTCTTCTGTGACGATTCCCTTTTTTGCCGCTTCCATCTGCGTTGCATATTCTTTCATGTTATTTTCAACCTTTCCCCTTTTTTTGGTAAACATCAGCGTACCTGTTCACGGGCCAGCTGTCAGTTAATATAAAACCGCATACATACCATAAAATTTATGTATATATGCGGTCATTTTCCATCTCTTTTTATTATACGTGTTCAGGAAACAGTGTCAAGGGGATTTTTATATCAGTTCAGCAGTCGTGACCCCTGCGAGTTCATTTACCAGTTCCTGCACGCTCATCATTTTATTGATCCGTCCGACATTCGCCCCGCAGAATACAAGGCCGTTTTCCGTGTCCCCTTTTACGGCGTCCACCAGCGCTTTGGTAATACAGTACGGTACTTTTGCCGGATTGCATTTTGCAAGGCACTGGTAACATTTTTTTACACTGTATGCGCCTTCCTCCGCTTTTTTTGCAAAGGTATTGTACAGTGCCCGTCCCGGAAGCCCCACCGGGCTTTTAATAATCCGGATATCCTCTTCCTTTGCATCTATGTATGCCTGCTTGTAAGCATCCGAGGCATCGCACTCATAGGTGGTGACAAACCGGCTCGCCACCTGCACGCCTTCCGCTCCCAGGCTTAAGGCATGTTCCACGTCCTGGTGGTCAAATACGCCGCCTCCCGCGATAACCGGAATATGGCAGTGGTATTCGTTTTCATATTCTTCCTTTAAAGCGATAATCCCCCGGATTTCATCATCCATAAAGGACTGGGGATTTTCCTGCTGTCCGTCCGCCCCGGTATATCCGAATTTCTCCAGTTCTTCCATATGAAAGCCCAGATGTCCTCCCGCTGCCGGTCCTTCCACTACAATAAAATCAGCCGTGCGGTGGTATTTTTTTGCCCACTGCCGCAAAATCAGCCTGCAGCTGCGCACACCGGAAACTATTGGTGCAATTTTTGTATCGCTGCCTTCCACCAGCTCCGGCAAATCCAGCGGCAGTCCCGCCCCGCAGATGACTACATCCGCGCCCGCAGAAACCGCAGCTTTTACATGCTCCCTGTAATGCTTTAACGCCACCATGACATTGACGCCAATCAGTCCGCTGCATTTCCCCAGGGTATCCCCTGCAATCTCACGCGCACGCCTGATATGCCTGCGGATGGCTCTCAGGTTGCACCCTTCCTGGTCCTGTTCAAAGTTTTCCTCGTCATATCCGATTTGGGCAGTGGAAATTATTCCCACACCGCCGGCTGCCGCAACCGCGCCTGCCAGTGAGGAACGGCTGACTCCAACTCCCATTCCGCCCTGGATAATCGGAACACGCGCAATTTTATCCCCGATTTTTAATTTTTCAATTGTCTGTCTGATTCGTTCCATAATTTCCGTTTTGTAACTGCTCCCTGCAGAACAGTTACCGGCTCCTTTCCTGTAATTTCCTAATTTTACCGGATATTATTTTACACCCAATTGGTAATCAAGTCAATATGATACTGTTTTTGTTTCCTTTTTATATAGTTTTTAAAACCACATATTTTTTACTGTCCGGGAGTACATTCTGATGTGCAGAGATTTGACTTTTTATGCCGTCAATGCTACCATTTGAAAAAAGGTTACAAAAAGGAGTCTCTATGTTTGGAAGAAAGAAAAAACAGGTAAAGACCTATGACAGGGAACATGAAAAGCCGGTTATTCATGCAAGTATCTGCAATGGGGAACAGGTTGCCGGGTTTAAAAATACCGGCACGGGGAAGTTTTCGGAGGTCATGCTGATCCGGGGGAGAAATGATCTGGAGGAGTTTATGGAGATGTACGGGATTGGGGAATCGGAGATTACGAAGGAGTATTAATTTTCCGGGGAAAATGCATCAGAACAGCACTTCCCCCAGATATTTATCATGCGGAACTATCAGGCATTTTTCAATAGACTTCCAATAGCTTTCATAAAGTTTTTTCTGTGCCGCCCCGTAACTTTCTTTTGTATCAAATTCCCAGTAAAGCATGTACTTGACGCTTTTTACAATCCGGGTTATTTTTAGCGGTGCCTGCCCCTCTTTAATCTGCTCCATGTCTATACGATACTCCCTTTTGGCAAGCCGGAGTAACAGAAGCCCCTCCTGCTTTTCCAGAAAGCTTCTGGCTTCCTGCATTAATGTTTCAAACTCCTCTGTTTTCTGCGGTTTGACCTGATATATGCATATTTCAGTAAATGGCATTTTTCTTTCCTCCTGCAATTCCCCGTTTTCCAGGGCACATTCCGCCTGTTCCAGGCTGTTATATTTTGCAGCGATTATCTGCCGCGTTTCTTCGTCAGACTGATATAAATCCAGAACCATAACCGGCTTGCGGCCTGCCTGGTAAGCGGACGGCATTCCGTTTTTGAGTCCTCCAGCCCGTCCCTCCATGAACCGGAATACCAGCGTCTGAAAATCATTAAAAATACTGCCGCACAGTTGATCCCGTGCGGCAGCCACCCTGTTGCTAAAATTCATTATCCTGCAGTTCATTTCTGTACTCTTCCAGAAAATCATCAAAGAAATCATCATCCTGGTTATTGTAATACCTTGGAATGTTGCCATCCTCAATATTATCAACAGCATATACCCAGAAAATGGTTCCTGCAATTATGGAAATGGATGCAGTTATGATTCCTGCAATCGCCAGTCCCTTCTGGTTATTCTTTACCAGCTGGATGATACCAAAAACAATGGCAAGCACTGCCAGAATGTAGTTCACACAGCAGGCGAACAGGAAAACGGATAAAACACCCAGTACAAGGGAAGTAATTCCAAAACCGATTCCATCCCCTTTCTGCGATGCTGTTCCGTAATACTGGCTGTTATACTGCTGGTAGGAATTTCCCTGCTGTCCGCCGTATCCCTGGTTCTGGTACGGACTCTGCTGACCGTATCCCTGATTCTGGTACGTGTTCTGCTGCTGACCATACCCCTGGTTCTGGTACGGATTATCCTGCGGCTGGCTGTATCCCTGGCTCTGGTACGGATTGTCCTGCGGCTGGCTGTATCCCTGGTCCTGATATGAATGCTCCTCCGGCTGACTGTAATCCTGCGGCTGGTAATTATTGTCCTCAGGCTTCGTCACGTTGTCATTCTGTGTAAATTCGTCACCCATCTTTTTCTCCTTATCCCTCTGTTTTGCGCTTTCACATTTCCCTGCCGTTTTTACTGCAGCAGGGAAAAACAATGTCTGTATTAATATATCATGCCGGAACAGGATTTGCAAGAGGGCGAAACAGTGACACGTTCCTCTGTAATACTATTTTACCTGAATTTGCATTATGAAATATACCCCAGTTCTGTTGGTAAATCATCCCAGAGTTCTGTTCTTGTCTTGTTATTTTTAAATTTCTCCAGGATTTTAATGTCAGGATCCGGGTAAATCACAAATCCATCTTCCTCTCCTTTTTCAGTACGAACGGGAAATGCAAGCTGCTCTCTGTCTAATGAAAACTGTGCATTTACACCCTCTTTGTTTCCTCTTGCATCAAGTCGTATCCACGTTTTACATTCTTTGATATACACCGCATTCAGTCCGTGATATACCAAAACAGGTGCTGTTTCATCATCTAAAATCAATTTCTGATAACAAAATCCCGATGGTATGGATTTACAGCGTAACAACGCCGCTAACAAATGAGATTTTGCAAAACAGATTCCATGTCCTGCTGCTAAGACTTCTGATGCAGAACAAATTAATATATCCTCATTTACATCTGCTGAATGTGAAATATTATCTCTTACAAATTCGTATGCTTTTTTAATATACTCCACCTCGCTGTCAGAATCAGCAAATAATGAATCTGCAAGCTGGGTAATGTTTTCATTTTCAAAATTAACTATATCATCTTTTTTCATATATTCATCTATGTTATCCGAATATAATGCCAGGCTCATAAGCCATACCTCCGATTTTAAATTTGAATTACTTAGCAATATACTAAATACTCTGTCCCCTCTGCAAATTACAGTATCATAATCCAGTATTTTTTGCAACAATAATACCAGAGCATGTCCCGGCAGGATTCCATAAACATTCAATCTAAAAAATGTGGAACTCAAACTTTCGTTTTTGAGTTCCACACCAGTTTTCATGTTTCATACTACTGCCGCGTAGTTTCACCCGCAGGTTACATAATCGTCTGCGCCTGAATCACATCCCGGTACCAGTATGCGGAATCCTTTAATATTCTTTTCTGCGATTCATAGTCCACATAGACCAGCCCGAACCGTTCGCCATATCCCCTGGTCCACTCAAAATTATCCATCAGGGACCACTGGAAATAGCCGCGGATATCCGCTTCGTCAGAAACTTTCTCCAGCTGTTTCAGATACCTTGCGAGAAAATCAATTCTCGCCGGGTCATGTACCTTTCCGTCGAGGGAGACCACGTCATGGCAGGAAGTTCCGTTTTCCGTAATGTAAATTGGTTTTTTGTAACGCTCATATAAAAATTTCGGTCCCCAGTAAATACATTCCGGTGTCACCGGCCAGTCGTTTGCCGTCCTTGGGCTGCCTTCTTTTCTCCTGACGTCTTCCGGTTTTCCTTCTTTTCCCATGCGGATGCACCTGCCGTTATACATATTCTGACCATAGATATCAATCGGTTCAGAAATCAGTTTCATATCCTCATCCGTAATTTTCGGAAGATATTTTTCATATCTGCACAGCCCTTCTTCGGGATATTTCCCAAGAAGAACCGGATCCGACCACCATGCCACATTCCATGTCCAGTTACTGTCGTCTTCCTGCATGGAAAAGAATACCTGTCTGGCTGCTTCAATATCTTCCGGTTTTTCGCTCTCAGGGTAACACATGGAAGCTGTCGGCGCATAGCCGATGACAAGCGGCTGTTTTCCATACTGCCTTAACATCTGCACGGCTTTTCCATGCGCCCTTAACACATTATGCGCCATCTCAAACGTATCACGGTACGGCGCTTTTATTCCCGGCGCATGGTCCGCCCTTAAAAATCCCAGTCCGATAAAACACTGCGGTTCGTTTATCGTAAAGAAATATTTTACCCTGTCGCTGAAACGTTCTGCAACAACCTTCGCATATTCCCCAAACCAGTCGGCAATCTGCGGATTCAGCCAGCCGCCGCGCTTATACAGTTCATAAGGCAGCTCCCAGTGGTACAGCGTCACATAAGGCTCAATTCCGTTCTCCAGCAGCTCATCAACAAGCGCACTGTAAAAAGCGATTCCTTCTTCATTCACTGCCCCGGTTCCTTCCGGTATGATTCTCGTCCAGTCGATGGAAAAACGGTATGCCTTAAGCCCGATTTCTTTCATAATTTTTACATCTTCACGGAAACGGTTATAGTGGTCACATGCCTTAAGTCCCGTATGACCTTCATAAATCCGCCCCGGCTCCCTTACGAAAACATCCCAGATATTTTCTCCTTTTCCACTTCCATTTTCAGAACCTTCAATCTGGTAGGAGCTTGTGGCAGCTCCCCATACAAAATCACTGCGAAATCCCATATTAATTTCCCACCTTTTTCTAAAAGATTATCTTTTTCCGGTTTCCGTGTCTTCTTCTGTGAGAACGCTGTGTTCCTTAATATAGGAAACCACCTCGTCGATCCTTGTAAAGGCAAGGCCCACATAGGAATCCGCCGCTCCGTAATATATGGCAATCCTTCCGCTTGCCGCGTCCTCGATAGTCGCGCACGGAAATGTTACATTCGGCACAAAGCCGCGTTCCTCATACCATTCCTCCGGCGTCATAAGAAATGTTTCACACCGGTACTTTACCACGGACGGATTATCAATATCCAGAATCGCACCGCCGATACTGTATACATAACCGTTGCAGGTCCCGCTCACTCCATGGTAAAAAAGAAGCCAGCCCTCGGAAGTCTCAATCGGCGCTGCGCCGTAAAAATCCTGGCACCATATGATATAATAGGTGTCTTCCAGTTTTACCAGTCTTGGGTCATATGCATAACGCGGCATGAATTCGTTTCCCTCTTCATCCACAAACCTGATTTTATCCTTTTCAAAATCCCAGTGGATGCCGTCTTTGCTTCTTCCCAGATAAATAAAGGAAATCCCGTTTGTCTGTTCCCCGCGGAAGACCCCGATATATGCTCCCTCATACGGTATGACTGCACTGTTAAAAATCCGTGCAACTCCCTCAACGGGATTCCTTCCGATAATCGGATTTTCCCGGTACCGCCACAGCGGCAGGTTTGTCCGGTTCTCTGCCGGACGCTCCTGCCATGGCATTTCCGGTACATCGTTTCCAATAATTCTTACTTTGCTCATTTCTTTCACCTGTTCCTTTATTTTATTTTTCATAACTTCATTCCAGCTCCGGACTGCCCAGAAATGCCGTAAGAAAAACAGCAGGGCTGTTCCAGTAAATCGTTACTTCATTCAGGGAATAGCACTCCCAGAGATCCAGAAAACATTTCATCGGCGGAGTTCCCGGTTCAATCAGCCATTCTGCCTTCTCGTCCACCGGCCGGCTGTTTGCCCCGCCGGAGATATATCCGGGAATAATCTCACTGTTTCCACTGGATACTGTAATCCGGTTGTGTATATTTTGGACTGATTTTTCTCCAATACCGCTTACATAACTGTAGCCTGATGCATTGATCCCCAGCAGGTAATCCATCTGCCTGATGACTGTATCCAGATACTCCTGTTTACGGCACAGCTTCCATGCAACGGCAAGATACATTCCCCTGGTCAGAAGCAGCATGTTGCTTCCCCATTCAAATTCTTCACTTTCCATGGCTGCCATATAGCCGCTCTTTTTACTGAGTACAAACGCCTTTTGGGCCTCTTTCATAAACTGGATACGATACTGCTGTTTCAGTCTGCTTTCTGTATAAAAACCATCAGCTTCAGCCGTCATTTTCCCATCCCTGATTTCATCCTCCAGAAGCGCAAATCCTGCCAGTCCGGAAACATTCCGCCAGCCAATCCCCGGTTCATGACCGCACTGCCGTTTCAGGTTTTCTGCTTTTTCCAGAAATGAACGGTCCCCTGTACTCCGGTATAATTCTGCGGCTGCCCACAAGCGTTCATCCGTATCACTGTCATCCCCGTACTCCCCGGTATTACATCCTCTGGGATTATGGAAATCCACAATCTGCACATTCTCTTCCAGCCACATCCATGCCTTCAGGGACGCAGCAAGCAGACTCCCGGAAAATGCACCGTCATATGACCGGAAAACCCTTGCTGCCAGGGCTGTCACTGCCGCAAAAGCTGCTGTTGCGTATGAAGATACCGGAAACAGTATCATCTGCCGCCTGTCCCTGCATGGCATTACAAAATTAGCATGACGCATCGAGGTCAGCTTATGAAAGACTCCGCCATCTTCCCTCTGCATTTTAAGAAGCCAGTGCAGCTCATACCGGCACTCACACAAAATATCTGCCATACCGCTTCCGCTCTCCGGAATATCCAGACTTTTTTGAAAGCTTTCCGGAAACCATTTCCACGCATATAAAAGATGTGCAGTGGCTGTTGCTGCCGGCGTTGTGTATCTGCCGTAATCCCCGGCGTCATGCCATCCTCCTGTCACGTCATAACTTTGTACAGGCTCCGGATTCATGCCGGACTGCTTTTTCTGATAGTCTTCTAAAAGCAGCGCCTTTTCCCGGTGACAGCATTTCCTCTTAAAAATTCCTGCATATTTTTCTTCCAGCTCCATACCGCACCGCTGATAATAATAAGTTTTTGCCAGCGGCGTAAGAAGATTTTTATACAGGTCGTCACTAATTTCGAAACTGGCTGAAAAAACTCCGGATGCTGCCAGCCGGTATCTTCCCTTCACCGTAAACTCTGTAAAATCCACCTGCCATACAGCATCAGAAGACGCCTTGTCAATTCCCGCAAAAACCGCATTTTTTCTGAACACGCAGTGTTCCCTGTTTTGTCCGATGATAAAGACCGTAATATCTTTTTCTGCAGAAAATGCCTGCGCATCCAGCGCAAGCACTGCCCTTTTTCTGCCCTTTGCCATATAGCCCAGCTGGTTTACATAGATATTCATTTACTTCTCCCTGCCGCTTCTTCTGTCAAGCATATATGCATATTTATCCCCTTCGTCGAGCTGTCCTGACATCTGGCGGTACTTCAGCATCGTCATAAAAATGACAAGTTCTATGACAAATAAAAAGAACGTACCCATCAGTACCAGCACTGCTGCAACAAGCCCTGAAAAGAAATATGTTAAAAGCAGCATTGCCGTAAATATGGACAAAACAGACAGCGGCTTTACCAGCATTGCAACTGCCGCTTCCTCCAGCCGGAATTTATCACTTACAAAAACAGCGTATCCGGCGCAAAATACATCCCGGCAAGATTTAAAAGCATGATAAGATTAACCGGGACAAAGCGCTCCATTCCCAGAAATTTTTTAAAATTTCTGAAAAAGGCCAGTACAAAGCTGTCTGTAATATCCAGCCCTTCATACATCGCGGCTTTTCCAATCTGAAAAGCCGCGCATAATGACGGAACCATAAGCAGTGAGCCTGATAAAAATATCATTCCAAAGCAGAGGATGCTTGTGAAAAATACAATATGCACTGCCGATAAAACTTTGTAAAATACCGATTTTTTTATCATGATTTTACTGCTCCTGCAAGACCGTAATAAATGTACTTCTGTAAAAACAGAAAGACAATTCCTATTGGTATAATTCCAAGTAAAATGGCTGCCGCCACGATTTCAAACGGCGTTGCCGTGTTTCCGAAAAACTTATACAGAGCAACCGTAAATGTCTGTACGTCTTTCCTGAGATAAAGGTTCGGAATATAGAAATCATTGTATGTTCCGATTCCGTTTAAGATTAACAGGGTGGTACATGCCGGCTTCATCAGAGGCAGCACAATTTTCCCGTAAATACTAAAATAGCTTGCCCCGTCTAAAAGCGCCGCCTCATCCAGGTCTTTTGGTATTGAGGATAATATATTAAACATAATATAAATCCCCACAATTCCGACTCCCGAATAAAGAAGGATTACGCTTAACCGGGTGCTGACCAGTCCCATCTTGTAAATAATCTGGAACACAACCGTCTGTGTGGTAACAACCGGAATAAACATGGTAAGCGTAAACAGCGTCATGATCAGTTTCTTCCCGCGGAAGTCAAACCGGTGGAGCACATAGGAAACCATGGTTGTAAACAGTATCTGGATTGTCAGGGAAATACCAAGAATAATTACGGTATTCACCAGAGCCTTTCCCAGATGCCCCACCCGGATTGCATAGGCAAAGTTGTAAAAATTCAGCCAGCTTTTCGGTGCTTCCAGAACACCTGTGGATGAGTATTCAGCGCCTGTCTTAAATGCCATAAACACCAGCGGAACCAGCGGGACCAGCACAAAGATACAGGATAACGTTAAAAAGATATAACGCACGATTTTAAATAATTTTGTCTCTCTCGCCATAACTAATCCTCCGCTTTTTTATTAAATATGCTCTGCAGTCCGACAGAAATAACAACAACCACAAAGACAAGGATTGACAGTGCCGCTGCAAATCCCAGCCGGTTATCCGCAAATGCGCTCTGCTGGATCTGGATGACAGGGGTTGTCGTTCCATTGGAACCGTTCATCATAATGTACGGAATTTCAAATACCTGGATGGAGCCGGAAATACTTAACAGAATATTGATGAACAGTACGTTCTTAATTTCCGGAACCGATATGTATTTTATTTCCTGCCACTTGCTGCAGCCGTCCACTGCCGCCGCTTCATACAGTTCCGCCGGAACCGTCTGCAGCGCCCCGAAGAACATGATAAAATTCTGTCCGAAATATCTCCAGATACTGATGGATGCAATCGCCGGATTTACCAGTTTCAGATCCTGCAGCCACTGGTGGGAAAGCGCTCCCAGTCCTATGGAATTTAAAATTGTATTTAATGTACCGGAGTTATTAAAGAAGATAATAAAAATCGTGGAAACAATTACACCGTTTAACAGATAAGGGATAATCAGAATCCCCTTAAACAGGCCAAGCCCGCGGAATTTGCCGTTTACAAATATCGAAAGTGCAAACGCAAAAACCAGCTGCGGAATGGCTACCAGCATATACCACAGGCAGTTCTTAAACAGCAGCGTGTACTGCGGGTCTGTCAGCAGACGCTTGTAGTTGCTCCATCCGATAAACCTTGGCGTTCCTGTTCCCCTGTAATTCGTGAAACTCAAAATGACATTTGAGATAATCGGTACATAGGAAAATACCAGCAGATGTATGATTGGAAGAACTAAAAATGCAGCAATCATAATCCTGCTACTTTTTGTCTGTTTCATACTTTTCCCCCTTTTTTAATAATGGGGCTGTTTTTTACAGCCCCACCACATTGATTTATGGTTACTCTTTCCATTCCAGTCCAAGTTCTTCTTTGTATTCCGCATAAGCTTTGTTCTGTGTCTCCACCTGCTTGTCATATGCGGACCAGTCATCCGGCTTGGTTACATCCAGCGCATCGAACAGAAGACCCACATATTTGTAATCAGCCCATAAGCCTGCTTCTGTCAGGATATCCTGGTTTGCAATCGTGTTGTCATCTGTTGCAGGAGATAATAAAGCAGTACATGTTCCGTCTTCCACCTGCTTGTCAATGATGGAATAAAGTTCCGGTACAATCGGCGTTACACCCTTTTTATTTGCAATAAATCCGCTGTCAGCGATAAACTGTGCATCATCGGCTATGTACTCGATAAACTGTCTTGCTGCCTCCTTGTTCTCTGAGAATTTGGAAATTGCCCAGTTGTCCGCAGGAGCTGCAAGCACGTATCTTCCTGCACCGAAATCCGGCGCCGGGGCAAACTTAATAATGGACGGATCCGTTCCCTTCGGCACACGTCCCTGAATCTGCGGAACAACCCATGAACCAAAAAGCATCATTCCTGATTTTCCATATGCCACACTGTCCATAGCCACACCAAAGTCTGTGTAAACTTCCGGCTCAAAATATCCTTTTGCCTTCCACTCGGTATACATCTTAATGGTCTTTCCAAACGGTGCTTCCTCACTGAACGGATTTTCTGTCTTTAAGCACTCTGCAAATACGTTTGCATCACCTGCCACATATCCTGCAAAATCCTGCACGGTTGCCAGCGGCCAGTTTTCCACTCTGTGTAAAGAAATCGGTGTAACCCCGTTTCCTTTAATCTTTTCACACATCTTGTTAAACTCATCCAGTGTTCCCGGAATCTCGTCATAGCCTGCTGCCTTAATCACTTCTTCGTTGTAAACTACCGCCTGGTTATATGCACGTCCCGGCATAATGGAAAAAATGTTTTTTCCGTCGTTTGGCATTGCGTCTGCATATTCACCGTAAACTTCCCTGCCTTCATCCAGTGTACAGTACGGTTCTGTGTACTGCGCCCACTCTTCCAGCGACCAGTTCGGACAGGTAAATACATCCACCGTAGGATCCTCCACCTGGAACAGCGGCCTGATTTCATCCTCGTTTGTCACTACATTAAGCTCCACCTTAATTCCGGTTTCATCCGTGAATTTCTCGGCAAGCTGTGCCAGATAAGCAGAGGATTCATCACGGTATGTATTTCCGTCATCATCCTTTTTCTCCTCACCGAGCACGCGGTTTCCGGTATGTGTGTAAACCCGGATTGTTGTTCCTGCAAGGTCTTTGCCATCTGCCTGGGATGTCTGGTCTTTCTGGGAAGAATCCGGTTTCTTTTCCTCACCGGTTTCCCCGCATGCAACAGCGGTCAGTGACATTACTGCCGCCAGTCCAAGAGCTGCCATTTTTTTAACTTCATTCTTTTTCCTCCTCTGATTTAATTAACTTATTTTATGTTTATTAATTATATTAGCATATCGTTAATAAATGAAATTAACATCCAATTAATTACCAAAAAATAAGGCAATGCATAAATGCATCGCCCTCTGTCTGTCCCATATATGTATTTTCATCTTCTGTCATATACCGACTGTTTCTCTATAATCTCCCCGGTTACAATCTGTACGCCTTTTGTATACTTCCTGTTCTTTATTTTTTTTATTAAGGACTTTACGCAAAGGTCCGCCATATGTTCCACATCAACTTCATACGAGGTAATCCGTCCGCTGTCCATATGTACCGGAAGAAAATTATCAAATCCCACAACTGAAACATCCTCCGGCACCCGAAGCCCCAGTTCTTCCAGGTCATTAATTACGGTAAACGCTGTATAGTCGCAGTTGCACACATAGGCGTCCACTCCCTGATGCTCCGTGATAATCTTATCAAATGTCCGGTCCTTTTCATCGCGGTCGGGAATCTCCCACTCTTCCTGAAACGGAATATGGAACTCCCGCAGCGCCCTCCGGTATCCCCAGAAACGGTCAGCAATACTGCTGGTTGCTTCCACGCTCCCGACATATGCGATTCTTTTATGCCCCCGGTTAATCAGATAATTTGTCAGCATGTACATGCCGTAATAGCCGTCGGAAATTACCGTATCCAGCATTACTGACGGCATGTAGGTGTCCAGAAAAAACACAGGCAGGTTTGTCTGTTCCACCATTGCACGGATATAGCCTTCCGCCATCTGCCCCAGAAAAATCAGTCCGTCCACTTTTCCTTCCTGCATCACACGCGGAAGTTCTCTTTCTTTTTCCGCATCCTTTCCCAGTATTTCAAGAATC
This sequence comes from uncultured Agathobacter sp., assembly GCA_910587655.1. Lineage (GTDB taxonomy): Bacteria > Bacillota > Clostridia > Lachnospirales > Lachnospiraceae > Roseburia. The sequence continues at coordinate 42,051 of CAJUND010000013.1, read as the reverse complement.
CCGTAATACTGGTTGTCATACAGCGCCCGCACGACCAGTTCATACAGTTTTCCATAAAAGGATACGGAATATCCATAATACTGCTCCGGCACAATAACCCCGATATTTCCGGTTTCCACTGCTGCTTTCCGGTATGTTCCGGGGATATAGCCCATTTCTTCCGCAATGGTCTTAATCCGCATTCTCAGCTCATCGCTGACACCGGCTTTGCCGGACAGCGCCTTGGACACCGCAACTGTACTTACGCCAACCTTTTCCGCAATATCTGCGAGGGTCACATCTTTTGCCATTCCATCCACTCCTTTTATTTCATGCTTACGGTAAATCCAATATCAGAAACCGCAGCATTCCCATTAATTTTCTTATTATAATCCACAGGTTTGACGATTAACTTTTTACCGTCCGCTTTAAATTTTCCATTCCAGTTGTCGGATAATTCTATCCCGTTTTCAAACTGGATTTCCACTTCCCAGCCGTCAGCGGCTTCGCCGGATTTATTGGAAATGCTCAGCCTGTACTGGTAAACCTTTTTTCCGTCGCTTTCCCAGCTTCCGGAAACCGTCAGTGCGGCTTTCAGGTTTTTATCACTGGTCTTTATCTGTACAATTCCCTCAGGCACGCCGGACGGCTCTTCTTCCATTGCCTTTTTATCCCCGGTCAGCATGGCGTAGATCCATTTTCCGCCGTCGCTTAAATCCTTTTTTGTAAAGCCGTCTGTTTTTGTGCAGGACGGCAGAAACATGGAGGATGCTTCCTCCTTATTGGCAAGGTTCCATGCCACATGGCTGATGTTGCAGGAATCCAGAAGCTTCATCCACTCATTTGCCGATTCCACATCCACCATCCCGTTTCCGTTCGCCTCGCAGACACCGTATTCGGATACAAATACCGGAAGTCCTGCATCATATGCAGCCTTTAGTGTATTCCTCAGTTCCTCCTTATGGGTTGCCGCGTAAAAGTGCAGGGTATACATGATATTTTCCTGCCCCTGAACCGGGTCGGCGGCGGCTTCGTTGACATACTGGCTCCAGTTTGGCGTGCCGACTAATATCACGGCATGTTTGTCATTTTTACGGATTACGGAAATAATCTCTTCTGCATAGGATTTGATATCCTTCCATGCGGTATCCCCGTTCGGCTCGTTGCAGATTTCATAAATGACATTGTCCCTGTCGGCATATTTTTCTGATATCTCCCGGAAGAATTTTTTTGCTTCTTTTTTGTTTATGTTCGGGTTGTTATCGGATAAAATATGCCAGTCTATGATGACGTACATGTTTTCGTCAGATGCATATGTTACGCCGTCGTCAATCAGCTTTTTTAAATCTTTTTTGTTTCCGTCTGTGCAGTAGCCGCCGTTTTCTGCGGTATACATGGCAAGCCGCAGGACGTTGGCGTTCCATTTTTCATGCAGTTCCTTTACCAGTTTTGCATTTACATACTGCGGAAACCATGCCAGTCCGTGGGTGCTGACACCGCGAAGCTGCACCGGATTTCCCTTACTGTCGCAGAGACTGGCGCCCTTTACCTGCAGTGCGCCGTAATATTCGCCTCCTGCAGCGGATGGAAGTTCGGTTTCCGGTTCTTTTTCAGGGTCCTGTCCTGATTCACTGGAAGATTCGGAATTTTCGGATTTTTCTTTTTCTTTCTGTACTGCGGTCTGGCTGCCGGACTCCGGCGCAGATGCAGGCTGGTTTTTTCCGGCTATCACCATTCCGGCAATGACCCCGCAAAGGATACAGACAAGCGCTGCCATTATGAGTACGGCGCCTTTTAAAAAACGTGTATTGTTCATGGTTTTTCTCCTTAATTATATATACTCCTCAATCGTCCCCATCAGCTCCTGAATGTCAATCGGCTTTGCAATATGCGCATTCATTCCGCTCTGCGCAGATTTCCTGCGGTCCTCATCCATGGCATTTGCGCTTAGTGCAACGATTGGAAGCACCGCTGCATCCTCCCGGTCCATCGCGCGGATTGTCTGTGCCGCTTCATACCCGTTCATGACAGGCATCTGGATATCCATAAGAACCATGTCATAATAGCCTGCCGCATGCTTCCTGACTGCCTGGACAGCTTCGTTTCCGTCATTTACAATCTGTACCTGAAATCCCGCGTCCGTAAGAATTTCCTGTATAATTTCACGGTTCAGCTCATTGTCCTCCGCAACAAGGATTCTTTTCCTGCCGGAATGTTCCCTGACGCCAGACGACATATATTCCGGGGATACCCCCGTCTTTTCCATTTCTGCCGGCTCAAATTCCAGAACAATCGAAAATGTCGTGCCCGCTCCTTTTCTGCTTTCTGCGGTAATCGTACCGCCCATCAGTTCCACCAGGTTTTTTGAAATGGAAAGTCCAAGTCCTGTACCATTATAATTCGTTGCCACTGACTGGGACTCCCGCTCAAAGGTATCAAACATACGCCTCATAAATTCCTCTGACATGCCGATGCCGGTATCCTTTACAAGAAATTCATAAATACAGGTATTCTCCGCCGTACGTTCCTTTTGCCTTGCAGTCAGGCAGACTGACCCTTTCGGATCGGTAAACTTTATGGCATTTCCAATTACATTTACAAAAATCCTCCTAAAATTCAGGGGATCTGCATAAACCACTTCATTCTGCAGTCTGATATCGTCCGTAAAACAGATCCTCTTGTCTGCAATCTGCGAACTCAGCATTTCTATCACACTGCCAAGCTGTTCCTTCAGGCTGCACGGACGTTTTTCCAGCTTTAAATGGCCGCTTTCTATCTGGCTCATATCAAGTACGTCATTAATCAGATCCAGCAGATAGCTGCTGGAAACATCTATTTTACTGAGACAGCGTTCCAGTTCCTCCGGCCGGTCCATGTATTTTCGAGCCACTGTGGTAAATCCAATGATGGCGTTCATCGGCGTGCGGATATCATGGGACATGTTGAACAAGAATGCAGACTTTGCCCTGCTTGCATGAAGCGCATCATCCCTTTCCTGTTCAGTCCTTATGCGCTCTTTCGTCTCTTCCTGTACCCTGAGCACCTGCTCTGTTACATTCTTGACTCCGAAAACCACATGCCTGTCCTGGTCCCCGTTTAATATTTTTGCAAAATACATGTCTATATAATTTATTTTATTTTCCGCCGGGGAGCTGCGGAAAGTCATGCTGTAGGCACTTTCTGATTCCAGGCGGCGCCGGATGTTTTCTTCCTGTCCCTCATTAAGAAACATTTCCCTGTCTTCCGGAAGAATATATTTTTCTGCATAATCCCGGATTCCTTCCTGGTATTTCCTCTCCCTGTCCCAGGAAACATCCTCCGGCAGCCGGTACGGAATCATGGTATCTGTAACAAAATCCACCAGGTAAATGGCCTCAAACTCACTGCTGAGCCCCATAATTACCTCGCTTTTCCTCTTCTCCTCCTGGACATGCAGATATTTTTCATGTGCATCATCCGCCTCCTTCTTAAGAACTTCCAGCATTTCCTGGTTTTCTTCATAAATGGAGTTATAGGTTTCCGCCACATAGGAAAGCTCCGCAACCCCTTTCTGCGGCAGCTTTTCCCCGGATTTCATATTTTTGACGTAATTCCTCAGCGGCTTCAAAATCATCGTGCCCGTTCCAAATGCAAATAATACCAGAAGGAAAACGATAAGAAACAACTGAATCTGCAGGCTTCTCAGACGGCTGCTCAGATGGGAACTGCTCTTAAGCTGTGCATGATGGGTAGCATTGATCAGGCTCTTAAGCGAATTTTCCACATCCGAATAGATTTCATTCTTGGATTCTTCATATGCTTCATCAAATACCATTGTCTGTGCAAGCGCTTTTTTATCCTCAGAAGACAGTGCCATGTCCTCTTTTACCAATGTAACCGACCGGATGGTCTGCGGCAGCGGTTCTTCCCCATATCCTTTCGCAAGAACCACCAGCTTCATTGCATAATATTCCCGTTCCATTAACTTCCGGGAAGAATCCAGTGCCTTCTGCAGTTTTTCCAGAATATCACTTCCCCCAAAATATCCTGCCAGGTCTTCCACTGCCCTGTCCCTGCGTTTTTTCTCTTCTGCTTCCTCAAAATAATTCTGAAGATACTTATGGTCACAGGTTATCACAAACAGCCGCACCTGTTCTGTGAGGTAATCCGATGCTTCCCTTAACTGGTCTGCGTCTTTTTCACACTGGATATAAACTTCTGTATTTTCGTGCATTGCGTGATATTCCACAGTGCAGTTATAAATGGTAGCTAAAAGGAGAAGCATCACAAGGAGCGCCACTGTAACTGTAGCGGCACTCAGCTTCTGGATACTGATATGTTTCTCCCGGTTCTGTTCCTTCTGCATGTTTTTTCCCTTATTCTTTTATTTGCTGATACACAGCGCAAAGTAGTCGCTTTTTTCCGTGCAGAACAGCAGGCTGTACGGCGGGTACTGTTTATCAAAGGAATGCACCAGCTGCTCAAAAGACAGTGTATTTATCTTTTCGTACTGGTAATCCTCACCCAGGGTAAAATGTGTTTCCATACACTGCATAAACTTCCGGGAAATCACCTGCATTGCCTCCACAATCGTTTTGTCAATCTTTTTTACCTGTTTTCCAATCATTTCACTAAGCAGGTTTATAACCATTTGTTCCTCGTAGACCAGAAAAACCTGCACCGCCTTTTTGTCCGGCATACGGTAGGAAAGCCTGTAGCACAGCGCCCTTCCGGAAGCAAAGTCCTCCCCGCTGTAATGCCTGCTCACACTGTCAGCTTCCAGACGAAACAAATCATACAGCGTCTGTACCACGGCCTTTTCCAGTGAATCCAGTTCATTATCCGCCGGCTGGTGAATCCATTTGTGGGGCGTTTTTCCGGTAATCGCACGGTCCTCAATCATGATATGCCCGTTTAACCATCCGACACAGATTCCCAGAAAATGTTTGATGGATTCCTCTGAATAATCCTGTGATTCCAGTTCCTGTTCCAGTGAAGGAAGCGTTTTGTCGCGCATATTGTCATGCAGGCTTTTATGTATGGCGTAATCCTTATAATCAATAAACCTCATATAAGCTTCTTCTTCGGCAAAATGTTTCTCCGTATAACTTTTCAGGTATTTGATGCCTTCCTGGCAGGCATGCTTCTGTTTTTCGGTATCCTCTGCAAGATTCAGCAGTTTTCCAACAATTGAAAAAAGCCTCTGGTGCGCACTGTCAATCCTTTCCACACCAATGTTAAAACGGTCGTTCCACTTTACTTCACTCATGATTCACCTTTTCCTTTCCGTCTGTTATCTGTAATGCTCCAGAAGCCACTTTGCCACACCGTCGCTGTTATTATCTTCTATCACACCCGTGGCAGTATCCTTCAGTTCCTGCACGGCATTGGAAACAGCGTATGACTCGTCAGCGATTTCAAACATGTCAATATCATTTTTCCCGTCCCCGAAAACCACAAGCCTTTCGCATCCGAGCTGTTTTTTTAACTGCAGTATTGCATTTGCTTTTGTCGCTGCCTCCGGCATGATTTCCAGCCACTGTTCCCCGGAATATATATCCCTCTGGAATACACAGTGAAAATGGGTTTTATATTTTTCATACATGGGTTTTAATTTTTCTGTTTCATCAATACATGTGATATAAAACAGTTCCCCTGCGGACAGTTCCTCCACTTCCGTTACCGGGTGGTTTCTGCTGTCGTTTCTGCTCCTTCCAAAATCCATCATGCATTTCGTGCATTTTTCCGGCAGCCAGGAAAACTTTTCTTCCCCGTCAAGGAACGAATATACCATAGGATAAATTCCACGGGAAAATAAATCTTTTAAAACTTCTTTTACGGAACTGTCAAAAAAATTCTGCCGGATAAATGTCCCGTCCGCATTATCCACAATCATCGCCCCGTTATAGGTAATCAGCGGAAATTTTGCAATTAACCCCTCTGTCACTTTGTGCGAGGTCACAAACGACCTTGCCGTTGCATAGGAAAAAAGCATTCCGTCATTTACAAGATGGTTGATTACGGTATTTGTGTATTCGCTGGTACGTTCGTTACTCCGCAGCAGCGTCCCGTCCAGGTCGGATACGTATAGTGTTTTCATGGGTGTTCCTCCATAAATTTATCAGCAATGTATTCCGGTGCTTCTGCCCACAGACCATTTTCCACATTCCGCAGGATTTCATAGGTGCCGGAGTTATAGAACCTGTCAACCGCTTCCACAAAATCAATGTTTTGCCGTTCCTGAATCACATCAACGACCGCACGTATCTGAATGCACACATTCATGGTAATATCTTTTCCGTTAAAAACATAGATTACATCATTCATATGTTTTCCTCCCGGTTTCTTTCAGACAGTTCAGCGCTTTATCCGTATGAAATGAAACCTGATTGTTTACTTTATTATATTTCAGTCTGTTTACAGCCTCTTCGCCGGATAAAATCCCCTGCCAAAATCCCTTCTGTTATGTGACATTGCAAGGGAAATCTTATCAAAATCAGAAACGGTTCCATGAAACAGAATCATTTCATTTACAGTCTTTGTAATCACTTTATCGATAAATTCCATAACTTCATCAAACGATATCTGATGAAGATATTCATGCTGCAAAATAATCTTTTCAAACACCTGATGCTTATGAAATATTTCATTCACTTCTTTTGCTGTCAGATGATTCCTCATCGCATATGTTTCCATAGCCTGTATGGAAAGCATTTCAATATCCGACTGCATACTCATTTCAGCTACCCCGTTTACCCCTTATTTTTTCACCCTTAACTCTGCAATTGCCGCATAATGTAAAACTTCAAATTTTTCGGGCGCTGTTTCTTCCAGCATTTTTTTATGCTCCGTTTCCCACGCCGCAAGCTCTGTCTCTGTCATGGAAGCCCCGACGCCGCGGCACGCCTTCATTCTGCCGTGCCATGCTGTTCTTGTAAACGGAACCTTTAAGTCAAATTCCTCATGGGAAACCAGGTCAAAGTATTCTTTTATTTCGTCCGGTATAAAAACCGGTCTTCTTGTTTCCCCTGCCCCGCTCCAGCACGGATTATATTTTAATACAAGCTCTTCGGAAGCCCCTGCGATTCTGTCCTCAAACGGAAGCCACGCCATATAAAGCACCAGCAGCCGACCGTTTTCTTTTAATATCCCGGCAAGCACCGGAGCCGTTTTTTTGTGGTCAAAATAAAAGAAGCACTGGCATGCCGTAATGACATCAAACGTTTTTTCCGGAAAATGAATGTCTTCTGCCGCGCATACCAGATATGTGATATCCATTCCGCTTTCTTCTGACAGACGCTCCGCCTCGGCAATCTGGTTTTCGGAAATGTCCGTCCCGGTCCATTCTGCGCCGTAAAAATACAGGTTTCTTGGCAGCACTCCGGTTCCTGTACCGATATCCAGAACACGCTGTCCTCTGGTGCAGAGGTTTCGTTCCACAATCCGGTCATAAAACTCCTGCGGATAAATGTCCCTGTACTTTGCGTATTCCCTGGACGTAAGCCCCCAGTCAAATGCCCGTCCGCCGTCAATTGCCTGATGTACCATACAGTATCCCCCGTTTCAGATATTCTGTAAACCGTTTTTAAGCCACATCCTGCTGAACTTCTAATATCCGGCAGGATGTGGCGGAAAACGGAATTAATTTCCTTTTCTGCATTTCAATTATACATAAAAAATTACATGTTTACAATAAAATTTACTTAATTTACTTTTACAGAAGCCCGCATACCGTCTTTTCTGTATACATTAATCCAGCCAGCACGACAGCTGTTTTAAATCATACAGCTTTTCATATCCTTTTTTATCCTGAAACACAGTCTCTGCCAGTTCCAGCACTGCCAGTCTGTCCATCCCGGCAAATACGGTATAATCCGGTATTTTAAGTCCCTGAATCCTAAGTACCCGGACGCCCTTAAAATAGCTGATATCCCGGTAGGTATTTTCTGCAGTGTTCTGATACCATTTTTCCCATTCGTCTTCATCTTCAAAGGATTCGTAATAACGCTCCCCGCAGATGCTTTCCCGGTACTGCTCCCACGCTTTTACCGCCTTTGGGGAACGTGCGTCCATGTTTTCTTCATGCTCAAATGTATAAGAAACATATAGCTGTGAAAAATCTGTATCCCCATCATCCAGGAACCGCTTTATGTCGTCGTCCCTGAGTGCAAAAATCCACTCGTCGCCGCCGTCCGTATCTGCAAAAGGCTCCGGCGGAACTTCCCTGGAAACCTCTATAAAAAAGTCGTTGTCAAAGCTTTCCCCTGCCCTCAGATATTTAATCTGCTCCAGGTCAGAAACGGTAAGCTTTCCTTCCTCTTTCCCCAGGCAGGCACGGACTGCCTTTTCCATCCATTTCTGCGTGAATACCGCATTTTCATTTTTTTCCATCGCTTCTCCTCCTTAAAATCCCAGATGGTTATCATAAATAAACTGTTTTCGCTTATTATACCATATGCTGCCTCCAATGAAAAACAGTATTACCAGCATTTTATATTTTTCCATTATTGAAAAAAAGGCATTACCCTGATAAAATAAAAAATATTCCGAAAGGCGGGGAGAAAATGCGGATTGTTCTTTGTGACGACGATACAGAATTTACAGAAAAACTAAAATCACTTGTGGAAAACGGACTGGGCGCACCGGACGATCGTCCGGTTATTTCCATATACCACAGCGGGGAAAGCTTCTTATGGACAATCCCGGCTGCGATGCAGTTTTTCTTGATATTGACATGCCCTCTGTCAATGGTTTTGACATTGCAGGACAGATAAACCGTCACAAAGATGCATTTATTATTTTCATCTCCATGCACGGGGAGCTTGTGTATTCCTCCATAAAATTCCAGCCGTTCCGTTTTATCCGGAAATCCCATCTGGACAGCGAACTGCCCGAAGCCCTTGAAGCATTAAATGCTGCCGTCCAAAAGCGTAATGCTGGAAAAAGGCTTCCGTTCCAGACGAAAACGGGGGAAGTTTTTCTTGATGCCCGCGCCATTAAATACATAGAAATTTACGGTCACTGGCTGCATGTCTGTGTGGATGGCGGGAGTGATATTGAGTGCTACGGATGCCTTTCTGATTTTGAAACACGGCTGGCCCCCTTTGACTTTATACGAACCCACAAAAGCTACCTGGTGAACTGCCGGTACATTTTTGCCCTTGAAAAAAGGCTGGTGATTCTTGATGACAAAACAGAAATCCTGCTCAGCCGTTACCGGGCAGATGAAGTCCGGGACAAATTCAGAAATTATTTACGGAGTGGACTATGAATCTATTAATTGAAACTGCAGCCTCCCTTACGGAATGCCTGATCGTCGTAAGGCTGTGCAATCGTTTTCTTGGTTTTAAAAACAGAAAGCTTGCATGGTTAAAATCTGCCGTGTTTCTTGCGCTTCTGATGTCAGATAATCTTCCGGAACAGACGGATGCAATGAAACAGATTGCAGTTTTTGCCCTCTTTGGGGTTATCTTTCTCTATGTACTTCTTTTTCTGGACGGAACAATTCAGGAAAAAGTGCTGATTTCCCTTTTTCCCCCTATAACCATATTGCCGATTAACATGATTATTCTGACGTCTTTCCGTGTATTTTCCGGATGTTCCGCAGAAGAAATTACAAAACCCGGCGGAAATCTCCGGATTCCGGTACTATTGTTCAGTAAAATTGCCTTCTTTTTTGCATGCGAATTTCTTCTTCACATGCGAAACCGCGGACGGTATTCCCTGAGCCGCCTCCAGTGGACCATACAGTTTTCCTGTTTTGCCATCACATTTCTGATTGCAAATTCCCTGAGGAAACTATTTGCAGACTCAGATGAAATGCCGTTATTTCTATTTATCAGTATTATGATTGCAATTTTGAATCTGCTCTTTTATGTGATTATGGATAAAATGCAGTATGACAACAGCCTGAAAGAAGAATACCGGATTTCCAGAATTACTCTTGCCGCACAGGAACGGTTTGTGGACGAGGCAAAGGAACGTTACATGGAAATGCGGACACTGCGTCATGACATGCGCGGTTATTTTATGACAGCCGCAGAATTAATTTCCAGCCGGAAAACAGAAGAAGCGATTGCCTATATCGAAAAAATTATTAATGAAAAAATTGACTTTGCCCCATCCGCTGTCAATACTGGAAATGTGGTAATTGATGCTGTATTAAACAATAAAATTGCCGTCTGCCAGAAAAACGGAATAGAAATAAAATGTATCATTGATTCATGCCCGAAAAACATCAGTGACATGGATATCAGCATTCTGCTCTCCAATCTGCTGGATAATGCCATAAACGGATGTACCGGTTTAGTTTCCCCGGCAGTCGAGCTGGTGATGGGTACAAGAAAAACCATGACCTTTATGACTGTAAAAAACACCATTGCTGCATCTGTACTTAAAAAAAATCCGAGGCTGGAAACGGACAAAGAGAATAAATCGGTTCACGGATTTGGCATTAAATCCATACAGAAAATTGCAGAAAAATATAACGGAACCGTTGAATTCAGGGAAGAGCATGACATCTTTACTGCTGAAATCTGCCTGGAAGCCCCAAAAGAATGCTGCCGTTTATGATGAAAACATGCCATTCATGCTGCAGGGATTGAAGTTTACAGCGTAACGCGTCTATAATAAAATATACTATAAATACGTTATTAAAACAGCAGATTAAAGAGAAAATTATGCAAAGCAACAGATTACACAGATTAAAAGCTTTCTGGCTTGCGGCGGTTCTTGCCGTAACCTCCCCCGGTCTGACGGGCTGCCGGGACCAGACATCCGCCCCCGTTCCTGTAGTAAAACTTTCCGTCTGGTGGAGTGATGAAACGGAATCATCATTAATAAACAGTGCCATAGAGTCTTTTCAGGAAAAATATGCCGGTGAGGCAAATTTTGAAATTACCGTCAGCAGGGAAAATGTGCTTACTTCCAAGGAAACTGTACTGGCTAACCCTGAAGCAGCCGCGGATATTTTTGTGTTCGCGGATGACCAGTTTGACACGCTCCGTCAGGCGGGCGCACTTCTTGAAATTACGGAAAACACAGAATCAGTAATTGCGGCAAACGGCGGCAGGGACAACGGTGCATGCCGTGCAGCGATGTATAACGACAAACTTTATGCCTGTCCGCTGACATCCGGAAACGGGTATTTTTTATATTACAATGCAAAATATTTTTCGGATGAGGATGTTAAAAATCTTGACAGGATTCTGGATATATCAGCTGAAAACGGAAAAAAGACAGCTATTGACTATTCAAGCGGGTGGTACATCTATTCCTTTTTCCGTGCAGCAGGATTACAGCTGCATGTCAGTGAGGACGGACTTACAAACTACTGCAACTGGAATGCGGACGACACCCCCTATACCGGCGTTGATGTGGCAAATGCAATGCTGGATATTGCCGCACATAAAGGCTTTACCAGCTGTGATGACGTCGGATTTATCAACGGGGTAAAAAATGGAACCATTATTGCAGGCGTCAACGGCGCATGGAATGCACAGGCTGTTAAGGAAGCATGGGGCGATGATTTTGCAACGGCAAAGCTTCCGGAATTTACGCTTGCCGGCGACCAGGTACAGATGTGCAGCTTCTCCGGCTACAAGCTGGTCGGGGTAAACTCCGCCTCAAAAAACAGTGACTGGGCAGTAAAGCTGGCAGAATACCTGTCCAGCGAAGAAATGCAGCTGCGGAGATTTGAAATAACCGGGGAATGCCCTTCCAATTTAAAGGCAGCCGCATCCCCCGCCGTACAGTCATCTCCTGCTGTTGCCGCCCTTTCGGAACAGTCAGCATTTGCTGACGCCCAGCGCATTACGGATGCCTACTGGCATCCTTCGTATGTATTCGGCACTATCATAGCAGGAGAAAATCCTGATAACCAGGATTTACAGACGCTGCTCGACAATATGACAGACGAAATCACGGCAGCTCCGCAGCAGAAAGGACCGGCTGATGAAACTGATTAAACGTATTTCCTTTCAGATGTTTCTGCTGAATCTTTTTGCAGGTATCGTATGCATTGCGGGCATGCTGATCCTGCAGTACAATCTGAAGGACATACTGAATAATTACGAACAGAATATTGAAGGAAGCGTCAGGGACAGGCTTGACATGTCTGATATCTGCCGGCTGATGAGCCGGCACCACATGATTGTTTCCTGGCATACCCTGACGGATACAGCAGCTGCAAAACAGTCCTATGAAAAAGATGCCTCCAGGCTGCAGGAAGAAATCACCGGCCTGCTGGAAGAAATGAACGGGCGGATTTCAGGAAGCAGAAAAGAACAGCTGTTTCATACCGTTTATTCCAATGCAATCAGCTATTTTAACAATGCAGAAAATATATTTCAGATGAGCCGGGACGGACGCAGCGGCACTGCCAGATATTATATCACCTCATATCTGGCGGATTTCATCAGCAGAATTACAGATGATATTGATATTCTGGATGGATATATTGTTGCGGAAATGGACGAAACAAATAAAAAAATGGACCACAGTATTGCCATTGCAGAAATAAGTGAAAGAATCTGCATTATCTGTATTTGTGCAGTTACCGTACTTTGTATGGTTTTATGCGTCAGTATCACCTCACGCCTGGAAAAATACAAAATCTGCTCGAAGAGGAAAACGCCCGAAAAACCCAGGCGCTTGTCGAGCATAACTGTAAAATTCTTGCACTGCAGGAAAATACCATTATCGGCATGGCAAACCTGATTGAAAACCGCGACCTTGATACCGGCGAACATGTCAAACGCACCAGCCGCTATGTGGAGCTTTTAACGCGCGCCGCACAGAAGGCAGGTTACTGCACAAAAATCCTTACGGACGATTACGCAGAGCTTCTGATTAAGGCGGCGCCGATGCATGACATTGGAAAAATTGCCGTTTCCGACATGATTCTCCAGAAGCCGGGCAGACTTACCCGCGAAGAATTTGAAGCCATGAAGGAGCATACCACGGCAGGCGGCAGGATTGTTATTGACGTCCTGGGCAGCATTGAAGAAAAAGAATATATTGACATAGCCGCACAGATTGCGCTTGGACACCACGAAAAATGGGACGGCACCGGGTATCCGCAGGGACTCAGCGGAAGCGATATTCCGTTATGTGCAAGGATTATGGCGGTGGCTGACGTCTTTGACGCACTGGTTTCCAGGCGATGCTATAAGGAGGCGATGCCCGTGGACGAAGCGTTTGCCATAATTGCCGAATCCGGCGGCAGTCACTTTGACCCGGAACTTGCCAGGCTTTTCTGCAGTATCAGGAGTGAAATTACGGGTGTGCTTGGGGAATGAATTATGCCAGCGCCATCATCCCGACTGCCGCAGCCCCGCCCACCGCATACAGGCAGTTTATCACCAGGCAGACCTTCATCCAGCCATGCTGCACCTTTGCCGCTCCATAGGAAACAGCCGTAAACACTCCGCTAAAAATCATAAATACTGCATAGCAGGAAATCATAATTTCGGCAGCGGGTGATTCCAGCGCCCAGTCAAACGACCGGAGCGGGAGAATCGTCCACGGAATAAAGATCATCAGGGTACTGATTACGGTTAATACTTTTTCTTTCATCATTTATCTCCTTTCTGCCTGCCCGAAACAAAGGCAGGAAGTGCACAAAGCTGTAATTGTAATAATAACTGCCGCAGGAAGCCATGGCAGAAACTTAACCTGCGCGGTATTAAGATTTTCTGCAAGCTTCCCGTATTCCGAAGTAATCACAAAAAGTGGATATGACGGCGGATACGCAAACCATATTTTTGTGTTGATCATCAGAACGGACGGCACAATGGACGCCAGTCCGATGCCAATAGAAAACACGGGCGTTCTTATACACACCGACAGCATATAAAAAACGGCAAGCATCGGTATGGCAGACAAAAACAGGATACCGGTTTCTTTTGCAACAAATTGAAGCGGCAGCATAAAGCTGTAATGATGCACAGTCTGGCAGATGGCGGCGCTGATATAGTACATGCCTGTCATCAGCAGCATCTGCACTGCCGCAAGCACAAGCAGCACCGTAAACTTTGCAAGACAAAGCTTTGCTGTATGAAGCGGTAACGCAAGCATTTTTAAGATTCCATGGTTTGTCCGTTCTGTCTGGCTCAGAAGAACCGTACAGACAACCATTCCGGCAGGAAACATAAACCATGACATTCCCATAAAGCCCTGGATAAAAAAATTATGTTCCGGGGAAATCCCCTCCGCCTGCATCTGAAAATTCAAATCAGAATGAAAGACCGACGGAATCCAGAGAATGATGGTGGCAGCAAACAGAATCAAACATATCTTCGAGTGTTTTATTTTCTTAAATTCAATACCAAAAAGCGTTAAAAAATTCATTCGGATAACCTCCTGACTTTAATCAGCAGCGGATGCGCCAGAGCAAAAATCACAGCCTCTGCTGCAGCACCAAGCAGTAAACGGGCAGTATGCGCTGTATCCGCCGACGTCCGAAACGGCATGGCAAAAGGAAACAGCGAAAGAAAAAATGAACCGGACGGCAGCATTGTCGCCGTAAAAACACAGACAACGCCAATGCCAAGCGATACCCACATATTCTTACACGCTTCCGAAACCAGAAGTGATAAAAGAATACACGGCAGCATCAGAAGAAACGCATATCCAAACGTCCTGGACAGCTCCGTATAAAACCCGTTTCCGGTTTCAAACCAGCGGCTGGAACAGAATGCAACTGCAGCAGCCTCCATTGCCAGCACGAAAAAGCTCATAACAACTGTCAGAATTGCCTTTCCAAAAAATAACGAGCCTGCCCGTATGGGGAGCGATTTCATTTTCTGCATGGCATTGTCCGCATATTCCATATGATAGAGCATACAGCTTCCCAGTACCACAAGCAGGACATTGAGCATCGCCATTGTCTGCCAGTTTGCATCAAACAGAATCTGAACGGGCGAGCCGTGTTTCGTCCGGTATAATTCGTGGCGAACAGACATATTGACTACCGGAACGGCCGCGGCTAAAATCCCCCCCGCCAAAAACGCAGGTACAAAACCCGTCCGTTTCATCTTTTTGCATTCCAGGTAAATGCTCATCTTATGCACCTCTTTTCCGATTATCGTCATCAATAAATGCAAGGAATATATCTTCCAGATTTCCCACAGGATACCCCCGCGAATACGCGCCTGACTTCAGCTCCTCCACTGTCCCCTCAAACAGCAGACACCCGCGGTTTAAGATACCGATTTTGTCAGCCATCAGCTCAACTTCCGACAGCAGGTGCGATGATACTAAAACGGTACAGTCAAACTTTTTTGGGAGGGAACGGATCAGCGTTCTGATTTCGTGAATACCAACCGGGTCAAGCCCGTTGGTCGGCTCATCCAGAATCAGAATCGGCGGTTTTCCAATCAGCGCCATGGCAAGCCCCAGCCTCTGTTTCATACCAAGGGAATATTTCCCCGCCAGACGTTTACGAAACTGCGTCAGTCCCGTAATTTCAAGCGCGGCCTCTACGGCAGATTGGGGCAGTCCCAGTATTTTTTGGATAATTTCAAGGTTTTCCTCTCCGCTTAAATTTCCGTAAAAAGCAGGCGCTTCAATAAACGAACCGACCTCCTTTAAAATTTCCACCCTGTTTTGCGGATACGCTTTCCCGTCAATTGTAAATGAACCTCCTGTCGGTCTGCTCAGTCCCAGAAACATTTTCATTGTGGTGGATTTTCCCGCGCCGTTCGGTCCTAAAAAGCCATACACCGAACCTTTGGGGATATGCAGATTAACGTCTGAAACTGCTGTAAAACCGGAATAGGATTTCGTCAGATTCCTGGTTTCAATGATATTTGTTTCTTTCATTTTTTAAGTTTTGCTCCTTTCTTATCTGTTCAGATACATTGTACTGCCCCAACCCTGTAACAGCATTCTCTCTGCCTTACATTTGCCTTACATTTCTGCCGGACTTTATCTTAAAATTTTATTTATGGTATAATAAACACGGGACGTTTATTATACTGCGCAAAAGGACATTGCGCATATAGCGTCGTCAATCGGAGATTGACGACATGGTATAATAAACCCATAAGGAGGTATCCATATGGACTTTGAATATCTGAAACAGAAACGCATCCTGCTTGTGGATGATGAACGGGAGCTTTTGGACATGGTATCATCCATCCTGAAAGAGGACGGATTCTCTAATATTAAAACGGCAGAAACCGTCCGGGAGGCTGCTGCTGTCTCAGAAACCTTTCATCCGGAGCTTGCCATTCTTGACGTCATGCTTCCTGACGGCAGCGGCTTTGAGCTTATGGAACGGCTGAAACGCAGCGCAGACTATCCCGTGCTGTTTCTGACTGCCCGCGGGGAGGATGACGATAAATTTCGCGGCTTCGGACTTGGCGCAGACGACTATATGGTAAAGCCGTTTTTGCCAAAAGAGCTTTTGTTCCGCGTCAATGCCATTCTGCGCAGATGCTATAAGGGAGAGAATCCTCTTGTGATTCTGGAAAACAGTGTGATTGACTTTGACCGTGCCGAAGTGATAAAAAACGGGGAACATATTCCCCTTACTGCAAAGGAACACGACATACTTGCCGCCCTGTACCGGAATGCAGGACGGATTATAACGATTGATGCCCTGTGCAGCGCCGCCTGGGGCGACAATCCCTTTGGTTATGAAAATTCGCTGATGGCGCACATCCGGCGCATCCGGGAAAAAATTGAAGAAATCCCATCGCGCCCCGTTTCCCTGATTACAGTTAAGGGGCTTGGTTACAAGCTGTTACTGCATACTCCGGGAGGAAAATGATATGAAAAGTGTTCCAAAACTGATACGGCGTTTTATCGGCATCATGCTGCTGTCCGCTGTTTTAATTATCGGTCTGAACCTGATTCTGTTAGCCGTATATTCCTTAAACCAGATGCCGAACAGACATCCCTGGCAGACTGCTGGAGAAGTTGCGGACCACCTGCACTGGGACGGACATGAATATGTTCTGTCCTCTGAAACAGCCCTTGAACTGAAAACTTCCGGCGCCTGGGCAGTCCTGATTGACAACAAAACCATGCAGGTGATCTGGCAGACAGATGATCTGCCGCAAACCGTACCGGTATCCTATTGTGCTTCGGACATTGCGGGCATCACCCGCGGCTATATAGACGGATATCCGACATTTACCGGGGAATCAGAAAAAGGGCTTGTGGTACTGGGTTACCCGAAAGACAGCTTCTGGAAACACATGTGGCCGAGCTGGGATTACCGTCTGATTGCCAGCCTGCCCCGGACTATCCTGACCGTGCTGGCGATGAATACCGTGCTGGTTTTTATGATTTATTTCTTCGCCAATACCAGACTGTTTGGGTCCGTAAAGCCGATTATCAACGGCATACAGGCCCTGTCCGCAGGTGAAGCTGTCCATATAAAAGAAAAGGGATTACTGTCCGAACTGGCTGCAAATATCAACCGGACTTCGGAAATTCTGCAGTCCAAGGACAAGATGCTTGAAAAAAAAGAAACCGCAAGGGCAAACTGGATTGCGGGAGTATCGCACGACATACGCACACCGCTTTCCATGGTTATGGGTTATGCCTGCCAGCTGGAAAGCGACAGACGTTTGCCGAAAGACAGCTGCCAGAAAGCTTCAGTGATTGTAAAACAGAGTGAACGTATGAGAAATTTAATCAGTGACCTGAATCTTGCTTCCAGATTAGAATACAATATGCAGCCGCTGCACCCGGAAAAACAGAACGTAGTTGCCATTGTCCGCCAGGTCGCTGTTGATTTCATCAATATGGATATCGAGGGCAGCCATCCGGTTGTGTGGGAAACAGACGAAGCCTTAACTGTCTGCACTGCAAATGTTGACAGGGATTTAATCCGGCGTGCCGTAAGCAATCTGATTCAAAACTGTATCAGCCACAACAATGCCTGCAGGATCCATGTAGGCGTTACGGCTGAAAACGGAACCTGCACCATAACCGTTGCCGACGACGGCAAAGGCGTATCGGACGAGCAGCTGGAAAAATTAAACAGTTCCCCGCACTATATGGTCTGTGATGAAAATACTGCCCAACAGCGGCATGGACTGGGGCTTTTGATTGTCCGTCAGATTACTGCTGCCCATAATGGAAACGTAAGCATGGGCCGCAGCAGGTACGGTGGATTTGAAGCAGCGCTTACCTTACCGGCTGATAACATTTAATCCTTTTCCACCTCCATACTAATGACCGCGTCAGGGTTTTCTGAAACAAACTGTGTGATTTCATCCAGAAACCGCTGTCCGTACTTACTGAATTTACGTTCCCCGACACCGGATACATCCAGCATTTCCTGCCTGTTTTCCGGTGTTTTTGCACACATGTCAATTAATGTTTTGTCATTAAATATAATATACGGCGGCATTTTCTCTTCTTTTGCAATCATTAAACGCAGCTGGCGGAGTCTTTCAAATAACTGGTAGCCTGCAGATGTAAGTGCATCTGTACTTCTTTTTCCTGCATTTCTGCTTCGCACCCGCTTTTCCTTTTCCTCAAATTTCTTCACAATCACGCGGGTGTTTTCATCCTTTAACCGGCTGATGTCCCCCATCTTAAGAACGCTGTACTCTCCTGCTGTCTGGACAAGATATCCTTCCGCCAGCAGCTGGCCAATCAGCAGTCTTAAGTCATTTTCATTTCTCTGTGCAAGAACGCCGTATGACTTGTATGAAGTGGCGCCAACCTCCTTTAATCTTGCCCGGTTTGCGCCGAGCAGGGTTCCCAGCACAATATTTACGCCGAATCTTCCCCTCGTTTCCGCAACGCAGTTAATCACCTGTTTCGCATCATCCGTCATATCGCTTTCTGAAAATTCGCGGTGGCAGTTTCCGCAGTTGTCGCAGGGTACGTTTGTTTTTTCACCAAAGTATTCCAGTATATAATTCCTAAGACATGAGGTGGTTTTACAGTATCCTTCCATTGCCTGCAGTCTTCTGACATCTCTCTGCCGAATCAGTTCAAGATCCTCTGCTTCCACATCCTCTACTTCCTTCTTATCCAGAAGAAATTTATTAATCATAACATCCTGGGCGGAAAACAAAAGGATGCACTGTGAGTTTTCACCGTCGCGTCCCGCACGCCCCGCCTCCTGGTAATAATTTTCCATGCTCTGCGGCATATTATAGTGAATCACATACCTTACGTTTGATTTGTCGATTCCCATGCCAAATGCATTGGTGGCAATAATCACCTGCACCCGGTCATAAATAAAATCATCCTGGCTGTTCTTTCTTGTTTCACTGTCCATTCCGGCATGGTAACGGGAAACGGAAATTCCGTTTTCTGACAGTTTTTCATACAGCGTGTCCACATTTTTTCTTGTCGCACAGTAGATGATTCCGCTCTCCCCCGAATGGCTTTTCACATAATCCATGACAAATTCATCCTTACGCTTTCCTGCCACATGCTCCACGCGGTAATAGAGGTTTTCCCGGTCAAAGCCCGTTACCACAGTTTCCGGGGTTTTCAGCTGTAAAATGCATTCGATATCCGTTTTGACCTCAGCGGTTGCCGTTGCCGTAAACGCGCTGACTACCGGACGCTTCGGCAGCTTTGCAACAAACTCTGTAATCTTTAGATAGCCCGGCCTGAAATCCTGCCCCCACTGCGAAATACAGTGCGCTTCATCAACGGTTACCATGGAAATGTCCGTATTTAATGCAAACTGTATAAACCCTTCACTCTCCAGCCGTTCAGGGGCGACATAAATAATTTTGTATGTGCCGTCCTGCGCCAGGCGCAGCGCCTTTGCAATCTGCTGTTCTGTAAGGGAGGAGTTAATGAATGCGGCATGAATTCCCGCCTCGTTTAAAGATTTCACCTGGTCCTGCATCAGGGAAATAAGAGGTGATATCACAATCGTAATACCGGGAAGAAGCAGCGCCGGTACCTGGTAACAGAGTGACTTTCCTGCGCCTGTCGGCATAATCGCAAACGCATCTTTTCCTGATAAAATGGATTCGATCATGGTTTCCTGTCCGTTCCGGAACGAATCGTATCCAAAGTATTTTTTTAATATTTCGGCTGGGTTCATATGTACTTCCTTTTTCGATTTGTGGATTTTGCTCATGCCTGTGAACACAGGGAACAATGACTATTTATTTTTGGATTATAACACAGCAGTCACGGTTTGTATACAAAAAAAGTGACAGTCCCACCTGTTTTTGTTATAATAGGGCAGAACATATGATACATTGTTTGATGCATTGTCTGCGCAAATCCTTTCGTGCAGCGAATTTGCATGGGATTTGCGTCATTGACAGAACAGGAGCTGCAGTCATAATGCATATATTTATCATTGAAGACGAACCGCTGATCCGGCGGGAACTGAAAATACTGCTGGAAAATGCCATGTACCAGGTCACAGCGGCGGATATATTTGAAAACCTGGTAAACCAGGTGCAGACCGCCATGCCGGATTTGATTCTTATGGATGTAAACCTGCCGGGAATTTCGGGTTTTGACCTCTGCATACAGCTGCGGGAACAGACGGACATTCCAGTCATATTTCTGACCGGACGAACTGATTCCATGGACGAACTGAACGGTATTTTAAAAGGCGCGGACGATTATATCACAAAGCCGTACCAGCCGCCGCTTCTTCTGGCGAGGATTGCCGCTGTGTTAAAACGCACAAAGGGGACAAAACCCGAAAGTTTTTCCAAAAACGGCGTAACGCTTCATATCCCCAGATGCTGTTTATCCTTTCAGTCCAAAAGCGTGGAGCTTACCAAAAATGAAATGAAAATCCTGCATCTTCTGTTTCTGCACGAAGGAGAATTTGTTTCCCGGATAACACTGGTGGAATATCTGTGGGAAAACCAGATTTTTATTGACGACAATACCTTAAGCGTCCATGTGACAAATATCCGCAAAAAATTAAATTCCATCGGGGCAGAGGATTTTATAGAAACAAAAAGGGGCATTGGTTACCGCATATGAAACTGACAGAATTTATCAAAGACAAAGGAATGCTTTTACTGCTTCACTTCATCTGCATGTGCGTCCTCTCCGTGTTTTTACGGCTGACGGACTACAGCAAATCAAACATCACGCTGATTCTGGTTTTCTGGCTGGTTCTTCTGGCAGCATGGCTTCTGCTTACTTACGGACAGCGGAAGAAATATTTCCGCGAAATGGAACAGATTCTGGAAAAAACAGACAGAAGATACCTGCTCGGAGAACTGCTGCCCGACTCGTTTTCGCTTGAGGACAGACTTTACAAAGAAATGATCCGTAAATCAAATAAATCAGTGATTGAGCGAATCCGCCGGCTGGAAGAGGAACAAAAGGATTATAAAGAATATATCGAAAGCTGGGTGCATGAAATCAAGGCTCCAATTACCGGAATTTCCCTGGTCTGTGAAAACCGCAGGCATCTGCCTGGCAGTGCTGATGACTTTAAAACCATCAGCCTGGAAAACCAGAAAATAGAAAACTATGTGGATATGGCGCTGTACTTTGCCCGTTCCAAAGAGGTTTACAAAGATTATATGATACAGAAAACGAACCTGGAAGAAGTCGTGTATGAAGTACTGGATAAAAACAGACTGCTTTTAATCCAGAACCATGTGCAGGCAGATATAAATTGTAAGGACATGGTTTATACTGATAAAAAATGGATTGCTTTTATTTTAAACCAGCTCATCTTAAACAGTATAAAATACAAAAGCGAAACGCCTGTATTTTGTATCGGAACCAGCCGCACGGAGCACGGCGTACTATTTACTGTGGAGGACAACGGAACCGGCATCCGCCCGGAAGAACTTTCCCGGATTTTTGAAAAAGGATTTACCGGAACCAATGGAAGAAAAGAAGAACGCTCGACCGGAATGGGACTTTACCTTTGCCGCAGGCTCTGTGAAAAAATGGGGATTGGGATATCTGCGGAGTCGGAATATGGCAGGGGGACGAAAATGGTTGTGGAATTTCCGGTTAGTAATTACATAAGCAGGGAATCAATGGATTGAAGTTATCTTATGAAATCTTAAGATAACTTCAATCTGTCTTTATATGAAACCATCCCGAAATCATATAAAATGACATTACAAAACAATCATGATACAGACGAAAGGAAATTCTATCATGGCACAGACTGCAAACAACTACATCCGGGTATGCAACGTGGAAAAATACTACGGAAACGAATCAAATGTAACAAAGGCCGTGGATGATGTAAGCTTTCATGTGGACAAAGGCGAATTTATCGGCGTCATGGGAGCCTCCGGCTCCGGAAAAACCACGCTTCTAAACATGATGGCAACCATTGACCGGGTAACTGCGGGACATATTTATTATGAAAACACCGATATCACAGAGCTGTCGGAAAATGCCCTGTCAGAATTCCGCAGAAAAAATCTTGGCTTTGTATTTCAGGATTACAATCTGCTGGACACCCTGACCATTGAGGAAAACATTATTCTGGCGCAGACCCTGCAGGGACAAAAGAAAAAAGACATCAATGAACGCTGTGGCAGCATTTTAAGGCTGCTTGGAATCGAGGATATCCGGGATAAATTTCCGTACCAGGTTTCCGGCGGACAGAAACAGCGGTGTGCCTGCGCAAGGGCGCTTGTCAGCCATCCAAAACTTCTGCTTGCGGATGAACCGACCGGTGCTTTGGATTCCAGGGCAGCGCAGACGCTTCTGGAAACCTTCACCCGTCTGAACCGGGAGCTTGCGGCAACGATTCTTATGGTAACCCATGATGCATTTTCGGCAAGCTACTGTAAAAGAATCTTGTTTTTAAAAGACGGGAAAATATTTCACGAACTCATCCGGGGAGAAAAAAAGAGAAACCTTTTCCTTCAGGAAATCCTGGATGTACTGTCACTGACGGGAGGTGAAATGTCTGATGTTTGCTAAGCTCGCCTTCCGTAACATGAAACGGTCCGCAAGGGATTACCTGGTTTATATTCTTACCATGACAATCATCACGGCGCTGATTTACGCATTCGGCAGTCTGATTTTCCAGAACGAACTGGCAGACCTTTTTGACCTGGAACCACTGATGGACATTATGCTGATTCTTGCAACCGTATTTATTGTTATCATCGTTGCATGGCTGATAAACTATATGGTGCGATTTATGCTGGAAAAACGAAGCAGTGAATTTGGAATCTACCTGCTCCTTGGAATGAAAAAGAAAACGGTTTCCAGACTGTATATCAGGGAAAATCTTCTGCTTGGCTGTCTTTCCTTCTGCTGCGGCATTCTTCTGGGAATACTGCTCCAGCAGGTACTGGTTTCCGTTATGTATTCCATGGTAAGAATGGAATATCACCTGCATATCACCTTCCATTATAAAACCTTTCTGATGACGGCGCTTTGTTACTTCGGCTGTTACCTGCTGGCGCTGACCCGGTGCAGGCATAAATTCAGAAAAATGAATATCCATGCACTGATGGAAGCCAGACGCCGGAACGAAAACATCCGGGAAAAACATGAAAAGGGAAAACGGATTCTTCTTCCGCTGTCCATGATTTTTATTTTACTGTTCTGGAGCATATTCGGCAGACTTGACAGTACCGTGGAAGTCATGATTTTTCTGGTCGGTCTGGTACTTACCATTTATCTGTTTTATACCGGATTATCGGCATGGACCATCTGCTATATCCGAAAAAAAGGAAACGCAGTCTACAGAGGGCAGAATCTTTTTCTGCTCAGGCAGTTTGCATCAAAGGTAAAAACCATGCAGTTTACAATGGGAACGCTGACGTCACTGTTTACCCTCGCACTGCTCGGCGCTTCCATTGCCCTGATGTTCAGCGAATATGAAAACACCATGCTGGACGGCAAATTTCCGTTTGACGTACTGGCATACAGTTCAGACACGAATGATGATTTTTCCGATGAAATAGCAGTAATCAATGCTGAAACAGCATCTGCAGATTATTATCCGTACCACATTTACACGGATTACAGCAACCAGGTGAATACCTGGATGCTGACACATTTAGAGGCATGGGGAACCATGTACCAGAAAACCGATGGAAGCCCTGACACAGATAAAATAAAGGAAATGCTTTTAAACCGCGGAACCTATTATCCATACGATACTTATATGGGACTTTCGGATTATAACCATCTGCGGCAGATGCTGGGTTATGGGAAAAAGGAAATAACCTCCGGGGAATACCTTATTCAGATTAAGCCCCGGTTATACCATGAAGTGACAGACGCCCCAAAAGATTTACAGATTGCAGACGCCTCCGGCAAAACCTTTCTCTCCTGCGCGGGAATTATCCCGGATTACTTTTCGCAGGACGGGCACAACGGGGCTGATTATGTAATTGTCGTACCGGATGATGCATTAAAGCGCATGCGCCCTTGTTATTCGGAACTGGCTGTGGATTTAAAAGGAGCGCGTCCGCTGGATTTACAGAATAAACTGATGAATTTATTACCGGAAGATGATGATATGGAACTGGACACGGACAATAAGTACAACCCGGGTTTACGCTGCGGCTCAGACTCCATTATCGTAATGTGCTCCGTTTACCTGGCAAGGGAAAGCCTGATTCCTGAAACCAAATATATGCTGGGTTCTTTCATTATTCCGATGTTTTATATCGGCCTTGTATTTGTATGTGTCGCTGTAACCGTGCTGTCCATCCAGCAGTTAAGCGATTCCGCCAAATACAGATTCCGGTATGATGTGCTGGCGAAACTCGGACTGGAACGAAACCAGATCCGGCGCATGATTTTAAAACAACTCGCCGCCTACTATCTGTGTCCGGCACTGTTTGCAATGGTAATCAGCGGAAAAATGATTTTATTTGTGAGTAAACAGTTTGTCATCGAAACGGGCGTCCCGGTTTTCGCCGGTATATTTTTCCTGAAAAGCATTGCCTTGTTTTTTGGAATTTATCTGGTTTATTTTGTTGTTACTTATGTGGGATTTAAACGGAATGTGGAAGAAAAGCACAGGTGAAACTGTGCTTTTTCCATTACTCCAGTATCCGCTTTACCTCTTCCAGGGGCATGGATACACGTAAAGCGATTTCTTCCGGGGACAGTCCAAATTCCGCATATGTCAGTACTCTTCCCTGCTCCATTCCCTCTTCCATGCCGCGTTCCCACCCCTGGTATTCACGCATATCTTCTCTTGAAAATGTTGCCATCGTCATATCACATACCTCCTTATCAGAAAGCAGTTCCCTGAAAATCCCCCTGTCTTTCAGCAGTTCCAGCAGTCTGGCAGGAACTGCGGCATTTTTGGGAACTGTATATTTTTTGTTCCTTCCCACACGCTGAACATAGGTCAGGCAGTCAGCAACAAGCGCATAATCCAGCAAATCCCCTGCATACGGGACAAGGCGCGCCGGAAGAATTTCTTTTTCAATATAATCAAGTATCTCCGAAAGCGTCATACGAAAATCATATACATGAACCACTGCCTCAAGGTCCGGTTCCGTAACGGTTTCATTTCTGTCTTCAACAGTTCTGTAGGAATCACTCAGCCGCAGGTCATACACAGCTTCCGTAATCTCCTTCTTTCTCTCCTCCACGCCGACCTGCACCATATACAGCTTCGGAACCGGAAAATACACCTTTTTTGAACTGTACAAAAGCTTTTCCGAATCCACTGTGGAACGGAGACCCGCCGTAATATATTCCAGCAGACGGTACGGCATATTAGGACACAGTGTGGATTCTTCCTCCATCATGCAGTAAAAGACATGATTGCACAGAAACGATAAATCATTCTCCCGGTTTCCAAACAGAACCGGCTTCACATTTGCAATGCTGACCTCCCCGTCCTGTATACCCAGCAGAAATTTTGCCAGTCCATCAAGCCGCTCCTTTGACCGGTAAATCATTTTAAAAAAACTGTCCTTTGACCGACCGTTAACCGGCAGCACCTCCTGCGGCTGAACTGTTTCCTTTTCCATATTATTTTCTCCTTTTAGTATAAACTGTTTTGGCAGATGCTACAATACATTCCATAAAATTTCATAATAAAACTAATAAAAGTATGTAAATATTCATATTCATTAATTATTTACAAATACTACCTGGGAAATATTTTTCAAAAAATTATTATTGTGGATATAAAAATGAGAATTCTCCTGCCATCTGTCCATTGGAAAAATGAACAACTGACAATTGTTCTGATGTAAGTCTAGCACAGTCAAAGGCAGATTGCAACTGTGCTTTTTCTGCTAATTTATGATTTTATCGTTCATTGTATATGCAGTGAATACTATCACCGCATACACCGAACCAGAATCTTTTGCAGCCGTCCCAGTCCTTCGGTAAGAATCTCCGCTGTGGGAGGTGTGATTACAGAAATTCTCACTGCCCTTTCAGCGGGCCTGTTTCCCACCGTAAACCGCTCTGCACCAAATACTTCAACTCCCTCCCGCCGCGCACAGATTTCAAATTCCTCCCCCGTAAAACACTCTGGCAGCAACAGCCACCGAAACGGGCAGGTAAGCTCACTTTCTGCCAGATAACCGTTTAATATTTTATTCGCAATGATATTGCGTTTTGCAATTTCCTCTCTGCGTTCTGCTATGATTTCATCTGCCTGACCGCTTTCGATCAGTCCGGCTGCAACTTCTGTAAGCACCGCAGAATTTGACAGGTTCATCGTATATAATGCTTCCGCAAGACCAGAATGATACTTCCGGGGAACATGAATAAATGCAGTTCTTAATCCCGGTGCAACCGTCTTGGACAGACTTGCCAGACAAATTACATTTTCCGGGGCAAACGCGGCAACCGGCGGCAGCGAATCTGCATGTTCATTCAGCAGATGACTAATTGCATCCTCAATTACAATTAACCCGTTTTTCTCTGATACTTCAGCTATCATTTTTCTCGTTTCTAAAGACATGATATGTCCCGTTGGATTCTGGAAATCCGGTATGATGTAAATACCTTTGATATTTTCATTTTTGATGGCATAATTTATCCCTTCTTCTGTCATTTCATAGTTTTCCTGCCGGACAGGCACAAGCTGGATTCCTGCCATCCTTGCAGCCATTTTGATACCAGGATAGGTTACATCATCCGTACCGATTTTATCTCCCTGTTGAAACAGACCGCATAACACCGCAGTCAGAGCGTTCTGTCCGCCTGCCGCTAAAATAATATGCCCGCTGTCTGTATGAAATCCCATTTTGCCAAACCATATCACCCCTGCTTCCCGCAGCTTTTTTGTCCCCTGGGGCTTTGCATAAGAAAAAAACTTTAACGCATCTGTTCCCTTAAGCAACTGCTCTGTAAACTGCTGCACTTTCAGGTTCGCTTCCTCGTGCGGATAGATTCCGCCCATTTCTATCAGCTTCGGATTTTCTTTCCCGCATACAAAAATTTTACCAGCCGTTGCATCAGCAGAAACATACGTTCCATTTCCGACAGAAGACGATAACAGGCCTTTCTGACTGCAGATACGGAACGCCCTGGAAACCGTACTTAAATTGATATCCAGAAAATCCGCCAGTTCCCTTTGCGGCGGCAATTTTGTCCCCGGCAGTAATACCCCCTTTTTTATATCTTCTTCCAGCAGCTTTGCCAGCGCCAGATATAATGGAGATTCTGCCCTGCTGAAATCCGGTTTCCAGCTCATGGGATAATGCTCAAAAGAATTAACCGACATTGCGCCTCCTGTCCCTCCCTGTGTATTTGCCAGCTGCCACACTACAGCCGGCAGACCATGATGTATTCTTCTTCATTTTCATGAACCACTGCAAACCCGGCTTTTTTATACATAGAAACTGCATAATTTGCCTTCTGCACGGAAAGTGATGTCTGTCTGTATCCCTTCTCTTTTAAAAGTTTAAGCATCGCTTCCATAAGCGCCGTGCCAATCCCCAGATGCCGGTATTCCTCATAAAGTGAAATGGCGAATGAGGGCGTTTCATCATCAATATGCCCATAATCATTCATAATACGAACCCATGCTGCGCCCACAATTTTTTCCTGCACCTCCGCTACCATGCAGTAGTCATCCGCTTTTCCAAAGTCCTCAATATATACCTGCAGTTCCTGCTGCTGGATCATGGATTTTGGAGGCTTTTCCATTCCCTCCGGGATAAAAATTGCCTCATACAAAAAATCAGATAATACCGGATACTCGCTTTTTCTGATTTCCCGAATCCGGTAATCCACCAGCTCCAAATCCGAAAGATTGCTTTTATCCCTAAAACCCTTACCATCTGTTTTATAAAAATCCATTTCGACTGCCTCCGTAAATCCTGAAATTTCCTGATTGACCGTTTTCTCAATAAGATCTAATAACAATTATTTTTATATTTCCTGCTATACATATGGGGCACCCCCCATATAATCCTGATTAAAATCCGATATCTGCCGTATCATCTGTTTTATTCAATATCGGCAGAATTTTCAGTTCTTTTACAAATTAAATAAAGAAAATTGTTCTGCATACAATTTTACTGTTGTCTGTCTTCTCATCCAAATCTATAATGGAAACAGGAGGTAACTATCATGGAACTGATAACCGCAAATACAGAACATACAAAACAGATTTACCAGTTAGTACAAAATACCATACAAACCGTTTATCCCCTGTACTATCCAAAGGAAATTACAGAATTTTTCAGCAGCCTTCACTCAGAGGAAACGATTGCTTCTGATATCAGACAGGGGCTGGTAAAAGTTCTGTTTACAGATAACGGTATAGCCGGAACCGGCACATGTGAAAAAAATCATATCAAAAGGCTGTTTGTAACTCCCGGTTTGCAGAAAAAGGGATACGGCAGCACGATTCTGCAGCAGCTGGAAAAGGAAATCGCTGATGCATATGATACTGCCGTTCTGGATTCTTCACTTGCGGCAGCCTGTTTTTATGAACATAAAGGTTATAAGACACTGATGCATAAAGAATTTTCTGCCCAAAATCATACGGTATTAGTCTACGAAATTATGGAAAAACGCCTGCACAAAAACACCTCCGGCATTTGCTATGACGGAAAATTCTTTGCACCTGTTACAAACAGCACAAACGGGGAAGTCAGCAGCCAGACCATATTTTCCTATCACCAGGACGGTAACATTCTGTGGGCCAAATATTCCGGCGGGGATATTCTGAAAGGTCATCTGACCGGAACTGTTTCTTCAAACGGGGAAATGGATTATTATTACCAGCATGTTAATTTGCGTCATGAAATGAGAGCAGGAAAATGCCACAGTGTTCCTCATATTTCAGATAATGGAAAACTGGCGCTGGCGGAACAGTGGCAGTGGCTGGATGGGGACAAGTCAGAAGGATACTCTGTTGTCAGGGAAATATAACCTGGAACATTTTTCAGAGGTTATGAACCGGCAGCTTTCTCTGGTACCGGAAGAAATGAAGCAGAACGATTTATTTGTGAAGCTGTCCCTTCTCCGGGAAAAAGAGGTTTCCACAGAAGAAGTACAGAACCTGGTCGGACAAATTATTTTGCAGGCGCAGGAGAATGCTCCTGCCGAACTGACCGGCGACCCGAAAAAATACTGCGATACCATTACCAGCGTTTATTCCGGTGATTATATCAAAGCCATTTTTGACGCAAAAAACGGAGCAGGCGCTTCTGGTTTTATTGCGGAGGCTTTCCAGTATTATTCAAAAAATTGTTGACAGAAACAAAAGTCACAACCCACGAGACCAGGAATTCCAGCTTTTTCATGGCTGGTTTCCTGGTCTGTCAGTTTTCGGGATTGTCTGGGCATACTTTTATACTGCCGGCTTTCTGATATCCTCCAGCACTTTTTCAGGAATCACAAATTCCACCGTCCCCATATACATGGGAGCCACATCCCCTTCATTAAAGGCAATAACAACCTGATTTTTTTCATTGATATAGAATGAAGTCTCGTCCGTAATTGCCTTAAAATTCCACTCTTCTATTTCATTCTCCAGCCAGTAACATACATTCTCGTCCTTTTTCATCTGCTCACGCATCTGCTCCTTAATGTTCTCGCTGACAGGCGTGATATAATCCGCGCCATCCTTAAATAAATCCTTCAGTGCGAGACGCTTTCCGGTATTTAAATCAATCGTATAAAAATAATCCCATTCCGCTCCGCTGCCTGATCCCTGGTAGCAGATGAGTTTCAAAGTGAAGTAATCCTCCGTGGCTGTCAGCACTTCGCTGTCTACCATAACGTCCTGGTATCCGTCCTTAAATTTCAGACCTTCCTCAAACTCTTTGATTATTTTATCGGTAATTTCCTGGATTTCGGAATTAATTTCATCCGTGGTATATGTCACGTTGTCACCTATTCCTCTTTCTGTCACCTTAACATCCATCCTGATCTCAGGTGTGGTTATCTTTGCCGTATTTCTGTCGGCATCATACTGGTAATCACTGAATGTTACGACCTCTACCAGCTGTCCAAGCACTGGAATTTTTTCCATTGCCTCCGCAGCTGTTGCTGAGAGATTCGGCAGTAGGACAAATGCTGCAATACATGCAGCAATAGCTGCGGCAAATTTTATAACGGCTGGTTTTTTATGTCCTTTCCGTTCTTCTTTGGCATCCTTAATTGTCTGCCGCAGTTGTTCCACATGCTGCTCTGACATCTGCGGTTTTTTGTATTCCTCTTTCCATAATTCCAGTTTGTTTTCTGTTTCCGAAAAATGATTCTTCATATCTTTCACCATTCCTTTCCATGTTCCCGTCTGACAGCAGCGACTGCAGTTTCCTCATACTGCGGTACAGCCTGCTCTTTACGGTATTTACGTTTTCCCCCAGAATCTCTGCAATCTCCGAAATTTTCCTGTCTTCAAAGTATTTCAGGATAACCACGGCACGATCCCTGTCTGCCAGGGCATTTAATGCCTTATGTAAATCAATATCCGCATACCGGTCTTCTGCAGCACCCAGTTCCGTTTCATTTTTATCCTGAACCTCCTCAAAGGAAAAATGCCTTGGCTGTTTCAGATACTGGAAGCATTCATTGAGCATAATACGGTAAATCCATGTCTTTGCATATTCCGGCTTCTTTAATGTCTGGCTGCTTTTTATTGCCTTGCATGCCCCGCTTTGTACGATATCAAAGGCATCCTGTTCACTGTGTGCATACCGGTATGCAAGCTGGTAATACTGGTTATACTTTTCCAGAAGAATCTGTTCGATTAACTCCCTGTTCGCTTTTTCCTTCTTTTGGGAAAACAAGTTCAATATTTTTCACCTCCTTTATGCCCTTCATAAGTATTAGACGGTTTATGTCTGGAAAAAGTTTCAGGATTTTTAAAAAATTTCCTTACGCACCCCTGCACATGAAAATAACAGATGGCTGTTATACCATCTGTTATACATGATTTATATGTTTATTATCATAACTATAAATTTATTTTTGACGGAATATGATTTCCGGCTCCTGTACTGCATGTATTAAAACTGTCCGGAATATTATAACCGGCTTCCCTTAATTCCCTCAACAATTCCTGCCGGCCTTCCTGTCTGCCTTCCTGTCTGCCTTCCTGTCTGCCTTCCTGTCTGCCTTTTTGCTTTACTTCCATTAGATAAGATGCCATGTTATATTCCTCCCTCCAAATTGCACTGTCATGGTTTACCTTGTCAACAACGGACAGAACCGCCTCCCAGCTTTCTTCATCCTCCGTCTTATTACTTTTTCGGATAAGCCGCTCATATTCTTCGGGACCTAAATTGTCCCTCAGTGCATTCAGCCACGTATAATCCTCCGGATTCATTCTGCCGGATGTAAAAATCACAAGATTGAAAAATGTATTTCCGGACACCCTGCAGATACCCGGCTCCTGCTCTGTTACAATACATCCCTTGTCTTCCAGATATCTGACAAGCATTGCAGGATATTCGTTGCGTATAAGCATTACCGTTATATCGCTGTCTTTACGCTCATTCTCATGTTCTGCGCTGCTCTTGTAATAACACGCATAGGTAAGTGCCTGAAAAAGCGCATCTATCCCAAGGGAATCCCCCGGCGACTTGTATTCCAGTATATTATAGCTGCTAAGCATCCTGCCCAGTTTGCTTTTAAATTCGTCTTCTGCCCTTTTCTTTATAATCAGCAGATCAATCTGCAACGGTTTTTTTGTAATACTGTACTCCTGCTCGAAAATCAGCTTATCCCTATCTTCCCCAAGCTCACAGTGCATTGCACCAACGAAAGCCTGATGCCACTGAATCTTTTGTTCGTTATCTTTTCCTGTATCCAGCATAACCCCTCCTGCTGCTATTATATAACAAAATCGTGAAAAAATAAAGCAGGAACAAAACTTATGTAAACGCCCGAAAAGGAAATGCATCATCCAGTCTTAACTCATAAAACTGCCTGACCCAGTCCGGGTAATTGAAATACGCCTCCTGCTGTTTAATCGCACGCAGCGTTCTTTTCCCTACCCGCCTGTCCAGTATGGCAAACACCCGGATGATATAATTATCACTGTTTAAAGCTTCCTTCACCGGCATCTGCAGAAATTCCGTTGCCGCCGACAAAAAATCCATATCACAATATGTCGCATTTTTATCCCATTTTTCCTTCAAATCAAGATTACCATCATCCCAGACGCCGGTTTCCTCCCAGACCTCATGCAGATCCTGCTCCTGATGATACATTTCAGTCCACGAAAAACAGACCAGCTCCCTGCCATCCAGAAGGATTGCTGCCCTGCCATAAGAATTGTGAACTTTATGATAACGTGTCAGAAAAAAAGAAATGCGTGTTTTCAGTTCGTCGCATATAAAATCTGTCAGCTGTTTATTTAATGCCGACCAGGATTTATAATGATTCATTTGTAATACCTCCTGGTTTATATATTTTTTACAGCTTCATCCCATCAATGTATTTTTCCGCCGCCAGTGCCGCATTTGCCCCGTCCGCCACGGCGGTTACAATCTGGCGGTTTTGTTTTGTGCGCACATCCCCTGCCACAAAAATTCCTTCCGCACTTGTCCTGCAGTCCTCAGCCGCCACGATATATCCTTTGTCATCAAGCGTAACGGCATCTTTTACAAACGCAGTATCCGGCTCCATGCCGACGGCTACAAACAAGCCGGATACCGGCAGCCTTTTTTCTTCCCCCGTCTGGTTCTGCACCAGGATCACCTCTTCCACCATACCGTTTCCGGCAACCTTTTTTACTTCATAAAACGGCAGAAATTCAATATTACTGGTATTTTTCACTCGCTCCTGCAGGGAATTTGCCGCCCGGAAGGTGTCACGCCTGTGTACGATATACACTTTGGTGCATACCTTTGCCAGATGCAGGGCATCACCCAGCGCAACATCCCCCCCTCCTGCAACCACAACATCTTTTCCCTTATAAAACACTGCGTCACAGGTTGCGCAGTAAGAAACACCGGAGCCGGTAAATTCCTCTTCCCCCGCTGCACCCAGTTTTCTGTATTTTGCGCCTGTGGCTATAATTACTGCATCTGCCGTAAGTACGGTGCCGTCTGAAAGCTCTGCTTCCTTCTTTCCGTTATCCCTGACTGACTTTACTGTTCCTGTCTGAAACTTAACTTCCAGCGACTCAGCGTGTTCCCTGAACTTTACCGCCATTTCATAGCCGCCGATTCCATTCAGACCAAGGTAATTATCCACCTGGTCTGTCTTTATAATCTGTCCGCCGCTGTATGCCTCCTTTTCAATTACCAGAACATCGAGCAAAGCTCTTTTGGCATAAACTGCTGCCGAAAGTCCTGCGGGACCGCTGCCGATTATGATTACATCATACATATTCCGCCCTCCTCCATGAACATCAGCTCATGCAAAATTTGCCTTCGGCAAATGAGCTGATGCTGCATGTCAAGTTTTCATAGAAAACTTGACACAACCTTTGAATGTCTGCCTCACTGTTTATTATCATATGTAAAAGCCAGGAGTTCATACACTTTTTCTGCTGATATATGGCATTCAGAAAACGCCTCCGGAATCATCTGTCATATTCCGATTATAACAGAACCTGATGCTGTTTATTTCAGAAAGACTGCAGCAGTAACTGTTTCACCGTTTTTACATAATTCTCCGCCACCTGTTCATCAAAGGAGATTACCCTCGACCACATACGCAGTCCCTGGTAATAGTACAGAATCAGATCCGTAACCTGTTCAACGTCAGCCGCCTTAAATTCACTGGTTTCCATCCCATACTCCAGCAGGCTGATCCAGCGCTTTTTTGCCCTGCTGTTTATGTCTGTAAAGAAATCCCCGTTGCCAAGACTCGCAAATTCATATATGGCAAGGCTCAGGGACAGTTCCTTATCCATAATCTCTCTCTTTATTGCACCAAGCATATCTTCCAGAATCGCCCTTGCGCTTTCCTTTCTTTCGATCCGGTCTGAAATGACGTATTCCTCTGAAAGTATTTCCGAAAAAATCTGGTCCGTTCCCGAATAATACCGGTAAAGCCCGCCCCGGCTGAGTCCTGTTTGCTCACAGATATCTGTCATTGTTACTGCTTTAAAACCTTTTTCTGCAAACAGCCGGTACGCCTGCTTACGAATCTTTTCTTTTGTTTTTGTTCCCTTGTTTCCCATATCAGAAAGTCTGTTCCTCCCGTAAAAGAGAATACATGCAGTAAGAATGGATTTTCCCATTTTTGTATACGCCGTTTCGCATGGTTCCTTCAAGGGTAAAACCTGCCTTTTCAAGAACCCTTCTTGAGCCTTTATTGTCTTCAAACGGTTCGGCAAATATCCTTACAATATCAAATCTCCCAAATGCTTCTTTGCAGATGAGCCGGACGGCTTCTGACATCATCCTCTTACCCCAGTATTCCTCTGAAAGCCAGTATCCAAGCTCCGCTGACTTTTCATATACATCATCCTTTACAAACACACCGACACTTCCAACCGCTTTTCCATCCGCCTCTATGGCATATGCAAGCTGGTTTTTCCCGGCGTTTGAAATGCAGTCGCTTATAAACCATACGGCATCTTTTTGCGTATACGGATTTGGAAAAGTGTTGCGCAGCCAGCAGGCTATTGCGGGATTGTTTGCAGCGGCTGCCAGGGATGCGGCGTCCTCTGGTTTCCATGTTCTTAGTTTGAAATCCTTCAATTCTGGTTCCTCCTTATCTGACACATTGCGTGTTACATAATTGTTTCGAAGCATCAAAAAGCGACACTTGTGTCTTTAATTATAAGACACAAGTGTCGCTTTTGTCAACACCATAAAAATTAATTTTCAGCCGGTAACCACATCAAATTCCTTCTTCCCGCCTGGGCTTCCAGCGATAATCATACTGCACTTCTTTCAGTTCCTTTTCCCCAATACCCATAAAAAAACTTTATCAAATCCCATACTTCCAAGTTCATTGATAACAGCCTGCAGAAGCTTTCTGCCATGTCTGCTCATTCATAAATTCTCTCCAGTGTTTCTTCAATTTTTTCCTTCTCACCACTGCCATTTGTTTTAAACCGCAGTAATGGAATGTCACATAATTCCAGGATATGGTCTTTTAGCGTATCCCGCGAAGCCTGTTTTGTTTTTGGACTGTGATAATCATATCCATCGACTTCGACTGCCAGTACGGGCTTTTTGCTGATTCTGTTGTACAGCAGAAAATCAACATGTGCCGCCGGATGCATTGCATACTGATATTCCCGCTCACTTAATAACTCCGTATTTTTAATCAGCATATTTAACGGAAAATGACATAAAATATCCAGACTGCTGTATCTGTCCCCTGCCAGTACATCCTCTATTAATGCATACATCAGATTTTCCGAATCATAGCTGGAAACCTTTTTATGTCTCTGTAAATAATCCTGTCTTTCTCTGGCGTATTGTTTATACAGATAATCAAAAACAGAATAAACCCTGCTTTCGGTCACCTCAAAATTATGATACTGTATGTATTCCACCAGATCCAGAATATTCCGCTCCCTGGTCTGCCTGTTTCCTGTAACAACCAGCACCAGCTTCTTTTTTGCTCTCGAAACTGCCACATTAATCAGGTACGGATCATCCGCAAAATCGGATATCTGGTCATCTACCGTTGATATAATAATTGTATCTTTTTCTTTTCCCTGAAATTTATGGACTGTCGATATGTCCATATCCTTAAATTCGCTTTCCAGTTCCTTTTCCAGTTCTTTCACCTGGTTTTTATATGGCGCAATTATCCCCGTTTCACCTGTATTTTCAACATATTCAGGAAGAATTTCATTTTTTATAATATCAATCTGTCTCTGGCTGTAATGATTACGGACATGGTTACCCGGTACTGTTTTTACAACTGCCAGCACATCGTCCTCTCCTTTGTCTTCTGTCATTACAACCAGCTCACCCCTGTAAAATTTCTGGTTACAGAAATTAATGATTTTCGGATGGCATCTGTAATGTTCCCGCAAAAGTGTCTGTGTTACGTCCGGCATAACATCCAGTACCGACTGTAAAAAACTTTTGGTATAATGATATCCCTCATGAATCTGAAAACGGCTGAAAACGGCTTCCGCTTTCTCCCTGTCTTTCTCTGTAACAACATTTGGCAGCTGCTTTGTATCTCCAACAATAATAACATTTTCTGCACAGGACAGCGCCAGTGCGCCCGTTGCAATATCTACCTGCGACGCCTCGTCCATAATGAGATAATCATACACGACTCCGTCTTTTAAACTGGTTCTTGATGAAAAAGCTGTGCTTAATATCACCGGATACTCTTCCAAAAAACCGTTTGGATTTTTCCACAAATCTTCTTCATTAAATATGCCGCGTGTTTCCCTGTTGTCATATTTATTCGCCAGCCTGTTTTTCAATACAATCATTGACTGGCTGCACAATTCATCCGACAGATTTTCGTTTGTGCTTTCAATATACGCTTCCAGTTCTGCAATTTCTTTTTTCAGTTCTGTCTGCTTCTGGTGATAGTACATCTTTTGAAATGTTATAATAACTTTCGCTATATCCTGGTGATAAAAATGCCTCCCTGATATTCCATATGAAAAAAAGTTTTTTATTTTTAACAGCAATCCTATTTTTTTATCTTCCTCTGCAATGGTCTGGCATTCCTGCCATAATTCCATCCAGTTTTCTGAAATAAGCTCTTTTTTTATTTTTATTTTATCTGTTTCGGCACCGGATTTATTCACATATTCATTAAAATACTCAAGTTCTGTTTCCAGATATGACAGTTCCTGCTTCAGTTTTGCCAGCTGTTCTTTTTTATCAAAATATTTTCCCAGCTGTTCTGCCTTTCTCCCAATACGTTCCTGTAAAGTTCTCTCATTTATATCCAGATTCCACAATGAAAAATCTGGGTATTCTGCATTCTGCTGCATAATAAATGCCTGTTTATTTTCTGTTTTTCCCAGTACAGCAACCAGAAAACCGAGATTATATTCCGGCGAGGACAGTTTTTGATATATATTTTCAGTGGCGGTATTATTATTAGATACAATCTGTACTGTTTTTCCCTGCATTAAAATATTTGCAATAATATTTAATATCGTCTGCGTCTTCCCTGTTCCGGGAGGTCCCTGAATCACACTGATCTGGTTTTCCATCGCACGCCTGACAGCTTTATACTGGCTGTTATTGCATCCAAATGGAAAAATAGGTATATACTTCTGGCCTTCCTGCTCTTTTTGTAATAAGGATGGACTTAAATATTTTGCAAGCGCCAAATTATCTCCCACAAAAGATATTTTTTCAAATTTTTTTGCAAGCAGTTTTTCTGCCGTTTTCTCATTTCTAAGGCCACTGATTTCTGCAGTCTGTTTTATATATTCAAATACATTTTTTGCCGTTTTCTGTTCCAGGCATGACTTAATAATCTTTAAATCACGTTCTCTGTAATCTTCCTCTGTTCCATCTTCAAAACAAATATGCCAGTATCTGGAAGCCCCGTTTCTAAAGACATATATCGCTTTCATTCCTGACAGTCTGTGTCCAAAAATGCTAATCCTGTATTTTTCAGGATTCAGGACCTCCGGTTCTTTTAACCATTTTACATTCTGCGGTAAATACATATACTTTTTTCCACTGTTAAATACAATTTCCACCTTTCTTATTTCTCCGATATACTGGCAGAACTGAATTTCGGACGTTCTTATCTCATCCTTTATAAAAATCATATTTTCTTTTGTATCCATCTTTTACCCCTTTCTTCGTTTCTGTCATAATATAATCCTCCCTTACACTTTATCTTTTCCACAAATATTCCCCATAACTTCATACCTTGATTCCAAATTATAATATGATTATACCAATTATAGTTTAATTTTTCTACATATAATTATTTATTTTACTATTTCTGCCCCATACAGACTAAGGACGGTTTATCGTTAAAGATAACCGTCCTTAGCATATAAAATTACTTTTCGTTATACTTGTACTTCTTTAATTTCCTGCCTGTTATGATACAAATGAAACTTCCGCTTACTCCAAGTACCAGCATCATTAGTGCAGCGCCGGAACCCTTACCTGTGCCGAAGAGCGTTTTCAGGATTGATAAACCGCCATACGCTCCCATAAATGGTTCGCATACATGATCCACCATAAAACCGCCTAAAAACAGTCCTATGGGAATCGTAAAAAACTGAAGTGTATTACGGCATGCATAAACACGCCCCTGCAGCTCCACCGGAATGGCAGTCCTGAGAATCACATCCAGATTCGCATTCATAACCGGTACAGGAAACCATCCGATGATCTGCCCAATGCACCATAATACCGGCTCCCTGGAAAATGCCAGCAGAAAATTTTCAGTCCCCAGCGAAAACAGCATTGTCAGATAAATAACTTTTACTCTGTCCCTGGGTTTTGGCAGGACTGAAACAAGCAGACTTCCCATAATCATGGCGATACCGGCACAGGATGTAACAATTCCCAGAACTGATGAACCGCCTTTCGGATTAGGAAGCACGTAACCTGGCAGCGCTGCATCAAAGGCTGAAGCCACCAGATTAACACCTGCCATAAATAAAATCAGTGTCAGAATCATTGGATTTTCTTTCAAAAACACGAGCCCTTCTTTGGCAAGATTAAGTACACTTTCTTCCTTAACGCTCTTGTTTTCCGGGATTCTGATAAAAAACAGTAATGCAGTAAATGCAACTGCAAAGCTTCCGATATCAACCGCTATGACACCATTAAGTCCTGCAAATGAGTACAATGCGGTTGCAAGCAAAGGATTCAGTATGGATATGAGACTGCCCGAAAAAGAACGAAGCCCGCTTGCCTTCTGATAATATTTTTCAGGGATAATCAGTGTCATAGCCACCTCTGAAGCAGGCTGCTGTACAGTATTCATTAATCCTGAAATCACATTCAGAACATATAAATGCCATACCATCAGGCGATTTGTTCTAAATAATACAAGTACAGTTATTGTACACATTACCGCACACACATCGCAGACAAGCATCGTCTTCTTTTTGTCAAAACGGTCTGTCAGTGCACCTGCAAATATACTCAGCAAAACATATGGTGCATAAGAGCATATGGCAAGCGCCGCTGTGCCCAGAGATGAACCCGTCTTTTCATACAGCCATAATGTCAGTGCAAATCCCGTAATACTGCTGCCAAGCAGAGAGATACTCTGTGTACTCCACAGGACCAAAAAATCTCCAAACCCGGCTGATTCATTCTTTTTTATAAATTTCATTTCTCTGCTCCTTTTGTTTTATTTTTTCAAAAAGAAGCAAAGCCTGAGGATATCAGCATAAGCTGTTCCTCCATGCAGTCTCCTCAGACTCTGCATGGAGCAGCTGCAATGCAAAGTATCATTTTATCTCCTTTCGTGCTAAAACTGTCCCAAAATTTACAACTTCTTTTTCAAGCAGATGGACCGGGGCATATCTTTTTACTGACTATAGTTCGGAATGATATTCTTATAATCTCCCATGTCAAACCGGGGGTTACTTATTTGTTATCATTTAATCTGGCATATACATATGTATCTTTCCAAATCGCTTTTTCTGTTTCATTCTTCCAGAAATATACATTTTGTCTAAAATGGGCTTCACGCTGAAATCCTAATGCTTCAAGTAATTTCCATGAGCTCTTATTGCCGGGGTCACATTCTGCATATATTCTATGCACGCCATTTAAAAAAGCCTGCCCAATCAGGGCATTTCATACATCTTTACACACCCAGATTCTTTCTTAGCTGCGCTGAACGAATGCCGCCTTCCTCCCTCATACGTTTTTCAGACTCCGTCAGGTCAGACTTTATCTTCTGCCAAGCAGCATCTTTCTTCCTATGTCTTGAATACTCCATTACATTATCAACATACACTTCTACCATCTGGTATTCATCTTTTGATAAAGTATCTGTTTTTTGTCAGTTCCGCTGTAATCATAACAATTCCTCCTTGCCCGGATAACCGTACCCAACACAAAAATTTTCTGCTGATGATATTATAACAAAAAATCCAGTTTTTCACAGTCCTTTTTTCTCCACCTAAATCTTATAAACGTATCAGAATAATAATAGATTCCCCACCATTACCACAAATACTTTACAACGTCCTTTGGTAACATTTTATCCATTATATTCGACTATCGCAAATTTTATAGAATGAAATTTCAATTTTGGTTCTAAAAACATTACCATTTTATTACCACTTTAGAAACACGAAGTCCGCAAACCCTTGATTTTACTGAATTTGCGGACTTCAAACACATCAAAATGTCTACTCGAACTCGGTGTGTTCTTTGTTATAACTAACTGTATTTGTTTAAATTTTATGCTAATTCACGCACTTTTTTACTTCAATTACATCATTTATTATGGCTTGCTGATTTTCTGTTGCCAAAGTGTTGCCATATTCCCCGACAAACTTTAATACAATCAAAACGGATACGAAAAAAGCGAGTACCACATCAAAAGGTGTGCATACCCGCTTCTCATTCCCATACTCTTAGCCCATACTACCCAAAATGAACACCCCTCCAAGGCCGCCCATCAGAAAAAGCCCGCAGGCTCTGCTATCCCAGGAACCTGCGGGCTTCGTTTCTTTATGCCGCTATGCCGCCTTCCACCTATCCGCCGGAATCTCCACCTGCGTATGATCCCGGAAAGTAAATACCATGCGCTTATCCTCATATACCGCCACATGATCCACCGTGGCGTACCAGAGCTCCTCGTCAAATTCCGCCACCAACCCCTCCCGGCTGGCCAGCTCTTTCAGGAATAAGGATATCTTCGTCCTCTTTGCAATGCGCCCCAGCCGCAGCTCCCCGATCTCCGCCAGCCGCACCCTCGCAGCCTCGTACCTCTCGCAGTACCCGTTATACTTCCGCTCGTATTCCGCCTGATCCATGGCCTTCTGGGCATTATCCGAAATAACCTTCCGTATCAGCCCCATGACCACCTCGCCCTCGTTCTGGAGCCTCTCCTGCTCGGCATCCAGATCCGCCGTATCCGTAAGCGCCTCCATGACCTCCCGGTATGCCTCCATGATCTCCGCCCGGTTCCCCAACACCTCATTGAAAGCCGCAAGGAAAGCCCGCCGGATATCCCCCTCGGTAAGGTGCGGCGTCCGGCAGTCCTTCCCCCTATGCTTCTCGTTGCACTGCCAGACCAGAACCCGGTTCGGCGTATTGGAATGCCAGACCTTGCTCCCATAGAACCCGCCGCAATGCCCGCATATGATCTTCCCGGAAAACGGATGGGTGCTGCTGGTAAACCGCCCCTCCGCCTTGCGCTGCTTCATCTCATATTGCACAAGGTCGAATATCTCCGGCTCAATGATTGCCGGGTGGCTGTTTGCCACATAATACTGCGGCACCTCCCCCTCGTTCAGCTTGCTCTTTTTCGTGAGGAAATCCACCGTGAAACTTTTCTGCAGCAGCGCGTCCCCCTTGTACTTTTCATTGGTAAGTATGCTCTCAACCGTATTTGGCCGCCAGTTCCTTTTCCCCGCCGGGGTAGGAATCCCCTCCCCTGTCAGATAGCTGGCTATGGCGGAGGGCGCCTTCCCATAGAGGAAAAGCCGGTAGATAAGCCGCACCGTCACCGCTTCCTCCTCAACGATCTCCGGCAGCTCATCCTTGCCCTTCCTATACCCAAGGAACCGCCCATAGGGCAGGCTCACCTTCCCGTCCGCAAACCGCTTCCTCTGCCCCCAGGTCACGTTCTCGGAAATGGAACGGCTCTCCTCCTGCGCCAGCGAGGACATGATGGTGATCAGCAGCTCCCCCTTCC
>CAJUND010000012.1 GCA_910587655.1 uncultured Agathobacter sp. | reverse complement strand
AAGAATACCGCCGTCTTGGATTTGCAGAACGGGAACTGCTTGTGGAATATGGCTATCCGACGCAGCGTTTCGTGCTTCCACCGAAAAACAAGGAGGAAACAGAGAATGACCGAAACACAGAAAAACCCGTTGGCAGAGAGCTTTAACGCCCTATCCCTTATCAGATTTGCTTTCCCAAGCATGGTGATGATGCTGTTTATGGGATTATACACCATTGTAGACACGATTTTCGTAGCAAGGTTTGTAGACACGAATGCTTTGTCGTCCATCAATATCGTCTGCCCCGTCATCAATCTGATTGTCGGTCTGGGGACGATGCTTGCGACAGGAGGAAGTGCGGTCGTTGCGAAGAAAATGGGGAATGGAAACACAGAGGAAGCCAGAAGCAATTTTACGTTGATTGTCGTGGCAGGGGCGGTGATCGGTCTGCTGATTACAGCGGCAGGGCTTTTCTTTTTGGATGAAATCATCTGGGGATTGGGTGCAAGTGAAATATTGTTCCCATATTGCAGGGATTATCTGACGATACAGCTCATTTTCGCCGCTTTTAACATGATGCAGGTGCTATATCAGAATCTGTTTGTGACGGCGGGGAAACCGACATTAGGCTTAGTGCTTGCTGTTCTGGCGGGGATTGCCAATATTGTTTTTGATTATGTCTTTATCGTTTTACTGCAAATGGGAATCAAGGGAGCTGCTATTGGGACAGGCATCGGATATATGATACCGACAATTATCGGTACAGTATTTTTTCTGAGAGGAAGCCGCTTCGGCGCAGCCGAATGGGAATGCGGCGACCGAATTGCCGCTGACCGAAGGGAGGGGGCGTTACCGCCAGAAAGAAGTGAGCTGCACTTTTGCAAGCCTGACATGGACGCATCTGTTTTGCTGAAAAGCTGTTCCAATGGTGCGTCGGAAATGGTAAGCCAGTGTTCGACTGCCGTAACGACATTTCTGTTTAATGTAACGATGATGAAGCTGCTAGGCGAGGACGGCGTGGCGGCGATTACAGTTATTATATATTCGCAGTTCCTCTTAACAACGCTTTATATTGGCTTTTCTATGGGAACAGCCCCCGTCGTAAGCTATAACTATGGGAGCGGGAATGTAAAACAGCTAAAAAAGACCGTCCGTATTTGTTTCAGCTTTATAGCGGGGATTTCCATATTTGTATTTTTATTTTCCCTGTTTGGTGGAGAAAGTATTGCAAAGGTATTTGCGGAGAACAACAGGAATGTTTTTGAAATTACAAAGAATGGATTTGTCATTTTTTCATTCAGTTTTTTGTTTTCTGGATGCAATATTTTTTCATCTGCATTATTTACGGCATTATCCAATGGGAAAGCATCTGCAGCCATATCTTTCCTGCGGACGTTTGGATTTATTACGGTGTTCCTTTTGGTGTTGCCGAGATTTTTAGAGGTGGCAGGCGTATGGCTTGCAGTCCCGCTTGCGGAGCTGCTCACGTTTATGCTGACGATATATCTGGTATA
The DNA here is from genome assembly GCA_910587655.1 of uncultured Agathobacter sp. Taxonomy (GTDB): domain Bacteria; phylum Bacillota; class Clostridia; order Lachnospirales; family Lachnospiraceae; genus Roseburia. The sequence continues at coordinate 92,209 of CAJUND010000012.1, read as the reverse complement.
CAGGCATCGAAAACGGTACAATTATTTTTGAAAAGCAGGTAAGAATTAGGGAGGATTTTTGCCTACGACAAAGGCGGCAAGGTAGCCGCAGCTTACGAGCAGTTCGGAAAGGAGTTTATAGGGATTGAAACGCTCAAATGCGAGGTCAAGGAACTGATCCGCGACGAAGCGATTATTGTCATGGTTGAGAGTAATCTCCAAAGAGATTTAGGCTAATAGTTTATAATCTATATTAGATTTAATTATAAATGAAATGAGGGTTAGTGTGATGTTAATAGCACTTGGGATGTGGATATGTCTTATCTTGGGAATTGTTTTTTGGTTTAAATTAGCTTTTGCAGGACATGTTTTATTATGTACCTTGATTGATATGTTGTTTAGTAGTGCTAAATTTAATTTATTATTTATTAACATTAAAAATATAATATTTATGAAAAAGTTGCTAATGAAAAGTGATGTTATAGAGGATTCTAAGGAAGTAGTGTTCCAGAGAATAAGAATTTAGTAATAATGTGATAAAATTATGAGTGCAATAATTGTATTTTAATAAAATATTAATTTAATTATGTATTTTTGAAAGTAACAGCTTAAGCTGACGGAGGGGAAGATTCATGGGTGAGAACAATTTAGAAATAATAAAAGCCATTGCGCAGGGAGATCTTAAGGCAATACCGGGAAACGTGCTGACAAAGTGGATGGACAGCAAACAGTTTGTGAATATGTTTATTGATGCGGGAGCGGAAGTTGCAAACTATGAAAGAACCGGAAGAGAGGAGTCGGCGGAGCGGAGAATTCTGTTTGGCGAGGATAATATGAGGGGATTGGCAGTGTATATGAAACAGATTGATGATTTCAACTGGTGGACTGAATTTCAGAAATGTGTCCGCGAATTGCTGGAGAGTGCTGACATATCCGAGAGCAATAAACAGGCGTGTGAACGGCGTTTTTGTGAAATCATGGAGCATAAAATCAAAAGCGCCCTTCCGGAAACCTGTGGGCGCAGTATGCTGCAGGAAATTCGGGATCATCTGGAGTATATGGGTCAGCGGATGGACACGATGGATGTCACAATTAAACGAATTTTGGGGCAGGACGAATTTTTGCGGGAAATTCTTAGGAAGCTGGAAGAGGAGCGTCAGTCTGTACGTCAGGAACACAGCGGAAATTTGGAGGCGCAGGGGACATTATTTACGGAGGAAAAACAGTGTACGGTTCCAAAATGGCATATTAAGCACATTCATGCGGAGGGAATCTGGAAACCGCAGGAACAAAGGGAAGCAGAGATTCGGACACTTATTACGGAGTGGAGCCGGGAGCGGGAGAAGTTTCCCGGGTGGTATATTTTGCCGGAGAAACTTTGCCGGGAACTAAGGTATTACAGCTATGACAAGGGACTGCTGCAGAGTCATAAATGGCTGGATATACAGACGATGCTGGAGTTTGCCTATGAACTGGTGTGGCGCTGGGAAAAGTGCTTTCACCTCTATACAAAATATGACTATGTGCATATATGCGCCATTTGGGATAATTATGCCAGTTGGATGAAGGAGCAGAGTGCAGAGGATGTGGACCAGGATACGAAGGTTCATATCCGTAAATGGTTTTATATTGGCCAGATGCTGCTCCGTATCTTTCGAGAATATGGGGAGGATGCAGAGTGGACGCGGATTTTCAATCTGCTAAGATTTTATGAAGAGCATGGCATTAATGGGAAAACGGATTTACAACTGGAAAAGGCAAAGTTTGCATTTCATCATCTGGATCTGCCGGCACTCAGGAGGGAGCTGAGCCGGTGCCAGCCGAAAAAGGAACAGTATGAGCAGCGGCTTCAGGTTCTGGGTCTTCGGGTCGAATGTGGAGAAGTAAAGCCTGTCATACCAGGACTTCAGCAGCTGGTTCAGGATATAAATGATGCAGTTTCTGCGGCTGGGTCTGAGGCTTACAGGGTGAACTGTCTGACACTGCAGGTGTGTGCACTCCAGCTGTTATCTTTCTGCGTGCAGGGAGTACATGATTACGAAAGGCAATATGAGCTGCATCAGGGAGAAATCAACAAGCTGCTGGATGAAATTGATAAGAAAAAGGCTTTATTTGATTGGGATGCATGGCAGAATGACACCGAATGCAGACTGCTTTGCTGGAAAGTGAAAAAGCATGAAAAAAAGGAGCCTTTTGATCTGGAGCGGGAGACCATGACGCTTTTTGGCGGAGAAAATTACTGTGAAGAGGCCTACAGTTTTTACCGGCTGCTGGATCGTCTGGCACTTCCGCTTCAGTGCGGCTACGTAACCCTGCTTGGTGATATGGAGCAGCCGTGGATGGAGGCCATCCTTGAGCTTGACAGTACACTGGGGCTTTTTCTTGTAGTGCGGAGTAATCGAAGCAATACCCTTAAAACATTGGTGGATCGGGATTATGTGACACGCCTTGGGGCAGGCGGGACTGAAAAAATGCTGGGGTATCTGCTGCATGCTATGGATGTAAACATGGATGAAATGCATTCATTGGAACGATGTATGGCCGGAAGCATTGCGTCCCATATGAGTGATAATGCGCCGGAGCTGCTGATGAGGCTGATGAGCCGTTGTCCGGAGAAGTTAATGAAGAGGGCTCTTTTGCTAGTAAAAAAACTGATGGAGGATGAGGAGCTGCCCGTGGATTATCCAGTGGCAGGTCTGCTGGTTACGGTTATGAAGCAGGTGTCGGAGAAACAGAAAGCCTGTATGCTTGGAACCATGATGGATACTGCTGTCTGCGAGCACAGGATGCTGCATGGGCATCAGGACGGAATAGATTTATTCGATTATTATTTCTGCAAGACGGATATTGGAGAAAACCGCAGATTCTGCAAGGTGGAAGATGATACAATTGAATGGCTGCTGGAACCTTCGGAGGAAGCAGATTATGTGTGGAGAACGAAAGTCAGGCGTCTGGAAGTGCTGGATGACTTAGGCCTGTTAACCAGTGAACAGAGAAAAGTATATGCCAGACTGTTATGGAGCCATGTGTCAAAGGAGACTGGTCTTCCAATGCTTACGAATCTCCGGCTCTGGGATTTTGAAACGCTGCCATGTGTTAATCTATCTGTTCCGGTGCTGTCGGTAAAGGGGTATTTTCTGAAGCATCGTCTTCGTGACCAGTTTGAAGATGAGAATGGCTGGAAAATTACCATGGGGGAAATTCCGTACCTGGATGAACTAATTGTACTTTGCCAGAATGTCGAAGCGGATTATTGGAATCAGGAGGAGGTCTGTTATATTCTGGATACGATTTGGGACTATTGGGGAATTCTGCAGACCAAAGTGTGTGGAAACAGTCTGTATTATGATACATGGAATGAATACCGCTGTCGAGCGCAGAAGATGATTCGGGGAGCGGCAGCCGTGTGCGGAAACATTTCAACCCCGGTAGGGACAGAACGGATTGAAAAACTGAGGGTAATGTCAGAAGAAATGCAAAAGCTGGGACATGGGGTCAGTACGAAGGAATTAGATCTGATCATTGGACCGGATTCTGATATACTTGCAGATATCAGGGAAGATATGTGTTCCGCAGATACCGGTATTGTGGCGGGCGCATTGTTTGCGGCATTCCAGTATATTGGGAAAAATCCGGAGGAACCGGAAGCGCAGGAGATGCTGGATGCCGTTCTGGATATGCTTCGTTACCGCAAAATGCCGGGACTTACATCTGCGCTGTGGGTACTTCATAATCTGGTGTATGAGGAATGCCCGATTATGAAGGAGCAGAACGGTGCAGTGATTGATGGTTATCTTTTTGAACTTGCAGATGCAGTTTCCCCGGACAATGGGTTGTGTAGCCTTCGGATGAAGGATATTTTAAGTATTCGAAAGGCATGCGCCGCCCTCGCTTATCAATTATATCACCGGAATATTGTGCCGGATGGACTGGGGGTAATGGAGTGGAAGAAAATCACATGCGGTAATGAAGTGAACGATGTGAAGAATCAGTGGGTGACGTAGGCATAGATTTTTCCATTTTGTCAGGATACGTTTTATTTTATGCTGAAATATAAGTATCAGTGAAAGGTGGAATGCTCATGGCTCAAATGACACTTATGGATATGAAATATTCCAATCGTAAAAAGAAAACCAAACTCCAAATTGTCGAAAATTTGTCTTTTAGCTGTTATAATCAACCAGACTGCATTGGGAAAGGAACAGTACTTATGAAATATAAGATATTAATTATTGATGATGAGGAAATGATACTGTCAATGATGAAGAAGTGCCTGCAGGAAAAGTTTTCTGTATATACAGCGGACAGTGCAAGAAAAGCACTGGAATTATTAACGATGGCATTTGACATTATACTGCTGGATATCAATATGCCGGAAATGGACGGACTGGAGCTATGCCGGCTTATCCGCAAACATATATCCTGTCCGGTCATTTTTCTGACAGCAAGGGTGGCAGAAGAGGATGTAATAAAAGGTTTATCTGTCGGCGCGGATGATTATATAACAAAACCTTTTAGCATGGATGAATTGCAGGCAAGAATTTCAGCGCATCTGCGACGGGAAGAAAGAAAAGGCATAGCGGCGAATATAAGATTTGATGAGGAATTGATGATTGATTATAATGGCAGAACTGTATTTTTGGGAAAAGAACGGCTGGATTTTTCAAACAAAGAATTTGAAATTATCGGATTTCTCTCCCAAAATGCAGGCATGGTGTTTGACAGGGAAACCATTTATGAAAAACTCTGGGGATATGACAGCGAGGGTGACAGTATTGTTGTAAAGGAACACATCCGGAAGATCCGAAATAAACTGTCAGTTTATACTGATAAAAATTATATTGAAACGGTATGGGGAGTTGGATATAAATGGGCAAAATAAGAGCAAAATCACTTAAAATGTCGATGGCGGTAACATTTTTGACTACCGTATGTGTGACTGGAGCATTGTCTGGAATTACGGTTTTTCTGGCGAATCAGACACAGCACGAAATACTGGAAAACCGGTCTGCAATTATTAGAAATCCCCGGTTTACAGTGGATGAAACTACGGGCGGATATGTAATAAATATTTCTGATAACGAAAATATCTGGAAGTGGCAGGAATTAAGTACTGGACAAAATATGATATACTATGGCTCTTATGCTGCTATGATTGGATTACCTGTTTTTTATATTGTTGGCGGTATTGGAATTGCAACTATGGTGTATTACAGGAGAAAACTTCGGGTACCGATTGGACAGCTGCAAAACGGGATAAAGCGGATACAGGAAGATAACCTTGATTTTTGTATTAAATATAATGGCAGTGATGAATTAGGGCAGCTGTGCAGTTCTATGGAAAAGATGCGTAAAGAGCTCTGGCAGAATAATAAAGCATTGTGGGAAAGTCTGGAACAAAGGAAATTACTGAATGCTTCGGTGGCACATGATTTAAGGACACCAGTTACTGTTTTAAAAGGATATCTGGATTATTTGGAGAAGAGTATTTCACAGGATAAACTCACAGACGATGAGTTGCTGGATACGGTGTTATCCATGCAGGGAGCGGCAACACGGCTGGAACAGTATGCAGAGTGTGTCAGGAATATTGAAAAAATTGAAAACATCGAAATTAAAATACAGCCTGAAAATGTAAAATTTTTGATAAAGGAAATCAAAAGCAATATTTGGCAGCTGGCTGGGGGAAAGGAAGTTCTTTTTTCGTGTGACATTGCTTTCGATGAGGTCAGGATAGATAAAGGCGTGCTTTTTCGGATTTTAGAAAATCTCCTGCAAAACGCATTAAGGTATGCTGAGAAACAAATAAACATAAGTATAACCCGGAATGATAAATTTCTTATTCTTACAGTAAAGGATGACGGAAAAGGCTTTCCAGAGGAGGATTTAAGAAAGGCTGCCACCATGTTTTACAGCAGGGACAGGGAAAATGAGCATTTTGGCATAGGACTTGGCATTTGCAGGATACTTTGCGAAAAACATGGAGGTATGCTGTCTGTTACAAACAATAGGGAAAAAGGGGCGTGTGTAACTGCTAAATTAAGAATTTTATAGTATTCTTTTCGGAAAATTGTCTTTTCTATTATAAAATCTCCTTACAACACAGGTAAGGAGGTTTTTTTATGGAAATTGTAATCAGCAATTTGTGTAAAAATTACGGAAAAAAAACAGCTCTTGAAAATGTATCTGTTACCATTCGTTCTGGAATGTATGGACTTCTTGGACGGAACGGCGCAGGGAAAACAAGCCTGATGAGGATTTTAGCAACGCTTTCTGAGCCGTCAGGCGGTGAAGTCAGTATAAATGGTATTCCAATCAAAGATATCAGTAAAATAAGAGAAATTGTCGGCTATCTCCCGCAGGATTTTTCATTTTACAAAAGTATGAGCGTTTACGATGTGATGGATTATCTTGGTCTGTTATCGAATATTCCGGATAAAGTCCGAAAGGAAAGAATACTGACACTGCTTGAACGGGTAAATCTGAAAGAGGATATGAGAACAAAAGTAAAGGCATTGTCAGGCGGAATGAAAAGACGGTTGGGAATTGCTCAGGCATTATTGCATAATCCCACGATTCTAATTGCTGATGAACCGACGGCAGGACTTGACCCCGAAGAACGCATTCGCTTTCATAATTTGCTGCGTGATTTTGCGGATGACAGGATAGTACTTTTGTCAACGCATATTGCTTCAGACATTGAATCCGTCTGCGATAAAGTTGTAGTACTGGATGATGGCAGATTAATATTTCATGGAAGTACGGAAGAACTGATTCAGCAGGCAGAGGGGATAGCGTCCCCTGCTTTGGAGGATGGATATATGTATCTGCTGCACCAAATGGAAGGAGGTGTCCGTTCATGAAATTATATTTAAGGGAATGCCGCAGAATAGCGGTCAGTTTTGTATATTTTCTTTTTATAGCGGTGCTTATTTTTAGCTGGTGGGGAAAGTTTCGCGGTGTGACGAAAACAGAGACTGACCGGGCAAATGGTAAGGCATCGGAAAATATCAGCTTTGACCGACCGCTGCTTGCAGAGCCGAAAGAAGATGATGAATATTTTGGTATGAAAACTTCTGAGGACAATCCAGAAGAAATTATGACAGGTGTGACCCGTGTGTTATTAATGGAGTACAAAAACAATGTTTATGCCACTTACCCTCTGCCTCTAAGAAATTACAAGGCAGTTTCGCTTGGCAGCAAAGAGCAGGCACGGGTTCTTGAAATCTTATGTGAGATAACGGGACTTACACAAGAACAGCTAAGTAATTTGCCGAAGAGTTATTTTCCTGCTGTAACGGGCACAATTATTTCAACCGACAGGGCAGATTATGATGAGGAGGGCAAATTTCATATATCAGGCAAAGATGGTAAGTCTGCTGATAATAGCGGAGAAATGGATAAAACGAAAAAATTCATGCCGCAAGTTACATATGGGCGTTTTAAAGAATTAATGATGGAAATGGAAACGATGATTGGAGAAGAAGGCTCGCACTATTCAGTGGAAATGATGATAACTTATTTTGGTATATCCGAAATGAGTTATGAGGAAGCGTGTGTCGAGTACGACCAGACAATCAGGGGTGATAAAGTGGCAGGAGGATTTGCCCGGCTGTTCTGCGATTATATGGGGCTGTCTTTAGGATTATATCCGATTTTTATGATTGTGTTTCTGTGGATGGAAGACCGCATGGATCATATGACAGAGCTGCTTTATATCCGCAAAGTATCTTCGCTAAAGTTAGTTTTAACAAGATATCTGGCAGGCATTACAATGGTTCTTATTCCTGTCATACTGTTAAGCTTTGAATCTTTGATACCGCTTATATCTTTTGGGAGTGAACATGGTATTTCCATTGACTGTTTTGCCTTTATCAAATATATCCTGTGGTGGCTGCTGCCAACTGTTATGATAGTTTCTGCAACAGGTGTTTTTTTCACATTGCTGACAGATTCTTCGTTTGCAGTCCTGCTGCAGTTTTTATGGTGGATGATTGACAGGGGCGTTACAGGATTATCCGGAGATACAAAAATGATTACTCTGATGATACGGCACAATACACTGCGGGGCTATGAACTGGTAAAGGATCGTTTTCATGTCATTTGCATGAACAGACTGTTAATGGCAGGCATCAGTATTTTACTTGTTATCCTGTCCGTATGGATATTACAGCAGAAAAGGAAAGGAAAAATCAATGCGGCATATATCTTTGGGAAGGCTTTGGGGAATATTAAAAGTAAATTTTCGTTTATCCATACAAAATAATCTTTTACGTGCGGTTTTATATCTGTTGATTGTTCCAGTTCTGCGTAGCATTAAAAATCTGAATGAGGTCTATTCGGCAGAATGTCTGGAGCAGTCGGTAATACTGATTGGAATATTACTAATCGTGCCGCTTCATGCAGCAGAGCAGGAAGCGGCAATACGGGAAGCAGTATATACCAGAAAGGTGCCGCAATGGATGATTTTATTTATAAGGCTGATGATGGCAGTTCTCATGCTGGTGTTTCTGACGGGCATATTTGCAGAAATTATGATAATGAAAAACTGTACATTTTCTTATGTTAGCTATGTTTCTGGGACTGTAATAAGCGAACTGGCTTTAGGGAGCACTGGCTTTTTTGCGGCAGTGCTAAGTAATTCAGTGATAGCAGGATATTTGGTATCAACAGGATATTACCTCTTTAACTATCTTGGGAATATATCGGGCATGAATGCTTTTTATCTGTTTTCTATGAGGGCAGGCAATTTCCAGGCAAAAGGATGGCTTTTAGGAAGCAGCATATTACTGATTACAATTACCCTGACTTATGTGAAGAAAAAAGAAAGGAATAGAGTGCAATGACGACGCAGAAGCGCCTAAAGGCTGGATGAAGTGGGTGATTTCCGGATATTATTTATTTGAATTTGGTTGTTTTAAAGCGTTTGGTAGGATATAATATAAGTGTGGTTCCATACCTTTTATAGATGGCTGTATCCTATACAAAAGAGAGGAAGACCTGTGAATACAGAATTGAAAAATGCAGTAAGGGCAACGGATAAAAAGGCACAGTATGATGCCAGCGCAAAACGCCTGCTGGGACAGAAGAGTATACTTGCACATATATTGGTAAAGACAGTAGATGAGTTTAAGGGGATGGATCCCAAAGATGCGATTTCTTATATTGAAGGAAAACCATATATCAGCACGGTTCCTATAGAACCTGGACTTTCCAACATAAGCCTTGAAAAAGATGGACAGAGGCTTGTGGGATTTAATTCGGAAAATGCAGATGTAAATGAGGGATTAGTAAGGTTTGATATTGTTTTTTATGTGCGTATGAAAGATGGACTTTCGCAGATGATTGTTAATGTGGAGGCGCAGAAGGATGAGCCGAATGGGTATAAAATATTGAATCGGGCAATCTTTTATGTAAGCCGCCTGATTTCTTCGCAAAAAGAAAGGGATTTCGAGAATTCCAGTTATGATGATATAAAGCGTGTTTATTCCATCTGGGTATGCATGAATATGGAAGAAAACACGATGAATCATATCCACCTTACCAATGATAATGTGATTGGTTTTTATGAATGGAAAGGAAAGCTGGATCTGCTGAATATTGTGATGATAGGTTTAGCAGAAAAACTTCCGGGGCATGATGAAAGATATGAGTTGCATCGTCTGTTGGGGGCTTTGTTATCGCAAGAGCTTACCATAGATGAAAAATTAAATATTATTGGAAATGAGTACGATATTTTTATTGAGGACAGCATTAGAGAGGATGTGAGCGTCATGTGCAACCTGAGTCAGGGAATTGAGGAAAAGGGTATTGAGATTGGTCGTGCGGAAGGCGAAGCAATGGTAAAACAAATTATCCTTAACATGCATAATAATGGTTTTACAACAGAGCAGATAGTAACAGTGACTGGTAAAGATGTAGAAGAAGTAGAGGTTATTATTGAGGGAAAAGAGCCAGTACCTATGTAATAGCTGCTGCGGAAGAGGTGTTTGAATGAATGAGCTTACAGTTATGTAAGCTCATTTGTTGTATCGGCAATAAAAATAATCCAACTATTATGAATGCAACTGTTTTTTTCCGCAATTTTTTACAATTCAGATTTTACGCTTACCGGTATGATGTAAGCAGGCAGGGACACTGCCAAAAAATTTGAAAGGAAGTGCTGGAAATGGATTACAAAAATCTCTTTGAAAAATTCAGTGAAGGAGGAAAGCTGCTGTTAGCGGATGACGCGGTTACATTTGATGCGATTCCGTGGTCGGTACATCCCACGTTTGAGGGCGTGGAGCTGAAACATATTGTTACATCTGAAAAAACGGGCGGACAATTCAGTTTCCATCTTGTAAGGATAGCTCCAAATAAAAAGATTGGCAGTCATATCCATGAAAAACAGCTGGAAACGCATGAGGTAATCTCCGGTTCGGGCATTTGTGTCAATGATGGTGCAGAACTGTCCTATGAAGCGGGCGTAATATCTGTTTTCCCCGCAGGCGTACCGCATGAAGTGAGAGCTGGAGAGGACGGGCTTTACCTGTTTGCAAAATTTATGCCCGCGCTCTGCTAACCGGTACAACGTCATTAATATTCGCTGTACAAATCCCGTCTGGTTATATCATCCCGGAGGATGATTTATATCTTAAGGGCGTTATACCTACATATTTTTCAAACTGTTTGATGAAGTGGCTCTGGTCGCAGAAACCCGTTGCCAGGGCTGCTTCCGTTATTGTTTCGGTTTTGTGAATTAAGCGCTGTGCCTTGCGGATACGGTTCTGAATCTGGAACTGGTGTGGTGTAAGCCCTATCTCTGCCTTAAAACTTCTGATTAAGTGGTATTTGCTGGTAAAAGCGTTTTGCGCCATTTCATCGACCGTAAGTCTGCATTCCGGATATAATTCCAGCTGCGTTTTTAAATCCTGAATATAAGGGGTGTGATATTTCATACTCTGGCTGGAAAAATCAGGGAGTTCATTCAGGCAGTTTAATAGCAGCAGTATCTGCTGCTGACTGATTTTTTCCGTATGCAGAACCTGCATCAGAAGGACCGAAATATGATTCTTTATGGTTATAATTCCATAATTGTTTATTGCATTTTTATCAATGCACAGGCTGAGCATGGTATAGCAGCCCTGAGCAGTAATGCTGTGCGGCGTATATGGTAATATGGCAAAGGTTTCATTTCGCCCGTAAGTTTTTGTTTCCTGACTGGCAGTAAGGATGATGGCGCCATCTAACAGAATGCCGACTGTCAGTACAGAAACATGATTATGCACTGGATAGGATATGGTTGAGTTCTCGCAGAAAATCAGTTCAATGCCCGTTTTGGCATGAAATAAATAGCGTATGCTGTTTGCTCCCATGGTATTTTTCCACCTCGTTATTTCATGTATTTTTCATACAGCTTCAAGTAAACGTTCTGTTCCTGTTATTTCAGCATCCACTAAATCCAGCATTCTTTTTACATTTGCAGAATGAACAGTGGAAACTTCGCTTTCCCATAATGGATTAATCTGGTTTTCTATTCCTGTACGGTATTTTTGCAAAAATGCAAGACGTTCCTGCAGAAGCTTCTGTTTTTCATCAGGTGTGAATATGTCCAGAAAAAAAGCCGCAATAGAAAAAATATTTGTGTCATAATTAAATTGCAGGATGGATGCCTTCAGAGTATCGGTAAACTCGTTTTTCCCTTTTTCAGAAAGACTGTAAACGGTGCGGTCTGGCATATTTCCGACTTTTTCGGTTGAACCGGTGATAAATTCTTTTCGTTCAAGAGTTTTCAGAGTAGAATATACCGTTGAATCAGCGATATTGAACCACCATTTTACATTCATGTAGTTTAACAGTTTGATGATTTCGTATGCGTTGAGCGGTTTTTCATAAATAAGCCCTAAGAGCATTGTGGCAGGTTTGGACAGCATATATGTTTCCTCCATGACATCACATTGTATTTGTAGTACTCTATACATAGAGTGATTTTTATAGATACTACTATTATAACACATTAGGAGAGACTGGGAAATGAAAAATATAATAACCAGTAAGTTATTTTGTTCAATTTTACTCATTACAGTTATCGGTGAGTTCCTTCTTCCGTGGATACTGTGTAGATATTATGACGGATACGATAGTAAAATGATGGCAATGAGTGTGTTGGGAAGTTGGCAAAGCCCTGTTCGTATTATTTATAATATATGGTTAATATGGCTTGGATGTTTTCTGGCATTTGCAGCGGTTACATACTTTTTTACTACAAGAACAAAATATCCGGTTCTGTCTGTTTTGCTGTTGATTTCAATGGGGACTTTTTCTGTTGGAGCAGGATTGGTTTCGGGAATATTCCATGTGAATGAAAATAAAGACATTGTTACTGCGGCTTCAAAAATACACGGAATCAGTGCGGCAGCCGGATTTATGGCATTCTTGTTTTTCCCGCTGTTGAACGGGATTTTAGCATTTAAGCAGAACAATATCATTTTCGGCATTGTATGTCTGGCCTCTTTTATTTTGGCGTTGGTTTTCTTTATCTGCTTTATCATGGGAGATAAGGAGCAGTTTCAAAATACCATACTGGAATATGAGGGATTGTGGGAACGGCTGGCTTTGCTTTGCATGTATATTCCCCTTGTTTACAAAGCTGGTTGTAATCTGCTGTCCAGAGCTTTGCACTGTTTTTTGCCAAAGTGATATAACTGCTTTTTCGGGATATGAGCCTGAGGTTAAATTTGAACGCAAAGAACAATAGGGGAAGACGCTAATTGTTGTGACTTTCATTTTATTCACGGAAAATAAAAATTCAGAAAGGAAATCATCCATGGATTTTAAAACACTTATACAGACACCGGAATACGATTTTATAAGAACCCATAACCGTCTTGGAAACAGAATCATGCTTCTTGGACTGGGAGGAAGCTATGCTTACGGGACAAACAACGAGAACAGTGACATTGACATCCGGGGAGTAACGCTTCCGCTTCCGTCAGACCTGATCGGGCTTACCGAATTCGAACAGTATGAGGATGGCAGGACGGATACCGTTATCTATGGGTTTAACAAGCTGGTAAAGCTGCTTCTGGAATGTAATCCCAATACTTGTGAGATGCTGGGACTGGATGAGGAACAGTATCTGATAAAGTCAGGGTTCGGGCAGGAACTGATTGAAAACCGAAGTCTGTTTCTGTCAAAACGTGCAATAAAATCATTTGGCGGTTATGCGGATGCACAGCTCCGCCGTCTGCAGAATGCCATTGCAGGGGATACCCTTCCGCAAAGTGACAGGGAAAAACATATTCTCAAATCCGTAAGGAATGCGCTGGATGATTTTAACCGGAGGTATGCAGGCAAAGACTGCGGAAGCATAAGGCTGTATATTGATCAGGCGGTTCATCCGGAGTTTGATACGGAAATATTTGTGGATGCGGCTTACCAGCATTTTCCACTGCGGGATTATACAGATCTCTGGGGGACAATGCGGACAGTAGTGCGTGAGTATGACAAAATCGGAAAACGGAATAAAAAGAAAGATGACAATCATTTAAACAAGCATGCAATGCATTTAATCCGTCTGTTTATGATGGCGATTGATATACTGGAAAAGGGAGAAATCATAACGCACAGGAAAGATGATGTGCATATTCTGGCGGCAATTCGCAGAGGCGATTATATGCTTGCAGATGGTACATTTTCACCGGAATTTTATGAGATGCTGGAGGAGTATGAACGCAGGCTTGATGAAGCCGCTGAAAGGACTGCGCTGCCTGATAATCCGGATATGGAAAAGGTGGAAAAATTTGTGGAACGGATAAACAGGTATGCAGTAACAGGTGAACTGGGATGAGGAAGATAGAAGAAGAAATCAGAATAAAACTGGATGAAATTGAAAAGAAGGAAGGAGTCCGTATCCTTCATGCCGTGGAATCCGGAAGCAGGGCATGGGGATTTGCGTCTCCTGACAGCGATTATGATGTGAGGTTTGTTTATGCAAGACCCACAAAAGATTATCTTCGGCTGGACGAACCGGGGGATGTAATCGAATGGCAGCTTGACGAAACGCTGGATATCAACGGCTGGGACTTAAAGAAGGCTTTGAAGCAGTTTGCAAAAGGAAATGCAACGCTTTTTGAATGGAGCGGTTCTCCGGTTGTGTACCGGACAACAGAAGCATGGGAAAAAATCAGAAAAGTATCGCGGCAGTATTTTTCTGAGAAAGCGGCAGTTTACCATTATTACGGCACGGCAAACAATACATTAAAGGAGTATCTGCAGGGGGATCTGGTACGGTATAAAAAGTATTTTTATGCGCTGCGTCCGCTTCTGGCAGCGCAGTATATAGAAAGATACCATAAAGTTCCCCCGGTGCCTTTTGATGAACTGTTAGAACTAAAGATGCCGCAGGAACTTCGGACGGCAATAGATGTACTTCTGGAAAAGAAGAAACAGACAACCGAGAAGGAAGTAAATTCCCGGATGCCGGTGATTCAGGCTTTTATTGAGTCGGAAACAATACGGCAGAAAGAACTGGCAGATCATATGGAGGATGACCGGAATAAGGACTGGACGGCTTTGAACCGGATATTTCGGGCAACAATTTGTTGAAACGCGAAATAGAAAGATGAATCTCCACAGCAATTACCTTTCAGAAATATAGTTATTTACTAAACCAATTAGCTCTTTTGCTGTCTGAATCTGCTTTTTGGTTTCGTCTTTTCCTGCGATATAAAAATCATCGTAATCACTTGCATGTCTGATTTTTGCTGCTTTTGATATGCTCCTTCTTATTTCTTTGGGAAATATACTGGTATGCACATAATTTTTATGAAAATAACCAATAGTATCTTTGCGTTTTTTAAAAGCGATTGGTTCTAAGCATAATACTGCTGTTATCGAATAATAAATGGAGTAATATGCTCTGTTATTCGCTGCTTGATATCTTTCGTTGTAAAAAAGAAGTTCTGCTGTATCAAATTCTTCCATTGCACGTTCTAATTTATATTTAGCCAGATCTTTTCCATAAAACTCCTGCCTGCAACAGACCATGCAAAGCTTGAGCAGATTTTTTTGCAGTCAGACAGTGAAATTATAAAAGGGCATACCTGCCAGGTAATCAATCAGGCATTAGAAATTTAGTCTTGTATGATCTTGTCAAAAGAGGCACAAAAAATAATTGATACCTTGACATTAGTATAAAATTACACTATTATAAAATTATACCATCTGGGGAGAGATACAAAAATGTCGTTAGTATGTGGAATATTAGGCTTTTTAAATTATGCACCAATGAGCGGTTACGATTTAGTAAAAGCATTTGAATCATCCTTACAGTTTTTCTGGCATGCCCAGAACAGCCATATATATCTGGAATTAAAAAAGCTGGAAAAGAAAGGTTATATCTGCGGGGAAACCGTCATCCAGTCCGACCGCCCGAATAAAAAAATATTTTCGATTACTGAAACAGGAAAAAAAGAATTTATGAACTGGCTTGCCCAGGGTGCGGGAGAGGACGCCACGCAGTTTAAAAGCGCGTTTCTTATGAAAGTATTTTTTGCCGGGAATCTAACGCCTGAAAAAAGCGCTGATATGCTGCGGAAGTTTCAGACGGACTGCGAAGCATATCTAGAAAAAATGGATTCTGTTCCCGGGAGCATAGAAAGCTATGGTTCCAATAAAGAGGATTACCAGACGCTTTACTGGCAGTTTACTGCCGACTTCGGTTACTGCTTTCTAAAAACCTGCACCGAATGGGCGAAAAGGTGCATTGAAAAACTGGAAACCATAAGCTGACAGCATCCAGGAGAAGGAGGAGCATATATGTCATATGCAAAAGAAAAAGGATTAAATGCCAACCAGCTGAAATTCATAGCGATTTTTGCCATGACACTGGACCATATCACATGGACACTGTTTCCGGGATATTCCTCAGAATGGTATGTAATTCTGTTTCATATCATCGGCAGAATTACAGCTCCTGTCATGTGGTTTTTTGTTGCTGAGGGATACCATCACACACATGATGTAAAAAAATACGCATACAGGCTGTTCGTGTTAGCCGTCATATCCCATTTTGCATACAATTTCTGTTTTGGCATTCCGTTTATTCCGTTTCAGACGACCGTGTTTAACCAGACCGGCGTGGTATGGTCACTGGCATGGGGACTGGTTCTGTTGTACATCTGTGATAAAAAACAGTGGAACATGTGGCAGAAGGCTCTTATAACCATGGTTATCTGTCTGGTTACGTTTCCGTCGGACTGGAGCTGCATTGCCACAATGGCAATACTTGCCATCGGTACAAACAGGGGGAATTTTAAAAAGCAGATGGCACATATGATGCTGTGGACACTGATGTATGCCATAGTATATTTCATATTTATAGATAAAATTTATGCGGTAATCCAGCTGGGAACCTGCCTGACAATTCCGCTTTTGCGGCTTTACAACGGAAAACGGGGTTCATTTAAGGGAATGGGGAAACTGTTTTATATTTATTATCCGCTGCACCTTTTTCTGTGCGGTATCATCCGCATAATATTGTGGGGAAGCGGTTTTTCCACAGGGACAGCAAATTTTTAATCCGTGCAGAAAGATACCGGAAGCTTCACGGATAACAGGAACGGATGATGTGCTCTGCTCCATAAAACAAAGAAGACTTGACAGTGGGAATGGGAATTATTATAATAACTTTACATAACGGTGTTATGCAAAAAAGGGGGTGAACCGGTTGCCAGATGAAAAAGCGACAAAAGAAAAGCTTCTTGACAGCGCAAAACGGGAATTTCTGGAAAAAGGTTATATGAAAGCATCCCTCCGAACAATCTGCAAAAATGCCGGAGTGACAACAGGGGCACTGTATTTTTTCTTTCAGGATAAAGAGGATTTACTGAAAGAGCTCGTGGAGGAACCGTTAAAAGGGCTTATGGTTCTGATACAGCAGCATTTTTCCGAGGAGATGGAACACAACGCTGGTATGGCCAGTCCTGATGCTGACAGCAGGGACATCAGTGCGGCAAAAGAAATCGTACGGTTTTTGTACCAGTATTATGATGTGTTTCTGATTCTGCTGACAAAAAGCCAGGGAAGCAGTTACGAGGATATGGTGAGCCGTTTTGCAGACCGGATGGAGGAGCATTATAAAATACTTTCCGCCCGG
Organism: uncultured Agathobacter sp.; assembly: GCA_910587655.1. Lineage (GTDB taxonomy): Bacteria > Bacillota > Clostridia > Lachnospirales > Lachnospiraceae > Roseburia. The sequence goes on along the minus strand of CAJUND010000012.1, from coordinate 75,090 downwards.
GCGGCAGAAAAAGTAAATGTTCCAAAGCCGGATGAATACGTGATTCACTGGATGACTCATGTGCAGACTTATGCATTTGTCCATCTGGTTACCTATGAACCGGATGTGGAAAAGGCGCTGGATTATATCGGGAAAATTGTTGTTTTTCTGGTATCCGGCTGGAATGGTCTGCTCCGGGAGCAGATATAGCAGGGGCTTTATTGCGCGCGTCTGTAAAAGACGCGTATAATATTCACAAAAACATAACAGTGTTATGCAAAACTGGGAAAAAGGAGGGAAACATGATGTATCTTGAAGTCAGCAGGTTAAAGAAAAGTTATGGGGAAGGAGGTGGATTCACAGAGGTTTTAAAAGGAATTGACCTGTCTGTGGACCAGGGGATTATGTGCGTGATACAGGGAACAAGCGGTTCCGGGAAATCTACGCTGTTAAACTGTATCGGCGGGCTGGACGAAACAGATTCCGGTTCCATAGTAGTGGACGGCATGGAAATCTGCAGGCTCTCACCCGATAAACTTTCCGCTTACCGCAGGGAGAACCTGGGATATGTTTTTCAGTTTTACAACCTTGTGCAAAACCTCACAGTAAAAGAAAATATTCAGGTGTGCGAGTACCTGACAGACAGTCCGCTTGAAATGGAGGAACTTTTAGACACGCTTGGACTGACAGAGCACCAGAACAAATTCCCGTCGCAGCTTTCCGGCGGACAGCAGCAGCGGTGCGCGATTGCGCGGGCGTTAATTAAAAATCCGAAGCTGCTTTTATGCGATGAGCCGACAGGGGCGCTGGACTCCGTTACTTCCCGTGAAATTCTGGCGCTGCTTGAGGAGGTCAATAGAAAATACGGCACAACCATGCTGATCGTCACCCATAATAATTCCATTAAAAACATGGTGGACCAGGTAATTTACTTAAAGGACGGCAGGGTCCAGAAAAATTACCGGAACGAGGAAAAAGTTCCGGCAGAAGAACTGGAGGATCTGTAATGCAGAAAATATTAAGGAAAAGGATTTTCAGGGAGTTAAAAGAGAATGTTTTCCGCTATCTGGCGCTGGGGCTTCTGGTGGTTCTTGGCATGTATATTGTAACGGGGCTTGTGGGGGCGGCGGAAACCATTATAAGAGGCACGGCAGAAGCTGCGGAACAAAACTGCATAGAAGATGGTCAGTTTAGCGTATTTGTCCCGTTGACGGAAAAGGAAAAAACATCGCTTGAAGCTGACGGCATTACCATTGAGGAACATTTTTACCTGGATTATGAGCTTGCTGACAGTTCCATCCTGCGTATTTTTTCGCCGCGGGAAAAAACAGACCTCGTGCAGGCTGACAGCGGCAGGCTCCCCAAAGAGAGCGGCGAAATACTGCTGGAACGGCGTTACTGTGAAGAACACGGTATCTTGGCCGGTGATAAAATTAAAATCGGGAGTTTAATTTTTACAGTTACGGGAAGCGGAACAGTTCCTGATTATGAATTACCGGTTCAGAATTTTTCGGACAGTTCTGCGGACAGCAGCCGGTTTGGTTTCGGTTTTGTGACGGCTGATGCCTATCAGCAGATGAAAAACAGCGGGGGAAGTATTTCCTCGGAGGAATATTTTTATGCCTTTCTCTTAAATGGCAGAATGACCGATAAGCAGTTAAAAGAGAAACTGCAGGATCTGGAAATTTCGGCAGACAATAGGAAAGATGAAACATTTCAGTTTTTAGATCATCAATCGGATGACTCCGTTTCAAAAATGACAGCATTTGTTTCTGCCGCAGACAATCCGAGAATCGGATCGGCGGCAGATGATGAACATATACATAAAACGACTGGACTTGCTGCCGGTGTCATTGTTTTAATTTTGTTTTCCTATGTCATATCTGTTTTTACGGTACACAGCATCGAGAGGGAGTCTGGCGTGATCGGCACGCTCTATGCCATGGGCGTAAAAAAGAGAGAGCTTCTGCGGCATTATCTTACCCTGCCCGTGCTGCTTACTTTTCTTGCAGGAGTTACCGGTACCGTCATGGGCTACAGCAGCTTTGGCGTACGTGTGCAGATGACCGGACCTTACAGCTATTTCTCCATGCCGGACCTGGATGTGGTTTATCAACCATATTTGTTTATGTATGGAATTGTCATGCCTCCATTGACGGCAGCTTTTACCAATTATTTTGTAATCAGAAAGAAGCTGGACAGACCTGCCCTTGCCCTGATTCGGGGAGAACAGAAAAAAAACAGGGTGCAGAATATACAGCTGAAAGGCGGTTTTGTATGTGTGTTCCGGATCAGGCAGCTTCTGCGGGAAAAGCGGACGGCAGTCACTGTATTTTTCGGGATGTTCATTTCCCTGCTGGTTGTCATGCTTTCCCTGGACTGTTTTGCCATCTGCTCCCATATCAAAACGGAAAATGTGAAAGATACTAAATTTGAATATATGTACACTTACAAGTATCCGGATGCAAAACTTCCGGATGGCGGGGAGGAAGCATACGGCGTTACCATGAAAAAAGAGACGCTCGGCTACCGTTTTGACGTTACGCTTCTGGGAATCCATAAAAGCAATCCCTATTTTGATGCACCCGTGGAAAAGGGAGAAAACAGGGTGCTGGTTTCCTCGGCAATGGCACAGAAATACGGGATTCATTCAGGCGATATCCTGACACTTTCGGATGAGGAAAATGACAGGTATTATGCGTTTCGGGTAGATGGAACAGTTACTTATTCCGCAGGATTTTTTGTGTTTATGGACATTGAAAGTATGAGGGGGCTGATGGGTGCGCGCAGTGACTTTTACAATATTGTTTTTGCAGACCGCGCCCTGGAGATTGACAGCAGCAGGCTTTATTCCACCCTTTCAAAAGGCGGAGTGGAGAAGAGCTCTGCGGTATTTGTGGAAATGATGAAAAATATGGTAACCATGCTGCTGGCTGTTTCTGTCCTGATGTTTACGGTCGTGATGTACCTGATGATGAAAGTGATGGCTGACCGTTCAGCAATGCCGATTTCCCTGTTTCAGGTGTTTGGCTATAAAAAGAAAGAAATCAAAAAGCTTTTTCTGGACGGAAATTTCTTTGTTGTCGTATTAAGTGCACTTTTCGGGATTCCTCTGTCAAAAATAATGATGGACAGAATTTTTCCATATATGGTATCAAATGTCGCCTGCGGAATCAATATCGCTTTTTCCTGGCAGATGTATGCGGGAATTTTTCTGGGCGTGCTCATGCTGTATGTTATTATCAGCCGGATTCTGATGCTTCGGGTGAATAAGATACTTCCGGCAGAGGTACTAAAGAACAGGGAATAAAAAGAAAATTTTGCTATACACGGGAAGAACCGTAAGGACGGTTCCTGCCATATCTGCATAATATGTAATAAAAACATGAATGAATGCGGAAGGAGAAAAAATGGGGAACCATTATAATAATCATTGCTGCTGCCACTGCCAGGGATCGGCAGAATCCGGAGGAAAACCGGCATATTTTAATGCTGTAATGCAGGGCGGATTTCAGGATGTTGCGCCGGAAGGGGATGTGAAATTTCTGATTGCCTTCCAGTCCGGTGATTTCTCTTTTACACCAAATACTGCGGAAATTACCGTTAATGCAGGCGGCGTATACCGCATAGACTACTCGGTACTGGTCCGACCGGTTACGGGTGTGCTGAATGTGGCATATGCAGTGGCGATTGACGGGCTGGAAAATCCGTTATCATTTTTTGGGATTTATTCGGATGAGCCGACCAGTAAGGAGCGTGCCGAATTAACAGGGATGTTCATCGCTCCGGTTGCGGCAGGCTCAACCATTGTGCTGCGTAACAAATCCGCCACGAAGGATTATCTGGCGGGTACAGGAATTGACAACCAGGCGGTTAATCATGCGTCTATTTTGATACAGAGGATTGGGTAAGCGCCGTCAGACAGAGAAAAGAGTTAGAACCATCAGAGGAGGTTATGTATTGTACTGTAGTATAGATGCAGAGACGGTATGGTTTATAAACTTTGTCAGGCCGGAAGGGGCATCAGTCAGCAATGGCGGATGCTCTTCTCATTTATGCTGGTGCATATGGATTTAATTGCAAAATTATTAAGGTCTATGGAGAAGATTACTGATGAAATTTCATACATTTGTGCTTGAGGGGGGACAGGAAAGCTGAAATGGCATGGAAATACATTTGTCTTATTTAATCGTTTGGGTAAAGAAGTCTTTCGTATAAGTGTAAAAAAAGGGAGTTAGGGTGTTTTTAGGAATCAGGGGAACCAATAAAGATTAACACGTAAAAGCATAATGCTTTTTCGTTCTGCCAGTGTTATAATATAAGATAATCTGAAGATATAAAAGCTACTTGCATAAAGGAGAAAGCAGATGAAGAAAGCACGAAAATCATTCTGGAGTGAAATATCCGCCGATGAAATTCCCGTGGATTTTATGGAACAAATTGAAAAAATGGAAGAGCTGTACATGCTTTATGAATGCGCCATCCGGGAGGTAAAAACCAAACTGGAAAACCTGAACCAGGAAATGGATTTTATATGGGAAAGAAATCCCATCCAGTATATTCATGACAGACTAAAACGTCCCCGGAGTATTTACGAAAAATTAAAACGCAGAAATCTGGAAATAACTGTGGAAAACATCTGGAATGAACTGTCGGATGTTGCAGGGCTCAGGGTAATCTGCTCTTACATTGATGATATTTATGCCATTGCTGGAATGCTGCAGGCGCAGGATGATGTTTTTGTACTGGAAGTAAAGGATTATTTAAAAAAACCCAAGGAAAGCGGATACCGCAGTTTTCACATGATTCTGGAAACACCCGTATTTTTATCCAACAAAAAACAGATGGTGAAAGTTGAAGTCCAGATTCGTACAATTGCAATGGATTTCTGGGCAAGCCTGGAGCATCAGCTCCGTTATAAAGGCGAGGCGTCAATTTCAGATTCCATCCGGCAGCGGTTAAAGGACAATGCTGAAAATATATACCAGAGGGATTTGGAAATGCAGGAGATTTACAAGCAAATTAATCAGATGGAAGATAGTCCGTGTTATAATATTTCCAAAAAAAGCACATAATAGAAAACAGCGCCCCGTATTTTACATACATTTTACAAACATTTGATAAATGCATGGTGGTAATAAAAACTCCGACCTGATAGGCTTGAAGATGAAATCGAATAATACATAGGCAGTATTCAGGGAGGAATCCGTGCAATGAATGAGGGATTAAATACAATATTCGGGCTGACAGGCGGGCTGGCGCTGTTTTTATTTGGAATGAACAGCATGAGCGATGCCCTGCAGAAAGCAGCAGGCGAAAAAATGAAGGCAATACTCGGGGTACTCACCAAAAACCCCGTTATGGGTGCGCTTGCAGGGGCGCTGGTGACGGCTGTACTGCAGAGCAGCTCCGCCACAACCGTTATGGTAATCGGATTTGTAAGTGCGGGGCTTATGAGTCTGCCGCAGGCGATTTCCGTAATTTTCGGTGCAAATATTGGTACGACCATAACTGCGCAGCTAATGGCGTTTAAAATTAGCAACTATATTTATCCGATTATTTTCATCGGATTTCTGATGAATTTTACCGGCAGAAAAGAAAAAATAAAAAATATAGGTATGGTTATCTTTTCCTTCGGACTGCTGTTTGAGGGAATAGAAATTATGGGAAAAGTCATGAAACCGCTGGCGGACAGTCCGGTGTTTTTAAACCTGATGGGAAAAGTGTCCGATATCCCGGTGCTTGGCGTCATACTTGGAGCGGTTATGACCCTTATTGTACAGAGCAGCTCCGCAACAATTGCCGTTCTGCAGAATTTTGCATCCCAGGCAGGTCCGGACGGCGTCACAAGCGTTATGGGGCTGGCGGGTGCGATTCCGATACTGCTTGGGGATAATATCGGTACGACAATTACAGCGCTTTTAGCATCTATCGGGCAGTCTAAAAACGCAAAACGGACAGCGGTTGCGCACAGCGTGTTTAATATTACGGGAAGTATCTTATTTTTATTTATCATTCCGGTACTTGCCGGATTTGTCCGTTTTATTTCGCCAAAAGGAAATGAAGTGGATGTAATATCAAGACAGATTGCAAATGCACACACCACCTTTAATGTGGTCTGTACGTTCATCTGGCTTCCGTTAATCCCCGTCATGATAAAAATTGTCATGTTTATTATCAGGGGACGGGATGAAATGGAACTAAAAGAATACAGCGCCGGATTTCTGGATGAAAAGCTGATTGCACAGCCGGCAGCGGCAATGTACCTGGTTTCAGATGAATTAAAGCATCTGACGGAGTATACAGCGGAACTGCTTGAATACCTGAAAGAATCCATTTCCGGAAAAGAGCCGCGTGCCGCCAGGGAAAAATATTCCGAAAATGCCGCAAATGCCATAAGTCTGTATGACAGTCTGTCCGTATACATGACAAGAATGTTTTCCAGCGGTAATCTGACTGAAATACAGTCTGAACAGACCGCAGGCATGTTTTATCTTGCAAACCATGTGGAGCGGATTGCAGGGCGGTGCGGGGAAATTGCAGAATCCTGCGACCGGCTGGAGGCAGAAGGTAAAAAAATGTCGCAGGAAGCAAGAAAAGAAATCAGGACATGCATGAAAATCACACAGAAAATGTTCAGGGAGGCAGTAAACCCGGAGGGACAGGCAGCGGAAACCGTAAGAAATATGGCAAAGGAAAGAAACAAACTGCGCAAGGTATCCAGACAGTATAAAAAAGAACTGTTGAACCGGGTAAAAAAGAAGAAATGCGATGCTGTAATTCTTAAGTATTATGAAGGAATTATGTACAATATTGGAAAAATAGCGGATAACTGTATCGGCATAGCGGAAGAAAACAGGGGAAGTTTCAAATAAATATCTATGGATATCACATTTAAAATGTGGTATAACCAGACATAAAAAACACTTTTCTTTAAATAAAAGGAGGTGAAGCGGTATGCAAACAAACGAAAAAGAAATTGAAATCCTGAAAAAAGAAATCAATCGTAAACTTTATCAGCAGCCGCCAATTATGAATGAATAGGTTAACATTTGTTCTGTATTAGAGTGTCAGAAAATCCCTGGCACTCTTTTCATTTTAAAAACCAAAGAATATTGATACTCCATCCGTATTCTGTTATAATTGCTTTAAAATAAATGAGGGCAGTTATATAAAAGGAGAAACTAAATGGATTATAAAAAATTTCAGGAAAATCTGGACAAATGGATAGAAATATATGAAGGTCTGGATGAAGATACCAGATTTGAAAAAAAGAAAAAAGCCACCCCAAAGCAGGTGGAAAAAGCAGAAGAAGAGCTTGGCTGCGTTCTGCCGGAGCAGCTTAGGAATTTCTTTCTGGAGTTTTCCAGTCATTTATATATATTTTCCAATCTGCCGGATGAGCTTGAACTGCCGGAAGGTCTGGAGGAAGTATTCAGCGCGTCCTTTCTGCTTTCATTAGACGAGGTGGTAAATGCCGAAACCTCCAGGAAAGACTGGGCGAAGACCTGTTTTTCAGATGTAAATAACGAATATGACCGTATATGGCATGGAAAGCTTGGGATTATGACTGTGGCAAACGGCGATATTATTGCGCTTGATATGGAAAAGGAAAATCCATCCGTGGTTTATCTGAGCCATGATGACGGCGAGGGACACGGTGCAGTTCTTGGAACAGATTTCTTTTCTTACCTGAACGCAATTGCAGAAGTGGGATTCTGCGGAAACGAGGACTGGCAGATGCTTCCGTTTATGGAGGATATGACGTCAGGAATCAATCCAGACTGCGAAAACGCAAAGAATTACCGGGCGTGTGTCAGATAAAAAATAAAAGAAGGAAAATATTTGGGAGTTACGGCTTTTGCCCGTAACTTCTTTTTTTATGTAACACAACGCATACTGTCTGAATAAATATAAGCATAAGGGCAGATGAAATTCTGCCAAAAGACAGGGAGAGCAGTATGGAAAAAATAAAACGGATACTGATACCATTACTGGCGCTGGCACTGTCAGGGTGCCTTGCCGGATGTAAAAATACAAAGGATACATACCGTACACTGGAAGAAATAAAAAAAGACGGTACGATTAATATCGGGGTATTTTCCGATAAAAATCCATTTGGATATGTCGATGAAAATGGAAACTACAGGGGATATGATGTATATTTTGCAGAACGCCTGGCAGAGGATTTGGGCGTAAAAGTAAATTATGTTTCCACGGAAGCTGCCAACCGTACAGAATACCTGCAGACGGGAAAAGTGGATGTGATTCTTGCAAACTTTACCGTTACCGATGAGCGTAAGGAGGAAGTGGATTTTGCGCTTCCGTATATGAACGTGGCGCTTGGCGTTGTCAGCAAAAATGACCGTATCGTAAGATGTCTGGATGAGCTGGGGACAGATGATGCCGTAATTGTAATTTCAGGGACCACAGCGGAAACTTACCTGATTAAAAATTATCCGGATATTCCCCTTCAGAAATTTGATTCCTATGCGACTGCCAAGGAGGCATTTGAAAACGGAACCGCTGTGGCATGGGCAAATGATAATACAGAAGTGATTGCATTTGCCATGCAGAATAAGGGATATACCGTGGGCATTACGGAACTGGGAAGCAGTGATACAATCGCACCGGCGGTTACCAGGGGTAACACCACCCTTCTGGAATGGATAAACAAAGAAATAAAAAAACTTGGAAAAGAACAGTTTTTCCATAAAAATTATGACGAAACACTTGCGGATACCTACGGGGAGGAATTTAAAGAAACACTTGTGGTAGAGGGTGGTAAAACGGATTAGGAACTGGTGTAAAAATGGATTTTGCATATATGAAACTTGTTCTGCCGCTGTATGAAAAGGCGGCGGTTCTGACCTTAAAAACCGGACTGGAAGGGATTGTTTTTGCCACACTTGCAGGGCTTGTCTGTGCAGTGGTTTTATATGAAAAAGTTCCCGTTCTGCGGCAGCTTGTCATGGGATATATTGAAATCAGCAGAAACACGCCGCTTCTGGTCCAGCTGTTTTTCATCTATTACGGGCTGCCGAAGGCAGGAATTGTATTTTCAGCAGAAACCTGCGGCGTGGCGGGAATTGCCTTTCTGGGCGGAAGCTATATGGCAGAAGCATTCCGCAGCGGACTGGAAAATGTGGCAGCAGTCCAGCGGGAAAGTGCATACAGCCTTGGCATGGGAAGGCTGCAGACCATGCGCTATGTGACAGGACCGCAGGCGGCTGCCGCCAGTATTCCGGCATTTCTTGCAAATGTTATTTTTCTGTTAAAGGAAACAAGTGTGTTTTCCGCAGTCAGCCTGATGGATTTAATGTTTACGGCAAAGGATTTAATTGGTCTGTATTATAAAACAACGGAAAGCCTGTTTCTGCTTGTTATATTTTATCTGCTTATCCTGCTCCCGGTTTCCCTGATTGGCGCAGCCGCAGAAAGGAGATTGCAATATGCCGGATCTGGGACTTGATGTACTGTTAAAGGGGAATAATTTTATCCGGCTCCTGGAAGGTCTTTTTGTAGCGGTAAAAATCAGTCTGGTGTCAGTCGCACTCAGTATTCCGGCTGGCGTCCTTCTGGGAATCATCATGACCGGAAAAAATATTGCGGTGCGTTTTTTTACAAAGTTTTACCTTGAGTTTATCCGTATCATGCCCCAGCTGGTGCTGCTGTTTCTCGTGTTTTTTGGCAGCACGAGGAGCCTTGGCTGGAATCTGGAGGGGGAGACTGCGGCAGTTATTGTATTTGTGCTGTGGGGAACCGCAGAGATGGGGGACCTTGTGCGCTCCGCACTGTCCAGTATTCCAAAGCACCAGTATGAAAGCAGTCAGGCGCTTGGACTGGAAAAAAGACAGACTTATTTTTATATTATTCTGCCGCAGACGCTTCGCAGGCTGCTTCCGTTATCCATAAACCTGGTGACACGAATGGTAAAGACGACCAGTCTCGTTCTGATGATCGGTGTGGTGGAGGTTTTAAAAGCAGGACAGCAGATGATAGAGGCAAACCGGATGAACAGTCCAAATGCTGCATTTGGAATTTATCTTGTCATATTTATTCTTTATTTTCTGGTATGCTGGCCGGTCAGCATGGCGGCACGGCACCTGGAAAAGAAATGGGGTTAGCACATGGCGGACACAGTATTAACTGTCAGAAATATTATAAAAAAATATGGGGACCATACGGTACTTGATAATCTTTCCCTGGAAGTAACAAAGGGAGAGGTCGTGGTGATTGTGGGACCGAGCGGGTGCGGAAAAAGTACCCTGTTACGCTGTATCAACGGACTGGAATCCATACAGTCCGGAAGCATCTCTTCAGACGGGCGGGCAGGAATGGTATTCCAGAGCTATGAACTTTTCCCGCATCTGAATGTATTAAAAAATATGATGCTGGCGCCGGTAAAGGTACAGAAACGTGAAAAAAAGGAAGTAAAAAAAGAAGCCATGGAGCTGTTAACGCGCGTGGGGCTTGAGGAGAAGGCGGACAGTTATCCCCTGCAGCTTTCAGGCGGACAGAAACAGCGCGTGGCAATCGTGCGCGCCCTGATACTGCATCCCGAAATACTTCTGTTTGATGAAGTGACTGCGGCGCTTGACCCGGAAATGGTAAGGGAAGTACTCGATGTGGTTTTAGACCTTGCCAGACAGAAAAGAACCATGCTTGTCGTAACGCATGAAATGCAGTTTGCCAGGGCGGCGGCGGACAGAATTGTATTTATGGATGAAGGAAAAATCATTGAGGAAGCTTCCTCAGAAGAATTTTTTGAACATCCGAAAACAGAAAGGGCAAAAAGATTTTTAAATGTATTCAGATATTAAAAATAAGGTGCAGACCGCACCTTATTTTATGTAATAAATTTATGTTCCGGTAACCGGAATTTTTTTATCCGTGTATAAAATATGGTTAATCAGCCAGCCGAGTAAAAATTCCAGCAGCTCCTGCAGGTATTCCTGCGGCCGTCTGTCAATTTCATCCGGGTCAATGGAATCAAGTCTGTCTATGAACGCTTCATGTGCGCGTTTCTGTGCAGCAAGCCCTTCATAGCCAATGCTTTCCATATATTCCTCTTCATCCCTGAAATGTTCGGCAGTGTAGGATTTGAGTTTGTTTAAAAGCTCCATGATCTGGTCATAACCGGAAGTATCATCACAGGATTTCACCAGCTGGCTGGCCTTTCCCACAATGCGGAACAGTTCTTCGTGTTCCCTGTCAATTAAATCCACCCCGATCCGGTATTCCTCCGTAAATTCACAAGGATTTTCCTTAAGCATCCATTCTTCCAGCGGCGGAAGCTTCCCAATCAGAATGTCGCTGCTTAAGATATGGTGGTAAAGCCATTTGGCAAGGAAGCTGACAAGCTCGGAGAGCATCTGTCTCTGGTCCGGTTTTTCATTGATATTGGCAAAATCCATCAGCATGATTTTTTCACGGAAAAAATTATGCTGGGAACGCTGGAGAATAAGCTCCGGGTCCCGGATTTTTTCCATGTATTCTTCCTCATGGGCAAAGTGTTTTTCTGCATACTGGTCAAGCTCTGCAAAAATCTCCTTGATATCGTGGTAGTAATCGTCCTGTTCATCTTCCGTGACAAGAATATATGCCTTGTTCAGTAATTCAAACAGGTACTGGTGTTCGCTGTCAACCGGTTCGATTCCGATTCGGCAGTCGTCTGTAAATTCAAACATTGGAAAACATCCCTCCATTCTGCCGGGTTGGTTCCGGCATTCACATATACTGATTATATCAGCATAAAATAGAAAAAACAACCAGGAAAATCACTACAGGAAATGCTTGGAAAAAGCTGGGGAAAGTAGTATAATACATTATATAGTATGCGCAAAGCATTTATCTGGCAAATCCGGATGTGTTCTGGCGCAGACAGGGAGGAAACCATGGAAAAGAAGAGTAAACGTCAGGCGCAGCTGGCTGCTGCCAGTATCCTGGTGCTGGTTGCTGTTATATTAGCGCTTATTTTTCAGTTTATCCATAAAACGAATACCCGGATTACGGAGCAGAACCAGCGGTATCTGGAAGATGCTTCGGTGCAGTCCTTAAAAACCATAGACGAACTGTTCAAAAACTCTGTCAGCAATATTTCCATGATTTCCGGTCTGTACCAGCAGCTGATGGATGCTGCAGAGTTTGATTACAATGAGTTAAATATTCTGCGGGACCAGACAGCATTTGATTATATGAGGTTTGTAGACGTGGACGGAATCAGCCATGCAGGGGACGGAACCGTCCAGGATGTTTCCGACCGCAGTTACTATAAAGAGGGAATCACCGGAAATGAAGGAATCACATTTGTACAGCAGTCCAGATTTACTTCAAAAAGAATGCTTATTTTTTATGCGCCGTTTTACCACAGGGGCCGGATTGTCGGGGTGCTGGTCGGTGTATTTGATGAAGAACACCTGCGGGACCTGATATCCGCCACCTATTTTGGGAAGGCTGCAGATGAATACCTGTGTTTAAGGGACGGGACCGTTGTCGCATGCGGGGAAAAAAATTTCCCTGAAAATATCCTCAGTGATTTTGAAGAACGCAAGGTTCTTTCAGAAGAAAAAATGAAAGAATTCAGGCATGCATTTGAAGCGGGTGAGTCCTACAGCTATACTTATAAAGATGGTGAGGGAATTGGAAACGGCTGTGTCGCAGTACTGAAAAACAGTGACTGGATTATGGTTAAAACATTTCCTGCAACGGCAGGCAGGCAGATGCAGCTGAATGCAAACCGTGATGCCATTCATCTTGAGATTAAACTGATTATTGTATTTGCAGTATATATCATTGTATTTGCGCTGTACTATATCAGTAAAAACGGCAGGCTCCGCCGTTCGTCAGAAAATTACAGCCAGATTGTTAATTCGGTTAAACACCTGTACGACCGGTTTGTGGTATTTGATTTTGAGAACAGTACTTATGATTATCTCAAAGAAGGCTCTGTTACCCTGGGTATTCCTAAAAAAGGGGATTATTATGAATGGCTGAATGCATTTCCTTCTGCGCATTTTTCGGAGGAGGGCGCATCGAGGTTTCTGGATGAACTTTCCCCGGAAAACTTAAAAAACAGTCTGAATCTGGAAAACCGGTTTATTCAGTATGAGTATGAGCTGGCGGAAAAGGGAAGATGGGAAAAATATTCCCTGATTAAACTGAACATGGACGGGGATGATACCAGAAGGGTACTTGCTGCGGTTGAAGACGTCACCAGCCTGAAAAAAGAAGAAATGGAAAAGCGCAATGCGCTGGAGCAGGCATTCCGTGATGCAGAAAGTGCCAATAATGCCAAGATGGATTTTCTTTCCCGTATGTCCCACGATATCCGTACGCCAATGAATGCGATTATCGGACTGACGGCGATTGCAGAAACACATATTGACGACAGGGAGAGAATCAAAGACTGTCTGGCAAAGATTACAACGGCAGGCAGGCATCTGCTGTCCCTGATCAATGAAGTACTTGATATGAGTAAAATCGAATCAGGAAAGTTCAGTCTTTCCGAGTCCGAGTTTAATCTTTCCGATCTTCTGGATGATGTGCTGGAAATCATCAGACCGTCAGTAAATGAAAAAAAACAGAATTTTACAGTCAGGGCTGAGAATATCAGGCATGAGGATGTGATTGGGGACAGCCTGCGTGTCCGGCAGATATTTGTAAATATTTTAAGCAATGCAGTCAAGTATACAGGAGAAGGCGGCGACATTACCCTTACGATTACAGAAAAAACCAACCCGCATTCCATGCTGGGCTGTTATGAATTTGTTTTTGAGGATAACGGTATCGGAATGTCGGAGGATTTTCTGAAGCGTCTGTTTGTGCCTTTTGAACGTGCAGAGGATGTGCGTACCAGTAAAATACAGGGAACAGGGCTTGGAATGCCGATTGTACGCAATATCGTAAGGGCGATGGACGGTACCATCAGGGTAAAGAGTACGCCGGGGAAAGGTTCACGGTTTACCGTTGTCATTTCATTAAAGCTGCAGGAGGTGGAGCATAACGCAGAGCAGAGGCTGTCAGGGCGTCTGGTACTGGTCGCAGATGACGATGCGGCATCATGTGATAATACATGCGCGGCATTAAACGGGCTGGGAATGAAAGGAAGCCCGGTCACAAACGCAAAAGAGGCAGTAGAGGCGGTATGTGCTGCACATAACAGAAAGCAGGAATATTATGCAGTGATTCTTGACCGGAACATGCAGGATATGGACGGAATACAGATGGCGAAAGAAATCCGGGAAAAGACAGGTCCTGACGGTCCCGTTATTTTCCTGACGGCGCTTGACTGGTCGGATATTGAAGACAGTGCGCGTGCTGCCGGGGTGGATGAGTTTATCAGTAAGCCGCTGTTTAAATCCAAACTCAGGAGTGCATTTATCCATATGCTTCCGGAAGAAAACGGACAGGAGGAAAAAAGCCAGCTGACACAGATGGGAGGAATTGACCTGTCAGGCAGACGGGCGCTTCTGGTGGAAGACAATGAGATTAATATGGAAATTGCGTCAGAAATACTGGGGATGACAGGTTTATCGCTTGAAAAGGCGGAAAACGGAAAGCGCGGCGTTGAACTGTTTTCAGAATCCGAGGAGGGGTGGTATTCCATTATCTTTATGGATATCCAGATGCCGGTCATGAACGGATACGAGGCGGCAGCAGCCATACGTGCGCTTCCCCGGAGTGATGCAAAAACCATTCCGGTTGTGGCAATGACCGCCAATGCATTCAGCGAGGATGTGCAGGATGCACTGGGTGCCGGCATGAATGAGCATATATCCAAACCGCTTGAGATTGACCGTCTGGTTCAGATTCTGCAGAAGTGGCTGTGAATTATATCTTGCAAACCGGAAGAATCAACACTATAATGAACCGTATAGAGAAAAGGAGTACTGGTATGAGAATTTTATTGGCAGAAGATGATTATGCAACCCGTAAATTTATGTCCGGTTTTCTGTCTCAGTATGGCGACTGCGATGTGACCGTGGATGGTATGGAAGCTGTGGATGCCTATATGATGGCGCTGGAGGATGAGGAACCGTATGACCTTGTATGCCTGGATATTATGATGCCGGTTATGGACGGATACCAGGCGCTTGCCGGAATCCGCAAGATGGAAAAGGCATACCATGTACCGGCGGAAAAACAGGCTAAAGTCATTATGGCGACAGCATTAAATGAACAGCAGAACGTGGATATGGCATTTGAGCTTGGCTGTACCGTTTATTCGGGCAAGCCGATTGATGAACAGAAATTTGAACAGGCTTTAAAAAGCCTCGGGATGATTTAACAGGATTAACAGAAGGGAGAACCAGGATGGCAGAAGAGTGGAATACAGAAGATATGCTTGGGACATATCTCTTTGAAAATACACAGCTGCTTGAAAATTTGCAGGAAATCGTACTGGAACATCAGGATGCAGACTGTTTTGACGAGGACAGCATTAATGAGATTTTCCGTGCAATGCATACGATTAAAGGGTCGTCTGCAATTATGGAGTTTGACGGTATCACAAAGACAGCGCATAAACTGGAGGATATATTTTATTTTCTGAGGGAATCCCATCCGCAGAATGTTCCCCATATGGAGCTGATTACCCATGTACTGGATGTGGAAGATTTCATCAGCGGGGAGTTAAATAAAATCCAGGACGGCGGCGAGGCGGACGGGGACAGTGCGCCGCTAATTGAAGAGCTGGACGCTTTCTTAAATAAAATCAAAACGGAACAGGGAAATGAACCGCAGCAGCCCATGCAGCAGGAGGGGACTTTACAGATTAATCTGGATGATGCGCCTGCAGAGGAAGAGAATGCCCAGGTGAAAGAGGAACAGCATATATATATACCGCCGAAGGCATCTGAGAACAGTCATTTTTACCTGATGAAAGTTACCTACCACCCGGAACTGGATTTAATTAATATCCATGCCTTTAAGCTGGTACATAAGCTGAAAGGAATTGCGGAAAACATAAGGTTTTTCCCGTCGGATATCCTGACAACGGATGACAGCATACAAAAGATTTTAGACGATGGCTTCCAGGTTTTTCTCCATACGGATAAAACAGAAAAAGAGCTCCGGGAGAGGATTTCCCTCGGTTATGATATCAAACAGCTGACGATTTCGGAATGCACGCAGAAAGAATTTGAAGAGTCACTTGGGAATATGGGGGTGGTTGTTAAGACGGCACCTGCGCCCGGCGATTTTGTAATTCCGTTAAAGAACGCCGAAAAGGAACAGAAAGCGCCAGTTCCGGCGGCTGTCCCTGCGGATTCAGAACATCTGAAAAAGCTTACCGATTTAATTATAAGGCTGGAATGTCTGGAAGCAGCTGTAATTGAGAATCCGGACTTAAAGGCGGAGGGGCTGAAACTGGACCGTTTTGAGGAAGCTGCCTGCCAGATGTCAGCAGTTTTTTCAGATGTAAAACAGGAAATAGCCGCACTTGGGGCAGTTTTTCCAGAGGAGGAAAAAGTAGAAAAACAGATTAAGGATACACTGCAGCGGATAGGAACCCCGGAACCGGAATTTGAAGATGATGAGGAGGATGAATCCGAAACCCTCAAAGACAAGTATATGACTTTCCAGTCCGGAAAGGAATATTTCGGTATGAAAATTTCCTATGTGACAGAAGTAATCATTTACCAGCAGATTACAGAATTTCCGGAAAGTCCGGATTATATTAAAGGAATTATTCATTTAAGGGGAAAGGTTGTTCCGATTATTGATGTAAGGGTCCGTTTTGGACAGGAGCCGTTAGACTGCAGTGATAAGACATGTATCATTGTAATCAGCTATAGGGACCATATGATTGGACTGATGGTGGAAAGAATCGCCGAGGTTGTGGAAATTCCAAAAGAGAAACTGCTTCCGCCTCCGAAGGTCGGATGGTCGGACGGGATGCATAACCAGTATGTACGTGCAGTCGGCAAAGTCGGAGACAGCATCAAGCTTTTAATTGATCCAAGAAGACTGGTTTCTGAGGAAGAGATGACAGCGTTAGAGCAAATTAAATAAGAAGTTCATTTTGCGAAATGATTTCAGATAGTGGGAAAGGGGAATGTAATTTGGTTCACATAAACGGAAAGGATGTGGATGCGGCAGGAATGCCGCTCCTTAAGTATTTAGAGGAAAACGAATACCGGATGGGAACATTCGTGGTGGAAATCGATGAAAAAATCATATCCAAAGAGCAGTACGGTCAGACAATACTGCAGGATGGACAGGTTGTGGAAATTGTCAGCTTTATGGGCGGCGGTTCCCAGCCGGTCAAGGATACCTTTTCCCTTGGAGGAAAAGAATTTACTTCCCGGTTTATTTTAGGTTCCGGGAAATATTCCATGGAACTGATTCAGGCGGCAGTGGAACAGGCAGGCGCACAGATTATTACGCTTGCGGTCCGCAGGACGAATACGAAACAAAAAGAAAATATTCTGGATTTTATTCCGGATAATGTGACGCTGCTTCCCAATACCTCCGGGGCAAGGGATGCAAAGGAAGCGGTCAGGATTGCAAGGATGGCGCGTGAGCTTGGCTGCGGAAATTTCATAAAAATAGAAATTATGAAAGACAGCAAATACCTGCTTCCGGACAATGTGGAAACAGTAAAGGCAACGGAGCTGCTGGCAGACGAGGGATTTGTCGTCCTGCCGTATATGTATCCGGATTTGTACACGGCAAGGGATTTGATGAATGCAGGAGCAGCAGCAGTTATGCCGCTTGCTTCCCCGATTGGTTCCAACAAAGGACTTGCGACAAAAGAATTTATCCAGATTCTGATTGATGAAATTGACCTGCCTGTCATTGTGGACGCGGGTATCGGAAAGCCGTCGCAGGCATGTGAAGCGATGGAAATGGGAGCAGCCGCTGTTATGTCCAATACGGCGATTGCAACAGCCGGGGACATTCCGGCAATGGCAGCTGCGTTTAAGGCGGCAATCGAGGCAGGAAGAAGCGCATACCTTGCCGGACTGGGAAGGGTGTTAGAGCGCGGGGCATCCGCATCAGACCCGCTGACCGGATTTTTAAGGGATTAGAAAGAGGCATAAACTGATGGCAGAAAACCAATTTTTTATTGATTCAGACAAACTGAGCAAAGAAGCGCTGGAAAAAAAGCACAGACTGGAAACAGATCCTTTGGGCAGGACAAACCATATGGAATATATGGAGGGAATGGAACAGATTGATTCCGGTATCAGAAATCTGGTACTGGAAGAAATGGAAAGCTATGATTACGACAGCTTTACGGCTCAGGATGTCAGGCGTGCGCTGGCAAATGAAACCTGTTCGGTTCAGGATTTCAAAGCGCTTTTATCTCCGGCAGCCGCCCCGTTTTTAGAGGAAATGGCGGCAAGGGCAAAAATAGAAACCAGTAAGCATTTTGGAAATACCGTATATCTGTTTACCCCGCTTTATATCGCAAACTACTGTGAAAATTACTGCATTTACTGCGGATTTAACTGTTATAACGACATCCACAGGAAAAAGCTTACGATGGAAGAAATCGAGCATGAAATGAAAATCATTGCGGATTCCGGCATAGAAGAAATTCTGATGCTGACCGGGGAGAGCCGTGCGGCAAGTGATGTTACTTATATCGGGGAGGCATGCAGGCTCGCCAGAAAATATTTCCGGAACGTGGGGCTGGAAGTGTATCCGATGAATACCGATGAATACCGCTACCTGCATGAGTGCGGGGCGGATTATGTGACCGTTTTCCAGGAAACCTATGATTCTGACAAATATGAAACCCTGCACCTTCTGGGGCACAAGCGGATTTACCCGTACCGTTTTGATGCGCAGGAGCGTGCGATTTTAGGCGGAATGCGCGGGGTTGCGGGGTCTGCGCTGCTTGGGCTTTCCGATTTCAGGAAGGATGCGCTTGCAAGTGCGCTCCATATCTATTTTCTGCAGAGAAAATACCCGCATGTGGAGTATTCGCTTTCCTGTCCGAGACTGCGTCCGATTGTGAATAACGATAAGATTCATCCGCAGGACGTTCATGAAAAAGAACTCTGCCAGATTCTGTGTGCCTACCGTATGTTTCTTCCATATGTCGGAATTACGGTTTCCACCAGGGAGCAGAAACATTTCCGTGACGGTATCGTAAAGATTGCCGCAACAAAAGTGTCCGCGGGCGTATCCACGGGAATCGGCGACCATGAAAGCAAATATGAAGGAAAAGAACCGGAGGATACCGGGGACGAGCAGTTTGAAATATCTGACGGCAGAAGTTTTGAGCAGGTGTACGGGGATATGGAACGGGAAGGCTTGCAGCCGGTATGTAACGATTATGTCTATGTATAAAAAAATCTGTATCACAAACCGGAAGCTGGTAAAAGGAGATTTTTGTGAACAGATCAAACGGGTACTGCAAAAAGAACCGGATATGCTGGTGTTACGGGAAAAAGATTTAAGTGAGGCAGAATATGAAGCACTGGCAAAAGAGGTAAAAACACTGTGTGAAAACAGCAGTACCGTACTGGTGCTGCACAGCTTTCCCGCAGTTGCCGGACGGCTTGGCATCCGCCGGCTGCATATGCCGCTTTCCGCCATGCTTTCCATGACCGCGGAGGAAAAAAGATACTTCACCGGACTGGGCGTATCCGTGCATTCCCTGCAGGATGCGCTGCTGGCGGAAAAAAACGGCGCTTCCTATTTGACAGCCGGACATATCTTCCTGACAGACTGCAAAAAAGGAGTCCCGGCAAGAGGACTTTCGTTTTTAAAGGACGTCTGCCAGTCTATAAACATCCCGGTCTATGCCATCGGCGGTATCCATGAGGATAACATCAGGGACTGCATCAGGCAGGGGGCGGCGGGTGTGTGTATGATGTCAGAGTATATGGAGAACTGAATATGGTTTTAGCGGAAAGGAGAAAAGGATGTATGGAGGCATTAGAAATGCCTGAAAAAAAACTGGCTACAATATTAATGGACAAGTATATTGATTTGCAAAGAATTAAAGCAGCGAATGACAGGGAAAAAGAAATCCAGTACCAGCTGAGAACTACCAAGGCAAAACTGGAAGCCCTGGGAATCGTAACAGAAGAGCTTACGCTTGATTAATGCAGGCCAGATTTCTGCAGGCAGCCGCCTGGTTCCTTGCCCGCGTAAATAAAAGGACGGTCTTCCGCCGTCCTTTTTTGCTGCATATAAATGCTATAATTTAAGAAATGCCTCATGAATCCGCATATCATCATCCAGCTCCGGGTGAAACGAAAACGCAAGCTGGTTTTTATATTTTACTCCCACGATTTTATCATTAACGGCGGCTAAAACTTCCACACCTTCCTGTACCTGTGCAACATAAGGTGCGCGGATAAATGTCATCGGGACCGTGCCGATACCTGTAACCTCCGCATCCGTGTGGAAGCTGCCAAGCTGTCTGCCGTAGGCATTGCGGCGGACGCACATCGGGATGGTACCAAAGTGGTGTCCGTCACATCCTTCGATTTCAGAGGCAAGAAGAATCATTCCCGCACAGGTGGCAAGCACCGGCATACCGCCTGAAATCTGTTCATAAAGCGTGTCATACATATCCAGTTCCTTCAGCAGTTTTCCCTGCACCGTGCTTTCACCGCCGGGCAGAACCAGTCTGTCATAAGATTTCCTTACATCCTCTGCCTGCCGCAGTTCAATAACATCAGCTCTAAGTCTGGAAAGTATTTTTTCGTGTTCAATAAATGCGCCCTGGAGGGCAAGTACTGCAACCGTCATTATTTTCCTCTTTCTGCCATGAGCAGGGCGATTTCCTGTTCATTGATGCCGACCATGGCTTCGCCGAGATCTGTGGACAGTTCCGCAATCAGTTTTGCGTCTGTAAAGTTTGTTACTGCTTTTACAATGGCAGCGGCACGTTTTGCAGGATCGCCGGACTTAAAGATTCCGGAACCGACAAAGACACCCTCCGCGCCAAGCTGCATCATCAGTGCTGCGTCTGCAGGAGTTGCAACGCCGCCTGCTGCAAAATTAACGACCGGAAGCTTACCGTTTTCATGCACGTATTCCACCAGTTCATACGGAACCTGAAGCTGTTTTGCAGCCTCGAAAAGTTCATCAGGGCGCATACTGGTAAGCTTTGCAATTTCACTGTTCATCTTACGCATATGGCGTACTGCCTGTACGACGTCACCGGTACCCGGTTCACCCTTGGTACGGATCATGGATGCACCCTCGTTAATCCGGCGCAGCGCCTCGCCCAGGTCCTTTGCGCCGCAGACAAACGGTACTTTAAAGTCCCTTTTGTTAATGTGGTAAACATCATCGGCAGGGGAGAGAACTTCACTTTCATCAATATAATCAATCTCGATTGCTTCCAGAACCTGTGCTTCTGCAAAATGTCCGATCCGGCACTTTGCCATAACCGGAATGGAAACAGACTCCTGGATTCCGCGTATCATCTTCGGGTCGCTCATACGCGATACGCCGCCTGCGGCACGGATGTCAGCCGGGATACGCTCTAACGCCATAACCGCGCATGCGCCTGCGCTTTCGGCAATCTTAGCCTGTTCCGGTGTGGTAACATCCATGATGACACCGCCTTTTAACATCTGTGCAAGGTTTTTATTCAGTTCATATCTTTCTTCTGTTTTACTCATAACAGCCTCCTGTTGACTTTTTTTATAAAAAATTATAGGATAGAACTGAAATGGTGAAAATAGCCAATTTGAATAAAAATTATAAGACCAGAATCTGTATCCGGGGAGGAAAAAATGGAGACAATGTTTTCAAGAACCGAACTTTTACTAGGAAAGGAAGCCGTAAAAAAATTAAGCCGTTGCCGCGTGGCAGTATTTGGAATCGGCGGGGTGGGCGGCTATGTGTGTGAGGCGCTGGTCAGAAGCGGAATCGGGGCGTTTGACCTGACAGACCATGACAGGGTCAGCCTGACTAACATCAACCGGCAGATTATCGCAACGCATAAGACCATCGGGGCTTATAAAACCGAAGTCATGAAGGAGCGCATGAAAGACATTAACCCGCAGGTACAGGTAAACATAAACAACTGCTTTTTTCTGCCGGAACATGCGGATGATTTTCCGTTCGGGGAATATGATTATGTGGTGGATGCCGTGGACACCGTTGCAGCAAAAACTGCCCTGATTATGAAAGCAAAAGAAGCAGGCGTCCCGGTCATCAGCAGCATGGGCGCCGGAAACAAGCTGGACGCAGGACGTTTCCAGGTCGCGGATATTTACCAGACAAAGGTCTGCCCGCTGGCGCGCGTGATGCGGCGCGAACTGAAAAAACGGGGAATCGAAAAACTAAAAGTCGTATATTCCGAAGAAGAACCGGTAAAACCAGTAAGGGATGATGCAGAGGAACGCGTTCCCGGAAGCGTTGCATTCGTTCCGTCCGTGGCGGGGCTTCTGATTGCAGGGGAAGTTATCAGGGATTTATCAGGCTGCTGCAAGAATGTATAGCTGGCAGCAGTTTTTTTTGTATAAATTTAACAAAAACGCAACACATAGTTTTAAAAACGACATAATGAGGTAGACAAACTGCGACACATGGTGTAATATTTATTTTACATCAGGAGGGTGGAAAATGAAGCAGAAAGTGATTTATTACCGTGACGAATTAAATGATGAATTTGCAGATGACCATATAAAAGCAAAGACAATCGACAAAAATTACCGTTATCTGCGCAGCCGTTTGCTTCATTTGTTCTGGTACAGAATCATTGCAATGCCGTCTGCACGTATATACATGAAACTTTTTTTCCATCATAAGATTATTGGAAAAGAAGTGTTTGAAAAGGCGGGAGACGGCGGATACTTTCTGTATGGAAACCATACGCATTTTCTTGCTGATGCGTTTGTGCCTGCCGTGTTGTGCCGGCCTGTGGATGTGTCGGTTATTGTGCATCCCAACAATGTTTCCATGCCGGTGCTTGGAAGGATAACACCGTACCTGGGCGCGCTGCCGCTTCCGGATGACGCCGGGGCAGCAAAAAATTTCATACATGCAGTGGAAAAAAAGATAGGGCATGCGTGTGTCATGATTTATCCGGAGGCGCATATCTGGCCGTATTACACCGGTATCCGTCCGTTTACGGATGCCCCGTTCCGGTATCCGGTTACATACAAGGTTCCGGTTTTTAGTCTGACAAATACGTACCAGAAAAGAAAAAGAGGGAAACGTCCCATGATGGTGACTTATGTGGACGGACCGTTTTACCCGAAAAAGGGCCTGTCTGCAAAAGAGCAGAGAAATGACTTAAGGAACCAGGTTTATGCAGCGATGAAAGCACGGGCAGAAAACAACAGCGTGGTAAAAATACGGTATGAAAAAATAGAATCATGAGGAGAGAACGTGGATGATTAATATACTGTTTTCAGGAAATGAAAAGGTCTTTGACGGCATATTAAGCTGTATGCTTTCCATTTTTAGAAGAACACGGACGAAAGAGCCTTTTCGTATATTTATCTATACCATGGACATGATAAGGATAAAACCGGAATATACGGCAATTTCCGCACAGATGGCGAAGTTTCTGGATGCAGTGGCAAAAAGCTGCAATAAAGAAAACGAGGTAATCCTTATTGATGTAACGAAAGATTATGAAAGGGAATTTGCCTACTGTCCGAATGAGGATGCGTACTGTTCCCCGTATACGCTGCTGAGGCTTCTGGCGGACCAGATTCCGGGAATGCCGGATAAGCTTCTGTACCTGGATGTGGATCTTCTGTTCAACCGGGACATCCGCCTTTTGTATGATACGGATATCACCGGGTATGAATATGCAGCGGCGCGCGACCATTACGGAAAATACCTGGTTTATCCCAATTATATCAATGCGGGCGTACTTTTATTGAATATGGAGGAAATAAGAAAAACAGGGCTTCTGGAAAAATCACGCAGACTGATAAAAACAAAGAAACTGGTTTTTGCAGACCAGAGCGCGATTATTAGAAGCACCACCAGAAAGAAAATGCTGCCGCAGAAATACAACGACCAGAAATTTCTGCATAAATCCACAGTGGTAAGACATTTTTCCAAACGGCTGTTTTACCTGCCGTACCCGCATACGGACAATATCAAGCAGTGGGATGTCGGAAAAGTTCACAGGGTATTTCATTACTATGACTTTGATGACATTTTATCTGAATACATGGAATTAAAGAAAAAATATGTGGAGGAGAAAGAATGGATCATACAGAATTAAAAAACAAAACGTCAGAAGTTATACCGGTTTTTTATGCCTGCGATAACAATTTTGCAAAGTATACCGCAGTGTCCCTTAAGTCTGTTATGGAAAATGCAAAAGCAGATGTAAAATACCAGGTGCACGTGCTTCATACGGACATTTCCGATGAGATGAAACATGTCATACTTGCCATGGAAAATGAGCAGTTTTCCATTCAGTTTGACGGTGTGGCGGAGTATCTGGAAACGATCAAAGACCGCCTTCCGGTACGCGATTATTATACAAAAACCACCTATTACCGTCTGTTTATTGCGGAGATGTTTCCGGAGTATGACAAGGCGGTGTATATCGACAGCGACACCATTGTGACCGGAGACCTGGCAGAGTTTTATTTCCATGAAATCGGGGACTGCTATGTGGGCGCATGCAACGAGCAGGTAATGATACAGGAGGATGTGTACGGTACTTATGTGGAAAACGTACTGGGTATTGACAGACACCGTTTTTTTAATGCGGGAATGCTGTTAATTAACTGTGAACAGTTTCGGAACAACCATGTACTGGACCAGTTTATGGAGCTGCTTCCGGTGTACCGCTTTGTGGTAACGCAGGACGAGGATTACCTGAATCTGATCTGTAAGGACAGGGTGTTCTGGATTCCGCAGAAATGGAATGTGGAAATGTTTGGACAGCTTCCGGTAAAAGAAGAGGAAATCTGCATGATTCATTATATTATGGTGTCCAAGCCATGGCATTACAGGGACTGCAGGATGAAGGAATACTTCTGGAATTATGCGAAACAGACCGAAGTCTGCGGGCAGATTGAGGCAGAGTTAAATGCCTATACCGACAGGCAGAGGGAAAACGACGCCAGGTCCTGCGAGCGTCTGGCACGTACCGCCGCAGAGGAGACTGCAAACGAAAACAACTATCTGAATTTGTTAAAAAGCGGGAAATTAAAATCAAAGGACCGTCTGATGGTGCTGGATAAGATTGCAAGACTCGAACAGGAAGGCAGGTTTGACGAGGACGTCGAGGAGGACCCGCCGACACGCGAGCTTAAGCCGGATGAGATTGACTATCTGAGGACAAAAATCAAAAGCCGTATCAAGACAAGACTGACATACAAAGTGGCACGCCGTTTTCTGAACCGGATTCTGGAAAATAAACAGCTGATAATTAAAGAGATTAAGGGAATTGAAAACATGAACGCATTAAATTCCGGCGCGGTCATTACCTGCAACCATTTCAACGCATTTGACAGCTTTGCGATGCAGATTGCGTATGAGTCCTCCAGCCAGGAAAAACGCAGGTTTTACCGCGTGATTCGTGAGGGAAACTATACGAATTTTCCCGGATTTTACGGAATGCTGATGCGCAACTGCTATACGTTTCCGTTAAGCTCCAATAAAGAAACCATGAAAAAATTCATGCGTTCCATGGACGCCGTATTAAGAAACGGGGATTTTATGCTGGTTTACCCGGAGCAGAGCATGTGGTGGAATTACAGAAAGCCGAAGCCGCTGAAAAAAGGCGCATATACATTTGCAGCCAGAAACCAGGTGCCGGTGCTTCCGTGTTTTATCACAATGGAAGACAGCGATATTCTTGGGGAGGACGGTTTTTTTGTGCAGGAATATACCATTCATATTGCGCCTGCCATTTACCCGGAGGAAAATGTTTCCAGGTCGGATAATGTTGAGAATATGCGCAGGAAAAATTTTGAAATCTGGAAGGAAATATATGAGAAAACGTATGGGGAAAAGCTGGTATACGGGCATATGGAAAAAATTGTCAGTTAGGATATTAATTTTAAAGGGGGCAGAGGATTCGGTTTCATATTCTCTGCCCCCCTTTTTATCACATTGTTTTAATACTCAAGTTCTGCGATGTCAATTCCAAAGTTCTGCAGCATTACCTTTGCAATCTTAATCTGATAGTCCAGTTCTTTGTTTTCACCTGTTTCATGCGCCTTAATTCTCATAAGATTAACATATGTGACAATTGCGGCCTGTCTTTGTTCTTCAAGTGTCATACAATCACCTACTTTCCTATACTGCAGTTTATATAAGTTATCTTAGTATAACTATAACAGAATATGTACAGGGTGTAAAGCTTGTTCATAAATTATTTATTTCATTTTTGGGAAGGCGTAAATTGGCAGAATGCACAAAAAACGTGAAATTTTTGTGAAATAGTTCTAATTTACACCTTCTGCCAATTCATGTATAATCATATGACATAAGGTAACTTTCCGGTTCTTCTGCGGGGAGCCGGAGTGTCAAAGAAAATCGAAAGGATGAGGTTTATTTTTATGAAGGCAAAGGTTTCAAAGAAAATCAGCAGTCTGGTTCTGGCGCTTGCTATTGCGTTTACAGCAGTATTTGCTTCAGCAGTACCGGCTGAGGCTGCAACAGTTAAGAATTCTGCTTTAAAGGGAGCAACTCTTGCAAATGTGGACGGAAAAGCAAATGCGGGTGAGGAAGTCAAGATTCCGTTTACAGTTGACAAAGAGGGAACGGTTGACATGTTAATCGCTGTGGTTCAGCCTACATCAACCCAGGTAGCTCTTTACAAAGCAGATGGAACCCTGTTTGCTGCGAACGACAATCCACTGACTGTAGCTGCCAGTGAGTACATTGATTTATCATCTATTTATGGAATCAGTGCATATGGTTATGTGGAAGAGTGGACATTACCGGCTGGTGATTACATTTATGGCTGTACATTCGCTGATGGAGCAGATTATCTGGTAATGATTGATTCAGCTGCAGCAGAACCAAAGCTGAACCAGACCAAGGCTACAATTACAGCAGGTTTCACAAAGAAGCTTTCCGTAACTGACGGCAAGGTTTCCTCATGGTCATCAAGCAACAAGAAGGTTGCAACAGTAGACAGCAAGGGTAAGGTTACTGCAAAGAAGAAAGGTAATGCTACCATTTCTGCAAAGTGTGAAGACGGAACAGTTTTAAAGTGCAAGGTAACAGTTAAGGACAACCAGTACACAGCAAGAAAGATTACAACAAGCGATGTATCCTACGGTGATACCGCAATGAGCGCTTATAAGGTTTCTTTCGACAAGAAGGGTAATCTTGTAATCAAGGCAAGATATGTAAACCGTATGTCTTACAAGGTTTCAGAGCTCCGCAACATTAAGATTACTGTTAAGGATGCAAACGGAAAGACCGTTGGTACATACAAGCAGAGCAAGAAAAAAGTAAGTGTTTCTTCCGGCTCTACAAAGGATTTCACTTTCACAATCAAGAAGTCCAAGTTAAAGAAGAAAAAAGCTGACTTAAGAGGCGGAGAAGTTTCCATTGACGGAACATCTTATTATTACGTATATTACTAAACCGTACGGGTAATATAATACTGAAAGCAGGACATCCAGCGGATGTCCTCTTTTATTTCTTTACACCATTTTTGTGGTATGTTATACTACGGTAAAAACAAAAGGCAACCAGGACAGGGATTTTTATGGCAAAAGTAGGCTTATCTGAACATTTCACATATCGAAAACTGATGCGGTTTGTTTTTCCCTGCATGGTAATGATGATAGTGACTTCCGTTTACACAATTGTGGACGGTTTTTTTGTATCAAATTACGCAGGGAAAAATGCATTTACGGCACTGAATCTGATTTATCCGCTGTTAATGGCGCTGGGCGCACTGGGGTTTATGATTGGAACCGGCGGCAGCGCGCTTGTGTCATTTACCATTGGCGAGGGGAAAAAAGAGCGGGCAAACCGGATTTTTACCATGCTGGTGCTTACAATTATTGTGGCAGGGGCACTGCTGTCAGCAATCGGTTTTATATTGATACGTCCGATTGCATATGCATTAGGTGCAACGGATGCTATCGTGGATGACTGTGTGCTTTACGGGCGCATTCTTCTGGCATCGAATGTCTTTTTCATGCTGCAGAACAGCTATCAGAGTTTTCTCGTAACAGCAGAGCGCCAGACGTTTGGACTTATGATTTCACTTGCAAGCGGCGTGATGAATGTGATTCTGGATTTTTTGCTGGTCTGTGTGCTGGACCTTGGTATTGGCGGCGCAGCGGCTGCAACGGCGGGAAGCCAGATTGTCGGTGCAATGATTCCGACGGTTTATTTTTTGCGCCCGAATAAAAGCCTTTTACGGTTTTCAAAAACGAGTCTGGATTTGCAGGCGCTGGGAAAAGCATGTTCCAACGGCGCATCTGAAATGATGACGAACCTGTCGTCGTCTGTGGTTGGAATGCTCTATAACTGGCAGCTTATGAAGCTTGCCGGAGAGGACGGCGTGGCGGCATACGGTGTGATTCTGTACATGGCTTTTATATTTATGGCGCTTTTCTTTGGGTATGCAGTGGGGTGCGGTCCTTTGATTGGTTATCATTACGGAGCCGGTAACCATGATGAACTGAAAAACCTGCTGAAAAAAAGCCTTGTTTTTACGACAGTTGTGGCAGTTGTGATGACAGCGGCGTCCGAGCTTCTGGCAAGGCCGCTTGCCGGACTGTTTGTCGGATATGATAAAACACTCTGTGATATGACGGGCAGGGGACTGGCAGTTTATTCCCTTTCGTTTCTCATCTGCGGATATAATGTGTTTGGATCGGCTTTTTTTACCGGATTAAACAATGGAAAAATCTCGGCGTTCCTTTCATTTATGAGAACCCTTGTGTTCCAGGTGGCAGCAGTATTCGTGCTGCCGGTCATTATGGGGCTTGACGGGATCTGGCTGGCGGTTGTGGCGGCAGAGGGGCTGACGCTTGTTCTGACGGTACTGTTTCTGGTGACGCAGAGGAAGCGGTATCATTATTAAAAGCTGCAGTGTTTTTTTGTAAAAAATGGATGACTTTTCACAGGTACTGTGTTATAATAGAAAAATAGGAGGGCGTGAGAGTCCCGCATGATACCATGCAGATGTAGTTCATCGGTAGAATACCAGCTTCCCAAGCTGGGGAGGCGGGTTCGATTCCCGTCATCTGCTCTCTCTGGAAACCAAATGCATGTTTGGTTTCTTTTTTTATCAGAACGTTTTTTGATTGTGTCAAGTTTTTATGAAAACTTGACATGTAGCGTCAGCCCATTTGCCGTAAGGCAAATTTATCATGGGCTGATGTTCTGCAGGGGTAAAAAGATGAATCAGGATGTGGAGCGCAGCATCATCAAAAAATTTAAAAAAACCATCTGGCGGCAGTTTACCAGGGCGGTTAATGAATACCAGCTGATTGAGGACGGGGATAACATTGCCGTCTGTATTTCCGGTGGAAAGGATTCCATGCTGATGGCAAAACTGTTCCAGGAGCTGAAAAGGCATGGGAGAAATAACTTTGAGGTTAAATTTCTCGTTATGAATCCGGGATATAACCAGATGAATTACGATATGATTATGAATAATGCGAAGTTTCTTGAAATACCGGTACATGTATTTCATACGGAAATTTTTGATGCGGTTGCAGACATTACGGATTCCCCGTGTTATCTGTGTGCGCGAATGCGGAGGGGGTATCTTTACAGTAAGGCAAAGGAGCTTGGCTGTAATAAAATCGCATTAGGGCATCATTTTGATGATGTAATTGAGACGATTGTCATGGGAATGTTTTACGGGGCTCAGATCCAGACCATGATGCCGAAGCTGCACAGTACAAACTTTCCCGGAATGGAGCTGATCCGTCCGCTTTATCTGGTCAGGGAGGACGATATCATTCACTGGGCGGCTTATAATGAGCTTCGTTTTATACGGTGCGCCTGCCGGTTTACCGAACAGTGCGCAGGGGAAGAAACGGATAAGAGTTCCAAAAGGGCTGAGGTAAAAGCCCTGATTCATGAACTGGAAAAGAAAAATCCCTATGTGGCAAAAAATATTTTCAGGAGTGTGGAAAACGTAAACCTGAATACCGTGATTGCCTATAAAAAAGACGGGGACAGGCATTACTTTCTGGACGAATACCATAAAAACTAAAGCAGATGGTTGTCTGCGATATATTTTTTTAAGGCAGCAAAGCTTTCCCGGCTGATGACATGCTCAATCCGGCAGGCGTCTTCGGTAGCGGTTTCCGGTGCAACGCCCAGCTTTATCAGGCATTCGGAAAGCAGGTTGTGGCGTTCATAAATCATTTCTGCTATCTGTTTTCCTTCGTCCGTCAAATAAATAAATCCGGCGTCTGTGACAGTAATATGGTTTTTCTCCCGGAGGTTTTTCATGGCGATGCTGACGCTGGATTTTTTGAAACCCAGTTCGTTTGCGATATCCACGGAACGGACAACCGGGAGCTTTTGGCTTAAAATAAGTATTGTTTCCAGGTAATTTTCTGCTGACTCGTTGCTTTTCAATGGTATTTCCTCCCAAATGATAGTATTCCCGCAGGGGCTGCCTGCGAAATCCGACTGATTTGCCGTATATGATATCAAGTATATCACAAGATAAAAAAACTTCCAATTCCATTGACAACTAATAAAAGTTAGAATATACTAACCTTAAATGGAAACTAACGAGATTGTGCAAATGCGTTTATGAAAGGAGTCATGGTATGGGAACAGCGGTTGTACTGGCAGTTTTAATACTGGCGGCAGGCTTTGCCGTAAGAAGTATCTGTAAGGAAAGAAAAAAAGGAAAATCCTCCTGCGGCGGCGACTGCAGCCACTGCAGAGGGTGTAAATAACCGGCTTTGTAACTGTATTTTTTCCATTCCATTCTTGAATCCATGCTTTTGGCATGATATAATTCAAATCTGGGTAGAATATGGAAAAAGGACGATTCTGTAATGAAAAAACTGCTGGTATATTTAAAAGATTATAAAAAAGAATGTATTTTTGCCCCTCTGTTCAAACTGCTGGAGGCATCATTTGAGCTTATCGTGCCGCTTGTGGTGGCGGCGCTTATTGACCATGGAATTAAAGGCAGCGACCGCCCGTATATCTATCGGATGGGCGGCGTGCTGATTCTGCTTGCTGTTATCGGACTTACCTGTTCCATTACGGCGCAGTATTTTGCTGCAAAGGCGGCAGTCGGGTTTTCCACAAAATTAAGACATGCATTATTTGCCCATATCGAGTCTTTGTCTTTTTCAGAAATGGATACGGTAGGCACTTCCACACTGATTACCCGTATGACAAGTGATATCAACCAGGTGCAGTCCGGCGTCAATCTGGTGCTGCGGCTGTTTCTGCGTTCACCGTTTATCGTGTTTGGCGCGATGGTAATGGCATTTACCGTGGATGTCAAATCCGCGCTTATTTTCGTGGCTGCGATTCCGTTATTATCGCTTGTTGTATTTTCCATTATGTATTTCAGCATACCGATGTATAAAAAGGTGCAGAGCGCCCTGGATCTTGTGCTTTTGCATACAAGGGAAAACCTGGAAGGCGTCCGTGTCATCCGTGCGTTTAACAAGGAAAAAGAAGAGGAAGAGGAGTTTACCAGGGGGAATGAATTTCTGACCCGTATGCAGATGGTGGTGGGCAGGCTTTCCGCGTTAATGAATCCTCTGACTTATGTAATTGTAAACGCTGCAATTATAGCAATTATCCAGACCGGCGCAGTCCAGGTAAATACCGGCGTGCTGACACAGGGCGAGGTTATTGCGCTTTATAATTATATGTCGCAGATACTGGTGGAGCTTATTAAACTGGCAAATTTAATTATTTCTGTAAACAAGGCGGTGGCGTGCGGAAACCGGATTGGGGAGGTATTTGACCTTAAGCCGTCAGTCACCGGCTGTAAGAATCCAAAAGCTTCGGCGGATACAAATGATACGGCTGTTTCGTTTTCCCATGTTTCCATGGCTTATGCAGGCAGCGGGGAGGAAGCGCTTACGGATATTGATTTTACTGCAAAAAAGGGTGAGATTATCGGTATTATCGGGGGTACCGGTTCCGGAAAATCTTCGGTGGTAAATCTGATTCCAAGGTTTTATGATGTTTCCGCCGGAACCGTGTCTGTAAACGGACAGGATGTGCGGGATTATGATTTAATGGACCTGCGGGATAACATCGGGGTGGTTATGCAAAAAGCAGTTCTTTTCCACGGAAGCATCCGGGAAAACTTAAAGTGGGGGAATCCGGACGCAGACGACGAAAAGATCTGGCAGGCGGTAGATGCGGCACAGGCAAAGGATGTCGTCAAAGGAAAAGACGGGCAGCTTGATTATGAAATCGAGCAGGGCGGCAGAAACCTTTCCGGGGGGCAGAAGCAGCGGCTGACCATTGCCCGTGCCCTGGTGAAGGACCCGGAAATTTTAATTCTGGATGACAGCGCTTCCGCACTGGATTTTGCAACAGATGCGAAGCTGCGCGCCGCGCTGTTAAAGCTGCGGGGAAAAAAGACTATATTTATTGTATCCCAGCGTACATCCTCCATCCAGTTTGCTGATAAAATCATTGTCATGGAGGACGGAACCGCAGCCGGAATCGGAACACATGAAAAACTGCTGGAAAGCTGTGAGGTTTACCGTGAAATTTATGAGTCACAGTTTAAGAAAGAAGGTGCCAGGGCATGAGTACGGACAAAGAAAAAAAAGGGGGACAGCTTTTGACGCTGAAAAAGGTGTTCCGGTATATGAAGCATTATCTGCCGCTTCTTGCGCTGTCCATTGTTTTTGCGGTCATTACCGTGGTGCTGACGCTGTATTTTCCGATTCTTGCGGGAAATGCCATTGATCTTTTGCTTGATAAGGGAAACGTGGACTTTGAAGGAATCCTGGTACTGGTAAAAAGAGGGATTCTGGTGGTGCTTGCCACGGCGGTTTCCCAGTGGTTTATGAATATGTGCAATAACCGCATGACCTACGGGATTGTGCGGGATATCAGAAAAGATGCCTTCCGGCGGATGGAGCGTCTGCCGCTTTCCTATATTGACAGCCATTCCCACGGGGATATGGTAAGCAGGATTATTGCGGATGTGGATACTTTTGCGGACGGACTTTTAATGGGCTTTACCCAGCTGTTTACCGGAGTTTCCACAATTATCGGCACGCTGCTGTTCATGCTTTCAATTCATGTGAAAATTACGCTTGTGGTAGTAGTGCTGACGCCCGTATCGCTTCTTGTCGCTGCATTTATTGCAAAAAAAACATATGCCATGTTTACCCTCCAGACAAAAACAAGGGGAGAGCAGACTGCGCTGATTAACGAGATGGTCGGGAACCAGAAGGTGGTGCAGGCGTTTAATTACCAGACAAAAGCAATGGAACAGTTTGATGAAATCAACGGCAGGCTGCAGAAATGTTCCCTCCGTGCCATTTTCTTTTCCAGCCTGACAAATCCTTGCACCCGCTTTGTCAACAGCCTTGTATATGCAGCTGTCGGAATTACCGGGGCGTTTGCCGTAATCTATACAAACGGGGCGTTTTCCATTGGAAACCTGTCCTGCTTTTTGTCCTATGCAAACCAGTACACCAAGCCGTTTAATGAGATTTCCGGCGTGGTTACCGAGCTTCAGAATGCGCTTGCCTGTGCGGCGCGTATTTTTGAACTGATTGAGGAACCGGAGGAAGTATCTGATGCAGAGTCAGCATTTGTTTTACAGGAGGCGGACGGCACCGTCAGAATGGAGCAGGTATCGTTTTCCTATGTGCCAGAGCAGAGGCTGATACAGGATTTTAATTTAAATGTGAAAAAGGGACAGAGGATTGCAATTGTAGGTCCGACCGGCTGCGGCAAGACGACGTTAATTAATCTTCTAATGAGGTTTTATGATGTAAACTCGGGAAAGATTTTTGTGAGCGGTCATGAAATCAGGGATATTACTCGGGAAAGCCTGCGTGCAAATTACGGTATGGTGCTGCAGGAAACCTGGCTGAAAAAAGGCACCATCAGGGATAATATCTGTATGGGAAGACCGGACGCCACGGATGAGGAAATCATGGCGGCTGCAAAGGCGTCCTCCGCGCACAGCTTTATCAGACGTCTGCCAAAAGGATACGATACTGAAATCACGGAGGAGGGCGGAAACCTTTCCCAGGGACAGAAGCAGCTTCTTTGTATTGCACGTGTCATGCTGTGCCTGCCGCCGATGTTAATTCTGGATGAGGCGACCAGCTCCATAGACACACGTACGGAAATTAAAATCCAGAAGGCATTCCAGACAATGATGAAAGGGCGTACCAGCTTTATTGTGGCGCACCGTCTTTCCACCATACGCGAGGCGGATGTGATTCTTGTTATGAAGGACGGGAAAATTATCGAGCAGGGGAATCATGAAACCCTGCTCGAACAAAACGGATTCTACGCGAATCTGTATAATAGTCAGTATTGTAACACCCCGTAGGGGTGTTGCCTGCGCAGTCGCCTTTCGCAAAGCGAAACTTTCATGTGACTGCTTCTTGTCGTACCCCGTAAGGGGTATGACCTGCGCAGTCGCCTTTCGCAAAGCGAAACTTTCATGTGACTGCTCCTTTTCCGTAGGGGTGTTGCCTGTCTAATCCTCCTCTTTATAAGAATAAGCATTGGATATTTTTGCATTCTCAGCAGTCAGCACCACCGGTTCACGGTAATATGCGATTACCGGTGTGCCGACTTCCACTTCTTTAAACAGTTTTTTAGCTGTTTTTTCCGGTACATTGATACAGCCGTGGGAGCCGGAGGTCTTATATATTTCATCCCCGAATTTGCTGCGCCAGCTTGCGTCATGGATACCGACGTTGTAGGCAAACGGCATAAAATATTTAACATCCGAAGCATAATTTTCTCCAATCAGAGTGGCGTCCCTTTCCTTGTAGGCTATTTTAAACACGCCGTCAGGAGAACCGTTTTTGTGACGGATATTACCGGAAACAATGTCTGTTTCCGTAACCAGTTCCCCGTCCCTGTAGTACCACAGGTGCTGGTTGCTGTAATCAATTTCAATATAAGTATCCCCGATGTCATCCAGGCCGCTTTTGATGGCAGTCTGTTCGTAAACCGGTTCGCGTTCCACGGGTGTTCCGTTTTTCAGGTCTTCTAAAATCTGTTCTTTTTCCTTTGCTTTATTGATTACCCAGCCATAGTCGCCCCCGCCGATTTTTATGTCATCCCCTTTGGATGTGGCAAAGGTGCGGACGTCCCCGTAGGTATTATAGGTACTGGCAAGCCTCTGGACAAAAGCCGTTACTTTGTCGTCATTTATGGTTACCTTCCCTTCTTTATTTATGTCCAGCATGGCAAGAATACCGCCTTTGTCCAGATATTCCTCTGCGCCGTCAATATCATACTGTATGGTTGCGGAGGTAAACTGGTCAATCCGGGCGGCTGTGTCTGCAATCATGCTGTCAGAGGCATAGACTGCAGGCTTTTCGTAGCAGTTATCGGACAGTGTGTATGCATTTTTCTGGTTTTCAATGGCATCGGTAATTTCTGCAGTCACTTCATCACGGACCGGGGTATTGCCCGGCTCTTCTTTGACCACCTCGTAGTCATCCTCCCGGATATCAAGATAGGCGTCCTTTGGAGGAGTGATGTAGTCTTCATCAAACAACGGCAGTGCGTCAATGATCTGTCCGAGTGCATCCGCATCATAGGTGAAGGACTGGTTCAGGTCATGGGTATGCGTCTGAAAGACGGCAACCGGCCAGGTAAAACCGTTCTGTCTTTTTAAGATGGCTTCTTCTTCCCCTCTGGTACTATATTCATAGGAAATATCCGAGCCTTCAATGGTATAAACGTGATCCATGCGGTCCCTGACGGTCAGGGAATATTTTTTTGCGGCAGCAATATTGGAGGCTTCCAGCCATTCGGCAGTCTGGTTGCCGCAGATACTGCTGCCAATGGTGGTCTTTGGAAAAAAATGCTTATTATAGTAAATGCTAAAACCAATGTAAACAGCAAGCAGGGCAGTCCCCATTCCGGCTAAAACTGCAGGAAGCGGGTTTTTTGCGCGTCTTTTTATGTGTTTTGTATTTTTAGCAGCCATAAAAGCTCCTTTCTGTAGTTTAATCCCTGTGAAGAAACGGCATGTATGCCGGAATGCCGTCTTTATAGGAAATCGTTACCTCTCCCAGGATGAGCGGTCTTAAATAATCCGTAAGTTCCGCCGTCACATCATTTCCGTCTTCATGAATCCATTCCGCAGGAATCATTTTTGCCTGGTTGGCAATACTGCGGATATCTGCATGGCTGTAAGTAACTGCATAAGGGCTGTCAGAAACGCGTTCCAGCATTACCATGGAAGCGGTGACGCCTTCCTCTGCAAGGGAAACAGCGTGCTTACCGAGTGAAAATGATTCGTCAATATCCGTTTTTGACAGCATGTGCGCTGCACACCGCTGCAGGACGTTGATTTCCACGGAACGGACTTTGACGCCCAGTTCCTGTTTGACAAGGATTTCCAGCGCCTTTCCGGCTCCGGAAAGCTGTTTGTGTCCGAACTGGTCCACCGCCGCGGAAGATGCCGTGATGTACTCCTGGTTTTCATCACGGATACCTTCTGAAACCGCAACAATAACATTATCAACTGTTTTCAGCTTTTCTTTTACATCGTGCAGGAACTGTTCTTTGCAGAATGCTGTCTCCGGCAGGTAAATGAAATGCGGGGCGGCATTGTAGTCGTTTCTTGCAAGTGCAGATGCCGCGGTCAGCCATCCGGCATCCCTTCCCATAATTTCCACAATGGTGACGCTTTTTACCGCATATATAAATGTATCATGCGCGATTTCAAGCAGGGAGGTGGCAATGTATTTTGCTGCAGAGCCGAATCCCGGCGTGTGGTCGGTCATGTAAAGGTCATTGTCAACGGTTTTGGGAATGCCGATAATGCGGATATCGCTGTTTATCTTTCTGGCATAATCCGAAAGCTTGTCCACGGTATCCATCGAATCATTGCCGCCGATATAAAAGAATGCACGGATACCCAGCTTTGCAAACTGGTTAAAAATAAATACATAGGAAGAATCATCATCCTTATAGTCTGCAAGCCTGTGCCGGCAGGAACCCAGGTACATGGCAGGGGTTGTCATAAGACGGCAAAGGGCGGCATCGTCGGTAATGGTATCTGTCAGATCCGTGTACTGTTCATTCAGGATTCCTAAAATGCCATTGACGGCACCATAACATTTTTCATATACCGAAGAATTTTTTATGCCGGAAACCACACCGGCAAGACTGGCATTAATGGCACAGGTCGGGCCGCCGGACTGGGCAACCATACAGTTTGAATTATTCATTACAGTCTCCTTAATATTATTCAGTAATCCTGCATTGCAGGTTCGCTGTATGCATAGATTTCAATACACATTTTAGATGTTTTAGAAAAGAAGTTCAAGAGGTACACATGAAATCTGTGGAAAACAGATATACTTATACAGAAATGGAACAAAATTTTATAAAAAAATGTCAAAAACCGCTGGTGTTTTCTGTTAAATTATAGTAAAATAAGTAAAATAAGACACAAAAATCTGCACCAGAAAGCAGGCTGCGGAAGCAAAACGGGAGAGGGTGGAACAGTTTTGAGAGAAAAACACGAGGGACGTATCTTAATTGAATGTCCGAATACAATTTTTCATTTGTATATTAACAGTGAAAGGGAGCTTTCAAAAATCGAGACTTTTATGAACAACATCAGGTCGGTGAAACAGATGGGACTCAATGACATCTATATCTGGTGCAACCGGCAGGGAATTGCATATGACACAAGCTTTAAATATAATAAGGAGCTTTCTTTCTGGACAAATGTAAAATCTTATCTGTTTTATTCCAGTCAGAAGATTCGGTACCAGTACGTTCCGGGATAAAAGGAGCAAAGCGCATGAGAGTTCGCTTCGCGAAGCGCTTTACGTAGGTAACACCCCTGACGGGGTGTTACAATGGGCGGAGATGTTTCATCTTCGTCTTTTTTTGTGCCTGATGGCAGGTTTCGTAATAAAAATTTAAGGAAGTAGAGGTTGCACATGCAGAAAGATTCCGATAGTATATTTGGTAACAGTACAGTCTGGCAGGAAAGGGAGGAATGATTATGCGGTATCCGGAGTTTTTACAGGAAAACGGAACCATTGGTTTTGTCGCGCCGTCCTTCGGGTGTGCGACAGAGCCGTATTATACAGCGTTTATGCACGCGCTGGACAGGTTTCATCAAATGGGTTATCAGACACAGCTTGGGGAAAACTGCCTCGTGGAAAAAGGCATTGGCATCAGCAATGACCCGAAACTGTGCGGAATGGAATTAAATGAGAGCTATTGTGGCACTAATAATGATGTGATTATTTCCTGCGGCGGCGGGGAGCTGATGTGTGAAGTACTGCCGTATATTGACTTTGGGCGCATCAGGAATGCAAAGCCCAAATGGTATATGGGCTTTTCGGATAACACCAACTTTACCTTTCTGTCCGCAACCGTCTGTGATACGGCAGCCATTTACGGTCCCTGTGCCTCGGCGTTCGGCATGGAGCCTTGGCATCCGGCAGTGGAGGATGCGTTTGCACTGCTGTGCGGAAAACGGGACGGTGTACACAATTATGACCTCTGGGAGCGGGAGAGCAGTAAGAGCGAGGAAACGCCGCTTGCACCGTACCAGGTGACGGAGCCGGTGCGTATCCGCTGTTTTGGGGATGAGCCGGTTACCATAAAGGGACGGCTGATTGGAGGCTGCATGGACTGTCTGGTAAACCTGACCGGGACGGAATTTGACCATGTGAAAGAGTTTACAGAGCGTTACAGGGAGGACGGTTTTTTATGGTTTTTAGAATCGTGTGATTTAAATATCATGTCCATCAGGCGTGCCGTCTGGCAGATGATACATGCAGGCTGGTTTTCCCATGTAAAAGGATTCCTGATTGGACGTCCTCTTTGTTTTGGGGAGGAGGCGTTTGGAATTGACCAGTACCGCGCAGTGACGGATCTGCTGGCGGATTTTAAAGTTCCGGTTATCATGGATCTGGATATCGGGCATCTGTCGCCAATGATGCCGGTGATCAGCGGTGCGCTTGCCGAAGTTCGTGTACAGGATCATAAATTTGAAATGCAGTATATTCTGAAATGAGTAAAATTTTGAAAGGAAAAACCGCGGGGACTGCCTGCGGCATGGTACAAAGCATGAAACAGAAAATGATAAAAATCATGGCGGCATTTATGGCTGCCGTAACCGTATGCAGTGTTCCGTTTACCGCCTATGCGGATGCAGAAGGAACCGAAGGGGACGGGGATGAGGTTGTCATCACCCAGTCCGACAAGCCGTATCTTGCGCTTGGCGCAGACCTGACGGCAGACGAACAGCACAAAGTCCTGGAATATATGGGGATTGAGGCGGCTGATTTCGACCAGTATGATGTGGTGTATGTCAGTAACGAGGAGGAACACAAATATCTGGACGCTTATGTTCCAAAGGAAAAAATCGGTACGCGGGCGCTTTCTTCGGTTGTGGTATCGCTTGCAGGTGAAGGGGACGGACTTAAGGTGTCCACCTACAATATTAATTACTGTACCGCCGGAATGTACAAAAATGCCCTTGCAACCGCAGGCGTGCAGGATGCAAATGTCATCGTGGCAGGACCGTTTGCCATTTCCGGCACGGCGGCGCTGGTGGGAACCCTGGAAGCTTATGAGCAGATTACCGGGGAACTGCTGGATGAGGATATTGTGGACGCCGCGATGGACGAGCTTGTCACCACGGGGGAACTGGAGCAGAGCATTGACGGGGATTCCGAGGATATCGAAGCCATGATTGCCGACATTAAGGGAAGGATGGCAGACGGAAAGCTGGATACGAAGGAGCAGATTGAAGATGCGATTGACGAATATGCAAAGAAATACGATCTGGAAATTTCCGCGGAAGACAGACAGAAGATTATAGACCTGGTTGAAAAGCTGAAAACCCTGGATCTTGACTGGGACAGCATTAAAGACCAGGCGTCCGCATGGGCGGACAAACTGCAGGATGCGATAAACAGCGAAGGTTTCGGGGCAAAAGTAAAGAACTTTTTCCGGAAAATTGCGGACTGGTTTCAGTCACTCTTCAATTAAAATCAAAAAGGGATTGTAAAAAGAGGGTAAAGTGTCATATAATGGAGAGGTATATATTAAATAACTAACCAAAGGAAAAATGATATGAACGGCATTACGATTATCCTTTCACTGTTATCCGGTGTGGCGCTTTTTCTCTTCGGCATGTCCCTGATGGGGGACGGACTGAAACGGGTGGCAGGAAACAAGCTTGAGCTTGTGCTGTACAAGCTTACCAATACTCCGTTAAAGGGACTGCTGCTTGGCACAGTGGTTACTGCAATCATCCAGTCGTCCTCCGCCACCACAGTGATGGTTGTGGGATTTGTAAATTCCGGTATGATGCAGGTTGCACAGGCAATCGGCATTATTATGGGTGCAAATATCGGAACAAGTATCACAGGCTGGATTCTCTGCCTGTCTTATGTTGACGGCTCAAGCGGCGTTGCCCAGCTTTTGTCCACCGCAACAATTTCAGCGGTTGTTGCCATTGTCGGCATTATTTTTAAGACATTTCTCAAGAAAATGGTGTATAAGAATATCGGCGATATTATGCTTGGCTTTGCCATCCTGATGAACGGGATGCAGATGATGAGCGGCGCTGTTGCACCGCTTAAGGAGAATGAGCATTTTGTCAACATGCTTACCATGTTCACCAATCCGCTAGCGGGTATTCTTGTCGGCATCATTTTTACGGCGATACTGCAGAGTGCATCCGCGTCCGTCGGTATTTTACAGGCTCTTTCCATGACCGGAAGCATCAGTTTTGCCGCTGCCCTGCCAATTACAATGGGTATCGGAGTCGGTGCGGCATGCCCGGTTCTTCTGTCGTCCATCGGCACAAACAGAAACGGAAAGCGCACAGCGTTGATTTACCTGATAAATGATTTGTTTGGAATGGTATTCTGGTCCATTGCATTTTACAGTGTCAATGCAGTTGTGCATTTTGATTTCATGAATACAACAATGCGGCCAGTGACGATTGCACTGATGAATTCCGTGTTCCGTCTTGCCACAATTCTGCTTCTGATTCCGTTTATTCCTCTGATTGAAAAGCTGGTGTTCAGACTGGTTAAGGATGATCCGGAAGAGCTGGAAGATCTGGCGGATTTTGACCTGCTGGAGGAGCGTTTTCTTGTGTATCCGGCGCTTGCCATCGGACAGTGCCATACGGCAATGAACGGCATGGCAAAAAAGGCGCGGAAAAACATCTACCGTTCCATATCACTGCTTTCCGATTTTTCACATGATAAATACCAGAAGGTTCAGGAAAAAGAAAACCTGATTGACAAATATGAGGACAAGCTCGGCACTTACCTGATGCAGCTGACGGGAACAGAAATGTCGATGCCCCAGACCAAGCAGGTTTCCAAATTTTTACATACCATCAGTGATTTTGAGCGTTTAAGCGACCACGCGGTGAATATTTCCGAAGTGGCAAATGAGCTGAGCGAGAGGAAAACATCTTTTTCCGCTGATGCACAGAGTGAGGTAGAGGTGTTAAGCGCGGCAGTAAAGGAAATCGTGGATCTGACCGTGGAGGCATTTTCCGAGGACAATCTGCATATGGCAGTCCGGATTGAGCCGCTGCGCGAGCTGGTCGGAATGCTCTGCAATGAACTGAAAAACCGTCATGTCAGCCGTCTGCGCGAAGGAAAATGCGAATTAAAGCAGGGATTTGCCTTTAATGACCTTCTGACAAATTATGAGCGTATTGCCGCGCACTGTTCCAATGTTGCAGTGGCAATGCTTGAGCTTGAGGCGGCAGAGTTTGATACGCATGAGTACTTAAAGAGTATGCGCCAGATGAAGAACGAGCAGTACATGGAATGCTTCGATGAGTATGCCAGGAAATATGACATGACGCATACGAAGCAGGCGGAAGAAAAGGCAGTAAAAGAGAAAACGGTAAAAGAGGGAAAGAACCCTAAAAAAAATAAAAAAAGGCAGAGGAATGGATGATGAAACAGGAAATAGAAATCGCAGAACCGACAGATATCAAGGTACGTCCGTATGAACACCATGCAAAATATTATGAGACGGACCAGATGGGAATTATCCATCACAGTAATTACATTAAATGGATGGAAGAGGCAAGGATGGATCTGATGGACCAGATCGGCTTAAACTACAGACAGATGGAAGAAATGGAGATTATCAGTCCGGTGCTTTCCGTTTCGGTGGAGTACCACAGCATGGTACACTTTGATGAGACCGTTGTGATTGAAACCAAGTTAGTGAAATATAACGGAATCCGCATGGAGCTGGAATATGTGATGACAGATAAAGAAACCGGGGAACTCCGTACGACAGGATTCAGCAGCCACTGTTTCCTGACGCGTTCCGGCAAGCCGATTTCCCTGAAACGCTCTTATCCGGAGCTGGATACGAAATTCTTTGAAATGAAGGAGGAAATGGAGTGATCCATGAGCGTCTTTTAGCCCTGCGCAGGGTGATGGAGCAGAAAAAGGCGGACATGTACCTGGTTCCTGCTTCCGATTTTCATGAGTCAGAATATGTGACGGATTATTTTAAGGCAAGGGAATTTCTGACCGGATTTACCGGTTCTGCGGGAACTGCCGTTATCACGGCGGAAGAAGCGGGACTGTGGACGGACGGCAGGTATTTTGTGCAGGCAAAAGAACAGCTTCCGGATGAAATCAGGCTTTACCGGATGGGAGAAGACGAAGTCCCCGGCATAGAAGAGTATGTGGAAAAGAATTTAAAGGAGCACGGCTGTCTTGCTTTTGACGGACGTGTCGTAAATGCCGTATGGGGAGAAAAATTAAAAAAAGCGGCAGAAAAAAGACACGGGACGATAAAGACGGATGAGGATATGCTGGACGGTATCTGGAAAGAGCGTCCGGCGCTTTCCTGCGAGCCGGTATGGATTCTGGATGAAGCATACAGCGGAAAGAAAACATGTGACAAGCTGTCAGAAGTCCGGGCAAAGATGAAGGAGAAAAAAGCAGATGTACATCTGCTGACGTCCCTCTGTGATATTGCATGGCTGTTAAATGTGCGCGGCGGCGACATCAGCTATGTGCCGGTTCCGCTTTCGTTTCTGGCGCTGACAGAAGCGGAATGCATTTGGTTTGTGCAGTCCGGGGCACTGGATGATGCGGTACGCGGCTACGCGGAAGAAAACCATATCACGGTCCGGGAGTATCAGGAGTTTTATGAATATGTAAAAGGACTGGAAGAAAAAACAGTTCTTCTGGACCGCAGTGTCGTAAGCTTTGGCATTTGCAGCAGTATTCCGGATTCCTGCAGGATTGTGGACGAACCGGATGTGACAGCTCTGATGAAAGCTATTAAAAATGAAACCGAGATTACCAATATAAAAAGGGCGCATATCAGGGATGCAGTGGCGGTATGCCGCTTTATGTACTGGCTGAAAACAAATGCAGGCAGCATTCCCATGACGGAACTGTCTGCTGCACAATATCTGGAACGCCTGCGGAAGGAACAGGAGGGTTTTACAGGGCTGTCCTTTGAAACAATCAGCGCATATAAAGAACACGGGGCGATTGTGCACTATGCGCCTGTTCCCGAAACCGATGCGGCAATTACAGGACAGGGATTTCTGCTGGTCGATTCGGGAGGACATTATCTGGAAGGCACCACGGATATTACAAGAACCTTTGCGGTGGGGGCTGTGACAGGGGAGATGAAAGCGGATTACACAATGGTGTGCGCCGCGTGTTTAAATCTTGCTGCAGCACGTTTTTTATACGGCTGCACCGGAAAAAACCTGGACTTTGCCGCGCGTGAGCCGTTCTGGGAAAAGGGGCTTGATTATAAGCACGGAACCGGACACGGGGTCGGATATCTCTTAAGTGTCCACGAGAGACCAAATGCGTTCCGCTGGCGGAAGCCGGAGGCTGTTATGGAAGAGGGAATGGTAACAACGGATGAGCCGGGGATATATAAAGAAGGAAAATACGGAATCCGTCTGGAAAACGAGCTTTTGTGCAAAAAAGGCGAAAAAAACGAATACGGACAGTTCATGTATTTTGAAAACCTGACCTTTGTACCGTTTGATTTGGACGCCATTGCGGCAGAAAAACTGACGGATACAGAAAGGGAACGTTTAAATGAATACCATGCGGCTGTATACAGCGCGGTTTCCCCTTATTTCAGCGGGGAGGAACTGGTATGGCTGAAGGACGCGACGCGTAACGTGTAAGGCATTTAATCAATGGATGGAGCAGACAGGGAATGGAAATCAATAAAAAACTGGTATTAATAGACGGGCACAGCATTTTGAACCGGGCATTTTTCGGACTGCCGGATCTGACAAATTCAGAAGGGGTGCACACAAATGCCGTCTATGGCTTTCTGAATATTTTATTTAAGATTCTGGAAGAGGAGCAGCCGGATTATCTGACGGTTGCGTTTGACGTGCATGCACCGACGTTCCGCCATGGGATGTTTGACGGCTACAAGGGTACAAGGGGGCCGATGGACGATGCACTGCGCGAGCAGGTTCCGCTGATGAAGGAGATGCTGGGCGCCATGGGAGTCTGTATTGTTGAAAAAGAAGGCTATGAGGCGGACGATCTGCTTGGTACGCTTGCGTTTCTTGGGGAGCGGGAAGGCATGGACGTTTCCGTGGTTTCCGGTGACCGTGACCTTTTGCAGCTTGCGACAAAACACATAAAAATCCGGATACCAAAGACCAAAAAAACAGGAACGGAAATCGAGGACTATCTGGAAGAGGATGTAAAAGCACGCTACCAGGTGACACCGAAGGAATTTATTGACGTAAAGGCGCTGATGGGCGATACGGCGGATAACATTCCGGGCGTTCCCGGTATCGGGGAAAAAACCGCGACCGCACT
The DNA here is from genome assembly GCA_910587655.1 of uncultured Agathobacter sp. Lineage (GTDB taxonomy): Bacteria > Bacillota > Clostridia > Lachnospirales > Lachnospiraceae > Roseburia. The sequence continues at coordinate 30,223 of CAJUND010000012.1, read as the reverse complement.
GATTGCAGAGTATGGAAGCATTGAAGAGGTGCATGCCCATGCCGATGTGATACGTCCGCCGCGTGCATCAAAAAATATCGTGGAGTACTGGGACCAGGCGGTCATGAGCAAGAAACTTGCAACAATTATTACGGACGTTCCGCTTGCATATGATTTTGCTGACGCCAGGCTGGAAAAAACAGCGGATTTATATACCAGCGAGGCATATGCTGTCTGTAAACGTCTGGAGTTTAAGCAGCTGCTTGCACGGTTTGAGGTGGATATACCGAAAAACCACGCGGAAGAATTTTTTAAGCTGGTAAAAACGAAAAAAGAAGCCGATGAAATCTGGCGCAAAGCCGGGGAACACCCGGTTGCATTTTACCTGGTAAAAGACGCTGCAATGGCGGTTTCTTTTTCCGAGGAGGACAGTTATCTGTTTGTGGCGGGAGAGGAGCTTGCCTTTGCGGATGTAAGGGAAGCGCTTCTTGCGGGAGACAGGAAATTAGTGACTTCGGATTTAAAAGAGGAGCTGGAATTTTTACAGATTGATGCAGCGGCAGACTGGGACGGTTATTTAAAAACAAAGGCGCGTTTTTTTGACCGTACAATTGCAGCCTATCTGTTAAATCCATTAAAGAGCGAGTATTTGTACCATGAGATTGCAGGGGAGTATCTTGGACTTGAGCTGCCTTCAAAGGAAAGCCTGCTTGGAAAACAGTCTGCACTGCAGGCGCTTGCCGGCAGTGCGCCGGAGATTTTAACGTATGCCTGCTATGAAGCATATGTGTCATGGAAATCATGGCATGTTCTGGAAGAGGCGTTAAAAAAACATGGAATGTCAGAGCTGATGGAACATATGGAAATGCCGCTTGTGTTTGTGCTTTCCGATATGGAACAGGAGGGAATCTGCATTGATGCGGATTCGCTGAAGGAGTACGGGGAAAAACTTTCCGTATCCATTGCGGAAACGGAAAAAAAAGTTTATGACCAGGCGGGAAAAACCTTTAATATCAATTCCCCGAAACAGCTGGGGACAGTTCTGTTTGAAGATTTGAAGCTGCCGAATGCAAAAAAGACCAAAACCGGTTACTCCACGGCGGCGGACGTACTCGACAGGCTTGCGCCCGATTATCCGGTTGTTGCCGACATTTTGGAATACCGGAAGCTGAGCAAATTAAAATCCACCTATGCGGACGGACTGGCAGGATGTATTGATGAAACCGGCAAAATCCACACGACATTCCAGCAGACAGTGACTGCCACCGGAAGGTTAAGCAGTACTGAGCCAAACCTGCAGAATATTCCAATCCGTATAGAGCTTGGAAAAATGATACGAAAGGTATTTCATCCGAAAAAAGGAAACCTGTTTGTGGACTCCGATTATTCCCAGATTGAGTTAAGGCTTCTGGCGCATATGTCGGGGGACGAAAAGCTTATAGAAGCATTTGCAAATAACCAGGATATTCACAGAAGCACGGCGTCCCTTGTATTTCATGTACCGTTTGATGAAGTGACGGATCTGCAGCGGCGGAATGCCAAGGCAGTTAATTTTGGGATTGTCTATGGTATCAGTGCTTTTGGATTAAGCAACGATTTAAATATCGGCACAAAGGAAGCGCAGGAATTTATTGACAGTTATTTTGAAACATATCCAAAAATCAAGGAATTTCTGGACAAAACAGTTTCGGAGGCAAAGGAAAAAGGATACACAAAAACACTGTTTGGCAGGATTCGTCCCGTTCCGGAACTGTCCTCTTCCAACTATATGCAGAGGCAGTTTGGGGAACGTGTGGCAATGAATGCCCCGATTCAGGGAACGGCGGCGGATATTATTAAGATTGCGATGATTCATGTGCATGACAGGTTATTCAGCGAAGGCTTGAAATCACGGCTGATTCTGCAGGTGCATGATGAGCTTCTGATTGAAACCCCGGAAGCGGAAAAAGAAGAAGTGATTTTGCTGTTAGAAGAAGAGATGCAGAATGCTGCCGACCTCTCAGTGGCACTTGCTGTTGGAACTGAGTCTGGATATGACTGGTATGAGGCGCATTAATGATGAAATTTATAGGAATTACCGGAGGCGTCGGGGCAGGAAAATCTGAAATCCTTTCTTTTCTGGAAAAAAGACAGGGGACGCGCGTCATGCTTGCAGACCATATTGCGCATGAGCTGATGGAACCGGAAACGGATTGCTATATGAAGTTAAAAGAGCGGTTCGGGGATGAGGAAATCTATACAAAAGACGGACATTTTGACCGTGACAGGCTTGCGGCGGTTATTTTTTCAGACGCAGAAAAAAGAGAAGCATTAAACGCCATTGTACACCCCGCAGTCCGCACATATATCCAGAAAGAAGCGGAAAAAGAACGGGAAAACGGGGAACTGGAATATCTTGTTCTGGAAGCGGCGCTGCTTATAGAAGAACATTATGATGAAATTTGTGATGAACTCTGGTATATTAAAGCAGAGGAAGAAATCAGAAGAAAGCGATTAAAGGCAGCAAGGGGATATTCGAACGAGAAAACTGACCGGATTATGGAAAGCCAGCTGAGTGATGAGGAATATGAAAAACACTGCAAAGTAGTGATTGACAATAATGGCAGGCTGGATGAAACCCTTGCGCAGATTGACAAGGCTCTGAGGAGAAAGCAGATGAATAACAATGTATTTGGACTTGACATAGGAACCCGCAATGTGGTCGGGACAGTAGGATACCGTACCGAGGATGAAGAATTTGTTGTCGTGGCACAGTACGTAAAGCAGCATGAAACACGGGCGATGCTGGATGGACAGATTCATGATATCGGGCGTGTGGCGCGTACCATAAACGCTGTAAAGGAGGAACTGGAAAAACAGACCGGTGAACCGCTGACAGAGGTCTGCATTGCAGCGGCGGGCCGAGTTTTAAAAACAGTTACGACACATGTGGAATACGAATATGCGGAGGATTCCCTGACGACAGGAGAGGATATCCATACATTAAACCTGCTGGGAATTGAAAGTGCACAAAAGATTTTGCAGGAAAAGGACGAGACGGGATATAAGTTTTACTGTGTCGGCTATTCCATTATGAAATATTATTTAAATGACGACCCGTTTATCAGTATTGAAGGACACAAAGCGCGTAAAATCGGGGAGGATATTATTGTCACCTTCCTTCCGGAAGACGTCGTGGAGGGACTGTATACCGCAGTGGGACAGGCGGGACTTTCGGTTGCCAATATGACACTTGAGCCGATTGCGGCAATCAATGTGGCAATTCCGGAAAATTACCGTATGCTGAATATCGCCCTGGTGGACGTCGGGGCAGGTACTTCGGATATTTCAATTACGAAAGACGGCAGCATTATTGCCTACGGCATGATTCCGTATGCCGGGGATGAACTCACAGAGCTGATTGTCCAGCATTACCTGGTGGATTTTAAGACTGCCGAGGATATGAAGCTTGCATCCTCTGAGGACAGGGATGTGGAATATACGGACATTATGGGGATCGAGCATACCGTTCCGGCAAAGGAAATCTGGGATCTGCTGGATGAAACCGTTGATAAAATTACCGCAGAGGTTGCGGCAAAAATTAAAGAGTTAAACGGCGGCAATACCGTCAGCGCCTGTTTTGTTGTCGGGGGCGGCGGAAAGATTCACGGCTATACCGAAAAACTTGCCGAGAGGCTGGAGCTGGTACAGGAGCGTGTGGCGCTGCGCGGTGAGGAGGTTTTACAGGAGGTGGTATTTAAGCAGGAGGACATTAAAAAAGACCCGCTGCTTGTTACGCCGATTGGAATCTGCTTAAATTATTATGAACAGAAAAATAACTTTATTATGGTACGCTTTAACGGGGAGCGTTTAAAGCTGTATGACAACAACCGGCTTACCATTGTGGATGCAGCTCTTCAGGCAGGGTTTCCGAATGACCAGCTGTTTCCTAAGCGCGGCGTGCCGATTAACTTTACAGTGAATGGCGCAGCAAGGATTGCCAGGGGCGAGGCAGGAGAGGCTGCAATTGTCACAATGAACGGGGAGCCTGCAAGCATTAATACCCCGCTTGAGCCAAACTGTGATATTACGATCCAGCCGTCCACTGCAGGCGATGATGCTGTATATACGGTCGGACAGCTGGAGGAATACCGTTCTTCCACCATTTCCTTTATCATTAACGGACAAAAAGTGTCGTGTCCGAAGTTTGTTGAGGTGAACGGAAGCCTGGAATCCGAGACATACCATATTAAAGAAGGCGATGTGATAGAAACCAGGAATTTTTATACGGTGGAACAGATTGCAAAATTTATGGACGTTGAGGTGCTTTCTGATTACCAGATTCTGGTGAATAACCGGGAGGCGGATTTAAACACCCTTGTTTACGAAAACTTTACCATTGACTGGACGGCGGACGGTTACAGGGTTGCACATGATGAAGAAAATCGGTATAATGAAGTGGATGAGGAAGCAGCAGCTGAAAACCTGCCGCAGGATAATTTGGAAACAGAACCTGCGGAAGACACAGGGTTTTTGGATACAGATGCTGCAGAAACCGAAGAAGAACAGGAGTCCGGAAGCATTTTGGGACCGGAAACGGATTCCGGGGTGAACGATACAGAAACCGGGCTGGATGAAGAACCGGAATCCGGAGTATTTTCTGCACAAACAGAATTCGGGGAATCCCCGGCAGAGCCAGTACCGGGATTTCTGCCGGAAGAAGCGGAGCCGGAACTAAAACCGGAAACCGGGGAGATTCCTGTAGGAACCGGATTAGCGGAAAAAGCAGGGGAAATCCCTGCCGTACAGGAGGAATCCGTGCCGGGGACGGCAGGGACTGCGGTACCGGAACCTGCTTCCAGAGCGGAAACCAGGCGCGAGGTGGTACGGCGGGCAGAACAGGCAATTCCGGAGCCGGAAATACAAAAGCCTGTGTCTGAACCGGAAATCAAACCGGCATCCCCGGTATGCATGATAACTGTAAACGGGGAACCGGTAGAGCTGACCGGCAAAAAGGAATACATTTTTGTTGATATCTTTGACTTTATATCATTTGATTTAACGGCAGGCAGGGGACGCGGCATCATAACAAAGGTCAACGGGGAAGACACGGGATATTCAAGAAAACTTTCAGACGGGGACAAAATAGAAATTTACTGGGAAGAGAATTAATTATGTTGGAATTATGCAGTATTGCAAGCGGAAGCAGCGGGAACTGTATCTGTGTCGGTTCAGACGAATGCCATATTCTGATTGATGCAGGAATCAGCGGAAAACGGATTGAGCAGGGACTGAATGCAATTGATTTAAACAGCAGGGAACTGCAGGGAATATTTATTACACATGAGCATATTGACCATATTGCGGGACTTGGCGTGATGGCAAGGCGTTATGCCCTGCCGATGTATGCCACGGCGGGGACGATTGAGGCGATTAAACATACTTCCTCCGTGGGAAAGATTGACCCGGAGCTGTTTCATGTGATTGTTCCCAGAAAGGATTTTGCAGTCGGGGACCTTACCGTTACACCGCTTCCCATTTCCCATGATGCTGCGGAGCCTGTCGCATACCGGATTAAAAATAAAAACCATTCCTGTGCGGTGGTAACAGACCTGGGTACATATAACGAAGAAATTGTGGAGCAGCTTCAGGGGCTTGACATGCTTTTGCTGGAAGCAAACCATGATATCCATATGCTGGAAACGGGAGTTTATCCGTATCCGCTCAAACGGCGGATTATGGGGGACCGGGGACATCTGTCCAATGAACGGAGCGGACAGATGCTCTGCGAGCTTCTCCATGATAAATTTACTGCCGTAATGCTTGGGCATCTGAGTAAAGAAAATAATTATGCCGAGCTGGCATATGAGGCAGTGCGTCTTGAGATTACCATGGGGGATAATCCTTATAAAGCAGGGGATTTTCCGATATACGTGGCAAAAAGGGACGCTGTTTCGCCAGTGCTTAAGGCAGTGTGAAGGAGATAAAAAATGGAAAAATCAGTGGACAGAATTATTATTACTGTAGTTGGTAAGGATACCGTTGGTATTATTGCGAAGGTCTGTACATATCTTTCCGAAAACGGAATCAATGTGCTGGATATTTCCCAGACAATTGTTTCCGGATATTTTAATATGATGATGATTGCTGATATGGGCGGCTCCAGTAAACCGTTTTCCGACGTTGCTGATGAACTGGACAGGCTTGGGGAAGAAATCGGAGTGATGGTGAAATGCCAGCGTGAGGAAATATTTGAGAAAATGCACAGAATTTAAGGAGCGGATTCATGATTAACATTGGAGAAGTGACGGAAACAAATGAGATGATTGAAAAGGAAAACCTGGATGTCCGGACAATCACTCTTGGTATCAGCCTTCTGGACTGCACGGATTCAGACCTGGACCGTCTGAATGGTAACATTTATGATAAGATTACAAAGACGGCGGAAAAACTGGTAGAGACGGGGAAAAGTATTGAGCATAACTACTGTATTCCGATTGTCAACAAGCGTATTTCAGTTACACCGGTGGCAATTGCCGGTGCGTCTGCCTGCAGGTGTCCGGAAGATTTTGTGAAAATTGCAAAAACGCTTGACAGGGCGGCTAAGCAGACCGGAGTAAATTTTATCGGGGGATATTCCGCCCTGGTTTCAAAGGGAATGACGACTGCAGATGAAAACTTAATCCGTTCCATTCCCCAGGCGCTGGCGGAGACGGATTTTGTGTGCAGCTCTGTAAATGTCGGCTCCACCAAAACCGGAATCAATATGGACGCCGTGCGTCTGATGGGGGAAATCGTAAAAAAGACAGCAGAAGCCACAAAGGAAAAGGATTCCATCGGATGTGCAAAGCTTGTTATTTTCTGCAACGCACCGGATGATAATCCGTTTATGGCGGGTGCCTTTCATGGTGTAACAGAAGCGGATGCAGTGATTAATGTCGGGGTCAGCGGACCGGGAGTCGTAAAAACAGCACTGGAAAAGGTGCGCGGGGAGAGTTTTGAGGTACTCTGTGAAACAATTAAAAAGACGGCGTTTAAAGTAACACGTGTCGGGCAGCTGGTTGCAAAGGAAGCATCAAAAAAACTGGGAATCCCGTTTGGAATTATTGACCTTTCACTGGCGCCTACCCCTGCAGTGGGGGACAGCGTTGCTGATATATTATGTGAAATCGGACTCGAAAAAGCGGGCGCACCGGGTACGACAGCAGCACTTGCGCTTTTAAATGACCAGGTAAAGAAAGGAGGGATTATGGCATCTTCCTATGTGGGAGGATTAAGCGGTGCTTTTATTCCGGTCAGTGAAGACCAGGGAATGATTGACGCTGTGGAAGCCGGGGCACTGACACTTGAGAAGCTGGAGGCAATGACCTGCGTATGTTCCGTGGGGCTTGATATGATTGCGGTACCGGGAGACACAAAGGATACGACGATTGCAGGAATTATTGCAGATGAAATGGCAATTGGAATGGTAAACCAGAAAACGACGGCTGTGCGTCTGATTCCGGTAGCTGGAAAAGGTGTTGGGGAAAAAGTGGAGTTTGGCGGGCTGCTTGGCTATGCGCCTGTCATGCAGGTGAATCCGTTTTCCTGTGATGCATTTGTAAACCGCAAAGGGCAGATTCCGGCACCGGTTCATTCATTTAAAAATTAGCAGATTTAGGAGAACGTTATGAGTGGTGTAGATGAAAGATTATTATACGATTTTAATGATGAGGCAAGAAAAGGGATTGCACTTGCCATGCATGCAATCAACGGGGTATTAAATGAAGAAGCTGTGGAAGGGACATATACGACCGCTGCAGAGGAAGGAGAAGAGGAATCCCGAAACGTAAAAAATGTTTCAGATATAACTATTACATATGATACCGGTAAGTGTTTTAAAGGTTTACAGTACAGCCTGAAAATACCGGATGATTTTTCACTGGAAAGAGAAACAGAAAATGAATTTGTGGCATATCTGAGACCAAAGGAGGGAGAAACTGTTTCCTATTCCATTATGATATATCCGGAAGAAGAAATTCCGGCAGAGCTTTCTTTTGATTACCATATACCGGAAATATACAGTACGAGCTGTGAAGTGATTTACTGGACCGTTTTAAAACGTGCATTAAAACCAGTGATAGGTCATTCCGCATATCATCTGATTCTCATGGAACACGCATATGGCGGCTGCTGTTACGGGCTTTCTGAGGATGCAGATCTTGCCAGACATTACTATGTTGCATTTTATAACGGAACAGTTTACCAGATGTTTCATGTGGTGACTGACAAAATCGCCGGAAGCAGGGAGGACATGTTAAAGCTGATGGAACAGATTTTTTCAGGGTTTGTTCCGGACGAGGAAATCATTCCGTTTGCCCCGCTTTCCGCGGACCAGTATGCAGCCCGCATTCTGACAAAGGAGGATGTGGATGCATGGCTTGGTGAAATCCGTAAACGGACGGAGGAAATTGCGGATCTGATGAATGTCCAGTGCACGCTTGAAGCAAAGGCGAGAATTCCGTATGAGAGAAAATCCGGGAGACTTTCGGAGGAGGCAGTAAAAGAGAGGTTTGTTTCTTACGTCCGGATGCATGAAGAAAAGAAGGATGCGCTGCTTCTTGAAATGGCGGATTATTTTGACAAAGCCGGCAGTTTAAACCAGGATGACGATGTGATGTTTTACCTGTACATGAAAGTGCAGGAGCTGCTGCTTGAGGAAAACGGTACAGCCGTTATACTGGACGGAGAGGAAATCAGGGAGGAATCAAAGGTTCTTGAGGACGTAACGAACCGGATTTTCAATAAAGAAGTAAAGGCAAATTTTGATGAACGTCTGAGAGTGGAACGCGAAAAGAAAGAACGGGAAGAAAGAGAGAAACGGGAAGCAGAAAGAAAAGCCAGATTAGAAGCTGAGATGGTGAAGTGGAGGGCTGAGGTTGAAGCGGTCAAAAAGCAGAGGGACGATGCAAGGATAGAAACGTTCCGCAAAATTGACATTGATGAAAAGAAAGAACATGACAGGGTTCACCAGGAAAAACAGCCGAAGGTTCAGCCGTTAAATGAAGAAAAAGACAGTATCTGGGCTGAAATCGAGGAAAAGAAAATACAGCTTTCAGTGCTTGGAATGCTGGACGTTGCAAAGAAAAAAGAGATTTCGCAGGGAATTGAGGCACTGGAAAAGCGGCTGCTGGAGATAAACGCCCAGCTGTATGAAATCGAGTCAAAAGCAGAGGAAGAAAACCAGGCAATCAGGAACAAGGCGTTTCATGACAGGGAGAATCTGGAAGAGATTCTTGCACAGAAATTCCCTTATCCGGAAAGTCCGGAAGTGATTGAAGAAAGAAGACTGGCTGAGGAAGCAGGTCGGTAGCCGGGTAGGTGATATGATGCAGGAGAGGAAAATCATTGCCATTGTTACAGCAAATATAGAAGATATATACCAGCAGCGTGTGATTGAAGGCGTGACGGCACAGTGTGCAAAATATGGCTACCATACCGTCGTAATTTCCACCCTGGTATATATTAACCATTATGACAAGAGTTATCTTGCTGCTGAGAAAAAAATATATGACCTTCTTAATTTTGAGAAGGTGGACGGTATTATTTTAACTTCCATAACATTAAGTGATAACGGAACAGCAGATATTTTTCCCCGGCTGCTGGAACGCTTTGAAAGGGAATGTACTAAAAAGGTGGTTTCGCTGGATCTGGAGTTTGGAAATTATGAAACAGTTTATACAGATGACAGAAATGCCTTTTATGATATTTCGGCACATGTTTTCGAGAAGCACCAGTGTAAAAAGGTTTATTTCCTGACGGGAATCAAAGGGCACCGTGTAGCCGCTGAACGTCTGAAAGGTTTCTGGGATTATCTGAAAGACCATGGAATGGATTTCAAAGAGTTTCCGGTGTTTTACGGGGATTTCTGGTATGGTTCCGGTGAGCAGCTTGCAGATGATATTTATCAGGGAAAATTAGAAATCCCCGATGCAGTCATCTGCGGCAGCGACCATATGGCGATTGGACTTGTTAACCGGCTGAGGGAGCATGGAATCCGTGTACCGGAACAGGTGATTGTAACCGGTTATGATGCTACCCAGGAGGGAGCCATTAATGAGGTTTCCATAGCAACCTATGAGCCTAAAATCTGTGAGGCTGCTGCAGAAGCCGTCAACCGGATACGCGCTGCCATTGAGCCGGAAAAACCGCTGGCGGACGTTGGGCGTTTTCAGGATACAGGTCTTATTATAGCAGAAAGCTGCGGCTGTTTTACGGATGTGCATTATATGAAGCATAAGCTGAAACGTTCCATGTTTAATGTACAGCAGAACCAGCTGCACATTGAGGAAAAATGGGAACAGCCTTTTGATATCAGCAAGCTTCTGGACAGTTATATGAACGAGCAGGTAATCAATACAGGCTCGTATGAAGAATGTCTTAAACTGATACATAAATTTGCAACCATGATTCGTCCTTTTGAAGAGTTTTATCTTTGCCTTCGGGATGACTGGCTGGAAATCACCACAGAGGCGAAGGAAGACCTTCCCAGGATTATGCAGACAGTACTGCATGTACATGGGGAACCGTATACAGAAGACTCGTGGGAGGAGGATAATGTCCAGACCGGCATAAAGTTTGCATGGGAGGAGATGTTTCCGTATTTTAATGAGACAGAGGAAGCAAAAACTTTTTATTTTACACCGGTACATTTTGACGACGAACTGTTAGGGTATGCTGTTATGCAGTGCAGTTTAAAACAGAAGCACAAACCGGATTACGTGTACCGGAACTGGATACGGAATGTCAATAATTCACTGGCAATGACAAGAATCCGGGACCAGCTGCTAAATTTATCCATCCGTGATACGGCAACGGGACTGTATAACCGCAGGGGGATGTACCAGTTTTTATCCGGAAGGAAAAAACAGTACGGAATTTCAAGTATTCTGGTTGTAATGGCAGACATGGACGGGCTTAAGTATATAAATGATAATTTCGGACATAATGAGGGGGATTTCGGGCTTGCAGCCATCGCAAATATCATGCAGCGCTGTTCGCAGAAAAATGAAGTGGCTGTCAGAAACGGCGGGGATGAATTTCTGATTATCGGAGTTGGAAATTACAAAGACAGCCAGGTAAAAGAAAAGCTGGCGGAGATTGAACTGGAATTAAAACAGATAAATTCCGGTGAAAAGCCTTATGAAATTTCAGCAAGTCTGGGTTACTGTCTGGCAGACTGGAATAAGGATACTAACGTGGAAACATTAATCAGTCTGGCAGATGAGCGGATGTATGAACAGAAAAAAATTCATAAAAAACAGAGAGTATAGTTTTTAGCAGATAAGTTTTGCATGGACTGATGTTCAAAGGAGGATTTTAACTATGGAAAAAAAGGCGCTTGAAAAGGAATTAAGTGCGACAACCTATCCGGGACGAGGAATTGTAATTGGACGTTCCGAAGATGGAAAAAAAGCGGTTACTGCATATTTTATTATGGGAAGAAGCGCTAACAGCAGAAACCGGATTTTTGTGGAGGACGGCGAGGGAATCCGTACACAGGCATTTGACGAAACAAAACTGGAGGATCCAAGCCTGATTATTTATGCACCGGTTCGTGTATTTGGGAATAAAACAATTGTGACGAACGGTGACCAGACAGATACCATTTATGACCTGATGGACAAGCAGCAGACATTTGAACAGTCGCTTCGGACAAGGGAGTTTGAACCGGATGCGCCAAACTATACGCCGCGTATTTCCGGAATTATGCATATTGAAAACAGCGGATATAATTTTGCCATGTCGATATTAAAGAGTGACAATGGAAATCCTGATTCATGCAACCGCTATACATTTGCGTATTCCAATCCGCAGGCAGGAGAGGGAAGGTTTATCCATACATATATGGGAGACGGGAATCCGCTTCCAAGCTTTGAAGGCGAGCCGGTGAGGGTTGGCATTCAGGGTGATATTGATGCTTTTACCAGTCTGGTATGGGAGCATTTAAATGAAGAAAACAAGGTTTCCCTGTTTGTAAGGTTTATTGATATTGAAACCGGGGAATATGAAAGCAGGATAGTGAATAAAAACAAATAAGAGAAAGAGGTATCAGATTATGCAGGAATACGAACTGAAATACGGCTGTAATCCAAACCAGAAGCCGTCCAGAATATACATGAAAGAAGGAGAACTGCCGATTAAGGTATTAAGCGGCAGGGCAGGCTATATTAATTTTCTGGATGCGTTTAACGGCTGGCAGCTTGTGAGCGAGCTGAAAAAAGCAACCGGACTGCCTGCGGCAGCTTCCTTTAAGCATGTTTCTCCGGCAGGTGCGGCAGTGGGACTTCCGCTTTCGGATGTGGAGAAAAAAATTTACTGGGTGGATGATATGGATATGGAATTTACCCCGCTGGCTAATGCCTATATCAGGGCCAGGGGAGCTGACAGGATGTCTTCATTCGGGGATTTTATTTCCCTTTCAGATACCTGTGATGCATCCACGGCACAGGTCATTAAGCGTGAAGTGTCTGACGGTGTAATCGCACCGGGATATACGGACGAGGCGCTGGAAATCCTAAAACAGAAAAAGAAAGGGAACTACTGCATTATTGAAATGGATGCAGATTATGTTCCGGCTCCGGTTGAAAGCAAGGATGTATTCGGCATTACGTTTGAGCAGGGAAGAAATGAGTTAAATATTGACGGTCAGTTTTTTGATAATATCGTAACGGAAAACAAAGAACTGACAGAGCAGGCAAAAATGGATCTTGCGATAGCCATGATTACCTTAAAATACACGCAGTCCAATTCGGTCTGCTATGTGAAAAACGGACAGGCAATCGGAATCGGTGCAGGACAGCAGTCCAGAATCCACTGTACGCGCCTTGCCGGAACCAAGGCAGACAACTGGTGGCTGCGCCAGGCACCGAAGGTATTAAAGCTTCCGTTTGTAGACGGGATTAAGCGTGCCGACCGTGACAATGCCATAGACCTTTACATAGGAGAAGATTACATGGACGTCCTTGCAGACGGACAGTGGCAGAACATCTTTAAAACAAAGCCGGATGTTTTTACACGTGAGGAAAAACGCGCATGGCTTGCCCTAAATTCTGACGTGGCGCTTGGCTCGGATGCATTTTTCCCGTTTGGGGATAATATTGAACGGGCGCACAGAAGCGGCGTCTGTTATGTGGCAGAACCGGGCGGTTCCGTCCGTGATGACAATGTCATTGAGACATGCAATAAATACAACATGGTGATGAGCTTTACCGGAATCCGGCTGTTTCATCACTAGTAATATTCCTTACGGCGAGCTTTTCCGGCAGTATGCCGGCAAACCTTTCCGGATGGAGAACATATTCTGAATAAAAAAGACAGACCCTGACACCAAATCAGTTCAGATAAGTTGGAAGGTATGGCATAAAAAACAAACCAGCCTTATAAAGGCATGCTTTGATGCAGTATTCACAGAAGCGGCTGGAAATAAGGGTTTTTTGCTGTACCTGCCAGGTGCAGCATTTTTTATATCATAGGAAAGACCTTTCTGCTGTGAAGTGATAAAGGGTATGACTTTCCTATGATATAAAAACTTTATGCGCACTCGCGTGAATGGAATATGTCAGCAAAAGCTGACCACGCTCGGCGCGGCAAAGTGTTCAAGCCCCTCATGAATGAGGGGTATGGGGAGCTGAAGTGGGCTTGCCCACTTTGTTCTGGGAAGGGAAAGACGGATAATGGAAACAAGAATTGCATTAATCGGAATTATTGTGGAAAAAGAAGAAGCAGCCGGGCAGTTAAACAATCTTCTTCATGAATACCGCGAATGTATTGTCGGCAGAATGGGAATCCCATACAGAAAGAAAGGTGTAAATATCATCAGTGTTGCCGTGGATGCCGCACAGGATAAAATTAACGCGCTGTCCGGGAAAATCGGACGGCTGGATGGTGTCAGCGCAAAAACGGTGTATTCAAATGTGACAGGCGCGCATCTGCCGCAGGCAGAATGATTTTGGGTCTGGGGACGGAGGGAGTATCTGTGACTGAAGCAGAGAAACGGATTGATGAAATCAGGCAGAAACGGGAGATTGACCTGGAAACGCTGGAGTTTCTGCTTGCAACAGAGGACAAAGGGACAGTCACGTATTTAAGGGACAGCGCCCGTAAAGCGGCGGATGAAGTTTACGGATCGCAGGTCTTTATCCGCGGACTGGTTGAATTTACCAATTACTGTAAAAATGACTGTAAATACTGTGGAATCCGCCGGAGCAACGGCAGGGCGGAACGCTACCGCCTGACAGAGGAAGAAATTTTATCCTGCTGTGAAAACGGGTACGGGCTGGGATTTCGTACTTTTGTGCTGCAGGGCGGGGAGGATCCGTATTTTACGGATGAAAAAATCTGTCATCTGCTGAAACGAATCAAGGAGAAATATCCGGACTGTGCCCTGACACTTTCCATCGGGGAAAAAAGCAGGCAAAGTTACCAGGCATATTTTGACGCTGGCGCGGACCGTTACCTGCTTCGTCATGAAACGGCGGATGAAAAGCATTACAGCAGCCTGCATCCGCCGGAGCTGTCCCTGCAAAACCGTATCCGCTGCCTGTATGATTTAAAGGAAATCGGATATCAGACCGGATGCGGATTTATGGTTGGTTCACCGGGACAGACCACAGAGAGTATTTATAAGGACTTGCAGTTTATCAGGCAGTTTCTGCCGCATATGGTGGGCATCGGCCCGTTCATCCCGCAGAAAGATACACCGTATGGAAAAGAGCCTGCCGGAAGCCTTCAGATGACCCTTAAGCTGCTGTCCATCATCCGGCTGATTCATCCGCATGTACTTCTGCCTTCCACCACGGCGCTTGGAACGATTCACCCCGAAGGGCGGGAACTTGGCATACTGGCAGGGGCAAATGTTGTAATGCCGAACCTTTCACCGGTTACGGTCCGGAAAAAATATGCACTTTATGACAATAAAATCTGTACCGGGGATGAAGCAGCAGAATGCAGACAGTGTATGGAAAAACGCATGGAGGCGGTCGGATACCATATCGTAACTGCAAGAGGAGACTATTTATAGAAGCTGTATCGGTAAAATTTGAATGAACAAATGTTTGGGGACAGGAGGAAAGATTATGTACAATGTAACATCAAAAAAGGCGGAGGAGTTTATTTCTGATGAGGAAATTCAGGCAACGCTTGCTTATGCAGATAAAAATAAGGACAACATGGAGCTGGTGGACGCGCTGATTGAAAAGGCAAAGGAGAGAAAGGGCTTAACACACCGGGAGGCGTCCGTACTTCTTGCCTGCGAACATGAAGAAAAAATACAGGAAATTTACAGACTGGCAGAACAGATAAAGAAGGACTATTACGGCAACCGGATTGTGATGTTTGCCCCGCTGTATCTGTCCAATTACTGTGTCAACGGCTGTGTGTACTGTCCGTACCACATGAAAAACAAGCATATTGCCCGAAAAAAGCTGACGCAGGAGGAAATCGTAAAAGAGGTGACGGCGCTGCAGGATATGGGGCATAAGCGTCTGGCAATTGAAGCCGGGGAGGATCCGGCAAATAACCCGATTGAATACATTTTAGAGAGCATCAAAACCATTTACAGCATTAAACATAAAAACGGTGCCATCCGCCGTGTCAATGTCAACATAGCTGCAACAACCGTGGAAAATTACCGGAAATTAAAGGATGCCGGAATTGGTACCTATATTCTTTTCCAGGAAACCTACCACAGGGAAAGCTATGAGAAGCTGCATCCGACCGGACCGAAGCATGATTATGCCTACCACACCGAGGCAATGGACCGCGCCATGGAAGGCGGGATTGATGATGTGGGACTTGGCGTATTATTTGGTCTGGAAATGTACCGTTATGAGTTTGCGGGACTGTTAATGCATGCCGAACACCTGGAAGCCGTATTCGGGGTTGGACCGCACACCATCAGTGTACCAAGGATCAAACGTGCGGATGATATTGACCCGTCAGTTTTTGACAATGGAATCAGTGATGAAATATTTGCAAAGCTCTGTGCATTAATCCGTATCTCCGTACCGTATACGGGCATGATTATCTCCACCCGCGAAAGCCAGGCAGTACGCGAAAAAGTACTTCCGCTGGGTGTTTCCCAGATCAGCGGGGCGTCAAAAACCAGCGTGGGAGGCTATGCAGCCCCGGAAGAAGAGCGTGAAAATGATATCACTTCCGAACAGTTTGATGTCAGCGACCAGCGGACGCTTGATGAGGTGGTGGGATGGCTGATAAAGCTGGGATATATCCCGTCTTTCTGCACCGCCTGTTACAGGGAGGGGCGTACCGGCGACCGTTTTATGACATTATGCAAGAATATGCAGATTTTAAACTGCTGTCATCCGAATGCACTGATGACATTAAAAGAATATCTGGAGGATTATGCCAGCGAGGAGACGAGAAAACTCGGTCTAAAGCTGATTGAGCGTGAGCTTGAACGGATTCCGAATCCGAAGGTAAAGCAGACGGCATATGAGCATATCCATGATATTGCAGAGGGAAAACGTGATTTCCGGTTTTAGGAGGTAAGATTGAAAAATGTACCAGACACCAAATGCAAACCGTCTTCATATCGGTATTTTCGGCAGGACAAACAGCGGAAAATCATCATTTATTAATGCGCTGACAAACCAGCAGGTATCCATAGTGGCGGATATAGCCGGAACCACCACGGACCCGGTGTACAAGGCTATGGAAATTCATCCGCTTGGCGCCTGCACCGTTATTGATACGGCAGGCTTTGATGATGTGACAGAGCTGGGAGAAAAGCGGCTGGAAAAGACAAAACAGGCGGCAGAAAAAACAGACCTTGCAGTACTGGTTTTTGCACCGGAAAATAAAGGTCAGGACATAAAAAAAGTGTACAGGCCGGAACTGGACTGGTATGCTTATTTCAGAAAGCAGAATACCCCGGTACTGTTTGTCATCAGTAAACTGGATGAGAATCAGACAGCCGCCCTTGCTTTAAAGGAGGAAATAAAAAAAGAAACCGGTGAAGATGCTGTTTTAGTAAGCACAGTTACCAGAGAGGGAATGGAAGAAGCAAAAGAAGCCTTAATCCGCAAAATGCCCGAAAATTATGGCGAGCGTCTGATTACCGCAGGGCTTGTGGGAAAGGAGGATCTGGTACTGCTGGTGATGCCGCAGGATATCCAGGCTCCGAAAGGGCGGCTGATCCTGCCGCAGGTGCAGACCATAAGAGAGCTTTTAGACAGACACTGCCTGGTGATGAGCGTAACAGGAGAGCAGCTGCCGGCTGCCTTACGGACCTTAAACCGTCCGCCGAAGCTGATTATCACGGATTCGCAGATTTTTGGAAACGTTTATGAAAATAAACCAAAGGAAAGTATGCTGACGTCATTTTCTGTTCTGTTTGCGGCATACAAAGGAGACCTGCCTTATTATGTACAGGGGGCAGAAAAGATTGATATGCTGTCCGGGGATTCAAGGGTGCTGATTGCCGAATGCTGCACCCATGCGCCGCTTTCCGAGGACATCGGGCGGGTAAAGATTCCGCGGATGTTAAAGAAGCGTTTTGGAGAGACGCTTATGGTGGAGCACGTAAACGGCACGGATTTTCCGGAGGACCTGTCCGGCTATGACCTTATTATCCAGTGCGGCGGCTGTATGTTTAACCGCAAATATGTGATGTCCAGAATCGGGCGTGCCAGAAAGCAGCAGGTTCCCATGACCAATTACGGGGTGGTGATAGCGCATCTGACGGGGATTCTGCCGTATGTAACCCTGCCGGAATAAAGAAAATGATAAAGGAACACCATGAACCACTGGGAAATTACGATAAAAACAGAAAACGAAATAATCTCCATCCCGGTCATCCGCAGCAGACGCAAAACCCTTTCGCTGCAGGTTACCGGAAACAGCGACGTTATCGTGCGGGCGCCACAGCAGATGACAAAACGGGAAGCAGAGCTGTTTGTACAAAAAAATGCAGAGTGGATCAGACGCACAAGGCGGGAAATGGACCTAAGGCGCGAAAGACAAAAGGAGATGGCAGAGGAGTACCGGATTCCGGATTATGACAGCCTCACCCCGATGGAGAAAAATAAAATCAGGCGCCGCATCATGGAGCGACTGAAACTGTACGCCCCGCAGATGGGCGTAAACTTTGCGCGGGTAACCGTCCGTGACCAGAAAAGCCGCTGGGGAAGCTGCAGCAGTAAAGGAAACCTGAATTTTAATTACCGTCTGTATTATCTGCCGCAGGAGCTTATGGATTATGTGGTGGTGCATGAGCTGGCGCACAGAATACATATGAACCATTCCAGGGAGTTCTGGGAGGTGGTTGCTAAATACGATGCAGATTACAAGGAACACAGGAAGCGGATAAAAGAAATCAGAATATCATAAAAACTATGAAGAATCAATATTTTAACCAGGCATTGTCAAATGTCATGTATGAAACAGCATGCAAAGGAGCCGTAAGGCATTATGTACGGCTTGGCTATTCCGCCATAAAAATCATGAATGAACTGGATTTTCCCATGTCTTACCTGCATGTACAGGAAATGTATACCGACTGTCTGATAGAGGCGCACATCCTTTTTATCCATGAACCCTGGGAGATGGCGGACGAAAAACCGGTATTTGTAAAAGAGCAGGATGCCTACGGACATGTCAGTTTCCGTAAGGTCAGCACGCCAAAGCCAAAGAGCAGAAAGACGGACTGGAAGTGTGAAACCGTAAAGACAGGGGACCGCGGGGAATACCAGAAGAAGCTGGACGAAAGTATGCATAAGGGAACCGCATATGTCCGCTGCTTCTTTACGGACGGGAAATCCGTGGATGAAAAGCTGCATGAATACTTATCCAGGGAACAGATGGATTACTTGTTTGGAATCCAGTGGTTAAAAGGCATCCGTTATCACTGGCTCAACGAGCGGATGTACCATATTTTACTTGCGATTCCGCCGGAATACAGGCAGGAAATAGAACTGATCAAAACAAAAGCAAAGATGATACCCTTTTAGTAACAGACTGGCTTACCAGGGTACAGGACAGGGAGGACAGATGTCGCTGCAGTTTGTACTAGGAAATTCCGGGAGCGGAAAGACCGAATATATTTACCAGAAAATCGTAAAGCAGGCAACAGAGCATCCGAAGAAAAATTATCTCGTAATCGTTCCGGAGCAGTTTACCATGCAGACGCAAAAAAAGCTCGTTGAGCTTGCAAAGAACAACGTCATTATGAATATCGACGTTTTATGCTTTAAGCGTCTTGCCTACCGCGTGTTTGATGAACTCGGAAAAGAGAATGTTGAAATTCTGGAGGAAACCGGAAAAAACCTGGTGTTGCGGAAACTTGCGCAGGAGCAGGAAAAAAACCTGACCGTGCTCCGTGCCAATATGAACCGGATGGGATATATCGGGGAGTTAAAATCATTTATCAGTGAGCTTATGCAGTACAACGTTTCCCCGGAGCAGCTGCTTGCGCTGGCAAAAAGGGAGGATATTATGCCGCTGAAGCTTTTATACCCTTCTCAGACGAACGAGCAGCTGCTTGCGCTGGCAAAAAAGGAGGATTTTCCGTCCGTCCTGCAGGCGAAACTATTTGACATCGTTACCATGTACCAGGCGTTCCGCGACTATATGGACGGCCGCTGTATTACCGCGGAGGAAATATTAAACGTATTAAAAGACCTTACGCCGGAATCGGGACTGTTAAGGGACAGTGTCATCGTGTTTGACGAATTTACCGGATTTACACCGGTTCAGAATACCCTGTTAAGGGAATTTCTTCTGGTGGCGGACAGTATTTACATCACGCTGACCATTGACGCAGGGGAGGATTTTTACCACAGCAGCGGAAATGAGGAGCTGTTTGCCCTGTCCAAAAAAACCGTGTATTCCCTTATGAGAATGGCAGAAATGCTCCGTGTTCCGGTACTGGAGCCTGTGGTGCTGGGGAACAGCGGGAAAAAACGCTTTGCAGGCGCACCGTCGCTTGCCTTTTTAGAGCAGAACCTGTTCCGGAAAAAACAAAGGCGGATGGACAAAAAGCCGGAGGAAATTCATCTTTCCTCTGCAGGAAACCCGAAAGAGGAGCTGGCGCTTGCGGCAAGGGAAATCAACCGTCTGGTCAGAAGCGGATACCGTTACAGGGAAATTGCGGTGGTGACAGGCGCGGTGGAGGCTTACCGGAATTACATAGAACCCCTCTTTTCAAAATACCGGATTCCGTATTTTATGGACACGACAAAGGAAGTACTGTTTCATCCGTTTATTGAGATGATTCGCGCGGTACTTGAGATTGTGGCAGACAATTACAGCTATGAAGCCATGATGCGGTTTCTGCGCTGCGGATTTTGCCGCATGGAAGAGGATGAGCTGGACCGCCTGGACAATTACCTGCTTGCCATGGGTATCCAGGGGGAAAAAGCCTGGAACAGACACTGGATTCATATGCCGAAGCAGGAGAGCCTTTATCATCTTGCCGGGCTGGAAAATCTGAGAGAGCAGACTGCCGCACTGCTTGCAGGGGTGAGTGCAGTGTTTGCGGATAAACAGGCAACGGTTCATGACGGCATCTGCGCCCTGTACGGGCTTTTTGTTACGCTTGACGTACAAAGGCAGCTCTGGGAGCGTGAGGCGGAATACTTAAAGAACGGGGAAGAGACAAAGGCAAAGGAATATGAACAGATTTATCAAATCGTCATACAATTACTGGAAAAATTCAACCTGCTGCTGGGAAAGGAGTCGCTGGATATCGACAGTTTTACAGAAATTCTGGACGCGGGACTGTCCGCAGCGTCCGTTGCAGTGATTCCGCCCGGCTATGACAGCGTAACAATAGGAGATATCGAGCGTACAAGGTTAAATCATATCAAGGTTTTATTTTTTGTCGGCGTCAATGACGGAATTATTCCGAAAGCGTCAAACGCCGGGGGAATTGTTTCTGAATATGAAAGGGAATTTCTGCTTGCCAGGGGCATGGAGCTGGCGCCGTCTGCAAGGGAACAGGCATTTATCCAGCGGTTTTATCTCTACCGCAGCCTGACGAAGCCTTCCGAGCGGCTGTATATCAGCTATGCAAAAGTGGACGGCGAGGGAAAGGCCATCCGTCCGTCCTACCTCATTGGAGTCATCCGAAAGCTGTTCCCTGGGCTTGTATTACAGGAACACCGGGAGGTAAAGGCGCAGCCGGATTTTTACACAGAGGATGCAGCGCTTGATTACCTGATTCACGGAACAAAGGACGCCTCCTGGTTTGCCCTGGCAAAATGGTTTCTGCAGGGAAGCAGAAGCCAGAGTGTACAGATGCTGCTGTCGGCAGCATATGAAAGTCCCAGGACGGATGCCATCAGCCGCGCTGTGGCGCGTGCTTTATATGGAAAAAACGTGGATGCAGGCATTACGCGGCTGGAACGTTTTGCGGCATGTGCCTGTGCACACTATTTACAGTACGGATTAAAGCTCAGGGAACGCGAGGTCAGGGGATTTGAAAGCGTGGATATGGGAAACCTTTACCATACGGCGCTGGAGCATTACAGCAGAATGCTCGAACAGTCGGAGTATGACTGGTTCCATGTCACGGATGAGGCAAGGGACAGTTTTGCAGACGCCGCCATGGAGGAAGCCGTTTTGGAATATCCGAATCTCACGGTGTATGCAACGGCAGGGGAAACCTTCCAGATGAAGCGGATGAAGCGGATTTTTTCCCAGACCGTCTGGGCACTGACAAAGCAGGTGCAGGCGGGGAAATTCACGCCGGATAAATTCGAGATTTCATTTTCCAGACTGGATGAAACAAAGGCGCTCAGGCTGGTGCTGGATACTGATGTACAGATGCAGCTTAGCGGAAGAATCGACCGTATAGACAGCTATAAGAATGAAAATGAAATCACAATTAAAGTAATTGACTATAAATCCGGCAGCACGAAGTTTGACCTTGTGCGGATTTACCAGGGACTGCAGCTGCAGCTTATGGTATATCTGGACGCCGCGCTGGAGCTGGAAAAAAAGGAGCATAAGAATGCAAAGGTGATACCGGGCGGCGTGCTTTACTACCATATCGACGACCCGGTCATTGAAGGGCAGGAACTGACGGATGCGGATGCAGAGCATGCACTTTTAATGGCACTTCGGCCGGACGGGGTGGTAAATTCGGATGAATCCGTGTATCTTGCCATGGATGAGAATCTGGAAGGGAAATCAGAGGTGATTCCGGTGGAGCTGAAAAAAACCGGCGAAATGTCTTATGCACGTTCCCATGTAGCGTCCACGGAGGAATTTGAACTGGTGATGCGCTATGTGCGGATGCAGATGAAACGCCAGGGAAAGGCGGTTTTTGACGGGGATGTGCGTGTGAACCCGTATAAGGAAGGGACGGACTGCAGCTGTAATTTCTGCCCGTACCGCAGCGTATGCGGGATTGACAGCGGCGCCTACCAGTATAGACGGCTTTCTGCAGTTTCAAAGGACGAAGTATACGAACGGATGGAAACAGAGCTTGCGCTGGCAGAACACGAAGAAAGGAGCAAAGAGCATGGGATGGACAAAGGAACAGCAGAAGGTCATTGATTTAAGAAACCGTGACATTCTTGTTTCGGCTGCGGCGGGTTCCGGAAAAACCGCAGTGCTCGTGGAGCGGATCATAAAGCTGGTGACAGACCGGGAACATCCCATAGATATCGACCGTCTTTTAGTTGTGACGTTTACAAGGGCGGCAGCATCGGAAATGCGGGAGAGAATCGGGGCGGCAATTGACAGGGAGTGCGAAAAATACCCGGATAACGCGCACCTGCGCCGTCAGTCGGCGTTAATCCACAATGCCATGATTACGACGATTGACAGCTTCTGTCTGTTTGTGGTGAGAAACCACTTTGAGGAAATTCATCTTGACCCGAATTTCCGCATTGCGGATGAGGGGGAAATCCGTCTTCTGGAGCAGGATGTGTTAAAACAGGTGTTTGAAACACAGTATGAGCTTGGACAGCCGCAGTTTGAACAGCTGGTGGACGCCTATGCAGGAAAGCGTTCCGACCAGGCGGTGCGTGACATGGTCGGGAAAATTTATAAAACCTCCTTGAGCAGCCCGTGGCCTGTGGAATGGATGAAAAACCTTGTAAAGCCGTACCAGGTGGAAACGGTGGAAGCGCTGTTGCAGACAGATATGATTGCAGACATTACTGAAAATGTAAGGCTGCTTCTTATGGATATGCAAAAGCAGCTGCTGTCTTTTTATGACATGGCAGCAGCGCCGGACGGTCCGCAGGGGTATCTTGCCGCATTGGAATCGGATATCGAACAGTTTTCCGGGGTGGAGGACCTCAAAGATTACGCCGCGCTGCGAAGCTTTTTCCAGAACCTGAAATTTAAGAATCTTGCCCCCGTCCGGGGATTTACCGGGGATGTGTCGAAAAAAGAGGCCGTCCAGAACGGAAGAAACGGCATAAAAAAAGAAATTGCGGATTTGTCCAGAAAATACTTTTCCATGGACATGGAGGAACTTCTGGCGCAGGTTGGCAGGCTTCGTCCTTTTGCGGAGGAACTCGTGCGGCTTGCCCTTTTGTATGATGAGGCAATGGCAGGGGCAAAACGGCGCAGGCGGATGGTGGATTTTTCGGATATCGAGCATTTTGCCCTGCAGATACTGGTGGACGGGGAAACGAAGGAATGCAAAAAGACCGCGGAGGAATTTCGTGCGCATTTTGAGGAAATCATGATTGATGAGTACCAGGACAGCAACCAGGTGCAGGAGGAAATCATGCTGGCGGTGTCCAGACGAAAGGACGGAATCCACAACATGTTTATGGTCGGGGATGTAAAACAGAGCATCTACCGGTTCCGGCTCGCAAGACCGGAGCTTTTCATGGAAAAATATGCGGCGTTTTCCACGGAAGAGAGTCTGACGCAGCGGATTGACCTTCACAAAAATTTCAGAAGCCGTGAAGAAGTCCTTTGCTTCTGCAACGATATTTTTTACAAGCTGATGAGTCCCGACCTGGGGCGCGTGTCCTATGATGAAGAGGCCGCACTTTATCCGGGGGCAGACTATCCGGCGGATGAAAATATGCAGGCGGAGCTTCTGCTTCTGGATGAAAAGGATGAGTTTTTCACGGATGAAAAAGACCTGGGGAAACGGGAAATTGAGGCGCATCTGGTGGCTTCCCGTATTCACAGGCTGATGGGGGAAATGCAGACAAGGGATAAGGAAAGCGGGCAGAACAGACCCCTGAAATACTCGGATATCGTGATTCTGCTGCGAAGCTTAAAGGACTGGGGGACGGATTTTGTCCGTGTGCTTGCCGAACATGGAATACCATCCTGCGTGGAATCCCGGACAGGATATTTTTCTTCCATGGAAGTGCAGACTGTGCTGGCGATGCTTCGGATTCTGGATAACCCGTACCAGGATATTCCAATGGCTGCGGTGTTAAAATCCCCGATGGCGGGACTGGATGAGGAAGAGCTTGCAGAAATCCGGGTAAACGAAACGCAGGTAACATTTGCGGAGGCGGCGTTTCATGCAATGAAAAATGCTACGGAGGGGACACTGGCGGAATTTTACCAGGTATACAGTTCTTTGCGCAGGCAGCGGGACCTTCCGGTTCATGAGCTGATACAGAAAATCCTGGATGTGACCGGATACGGAAATTATGCGGCGGCGCTTCCTGCGGGGAAACAGCGGGCGGCAAACCTGGATATGCTTCTGGAAAAAGCGGCAGCCTATGAAAAGAGCAGTTACCGCGGACTGTTTCATTTTATGAGGTATATGGACCGTCTGCAGAAATATGACATTGATTTCGGGGAGGCGGATACCAGTGCCAATGCGGACGTCGTGCGTATCATGACGATTCACAAAAGCAAGGGACTGGAGTTTCCGGTTGTATTTGTATCGGGACTGTCCAAAAAATTTAACCAGATGGATGCAAGGGACCCGCTGGTGCTGCATGCAGACCTTGGCATGGGATTTTATGAAATTACGGGGAGACCGAAAGTAAAAAGGAACTGTCTGTTCCGCCATGAAATTGCAGACCGGCTGCAGCGGGAAAACTTAGGAGAGGAGCTTCGCGTGTTATATGTGGCGCTGACGCGGGCAAAGGAAAAGCTGATACTGACCGGAGTGGTAAAGGATTTTGAAAAAACGCTTTCCGGTTTTACTGGCAACACAAAAAAAGGCGCGGCGGTCAGCTACAGGCAGAGGGCGGCGGCTTCCTGCTGTCTGGACTGGATGTTGCAGGCAATGCTTTCCTATCCCGATAAATACAGTTTAAAAACTGTAAATCCGGGGGAGCTGGTCTTTTCCGCAGTGGAAAAGGAAGCGGAAAAAACGGCTGGGTACAGGGAGTTAATCAGTGCCGTGGAGCAGGCGGGGGAGGAAATGGTAAAGCAGTATGACGAGCTGTTTTCCTACCAGTACCCGTACCAGAGCAGGCCGGGGCTAAAAAGCAAGTATTCCGTGTCTGAATTAAAGCATGATTCCATGGTAATCAGTTATGACAGAACCGAAGGAGAGGCGGCAGTCCCTGATTTTCTGATGCAGGAGCGGGAAATTTATATACCGGATTTTGCCAGGAAGCCAGGGGATGATGCAGGAGCTGTTTTGCCTGAGGAACATATGGGCGCAAGGCGCGGTACTGCGGTCCACAGAATGATGGAATGCCTGGATTTTATCACGCTTGCAGGAATCGACGGCACAGATAAAAATGTGGTCCGTGCATTTGTAAAATCCGAAATGGAACGTATGCTTGCCTCCGGTGAACTGACGGAGGAATGGTACCATCTTATTTTTCCGCCTGTGATTGAAGGGTTTGTATCATCGGATGTGGCGTCGCGCATGGCGTCTGCGGCGCTCCGTGGGGAGCTTTACCGGGAAAAACCGTTTGTGATGCAGAAAGACGATATTCTCATACAGGGAATTATTGATGTGTTCTGGCTGGAAGAGGATAATATTGTTCTGCTGGATTACAAGACGGACCGCGTGGAACATGCCAGTGAGCTTGTGCTTCGTTATGAAACGCAGCTTTCCCTGTATGCCGACGCGCTGGAACGGTATTTTTCCGCAGGGGAACAGAAAAAAACTGCCGGGGAAAAATTAATCTATTCCTTCCGGCTGCAGGAGGTCGTAAAGATTGAGTAGAATAATTCTTGCATCCGCATCACCGAGGCGGAAAGAACTTTTGGAACAGATCGGGGCGGAATTTGAAATCTGCCCGGCAAAAGGGGAAGAAACCATTACAAAAACAAAGCCGGAGGATATCGTAGAAGAGCTTTCCAGACAAAAAGCAGAAGAGGTTGCTGCAGGAATCGTTTCATACAACGAAACGCATAAAGAGCTTGTCACGCCGGAGGATATCCTTGTGATCGGCGCGGATACCATTGTTGCCTTCGGGACAGAAATTCTGGGAAAACCCAAAGACAGCAGGGAGGCCAAGGAAACGCTTCGTATGCTTTCCGGACAGACCCACCAGGTGTATACCGGCGTGACGCTTGTACTGATTGACAAGACCGGCAGGACGGGGGAGCATGGCTTTGTGGAAAAAACGGATGTGGTATTTTATACCCTGGATGCAGGGGAAATTGCGCGCTATGTGGAAAGCGGCGAGTCTTTGGACAAGGCGGGCAGTTACGGGATTCAGGGAAGCTTTGCCGCATATGTCCGTGAAATCCGCGGGGATTACAACAATGTGGTGGGACTTCCGGTCGGGAGGCTTTACCAGGAGCTTAAGAAGCTTGGTATCAGTCTGGCGGATTTTTCACGGTAAAATTCCCGAAACCGTCTTGTCGCAGGAAAAAATTTTAGTTATAATAAATAAAGCATCTTATCACGGAGGTTAAGATTGAAAAATAATAAGATGAAAGAAAGGAAAAAGGTTGCAGGTGATTTTTCAATCTTTATTTGTGCCGCAGAAAAGCGCGTCACAAACGACAGAGCCTGCGGCATGGTACAAATGATGGATAAATATGATGATGAAGTGATTTCGTATTTTTTGGAGCACCAGAACCAGCTTTTTCCGGAAAACGTTGCGGATACACCGGAAGAGGCGGAAGCTTTTTTAGAGGACTGTATGGCGGTTGTCTGCAGCAGCCTGCAGGAAGTAAAAGAATATTTTGATGAGGCAGGAACGGATATTGCCGGAATGGATGATGAGGAGCTGCTTTCGGCAGAAGAGCTGTTTGCACTGCCCGGCGGCCGGTTTCTGATTGTTGAAGGATAGGGATCTGTATGAAAAAATACCGTGCGGCAGCAGCCATACTGACTGTATGCCTTATGGCTTCGCTTACCGGATGTAAAATCGGAGACAAAGAAATCCGGATTGAGGCGAGGCAGTTAAAAAACCACAAGACAGTTTTCAGGATGAATGATTATAAATGCGATATTAAATTCGCAAAGCTATACTTCTGCAATTACCGGAATCTGTACGGACAGGTACATGGCATCAGGCTCTGGGAAAAGGATGACATGCAAAAGGAGCTGGAAAGCTACGCAAAGTCTGTGGCTGTCGAGGAACTTTCCCGTATCATCTGTATGGGACTTCTGGCGGAAAAGGACGGCATGAAGCTTTCGGAAGAGGAGCAGGAGAAGGCTGCCGCCGCTGCGGACGAATATTTTGAATCACTGACGAAGGCGGAGCGGAAATTTATGGATGTGAAAAAAGGCGACATCCAGACAGCCTATGAAGACTATGCACTTGCGCAGAAGCTGTATGCAGTGCTGACCGAGGGGACGGACGAAGAGGTGAGCGATGATGAGGCGCGTGTCATCCGGGTGCAGCAGCTGGTTTTCAAGGACAAAGAACAGGCGGCTGCCGCAGAAAAAAAGCTTGCAGACGGAGAGGAATTTACAGCCGTGGCAGCTTCCTTTGGCAAATCCGGAAATCTTGAAAGCCTGGTGGCACGGGGGGAATACCCGGAAGCAGTGGAAGAAACCGCGTTTAACTTAGACGACGGGGAATGCTCGCAGATGATTGAAGCAGAGGATTCGTATTATTTTATCTGCTGCCTGAATAAATATGAAGAAGAGCTTACCGAAAAGAATAAAGAGGTTATCCGTATGAACCGTGAGGAGGAACGCTTTGAGGACACATACCAGGCGTTTGTGGAAGCGGCGGAATTCCAGTTCAATGACGAACTTTGGTCCGAGGTGACCTTAAAGGATACAAAAGATATTACCACGGACTCATTTTTTTCGGTTTTCCATAAACATTTCAATTAAAATGCAGAGGACGGAGGGAGATTATGGCGTGGGAATTTGACTGGCTGTATGCGCTGCAGACGATTCACCATCCGGTTCTGGACAAAATCATGATATTTTTTTCCACACTTGGGGATGCAGGAATATTCTGGATTGTTCTGGCGCTGGTGTTTTGCATTACAAAAAAGTACAGAACCTGCGGGATACAGATGTTTGTATCCATGATACTGGTTCTTTTTATTGGAAACCTGGTTTTAAAAAACCTGGTGGCGCGTGACAGACCATGCTGGATTGACCCCGGTGTGGCGCTTCTGGTGAAAAATCCGTCGGATTTTTCCTTTCCGTCCGGGCATTCCATGAACAGTTTTACGGCGGCGGTGACAATTTTCTGCTGCCATAGGAAAACAGGGGCTGCGGCGCTTGCAGTTGCGGCGCTTATTGCATTTTCGCGGCTTTACAATTTCGTGCATTTCCCGACGGATGTGTTTGCGGGGATTTTGCTGGGGACGGGGGTTGCGCTGGCGGTGAATTATGTTTCGCAGAAGTACTCAGTGACTTCACTGTTATCCAGGCTGAAAAAGAAAACATAAATATGGCGGACTTTGTGACAGTCTGAAACGGCGGACCGGAATGGTCCGCTTTTTTGCGGTTTGCTGGTAAAACATAGGAAAGCCTTAAAAGGACATGGTATCTGGTTATGCGCTTACCATTTAAAATATGGAAATCCGGGTTGTTATCTGTTTGTGTATATGATATTATATTTTCTATAGTAATTAAAATTCAGAAAAATAAAAGGAGGAAGATAAAATGAAGAAAATTACTATTTTGTTACTTACTGTTATGTTATGTTATGTTTTACTAATTTATCCGGAAGCATACCACCAGACATATATGCGCAGGAAGCGGGACAGACGGATGTGCAAAAGGAAACTGTATTTAATGGAAACGGCTTTACTGTAAAATATGTCATTGATTCCATCTGGGAAAACCAGTACACAGCAAATGTAACTATAACAAACACGGGCAGCAGCACAATAGAAAACTGGGAACTGTCCTACCAGTCGGCAGATGAATACAGCAACATCTGGAATGCGGAGGTAACCTGCCATTCCGCACGTAATTACAATGTTAAAAACTTAGGGTATAACCAGAACATTGCGCCGGGACAGTCAGTGTCCTTTGGCTTCCAGGCATCCTTTACCGGAACCCCTGACATCCCGAAAAGCTACCAGATGCTCGGGGAAAGCCAGCCGGTGGACGGCAGCGACTGCCAGGTGACCTGCAAAATCCAGAACCAGTGGAACAGCGGCTGCATCATGGAAGTGACAATTTACAACAGTTCCGATGAAAACATAGAGGACTGGTCCCTGCAGTTTGACCTGCCTGACAGGATTGACAACATCTGGAGGGCAGAGATAGCATCCGCCAGCGAACATACATACCGTCTGAAAAACTGCGGGTACAACGCCGTCATACAGCCGGGCACGGGCGAAACGTTCGGGATGCAGTTAAGCTTTCCGGACGGCAGCGCCATGCACGAGCCGCAGAACATATCCGTAACACAGTACAAAAAAGGAAAATGGTACGTGGACTTTGACAAGGAATGGAACCGCATCATGACGCACGCGGATTCCGCCACTGTCAAGGAAGCGGCAGGGAAAAACCGGTATGCCGTAAATGTTGCGGTCATAGATTCCGGCGTTGACTATTCCGCAAACATGAACATCGTAAAGCGGGAAACCTTCGTGGACGGGTATGACGACAGCAATCCCCTTTTTGACGACCTGTCCGGACACGGCACGGCGGTGGCGGGACTGCTCTGTTCCAACTCCGCGGTAAAGGAGGACAGTTACCAGTTTGAGGACAAGTACCTGCAGAAAATCATGAACGAGAAGATAGACGGCATCAGTCCGTACATCAACGTGTATTCCGCGAAGGTGCTGGATTCCGACAACAAAACAACCGTGAACCGCCTGGTGGCTGCAATTGACTGGGCAGTGGAAAACAACGCCAACATCATCAACATCAGCTGCGGCGTGAATTCCGGTTCTGCAAAGCTGCACAGTGCGGTAAAGAAAGCGTATGACA
>CAJUND010000011.1:53430-126742 GCA_910587655.1 uncultured Agathobacter sp. | reverse complement strand
CCGATTAAGCCCATCATCTCAACGTGAGCCGGTACGGAAGAAGAACCTGCAAACTGTGCGTCAGAATGCATACGTCCCAGTGTATCTGTCATACCATAGGAAGCAGGTCCTGCAGCCATGTTGTCCGGATGAAGGGTACGTCCTGTACCGCCGCCGGATGCTACGGAAAAATATTTCTTTCCCTGCTCTACGCACTCTTTCTTGTATGTTCCTGCAACCGGATGCTGGAAACGTGTCGGGTTTGTGGAGTTACCGGTAATGGAAACGCCGACATTTTCATGATGCATGATTGCAACACCTTCCTGCACGTCATCCGCACCGTAGCACTTAACTGTTGCACGGATTCCGTCAGAATATGCCTTTTCGTATTCAACATTTAACTTTGCTTCTTTATAGTCGTACTTTGTTTCAACGAAAGTAAATCCATTGATACGTGAAATAATCTGCGCAGCGTCCTTTCCGAGACCGTTTAAGATTACCCGGAGAGGTTTCTGGCGTACTTTATTTGCTTTCTCGGCAATACCGATTGCACCCTCAGCCGCAGCAAATGACTCATGTCCTGCCAGGAAGCAGAAACATTCTGTCTCCTCCTCAAGGAGCATTTTTCCCAGGTTGCCGTGTCCGATACCAACCTTGCGGTGGTCTGCAACGGAGCCCGGAATACAGAATGCCTGGAGTCCCTCACCGATTGCCGCAGCAGCGTCAGCGGCACGTCTGCAGCCCTTTTTGATTGCGATTGCAGCGCCTACCGTGTAAGCCCAGCATGCATTTTCAAAACAGATCGGCTGGATTTTCTTAACCTGCTCATACACGTCAAGTCCAGCATCTTTTGTGATCTTTTCAGCTTCTTCCACAGAGCTGATTCCATAGCTGTTTAACACAGCGTTAATCTGGTCAATTCTTCTTTCATATGATTCAAATAAAGCCATTGTATGTATTCTCCTTTCCCTTATTATTCCTGACGTGGATCAATAATCTTAACTGCATCAGCAACACGGCCGTACTGCCCCTTTGCCTTTTCCCATGCAGTATTCGGATCATCACCCTTTTTGATAAAGTCAGTCATTTTGCCAAGAGAAACGAACTGATAACCAATCACCTCATTGTCAGCATCAAGAGCGATACCTGTGACATATCCCTCTGCCATTTCAAGGTAGCGGACACCCTTCTCTTTTGTTGCATACATTGTACCAACCTGGGAACGAAGCCCCTTACCAAGATCTTCAAGACCTGCACCTACAGCCAGTCCGTCATCAGAAAATGCAGACTGTGTACGTCCGTATACGATCTGTAAAAACAGCTCCCTCATTGCTGTGTTGATTGCATCACATACTAAGTCTGTATTTAAAGCTTCCAGAATCGTTTTACCCTGAAGCACCTCGGCAGCCATGGCCGCTGAATGTGTCATACCGGAACATCCGATGGTCTCAACCAGCGCCTCTACGATTACGCCCTCCTTAACGTTAAGGGAAAGCTTGCAGGCACCCTGCTGCGGTGCACACCAGCCGACGCCGTGTGTAAATCCTGAAATATCCTCAATTTTCTTGGAATGAACCCACTTTCCCTCTTCCGGGATCGGAGCTGGCTCATGCTTTGCGCCCTTGGCAACCGGACACATGTTTTCAACTTCCTTCGTGTAAATCATCTTAAGACTCCTTTCACAATAATTATTTGCATGCGCTTTGTTCTATCATATTTTTACATATTTCAGGGAATAAGTCCAGCAAAAACTGGTACTTTTTTTCATACATAATAACAGTTTCCCATGAATCCCTTGGTAAAATCACCCGAATCATTACAGGCTGCTGCCGTTTCGGGAAACCACATGACCGGCATCTTTGAAAATGTGGTCCGCAGGAATCACATAACGTACACAGGATGTCGGATAAATACTGCTTTTTCGTCCAATGACAGTACCGGGATTTAAAACGGAATTGCATCCCACTTCCACAAAATCCCCCAGCATAGCCCCGAATTTTTTAAGTCCTGTTTCAATTTCCTCCCCCGTACCGTATTTATCCTTAACGGCAACAAGCGTTTTATCAGATTTTACATTAGATGTAATGGAGCCTGCCCCCATATGGGAACGGTATCCGAGAATTGAATCCCCCACATAGTTATAATGCGGCACCTGCACACAGTTAAAGATAATATCATTTTTAATCTCCGTGGAATTGCCCACTACCGTGCCTTTTCCAATGACAGCGCTGCCGCGGATAAAGGCGCAGTGCCTGATTTCGGCATCCTCATCAATAATTAAGGGACCGTTTAAGCAGGCAGTCGGTGCAATTTTCGCACTCTTTGCAATCCAGATATCCTCGTTCTGCTGTATAAATTTTTCCGGATCCAGCGTCGGACCGAGTGTTCTGATAAACTCAGATATTCCGGACAGCGCCTCCCACGGATAGGTAAACTGTTTTAAGTACTCTCCTGCGATTGTCTGGGACAGGTCGTACAGGTTTGCTGTTTTTGCATTTTCCATTGTCTTTATTTCCTTTCTTTAACGCTTATTATTGTCATCGCCAGTTTGTCAACCATTTGTCGTTTCCTGTTTACTTTTATCGGCTGGTGCATCAAAATCAAAGGTAATCTGTTCATTTTCGTATTTCAGACGGGCATCAAAAATATTTCCGGCTTTTGAGGTAAACCCGCTTATCTTTTCCTTTGTCCTGCCCGCTGCAAACAGTTCTGTCATAATCTCCTCTGAAAGCTCTACTTTTGCGACAGTATGCCAGATATTAAATCCACATTCACATTCATATTTCCACTGTGTTCTCATCAGCATTTTTCCGCATTTCGGGCAGGAAACTTTTGTTTCCTCCGGTTTCGGTTTTTCGGGGAAGTCAAATGCAATGTCCCCTTCTTCTGTCAGCTTCAGCGGCGCGTCAAATTTCATCCCGGTCTTTGCCACAAATCCGGAAATCACATCTGTTTTTCCAAGCAGAAGCAGGTCTTTCAGCTGCTTTTCTTTTATTTTAACACTTGCAACCTTTCCAACGATAAACCGGCAGCTCTGGGGATCGTCTTTTTTGTTATTTTCACAGACAAACCCAAACGGGGCAACAATCACTGCACCGCCGCACTTCGGGCAGACCACATCCTTTACTTTTTTTGGTTCTATATTGTTAAAATCAAATTTCAGTCCGGTCACTGTGCCGTTTTCATCTTTTGCAAACGTAACCCTTGCATCAAATTTCTTCCCGGTTTTTGATTTAAAGCCTCGAAGCGTATCTGTTATACCGTCATTTAATAATTTTTTCACCTGGCTTTCCGGCAGGGATTTTTCTGCAAGCTTTCCAATGGAAAAACGGCAGCTTCCAGGCTCATCCTTCCGGTAGTTTGCACAGCCAAATCCAAACGGCGTCACAACTATTTCCCCGCCGCAGACCGGACATGTTACATCGTTTACCTTTTTTGCCTCAACATGCGTAAAATCAAACTGAACCGAAGGCTTCCCATTTTCATCTTCAGCAAGCACCAGACATGCGTCAAATTTTTTTCCTGCCTTTGACTGAAAACCGCGGAGCGTGTCTGTTCTTTTCTCTGTCAGAAGCTGTTTTACTGCAGTTTCAGGAATTGCCATTCCCGCAATATCGCCAATGGAAAACCGGCAGCCTTTTGCAGTATAATTTTCGCAGCCATATCCGAATGAAGTCTTTATCATCTCACCATTGCAGACCGGACACTTTGCACCGATTCTGCTTCCTGCGCCTTTTGCATTTTTTCCGGCAAATGCACTGATTTTTCCTGCAAGCTCTCTGCGGATGTTCTGTTCCATCATCTTCCTGGTTTCTGAACGGATAAAATCCTCCAGCTTCCTGCGGTAGTCCCAAAAATCCACCGTCCCGTTTGTAATCCCGTCCAGTCCCTTTTCCCATGAAGCAGTCATCTTTGGATTTAACAGTGCCGGAACTGTCATGGATACAACTTCAAATACCATTTCCCCAAGGTTTTCGGGAGTAAGTACCTGAGTTTTTTTATTCAGGTTCAGATATCCGATCCTTACCAGCTTTTTTATAATTTCCGCACGGGTGGCGGAAGTGCCGATTCCGGAACCCTTAATCTGTTCCCTGAGTTCTTCGTCTTCAATCAGCTGGCCTGCGTTTTCCATGGCAAGCACCATGGAACCGGATGTATACCGTTTCGGCGGAGAAGTCTTTCCCTCTTTGAGCCGGTATCCGCAAACCGGTATTTCATCACCGTTTTTTAAGGTTTTTGCCAGTTCCAGCAGCTTCTTCGGATCGGCTGTCTCTTCTTCCGTTTCCTCCTCCTGCCTGCTGTATTCCCCGGCTGTCACACGATCCAGACCGCGGTTTGGATTATTCGGGTCATTTTTCCCTCTTTTGGGCGGGATTCCCGCAATTTCCAGATATCCCGGAGTTTTTAAAACTTTTGCAGAGGAATAAAAATGCTCTGTCTTTTCCCCCATGGCAACAGCAACCACCAGCTTTACATTCCGGTATTCCGCCGGAGGATAAAAAACACTCAAAAATCTGCGTACAATCAGCTCATAAACAGCTTTTTGAATCGTGTTTAAAGATTTATATTCTGTCATCTGTCCGGTGGGAATAATTGCATAGTGGTCTGTGACTTTGCTGTCATCCACATACTGTGTTTTTGCAATCTGTGCAAAGAGCTTCTGCTCCATGATTTTCTGGACGAATGCAGCCACTGGCTCAAAGCCCCGCAGTCTGCTGATATTTTTCTGGATTTCTTTTGCGACGGCGGAAGAAAGGACTCTTGCATCTGTTCTTGGATAGGTAGTCAGTTTCTTTTCATAAAGCTCCTGTGCAGCCTGAAGTGTTTCATCGGGACTGATTTTGAAGCGTTTGGCACATTCCGCCTGAAGCTCTGCAAGATTAAAGAGAAGGGGCGCCCGTTTTTTGCTGGTTCCTTTTTCCAGGGATTTCACAACAGCCTTTTTATTCTGCAGCTGTCCAATCAGCTCATTTGCATCCTTCTCTTCACGAAAACCATTTTCTTTATATAAAAGTGTGGACTCATAATATGCCGAGCCCTCCACGGCTTTCCATTCCCCTTCAATTCCGGCGTCTGAAAATTTCCCGATGACACGGTAAAACGGCGTTTCCTTAAAGTCCTGGATTTCACGCTCCCTGATTACCACCATGCCAAGCACACAGGTCATGACACGTCCCACTGCAATTGCCGTGTAAGATTTTGTTCCTGCGGCATCATTTAACAGACCGCCGTATTTCACAGACATGACACGGGAAAAGTTGATTCCCATGGCATAATCCTCTATGGTACGCATAATTCCGGATTTACCGAGGTTTGCGTATTCTGACATGGGTTTTGCTTCCCTGATTCCGCGCAGGATTTCCTCCTGTGTCTGGGAATCAATCCATACACGCAGCTCTTCCATGCCTGTTCGTACACCGCCGAAATTGCGTATATTCTCTTCAATGGTCTGCCCTTCTTTTCCGGCGTCCCCCGCCCAGTAAACACGGTCAATGTCCTCCCGCATCAGCATGCCGTGCACAATATCATACTGTCTGCTGACATCCTTGATCACATCATATTTGTATTCTTCGGGCAAAAACGGCAAATCTTCCAGCCGCCATTTCTTATATTTGATATCATAACTTTCCGGATATACCATCCCCACCAGATGTCCGACACACCAGGTGATTACATATTCCTGGTTTTCTATGTAACCGTCCTGCCTGCCGTTTACACCGAGTACCTGGGCAAATTCCCTTGCAACGGATGGTTTCTCCGTAATGATTAACGATTTCCCCATGGCAACTCCTATAATTCCGTCATGTCAATCAGCTCAAAGCGTGAATCTTTTCTCACATATTCCACCAGCTCCGGCTCAAATGCTTTTGCAGAAAAAAGATAAAAATGCTCGGAATTGATTTTTGCTTTCTGCATAGTTTCATACATTTCCTCGCACATCTGCATCGTTAAATATTCTTTATTCCAGTTGCAGAGACCGACAATATTGCGTCTGTCGCTGCTCTGGGCAATAATATCAATATTTCCTGTCTTGCCGATCCACATACCCATTTTGTGAATGGCAAACGGAACACGCCCCAGCTGGTTTAAAAGCTGCAGGTATTCCATGCAGACATTCCGGAAATAACGTATCAGGTACTCATCCAGTTCGTCTGCAATATATTTGTCATAAAAATCCGACGGCTCCATCATATACAGCTCGGAAAGATGCAGGAAAATAAAACGGAACCAGAAATTCACAAAGGTGTCTTTAATCTGGTAAACGCCTTTTTTTGCATTTTCCCATCCGCCGGTTTCAAAGGAAACAACCTTTTCTATGATATCAAAATGACTCAGGTTTTTCATGTAAACACTGATTTTTGCACGGGAAAAACCGGTATAAAGAAACAGTTCATTGAGTTTGTTATGTCCCTGTGCCATGGCAGACAAAATGGTATTGTATACCGACAGCTCGCGCAGTTCTGAGGAAATCACCTGCTGCGCCATGTCAAACAGATATCCGTTTTCAGCCAGAAGCAGGCGGCAGATATTTTCCTTAAAAGAAACTTTCGGATTCCACTGCGCCATATAACCGGGTACGCCGCCTATGACACCGTAAATTTTTATGCATTCACTGACCGGAAGATCCGGAAAAGCACGCACTACTTCAAGAAATGAGAGATTTTCCAGCTTCATGGTTCCTGTGATTTTTTTGGTTTCCTCCCCGAACGCTTCCTCTAAATTCTGTTCCGCCCATACAATGGAGGATGAGGCAAGGATAATCATAACAGGTCCCGGATAAAGCCGTTTTGCCTTAAGCTTTAAAATGCTTTTTAAAAATTCCACATCTTTTTTCATCACATACTGAACTTCATCAATGACAAGTACAAGCTTGGAGGCATCCCCGCTCTTAATACGGTTAAAATATTCATCGTAGGTATTCTTTGACAGCTTCACATCGAAACGTCTTCCAATCTCATCCCCCATAACGGAGAGCTGTTCCTGCGCAGACGCCTCTCTGCAGCGGTAGTAAAAGCTCTTTTTTCCTGCCGTAAATGTCTTAATCAGCTCTTCTTTTCCGCAGTTTTTATTGCCATACAGAATCACAAGCTGGTTTCCGGTCTGCTCATAAAAGCTTTCCAGTTCATTTAAATCCGTACTTTTTACGTTCATAGACGTTTCCTCCAAATATATGTAAACATTTATGAAAATTATATCACACCTTAATTTCACTTTCAAGAAAAAAGACCGCAGATTAACACTCTGCGGTCCTGATATAAAATTATTCTGCCACTATACTACTTTTTTGTAATGTATCCCTGCGCCTTTAACAGCTCTGCACAAAGCACAGCACCGCCGGCAGCGCCGCGCACGGTATTGTGGGACAGGCCGACAAACTTCCAGTCATAAACCGTATCCTCACGGAGACGTCCCACGGAAACGCCCATTCCATTCTCATAATCCACATCCAGCGCAACCTGCGGACGGTCATCATCCGTCAGATAGCGGATAAACTGCTTTGGCGCGCTTGGCAGTCCAAGTTCCTGCGGCATTCCGCTGAAATTTTCCAGTGCCGAAACAAGCTGTTCTTTGGTTGCCTTCTTCTTAAACTTCACATATACCGATGCCGTATGACCGTTTAAAACCGGAACACGAATGCACTGGCAGGTAATCACCGGGGATACTGCCGGAACAATTTCTTTTTTGCTGTCATCAATTTCACCCCAGAGGCGAAGCGGCTCTTTTTCGGATTTCTCCTCTTCCCCGCCGATATACGGAATAATATTGCCCACCATCTCCGGCCAGTCCTTAAAGGTCTTGCCTGCGCCCGAAATTGCCTGGTAAGTACTTGCAACCACTTCATACGGCTCAAATTCCTTCCATGCGGTAAGAACCGGCGCATAGCTCTGGATGGAGCAGTTTGGTTTTACTGCCACGAAGCCGCGTTTGGTGCCAAGACGCTCTTTCTGGTATTTGATAACCTCCATATGCTGCGGGTTGATTTCCGGAACAACCATTGGTACATCCGGTGTCCAGCGGTGTGCACTGTTATTGGATACGACCGGAGTCTCTGTTTTCGCATATTCTTCTTCTATCTTTTTAATCTCATCCTTTGACATGTCAACCGCTGAAAAAACAAAGTCAACATTTGAAGCAACCTTGTCAACTTCATTGACATTCATAACGACAATTTTTTTCACTGCATCCGGCATCGGGGTATCCATCTTCCAGCGGCCCCCTACTGCTTCCTCGTAGGTTTTTCCTGCACTTCTCGGACTGGCTGCAATCGTGGTAACCTCAAACCACGGGTGATTCTCCAGTAATGAAATAAATCTCTGTCCTACCATTCCGGTGCCCCCAAGGATACCAACCTTTAATTTCTCACTCATTTCTTCATATTATCCTTTCATTCATTTTCCGTTTTTTAGCCTTAATCTTCTTGTTGTATCTTCTGTGTGTCCGCGTATGACACACAGTTGTCTTTGTTAGACACCATCTTACAGCAAAACAGCTAAAAATGCAAGCAGTTTTTTGTATATTATGCTATTTTTCAGAAATTGTGTCTGCAAACTCTTGAAACGCTTCCTCTTTCAGGTATTCTTCCTCAATGGCAATCACCTGCTCCATGGCAGTGCGGGAAGGGGCGCCTGTGGTACATCTTGTGTTTACACAGGTTTCCATGGAAACTGCTTCATAAACATCCTTTGCAAATACCGGGGAAAATTTCTGCAGTTCCTCCAGCTTCATGTCGTCAATGGCAATATTCTTTTCGATGCAGTAAAGCACAATCTGTCCGATAATCCCATGTGCGTCACGGAACGGAACTCCTTTTTTCACCAGATAATCCGCAGCGTCCGTTGCATTGGTAAAGCCGTTGTTTGCACTTTTTCTCATAACGTCCCTGTTAAATTTCATGGTGTCAACCATTCCGGTAAACAGGGCAACGCAGTTCTTTACCGTATCCATTGCATCAAATGCAAGCTCCTTGTCCTCCTGCATATCCTTATTATATGCAAGCGGGATTCCTTTCATTGTGGTAAGCAGCGAAACAAGCGCGGCATAGACACGTCCCGTCTTTCCCCTGACAAGCTCTGCAATATCCGGGTTCTTCTTCTGCGGCATAATGGAGCTTCCCGTGCTGTATGCATCGTCAATCTCCACAAACTGGTATTCATTGGAATTCCAGATAATGATTTCCTCGCAGAAACGGCTCAGATGCATCATAATGGTGGAAAGCGCCGCAAGAAATTCCAGCAGGTAATCCCGGTCGGAAACGCCGTCCATACTGTTTAATGTCGGACCGTAAAATCCCATCAGCTTTGCAGTATAGTCGCGGTCCAGCGGATAAGTTGTCCCCGCCAGTGCGCCGGAGCCAAGCGGACAGTAGTTCATACGTTCAAAAATATCAGAAAGCCGCATGCGGTCGCGCTTAAACATTTCAAAATAGGCGCCCATATGGTGTGACAGCGTAATTGGCTGCGCTTTCTGCAGGTGGGTAAAGCCCGGCATAATGGTATCCGTATTTTCTTTCATCAGCCGGAGCAGAACTGTTAAAAGCTCCTTTAACAGCCCGTCTGTTTCCAGAATCTGCAGACGCGTATACAGTCTCATATCAAGCGCCACCTGGTCGTTTCTGCTTCTTCCGGTGTGAAGCTTTTTTCCGGTGTCACCAATCCTCTCAATCAGGTTTGCCTCCACAAAGCTGTGGATATCCTCATATTGTTCCGTAATCTGCAGTTTCCCTGCTTCCACGTCCTGCATAATTTCATCCAGACACTTTATGATGTCCTGCATTTCCTGCTTTGTAAGAATTTCCTGCTTTCCAAGCATGGCAACATGTGCCTTTGAACCTTCAATATCCTGTCTGAAAAACTTTTTGTCAAATGAAATTGATGCATTAAACTGATAAACAAGCTGATCCGTCTCCTTTGTGAAACGTCCGCCCCATAACTGTGCCATAAGTAAATTCCTCTCTTTCAATCATTGTCTGTTCTGTCTGCCGGATTTCGCAGTGCAATCTGTGCATCACGCTCTTTTTTTGAATATATGCACCCGCAGTAATACTGGCGGTACATATTGTATTCTTTTGAAATCTCTGTTGAACGTCTGTATCCGTTCTTCTTTTTGAAATCGGAGTACAGATACGCCGGACGGTATTCCAGCTCCAGCTTCTTTCCGATTTCATTCAGTTTTTCTGCATTTTTTAACGGGCTGATCGATAATGTGGTTGTAAAAAAATCATATCCGCGGCTGTCTGCATATTCTGCGGTCTCCCGCAGACGCATCTCATAACAGGCAAAACAGCGCCTGTCCCCCTCCGGAAGATGCTCCATCCCCTTCACAAGCCCGTAAAACTTTTCGGTATCATAGCTTCCTTCCACGAAGGACAGCGGATACTTCGCGGGAAACTCTTTGATAAACCGTTCCTGCTCACGTGCGCGTATATGGTATTCTTCCGGTGGATAAATATTGGGATTGTAATAAAAGACCGTCACATAAAAATGTGCGGCCAGACGTTCAATACAATAAGAACTGCATGGAGCGCAGCAGCTGTGCAGAAGAAGCCTCGGCACCCGGTCCCCGCTGCAGTTCTCAAGAATCAGGCGTTCCATTACCTGTTCATAATTTATCCTGTTCATAAGCCCTGTCCCTGGTTCATTCCTATATTGCAAACATCTGCCTGCAGATGTTTCTGCCGCTTTCCGTACGGAAAATATTGCGGTACGCAGCCAGAATCCCTTTTTCACCGGCATCGTCCTCGTACAGGTTCACAAGCAGGTCCGCTTCCACCAGGATCTGGTAATCCAGTCCCTCTATCTGATCATAGCTATGGTGGTGTCCCACAAGGTAACAGATTCTCTCTGTCATGTAATTTTCAAAACCAATATCCGATAACAGCTTCTGGGCGACCGTCGGTCCTTCCTGCTCCTGAAGCCTGCCGTCGCATCTGCCGTATTTTTCTTCTGCAGGACGGATGCCAATATCATGGGTATATGCAGCTGCCTCAAGGATACTAAGGGATACCGGATCCATGCCTTCCTTTGTGCCGATAATCCGGGCAAAACTGTGTACTTTCATAAAATGCTGGATTCTCTTAGGATCCCCGGCAAAAAACTCTATCATTGACTGGCAGAGGTCATCAAGCTGTTTCTGGCTGTAACTGTTTTCATCCATTTACTTAACCACCTTCGTGATAATATAAAGCAGGGAAAGACCAGCCATCACAATCCCCAGATATTTAATGGATTTCAGGTTGTCTCCGTTAAATTCCATAATCATATAATCCGGAAGAACAGCTGAGGAATTAAATTTATCGATTCTGCTGTACCACTCGCTGTTAAGAGCCTTGCCGGATTTAATCACGAGTCCGTGAAACGGCACTGCGGCATTGAAGTTTTCCAGGGAATCCTTTGTATCTTTTTTCCCGGCAAGCACACGGATATATTTTCCGTTCTGGATGGGAACCGTATAAATATCATAATTTGTCAGAAGAATATTATGATTCCCGCTGATACCGGTAGTTTTCTGCGTCCCGTCGTTCTGGTTCCCTTCCATCGCCGTATCATACTCCCATGACATCAGATAAGCGGTTATCTCACCGTCCACATAATTTAAGGTTTTGCAGTCCATCTCTGTCATTTCCTTAAGCACCACAGGATTTTTCAGACGCTTCTCAAAA
Source organism: uncultured Agathobacter sp. (assembly GCA_910587655.1). Taxonomy (GTDB): domain Bacteria; phylum Bacillota; class Clostridia; order Lachnospirales; family Lachnospiraceae; genus Roseburia. The sequence continues at coordinate 115,104 of CAJUND010000011.1, read as the reverse complement.
TCTGATCCCCAGAAAAACACCACCGCCCCAAGAATTATAAATATCACCGATAGTATCATTCCTTTTTCTATAACGACCTGTTTTTTCATAACTGAATGTTCCTCCTTTTTTGTTTACACTCTGGATATAACCATGGACAGCCTGCAACTGCAGAAAACCAGATGTTTTCTTTACAGTAAAAAAGAACCCCGATGGATTCATCTCCTGAATCTACCGAGGCTCCATTCGTACAAAGCCAATAAGGGGACTCGAACCCCTGACCTACGCATTACGAATGCGCCGCTCTACCAACTGAGCCATATTGGCACATATCTGCTATCACTTTAAGTATATTACCAAATCCGGACCACAAAATCAACCCTAAAAATAAAAAAGCAGATATTGCTTGACATTCAGGCATAATCCTATACAATAAAATTTGTTTCTTTCAATTATAATGAACGATATGGGGCAGATGAAGAATGAGTAAACATTTAATAGATTTTATAGATATATCAAAATCCTTTGAACAGACTCCTGTGCTGGATGAGTTTAACCTCTATATCAGGGAAAATGAATTTCTCACGCTGCTTGGACCTTCCGGCTGCGGAAAAACCACCACGTTACGTATGCTGGGCGGATTTGAAATGCCTGATACCGGGCAGATTTTTTTTGACGGAAAGGACATTACCCGCCTTCCTGCAAACGAGCGTAAACTCAATACTGTATTTCAAAAGTACTCTCTTTTTCCACATATGTCCATTGCTGAAAATATTGCATTTGGTCTGAAAATCAGCAGGAAAAGTAAAAGTTATATTGAAGATAAAATTAAATATGCATTAAAATTAGTAAACCTTGACGGATATGAGAAGCGTTCTGTACATTCCCTTTCAGGCGGCCAGCAGCAGCGCATTGCCATTGCACGTGCCATTGTTAATGAACCAAAGGTACTTCTGCTGGATGAACCACTGGGTGCGCTTGACCTTAAGTTAAGGCAGAACATGCAGTACGAATTAATCCGTCTGAAAGAAGAACTGGGAATTACTTTTGTTTATGTGACACATGACCAGGAGGAAGCCCTTACCATGTCTGATACCATTGTTGTCATGAACCAGGGATATATCCAGCAGATTGGTACGCCGGAGGATATTTACAATGAACCGGAAAATGCCTTTGTTGCAGATTTTATCGGACACAGCAACATTATTGACGGAATCATGATCAAAGACCGGCTTGTGGAGATTCTCAGTGTAAAAATGCCGTGTGTGGATGAAGGCTTTGGTGAAAACACTCCCGTGGATGTGGTCATCCGTCCGGAGGACGTCGAACTTGTGGAACCTGCAGACGGATATATGGAAGGGAATGTTACCTCCTTAATCTTTAAAGGCGTCCACTACGAACTGGATGTACAGGCAAACGGATATGAATGGCTGGTTCATACCACAAAATATGTTCCGGTGGGCACCCATGTGGGAATTAAGGTAATCCCGTTCAATATCCAGATTATGCACAAACCGGAATCCTCTGATGAAAGGGCGGTAGAAATTGATGAGTAAATTAAAACAGCAGTTCCTTGCCGGACCTTACCTGCTCTGGATTGCGGGCTTTATTCTCCTGCCCGTACTAATGATTCTGTACTATGCATTCACAAATGCAGACGGAATGTTTACTCTGGAATATATTTTTGCAATCGGCGCGGAAACCAACCGGAAAGCAATCGGGCTTTCTTTAAAGCTTGGAATTATCTGTACCATCATCTGTCTGCTTCTCTCCTATCCGCTTGCCATGATTTTAAGCCGGATACAGTTTAAGAACCAGGGATTTGTTGTATTTATTTTTATGCTCCCGATGTGGATGAATTTTATGCTCCGTATTCTGGCATGGAAACTGCTGTTATCCAAAAACGGTGTGGTCAACACACTGCTGGAAGGCATCGGCCTGCCGGATATCAGCATGATTAATACCCCGGCGGCTGTGGTACTCGGAATGGTTTATGATTTTCTTCCGTTTATGCTTCTGCCGATTTATAATTCCATGACCCGTATTCGCAGGGACTGGATTGAAGCTGCGCAGGATCTTGGTGCAAACAGTATTACTATTTTTTTCAAAATTATTCTGCCGCTTACGGTATCCGGGATTATCAGCGGAATTGTCATGGTTTTTGTACCATCGCTGACTTCTTTTGCAATTTCGCAGGTACTTGGCGGCGGACAGGTGCTTTTAATTGGAAATGTCATAGAACAGGATTTTATGCAGGGAATGCAGTGGAATGCCGGAAGCGGGCTTTCCTTTGTTCTGATGATTTTTGTAATCGCAAGTATGGCGCTTGTAAACCTATTTGACAGGGAGGATACGGCACGATGATAAAAAAATGTATTTCAAGGCTTTATCTGTTTCTGGTTTTTGCATTCCTCTATCTGCCGATTATTGTGCTGGTTGCATTGTCTTTTAACAATTCCCGCACAAAAGTAAAATGGGGCGGCTTTACATTCCAGTGGTACCTGGGATGTTTTCAGAATGAAACCATTATGTCCGCATTTATGACGACCTTACAGATTACCTTTATATCTGCCGTTATTTCCACGCTGATTGGGACACTGGCTGCATTTGGCATTGCTTCGATGAAAAAAAAAGGGCAGGCACTCTATCTGGGCGCAACAAATATTCCTATGCTAAATGCTGATATTGTAACCGGCATTTCCATGATGCTTCTGTTTGTAAAATTCATGGATCTAGGATTTGTGACTGTACTGATTGCGCATATCACATTCAGTATCCCCTATATAATTTTAAACGTACTGCCAAAATTAAAAGCTGTCAACCGCAGTACATACGAAGCTGCGCTGGATCTGGGGGCGTCCCCTGGATATGCTTTTTACAAAGTTACCTGGCCGGAAATCCGTCCTGCTGTTTTTTCAGGATTTATGATGGCTGTTACAATGTCGCTGGATGATTTTTCTATCACATATTTTACCAAGGGTGCGGGGGTTAATACGCTTTCCACCATGCTCTATACGGAACTGCGCAAAGGAGTAAAACCGGAATTATATGCACTGTCAACAATACTCTTTTTTGCTGTACTGCTGATTCTTCTGGCTGGAAATGTCCGTCCTGGAAGAAAACCAAACTGATTTAAGGAGGATATGAAAATGAAAAAAAGAATGGTATCTGCTTTATTACTCATCGCTGTGGCAGGCTCTCTTTGTGCCTGCGGAAACGGTTCATCTGAAAACGGGGAAGACGTTAAATCACTGACGGTTTTAAATTACGGAAAATACATGGATGAATCTGTCATCCGTCAGTTTGAAGAAGAAACCGGAATTAAAATCAAATACGAAGAATATGAAAGCCCGGAAGAAATGTATACCAAATACAAAGCCGGCTCCATTGACTATGACCTTATCTGCTCTTCGGAATATATGGTGGAACGCCTGATTAAGGAAGGGGAAGTACTTCAGATGGATTTTGAGGCAATGGACAATTATAAAAACCTGGATTCTTCAATTATTGACATGAGTTCTTCCTATGACAGCAGCCATAACTATACAGTCCCATACTTTTACGGCACTCTTGGTCTGCTGTATAAAAAAGATACGATACAGCCAGACGTGGTTTCCTCATGGGACTGCCTCTGGGATCCGACTTACGAGGATGAAATCATTATGGAAAACTCCGTGCGGGACAGCTTTACACCGGCACTCATTTCCCTCGGATATTCCCTCAATGAAACGGAGGAGGGGCATTTAAATGAAGCCCTGGAACGTCTGAAAAAACAAAAACAGGACGGCATTGTGTATGCGTATTATGTGGATGAAACATCAGATTCCATGATTAGTGAGGAAGCAAGCATTGCCCTCTGTTATTCCGGTGAAGCCGCCCTTGCCATGCTGGAAAATGACAACCTTGGATATTCGGTTCCGGAAGAAGGCTCCAACCTCTGGATTGATTCATGGTTTGTCCCAAAATCCTGCAATGACAAGAAAGCAGCGCTGCAGTTTCTGAATTTTCTCTGCCGCGAGGAGATTGCGGATAAGAATTTTGAATATGTACAGTACGCTTCTCCCATTACAGCAGTTGTAGAAAAACAAAATGAAACTGTTAAAAACAATGAAGCTATTAATCCAAGTGCTGATACCATTAAACGATGTGAAATATTTACGGCTCTTTCTGATGAAGAATCCACACTTTACAGTAAACTCTGGCAGGAACTTCTGGCTGACTAGTACTAAAGTTCTATTGTTTTTTAATTTGGAAATATGATACAGTAAGACCACGGCGTAAAACCATACGTCGTGGTCTTCTTTATCAGTAAATCTTCCCGGACAAATATAACAAACTGTAAGCAGTTATGTTTCAGAATATGGGTATTCCATGCTTAAAAGGAGAAGCATGAACTATCAGGAATTTTTAACAACAATTAAAACCCAGCTCACAAACCGTATCGATGCAGATGTGAAACTGGAAATTCATCCGGTTATGAAAAATAATGGCAGACGCTGCGATGGTCTGGTTATTATGCAGCCAGATGTAAACGTTTCGCCAACCATTTATCTCCAGCCCTATTATCACCGTTATCTTGAAGGCGTGTGTCTGGAAGATATCTATGATGATATTCTTTCGGCATATTTCAGCCATCTTCCAACAGAAGATTTCGACACCAGTGCATTTACTGACTACCGCAGGGCATCTTCCCGAATTGTCATGCGGCTGGTTAATTATAAAAAAAATGAAGAGCTTTTAGAGGATGTTCCCTATTACCGGTTTCAGGATCTTGCCGTAATTTTCTACTGTATGCTTCATGCAGACAAAAACAACCAGGCAAATATTCTGGTTCACAACCATCATCTTTCCATGTGGAATGTAACAGTTGACGAACTCCGCCGGATAGCGGAAAAAAATACACCCCTTCTTCTTCCACCGGAATTTCTGCCAATGCAGACACTGTTAAAGGAACACAATGACATCTGTAAACTCCCGATGTATGTTATGTCCAACCAGTACCGGACCAATGGAGCTTCTGTGATACTCTACGAAAAGATGCTGCAGGAAACCGCAGACCTCTTTCACAAAAACCTCGTGATTCTTCCAAGCAGTATTCACGAAGTAATTCTGATTCCGGTCGATTCTGCTGATTCTGCTACCCTTGAAAAATATACACAAATGGTAAGGGAAGTCAACGAATCACAGCTTGCTGATGATGAAATTCTTTCTGATCATGCGTATTATTTTAACCGCAGGACAAAAATCATTACTTCCTGAACCAAATAAATTGACTGGTCCGGCACAAGAGAACTAATTAATAACAGGAATTAAAGTTCTGTCATTTTGTCATACAGCTCCTCATATTTACGTGCCGATGTATTCCACGAAAAATTCTGTGCCATGGCACGCTCTATCATTGCATACCACTCTGATTTATGATCTGTAAAGATGCTGTAAGCATAACGGACAATATTCATCATCTCATGTGCATTATAATTACAGAAAGAAAAACCTGTACCGGTATGTTCGTATTCATTATACGGCTGCACCGTATCTTTAAGCCCTCCTGTTTCCCGCACCACCGGCAGTGTCCCATAGCGCATGGAAATCATCTGGCTTAAGCCGCACGGTTCAAATAGTGAAGGCATCAGAAAGGCATCACAGGAGGCATAAATCTGGTGCGCCTGCCCTTCGGAATAACCAATCAGCGCACGGAGTTTGTCAGGATAACGTTCCTGAAAATTCCGCAGGGTATTTTCATACCTCTCTTCTCCCGTTCCAAGAATTACAAACTGAATCTCCATAGATGATAACAGCTCGTCCAGTGCATAATCAACCAGATCAAATCCCTTCTGGCTTGTCATACGCGAAACCATGCCTATCATCAGTGCATCCTCATTTACTGGAAGACCAAGTTTTTTCTGCAGGGCAGCCTTGTTTCTCTTTTTTCCTACCAGCGCATCCTTTTTTGTAAAATTTGCATGGATGTGCGGATCGGTCTGCGGATTATACTCCTCATAATCGATTCCGTTCAAAATACCATAGAGACTGCCCCGCTTTGCAGCCATCAGTCCGTCTAATCCTTCACCGCCTTCCACCGTGGCAATTTCCCCGGCATAGCTTGGACTTACGGTTGTCACAAAATCGGAATAAACAACACCACCTTTTAAGTAGTTTGCCTCCCCGTATGACTCCAGCTGGCCTGCATTAAAAATATGCTCCGGAAGCCCTGTAATATCCATAACCTCACGAATTTTCCAGCGTCCCTGAAACTGCAGGTTATGAATCGAATAAACTGTTTTAATTCCGGCATAAAAACTGTCATCACCAAAAGAAGTTCTTAAAAATACCGGTAACAGTCCGGTCTGCCAGTCATGACAGTGGATAATGTCCGGTGCAAAATCTATATACGGCAGACTTCTTAATGCCGCCTTGGAAAAATACGCAAATTTCTCAACATCTTCATAGATATTGTTATATGGAGATGACCCTGCAAAATAGAACTCATTGTCTACAAAATAATAATGAATTCCTTTATATTCCGCTTCCAGAATTCCAACATACTGTTTACGCCAGTTTAAGTTGACATAAAAATGACAGACAAAATGAAGCTTTGGCAGAAATGCTGCATCCATGCAGGCATATTTGGGAATCATGACCCGCACATCATACTTCTCTTTGTCAAAATACTTTGGCAGGGAACCCGCAACGTCTGCCAGTCCTCCTGTTTTAATATACGGAACTGCCTCTGATGAGACGAACAGAATCTTCTTCATATAATTCTCTCCTATTTATTCTTCATCTGTAAACGTATCTTGTCTGTAATTAAAGCGATAAACTCTGAATTTGTTGGTTTTCCTTTGCCATTGCTTATGGTATAGCCAAACAAATCATCCAGTGTATCCATTTTTCCTCTGCTCCATGCCACTTCAATCGCGTGACGAATGGCACGTTCCACCCGGCTTGGCGTAGTCTGAAACTTTTTTGCAATGCCCGGATACAGTATCTTGGTAATGGAATTTAACATATCCATATTGTTCACTGACATGATAATCGCTTCCCGTAAGTACTGGTATCCCTTAATATGGGCAGGCACTCCCACTTCATGAATAATCTCTGTAACATCCTCTTCCAGCGTTTTCAGAGAGTCCGGTTCACTACGGTCAATTTCAAATACTTTTCTTATTTCCTTTGTATTTTTACGTTTTAAAACGGTTTTGATGCGGTCCAGAATAATACTGTTGTCGAACGGCTTCATAATAAAATAATCTGCCCCTCGCTCAAACACATCCTCTGTAATTCTTTCATTACTGACTGCACTGACCATGAGGAAAGTTGGACGGTGCTTCAGTGTCTGGTCTGTTCGGATTCTGTCCAGCACACCAAGACCATCCAGCTTTGGCATCACGATATCCAGTAATACCACATCCGGCTCTTTTTCCTTGATTAAAAGACACGCTTCTTCACCATCTTTTGCGGTTCCAACCAGCCTGAGTTCATCATCACCGGAAACAATATTCCCTAATAATTCCCTCGTAACCTCATTATCATCTGCAATTGCGACATTTAGTTTTCCCATTTAAGGCCTCCTAGATGTCAAATTCAGTCATAATTAATATAAACACGGAACACCCATAGATTATGTCAAAGATTGTCGATAATTAACCATAAAACTATACTGGAATCACTTCAAAAGGAATTACAGTTCCTGTTTATTATTTTTTGTCTGATTTTAGTATTTCCCAAATTCACCGTCAAGGGAAATAATCTGTTCGTTATAACTGCTGTCATCATGCAGTTTTGTGTCCAGATGGTCATCCATTGATGAACTTCCTGACATACCGCTGTTCTGGGACAGCAGTTTGTAATTTCCAATCATTGTGCGAAGGTTTGCCACCTGGTTGGAAAGTTCCTCAGAGGCTGCCGCACATTCCTCACTTGTAGCAGAGTTTGTCTGTACAACCTGGGATACCTGGCTGATTGCCTGGTCAATCTGGGATACAGAAGTTGCCTGGTCATTGGATGCCACAGCAATACTTCCAATCAGGCTTACAATCTTGTCAATTGCCTCTACAATTTCATTCAGTGAAACGGCTGTTTCCTCTGCGAGCTTGCTGCCGTGTCCAATCTTACGGATGATATCTTCAATCATTTCCTGTGTTTCACTTGCTGCAGAAGCACTCTTTGCTGCAAGACTTCTGACTTCTTCCGCAACTACTGCAAACCCTTTCCCATGCACACCTGCCCTTGCAGCCTCAACCGCGGCATTCAGTGCAAGGATATTGGTCTGGAATGCGATATCGTCAATGACCTTGATAATCTTGGAAATTGTTTCAGAAGACTCATTGATGTCATTCATGGCACCAATCATTGCTTTCATTTGTCCGTTACCATCAATTGCAGTTTCTTTTACATTACGTACCAGATCATCAGCCTCACTCGCCTGTTCTGCATTTGCCTTGGTATGCTCTGCAATTTCAGCCATGGAAGCAGTAACCTCCTGCAGTGCGCTTGCCTGCTCTGTGGAGCCCTGTGCCAGTGACTGGCTTGCACTCGCCACCTGTTCTGCACCAACAGTAACCTGGGAAGTTGATTCCTTGATTCCGCCGAGTATTCTGTTATTATCTGTTAGTATACGCTGGAATGATTTACCCAGAACATCCTGATCACTTCTGACATCCGCTACAACGGTCAGGTCACCCTTTGCAATTTCATTGGCAACGTCAACCTGTCCCCTGATTCCGTTAATCATAATCTTGAAGTTATCCATCAGTTCTCCAAGATCATCATCGTTAATCTTTTCACAGTCTACATCCACATCACCAAGTGCCATTTTCTTTGCTGCAATGGAAAGCTTTTTAACAGGAGCGATAATGTTTTTGATTAATACCAGTGCATATGCAATTGCAATAATGACTGCAAGCGCTGCAACCCCGACTGAAATACTAGTCAGCACATTCATGGAAAGCTCTGCTCGGTTGCTTTGTTTATCAGATTCTTCCGAAAGCATCGTAATCAGTGTATTTAACTTCTCTTCCGTTTCGTTAGCAAGCGTCTTACCACTCGTCATCAGATCATTAATGGCCTCCTTTGCACGATTGCTTTCCCCAAGGGTAATGTAGTTTTCGTTCGCAGCAATCCATTCGTCAACGGCATCCCTGACCTGCTGGTACTGGTCGCGGATTTCCTGCGGAAATACATCCATAAGCGCTTCAAACTTACCAAAAGACTCATAGCATTCTTCTTTGTATTTCTCAATATCATCTTTCTGTGCCTTGAAATTAGCCGCATCATCAGCATAAGCAAGCAGGGCATTTCTGATACGCACCTTTATGTTACAGAAATCTGAAAATCCCTGGCTCATATATAACTGGCCCATTCCATAGTTATCATAGAGCTTTTTTCTCGTCTGGTTAATGGAGTTGGCAGAAAAAATTCCAACCGCTGCAATGCAGAGCATGAACACCAGCATCACAACACTGAACATTGTAATTTTTGCCCGAACGGACATGTTGTTTATTGAAAAACCTTTTTTCATTGTAGATTCTCCTTTTTTCATTTTATCTTTCTCCTTTTTACTCTTGTTCTTCCTCTTGATTCTCCCCAATTTTTTCCAGGTCTTCCTGTTTTATCAGTTTCTCCGGATCAAGCAGCATCTTTACGGAATCTTCCAGTCTGGCAAGACCATAAACATATTTGTTATGCTCCCGTTCTTTGCGTTTCAGGGACGGAAGGGAAACAATATCATCATCTGAGATATTGACAACTTCTGCTATCTGTTCGACAATCAGACCAATTGTCATGGATTTCACATTAATGATGATAATACACGTTCTGTCCGTGTACTCCGCAGGAGCCATCTTAAATCTCACCCGGACATCGATGACCGGAATAATCTTACCGCGCAGATTAATCAGTCCTTTGATATAATCATCTACTTCCGGTACCGGTGTGATGGGCTGCATCATAATGATTTCATTGATGTAGCTGATACCGATGCCAAAGAACTCCTTTCCTGTCTGGAAGGTCATAAACTGTCCCTTCTGGGACTCGTCTGCAGCTTCTTCTTCCAATTCCGCTACCATAATTTCCTCAGCCATCTATATCCTCCTTTCTTTATTTTCTACAAGACTGGCGATATCCAGTATCAGGGCAATGCTGCCATCCCCCAGCTGTGTACATCCGGACACACCCTTTACTTTTCTGATATAGGATGGAATTGGCTTGACAACAATTTCCTGCTCCTGCACCAGTTTGTCAATCAGTATACATATCTGGTGGCTCTCGTGTTCGAGTACTACTATGATACCATCCTCCACCTTGGTTCCGGCTTCCTTTAGATTATATTTTTCATTCAGACGGACAAACGGATAACACTCATCCCGAAGAACAATGTACTCCTCTCCGTCCGGTTCCGTAATTATGGAGTCACTGGTGATTCTCATAAAGGTTTTTACTGATGCTGTTTCCAGTACAAATGAAGATGTTCCAATCTGTACGACAATACCGTTAATAATGGCAAGCGTCAGCGGAATCACAAGTGTCATCTCCGAACCTGCGCCTTCCGTACTTTCAATATCCAGCCTTCCGCCGATGCTCTGGATGTTCTTAACAACCACATCCATGCCGACCCCTCGTCCGGAATATTCTGTTACCTGCTCTTTTGTGGAAAATCCCGGCAGGGTAATGAAACTGTAAATTTCCTTGTCAGTAAAATCCGTAATTGGTCTTTCCCCGATTAATCCGACATTATATGCCTTTTCATACAGTTTTTCCTTGCTGAGTCCTTTTCCGTCATCCTTTACGCTGATATATACCTTTCCGCCCTCGTTTTTGGCTTCCAGTGTAATCCTTCCCTTTGCCGGTTTGCCGCGGCTGGTTCTCTCTTCCACATTCTCTTCAATTCCATGGTCCACAGAATTTCGAACCAGATGCATCAAAGGATCCGTAATATGCTCAATGATATTTTTATCCACCTCTGTGTTCTCACCAACCACCTGCACCTCTATGTCTTTTCCAAGTTTTCTGGAAACATCAAAGACAATTCTTTTCATCTTCTGAAATGCATTTGTCAGCGGCATCATTCGCAGGGACATGATGATTTCCTGCAGCTCTGTGGTAATCTTGGAAAGCTGCGCTCCCGCTTTCTGGAAGTTTGGAAGTTCAAGCCCCGGCACTTTTAAATCAGGATTCTGCAACACAACTGCCTCGGCAATTACAATTTCCCCGATTAAGTCCATCAGTGCATCCATTTTTTCTACATTTACACTGATAATACTCTGCTTCTTCGGCTGGTTCTTTGCAAGGGTCTTTCCTTTTCCGGTTTCCTTTGACTTGACAACATAATCTCCGGGAACAACCGGCGCCTGCGCCTTTTTTTCTTCCTTTACCGGTTCACTTGCTTTTGCACTGGCTGCCGGCGGTGCGTCCACCCGTCCGTGTTCCACAAGTTTCTGCCCGTATTCCTCTGCAGAAAGCTCTGAGATTTCAATGTTTTCAGCCTCAGTACTGTCCACCAGTTCATGAACTTCCTCTGCCGAACTTTTCGTCTGCAGGATGATATAAAACCCTTCTGCAAGAATCACATCTGCACTCGACTCGTTTGTCATGATATCCTCTGGTGTATACAGCATATCTTCGGCAACCTCTTTCAGGGCAAAAGTTGCTGCATATGCACGCAGATTACTCATCATGGTGTCATTCCGGTAATGAATGACTATCTGGAAAAACCGGCTGTTCTCACTTGCCACAGGCGCGATATAAAACTGGCTCGGCTCGTCATTCTTCTTCTGCTTTGGAAGCGGAATTCCCTGGTCCTTGATTTCGCCCTTGAGCTTGGCAAGAAAATCATCCAGTTCTTTTAAAAGAGGACCTTCATCACCGTCCGTCTTTCCGCCAGCCTTAATTTTTTCCATCTCACCATTGACAAAATCAGACACATCAAGAACCTTATCCACCAGCTCCAGATGGGGCACATTATCCGGCTGTGATTCCCTCAGATAGAAGAACACATCTTCCAGTCTGTGGGTAACCTTTGTGATGTTTTCAAACATCATGATTCCGGATGAACCCTTAATTGTATGCATGATTCGGAAGATTTCATTAATATCGGACTCGTCAAAACAGTCGGCATCCTGTTTTTCCAGTATGATGCCCTCTAGCTTTTCCAAAAGCTGGCCGCTTTCATATAAAAACATATCCAGCATTCCGTCATTGTTAAATTCCTCTGCCATACTTCCTCCAATCCTTCGTATTTTGTAACCGTCCTATGACGTTACTCAAATTAATTCCAGCTTTTTTAATAACTTATCAAATTTCTCCACATCAATGGGCTTGCCGGAATATGCCTCACATCCCAGCTCAAATGCCGTCTTTACATTGCGCTCCTCATTCAGTGCGGATGTCATAATGACCTTGACACGTTTTTTCTTTGAAATTCCCCTCTGTGTTTCAATATCACGGATTGCCTTCAGTACCTGATACCCGTCCATAACCGGCATCATCACGTCAAGACAGATCAAATCGTAAGGTTCATCGTCTTCGAGTGCCATCATAAAGGCATCGACAGCCTCTTCCCCGTCTACTGTCACATCACATTCCCCATACTGTGACAGATAATTATCCATAAACTTACGGCTGGCGAAGTCATCTTCTGCCATTAATATTTTCATATCACTGTACTCCTTTCTATTTATGCTTTTAACAGACTGTATATTTTGCCTGTAACTGCCGTAATTCCTGTCTGGTACTGTACCGCACCGATGTCATAGGCAACCTTTGGCATACCATATACCACACAGGTTGCTTCATTTTGTCCGATGGTCTGTGCACCCGCCTTTCGCATCTGCAGAAGTCCCTTGGAACCATCTGCACCCATTCCGGTCAGTATGACACCGATTGCCTTGTTTCCTGCAACCTTTGCCACAGACTCAAACAGTACATCCACAGACGGACAGTGTCCGCTTACCTTTTCGGTTCCCCTGCATTCCACCTGGTACATGTTTCCAACTTTTACAACCCGCATCTGCCGGTCTCCCGGTGCAATCAGAACCTGCCCCTGCAAAACCCTGTCGCCTGTTTCCGCTTCCTTGACAGAAACAGTACACTGGTTGTTTAATCTTTCCGCATACATCTTTGTAAATCCCGGAGGCATATGCTGGACAATCACAACTCCGGGTATATCACGCCGGAACTGTTTGACAACCTCAAAAATAGCTTCTGTTCCGCCAGTGGAAGCTCCAATGGCAATCAGCCGTCCGTCCGGCTTTGCGATGCCTCCCCCCACGGGATTAACATCTACTTTTTTCAGCTGGCCAAGTTTTGCCGTGGATGCAATTTTAATCTTTGTTACAAGCTCCTGTCTTAAAAACTGTCCCAGCTGTACTCTATCCATATTGGACGGTTTGTTTACAAAATCCACTGCCCCTGCTTCAAGTGCATCAAATACGGATGCATCCAGCGCACTGATAACAACCGTAGGAATCGGATACTGGGGCATCAGTTTCCTTAAAAACTCTATCCCGCTCATTCTGGGCATTTCCACATCCAGTGTCATAACATCCGGCTTATATTTTAGAATGGCATCCCTGGCTTCATATGGATCCCCCGCCTGTGCCACAACTTCAATACCTGGATCCTGTTCCAGATTCTGTACCAGCAGATTACGGAACAATATGGAATCATCCACTACAAGTACTTTAATTTTCCTCATAAAAATCTCCCTTATTTTCTATAGATTGAAGGCTGGACATAGTTAAACCTTGTTCTGCCCTTATTCAGACTTTCCGTTGTTCCGATAAACAGATACCCCCCCGGTTCCATAAAGTCATAAATCTTATCCAAAAGCCCATATTTTGTATCTTCTTCAAAATAAATCATAACATTTCGCAGAAAAACAACATGGAACTTTCTGCGGAACGGAAACCTGTTCATCAGGTTAAACTGCCGGAAGAGAACTTCTTTTCGTAACTCCTCGGTTGCCTGGTATTCTTCTGTCCCAATCTTCTTAAAATAGTGGTTCTTCCATTTCGGCGGCAGAACTTCCAGCTGCTCTTTCAGATAAACTCCCTTTGACGCATGTTCCAGCACCTGGGTTGAAATATCAGTGGCAAGCACTGTGGTATCCCACTGTTTGTGTTCGAGTCCGAAAAAATCCATCAGAATCATTGCAAGTGTATACGGTTCCTCTCCTGTTGAAGAAGCTGCTGACCATATCCGCAAATCCTTCCTTGCGGCTTCCTTTACTTTCAGCTGGGGAAGTACCACCTGCTGCAAAAAATCAAAGTGCTCACTTTCCCTCATAAAATATGTATGATTGGTTGTCAGTATGTTGACAAGATTTTTTGCTTCCTTACCGCCGGGATTGGATTCTACTTCCTCCATATATTCATCATAACCGGAATATCCATTTCTAAGCAGGTAATTTTTCAGCCTGCCGTCTACCAGGATTCTTTTCTGGCTTAAATCAATCCCGTAATTGCCCTTCACATATGAAACAATTCTTTGAAACTCATGATCAGATAACACGTTATTCCTCCCCGCGGCCGTTACTTTTCATCTGTCTCTGGATTTTATTGAATATCTGTACAATATCCGGATCATAGATGAGACCGCTTTTCTCATTAATGATCGTTTTTGCTTCCTGTGCGGAAACACCGCCTGTACCGTCCCTTCCTGCGGTCAGTATATCATAATCATTGGCAAGCAGTGTAATTCTTGCTTCCAGTGGTATCTCTTTTTCTTTTAGCGGTGGACTGCCCTGTCCATCCCAGTGGGCATGATGACACCTTGTAATCCGCTCCGCCATCTGCAGAAGCAGGCTGTCGCCGTTGTTACCATTGATATCCTCAATAATCTTTCCGCCTTCCTCCGTACACATCTGTATATAGTCCCTGTTCGTTTCCCCGGGCATCTGCCCGTTTGGATACATTTTTTCAGGCACAACAATACTGCCTATATTATGCAGCTTTGCCGCAGTATCCATACAGTCCACAAACTCATCCGTAACCACACTTTCATATTCCGGCAGAAACTGGAGGGCCTGCGCTAAAATCCGGCTGTTAAATCCGACATTGTCCAGATGCTTTCTCATGTAAGGCTGGCGGCGTTCCATAATTCCGACCAGTGCCAGAAGCATGTTTTTCTGACCGTTCTCCAGATGCCGTTTCTGTTCTTCTACCATCTTATGCATCAGGCGGTTATAATCCCCCATCTGCTGTTTCATATGGTAAGCGCTCAGATGGTTATTTACCCGCATAATGGTTTCCACCGCATCCACAGGTTTTGGTATATAATCCACGGCGCCTGCCATGAATGCTTTTTTCTTTTCTTCCTCGCTGCTTAATGCTGTTACAAAAATAACAGGAATATCCCTTGTTTTTGGATTATTCTTTAACATCCGGCAGAATTCAAAACCATCAATCTCCGGCATTGAAATATCTGAAAGGATGAGGGAAGGTTTTGTCTTCCGGATGAGTTCGATGGCATCCTGCACTTTTAATGCGCACAGAGTACCATAGCCTTCCTGCGAAATAATATTATCCAGTATTTCTACATTTACATCCACGTCATCGACAATCAGAATCTGGGGTGGACTTTTTGTTGTATGATCCACTTCCATAATCAACTCTCCTTTCAAAATGCCATCTGCTCAGAAAGCATCTCTCTTACATTCTGGTACATTTCCATGCTTTTATCATAATTACTTTTGCGGATTGCCATTTCCATGCGCAGCACCTGCTTTTTAATGTCGCCGTCTCCCTGCACAACCAGTGCCTTAATGGTGGAAGCAAGTATCTCCGCCTTGTCCCAGGCCCCAAGCTCAATGGAAAGTACCAGTTTATCCATCCGCTTCTTTAATTCCCTGCAGTTGGCTTCTTCTCCAAACTGCAAAAAATCCTCAGTTGCGTCTGCATCCTCGGTATCTGTATATTCAGACCATGCAGCAAAAACTTCGCTGCGTTTGTCCTCAGTATCTTCCTGTCCGGTTTTCAGTTTAATGGAAAAAGAAAACGAACTGCCCTTTCCTTTTTCACTTTCTACAAATATATTTCCATGCATGAGTTCAACCAGCTGTTTCGTAACCGCAAGTCCCAGACCTGTTCCTCCAAAACGCCTGGTAATGGATGCATCCACCTGGCTGAAACTCTGGAACAGTTTATCCTGTTCCTGCGCCGATATCCCGATTCCGGTATCCTTTACAATAAAAAACAGTTCCACCTCATCATTCACATGCATGGTTACATCCGCAAAAATACTGATATATCCTACCATCGTGAATTTTACGGCATTTGACAGCAGGTTATTTAAAATCTGGACCAGACGGAGTTCATCACCAATCAGCATACCCGGAATCCGGTCGTTCACATCAACTTTCAGGCGGAGTCCCTTTTTATTGATTTCGTTGCTGTGAGTGGCAATCACACGGTCCATCATCTTGTAAAAATCAAACTCTTTTTCCTCAATGGTAAACTTGCCAGCCTCCATTTTGGAAAAATCCAGTATATTATTAATGATTTCCGACATATTATTACAGCAGTACAGAATAATATCCAGTGTCTTTTTCAGTTCCTCATCCTGTATCTTTTCCATCATTGACATGACATGGCCGCGGATTCCGTTGACCGGCGTCCTGAGCTCATGCGTCACATTTGCCGTAAACTCATTCTGTCTTTTAATATTTTCTTTTTCTTCTTCTTTTGCACTGTGAAGCTGCGCATTCAGCTCCCGGGGCACAGAAATATCCTCTGCAAGAAGCAGATATGTCCCTTCGGTTTCTGCCGGATAAACAGAGATTTTTGTAGGAAAACAGGACTTGTTCTTCCGGTAGATGGATAATTCTTTTCCACTCTCCAGTCTGCCGGTATCAAAAAAATCTGTCCCTTTGATATCGGAAAACTCCTGCCTGAAAACTTCCTTTATATTACATTCCTCAAGCTCGCCTCTGGCATATTCCAGCTTTTCTGATGCTGTTTTGTTGGCATAGAGAATATGCCCTTTCACATCATAAACAAGCAGCAGCTCTATTAATTGATCTATCAGTAACTCACTGTCCAGCCATTCAAACATTACAGTTCCTCCTACCGGTTTTTTACACACTGTAATACTCCTCACAAACGTATTACTATGTATACCGGAACATTTTGATTACTTCCACAATTCCAAAGAAATCCTCTTTGGCCAGCTCAAAACATTCTAAAATTTTAGGAGAAAATTCGCCGCATTCCCCGTTTAAAATCATCCGGTAGGCTTCCTCTGTACTGTATGCTGTTTTATAAACCCTCTCACTGACCAGCGCATCATAAACATCCGCAATCGAAACAATCTGCGCACTAATCGGAATATCATCACCTGCAAGCCTGTCAGGATACCCCCTGCCATCCCATCTCTCATGATGATGACGGCAGATATCATAACAGTACTGGTAAAAATCTTCCTGATAGGAGCCGCGGAACGTCTCAAGAAGCTCGCATCCGATTGTCGTATGCGTCTTGATAATTTCGTATTCATCATCTGTCAGCCGTCCGGGCTTTAGCAGAACTGCATCCGGAATACCGATTTTTCCTATATCATGTAAGGCAGAGGCTCTTGCAATCTGGTCCACCTGGTCATCTGTCAGACCATATTCCGGAAAATATTTCGCAAGGTACTTTGCAAGCACACGGGTAAAATACTTAATCCGTCTGACATGATCCCCCGTCTCCACACTCCGGAACTCAATAACCGTACTCAGTGCATCAATCATGAATTCATTTGCTTCCATGATTTTCTCTTCCTGCTCTTTGATTATGACCTTCTGCTCTTTAATCCTCAACCTCATATCCCGTCTGTGCTGGTAAAGTTCTATCACATTACGTGCACGCTTTTTGATAATTCCCGGTACAAACGGCTTATACATGACATCTGCAATGCTGTAAGAATATGCTTTTTCTTCTGTTTCATCAGGGGATGCCCCTGTAATTAAAATAACAGGAATTTTTTCCAGAAGTGAATGTTCCTCCAGATAATCAAGAACTCCGAAACCATTCATCTTTGGCATAATGATATCCAGAAAAATCAGTACCAGATTATCACATTCCTGAATCATCTGAATTGCCTGTTCCCCGTCAGCAGCCTCAAGAACATCATAACCTTCCTGCCCGTCTTCTGCATCCTCAAACATCCCATGAAGTATCATTCTGTTTATTTCTTCGTCATCTACAATCAGTAATTGTCCTCTGCTCATGATAAATTCTCCCGTTTCATCCACATTTTCCCAAAGTTATAAACAGAGGGTTGTTTATAACTAAGAAATATTATAGCATTATTAAGGGGAAAACGTCAACACCTATGTGCTTTCTATCTTGAAAACCACCACATGATGTGGTTTAAATTTCATAAACATTTTAAAATAATGAAAAAATATAAACAAAGAACCCCTGGAAATCCAGAGGTTCTTTATCATTTAACTCAGGTCAAAAAGTGGAAGAATCATTACCGTAGCCTTTGTTTTCTGGACACTGGTTTTAATTGGCTTCCCGCCTTTTGTATAGGTTGCGTAGGTTTCAAATACCACGCTGACGGAATTATTATCCCGGACATCTTTATATGGTACATAAAAGACATACGGAATTCCTTCTTCATCTTTGGCGTCTACATGATACCATCCTTCTGCTTTGCCGAAATCATTTCTGGTAAGAAGCTGTCCGTCCTTTCCATTTTTGTCATAAAGCGGATAGCTGCTTGGCGTACCGTTTTCACCAGTGGATTTCACATTGAGGTAATACTGCTTGCTCTTAATATTACTTGCCATGGCGGATTTAATATCATGCATGGAAATTTCAACACGTACCATCTCTTCTCCGTTTATGGTTTCAAGCCTTCCGTCTACAGCTGCATCTTCATTACTGCCGTCAAAATCCACATAAATCAGATTTTCATTATCTGAAGAAATCGTATCTGCATTGTCCACTTCAACATAAGGCTTGGAATCCGGCGGACGGTAGGCTGCAATCATCGTGTTTACAAACAGCTTTACCTCATCATCCGTCATAACAGAACTGGTCTGTCCCATATTCCTGTCAACCCCGTGTCCGGAACCGGTATAGGTAATATTTCCCTTATTGTAAATGTAAAACTGGCTTCTGGAATCCTGATCCTTACCAGAAAAGATATTACTATCCTTATTGGTTGTATTCGGAACCTTGTCTCTGCTTCCACCATAAAAATCCTGAACCTCTTTATCATAACTGTCTGACAGGTTAAACCAGACATTTACGTCACCGCCCTGCTGGTATTCAAGGTCAAGCTGGTAGTTCTGCATATGTGTCTGCAGAACCTCAATTACCGGATTCAGCTTATATGGATAAGTGGTAATCTGTCCGTTATTCGCCAGTTCCACCATTGTGGTAGTGTAAATAAGGTAGTCCTGCCATCCCTGGTTCCAAATCTGCCCGCCTTTGATGACACGGTCTTTGATAAAACCATTACTGTCGTTTGCCGGCAGTGTTGATTTCCAGCCATGTCGGACGTTTGACCTTACATACAGGTATACATCATTATCCAAAAACTCATTGGTATATTTATTATAAAATTCAGGCTCAACGCTATCCCCGTCTATCTCGGCAGACATCTTATGTAAATACATCAGTCTGTCCTGACGGTTTCTGTTTTCACTGCTGACAAAAGACACCTTAGTTCCATTTGCTAAAATATGGTTGTAGCTTTTTTCATAAGTTCCGTCAGCTTTTCTGTTATAATATGCCCGACGCTGTCCGGCAGTGGTACGCAGCCACGAATTATAACTACCATAAGATGCCCTGAGATCTGTCTCATTGTCTCCCGAGTACTCCAGCATATGGCTGTCTGTAACGGTATCATGACTTAAAATCAGACCTTTTCCCTGCTCCACGAAATCCCTGATACCTTCTACATACACACTGTTATTGGTAAAACAGTTCTGGTCTGTAAACCCGAAAACAACCATATCGTAGTGGGAAAGGAAGTCCTTCCAGTTGTCAAGTGCAACCTCTGACGCAGTCTGGTCATATCCGCTCTGCCCCTTATTCGGCGTACCAAACAGCTTATACCAGTCCCTGTTAAACATATACTGGATATTTACATCAAATTCCCGTACTGGTGCCAGATAAGTCTGGAACTTCTCCGGCGTCAGCCTCTGTGCCCAGTTCAGCTGATTCCAAAGCTTCTGGTCTGTTTCCGGAAGCCCGCCATTGGATTCCCTTCTTGCATTAAAAGCCTCATAGGACTCATTATTCTTAACCACAATAGAATCTTTGGTAAAAGAAGAAAAGCATCTGCTGTCGCCCCAGAGAGTTTTCTCAACAGGTCCGTCTTTTGTCATATCTCCCATCAGGTTCATCTGCAGGACATTAATCGTATCCTTTTCATCGTTTAAAACAGCCGTATAATCCACTGCACTTGAACGCAGGTATTCATTCTGGACTTCCTGGATTTCAAGCTTCCATGGAATAATACCCTGGCGCTCTTTCGGAATATTTACAACTGCATAATACTGGGTATACGGCTGCAGAATATAATTATCAGAGGTACCAAGTGCATTGCCACGGCGCATATCGGATTTTGTTGAATAAAATTTTAATGCCATCGGCTCTTCTGAAGTATCATATATGTATTTTTCGCCTCCCATGGCTGCATTCATATTATCCACTTCAGAAATCTGCTTTAATGAACCGGAATATACCCCGTCACCGTCCACATCCACATGCAGGTATGCACGATAACCCTTCATGGAAGTACCGGCAACATAAAAATGATAAACTAAAGCAGCCTGACCGTCCGCATTTTTTCCCTGATAGACTTCATTTTTAATAACACCCTGTGCACCATTTTTGTTTTCATGTGTGTAATCATATTCCACCGGATAGGCTTCTTCATCATCACAGAACATCAGACGGCAGAGATTTCCGTTAATCAGCTTCTTCATCTTTCCATTATTGATGTTCCCATATACAAACCGGTTCTCATGTGCGTTGCGGTCAGTTTTGACAACTTTCCCGTCCTCGCCCTCACTCTCCATTTTCCCCTTATCTTCCCATGTCAGAAGGTCATAGAGCTTGGAACTTTTATCCACCTTATTTGTATCCACCTGGCCGTTTGAAGTATAAAGATTATTATCAATTACGACCGGCTTCCCGGCACGCAGGAAATCTTCTACTTCCAGCATCTTCTTTAATGTAATGTCATTTCCGGCGTAACGACGATCCAGTACCTCATCACTCTGACCGCCGTTTGTCATGTTTCCATTAAATACCGTACCGCCGATTGCAGTGTAAATTAAATTTTTTAAATCGACTTTGGCATCAGCATGACCATTTTGAAACTCATTATATCCATATTTTCCGTTTGATGCATCCTGTTTTGAACCGAAAATGATGATATCATACTTTGCCAGAAGGTCATCCGAGCTTTCCGATGTCAGTAACAGCCGGTTTTCATCCTTATCCTTCGCGTTATAATCATAACGTCCAACAGAACCGTTAAATTCCCAGGTCGGCATCGTGGTTACTTCCAGCAAATTTTTATCTTCCAGCCAGCTGTCCTCATCTGTGGTCGGCTTATACCATGGGAACAGTCCCTGGTAAAATTCCTTCCAGTTTTCGTCTTCTTTGTAAATAAACCTGTCACAAGGCTGAACCTCTAAAATACGAAGTTTCGGCGTGTACTGCTGTGGCTGGAGAATAAATTCCAGACCTTCTAAAAGCGAAAGCTTGTCGCCAGGCTTCTTACCGAAATAATCAAAACCTTCTGAAGTCGTGTTGTTTGACCAGTCACCGTTTGGATTATTCGGGTCAAATGTCGTATAGCCTATGTCCTTGCCATCATTTAACAGCTCGGATACAATCGGATCACCCTGCGTTGTCATAATATGGTCCACAAGATCCGTACCACCACTGTTAATATTCAGTAAACGCATCTCCGAATACATCTTCTGGTTCTGGTTTGTCGGCGAAGATGCAAATGTTGTGTTTGTAAACTCCGTAATAGAACCTGAAGCATAATCAGGACGGTATACCACCTTGTCGTATCCATTGATATTTTCTTTTGTCAGATAGTTTCCAAAAATCTGTAAAAACTTCTTCGGCTGGTACTGCAGCAGCATAATCAAAAGCTTATGGAAGTTGGACTGCTCTGTTTTAATCCCCTGCTTCGGTTCGCAGTTCCAGACTAATGGTTTCTGTATCACCATGGATGCCGGTCTGTCCGTTGCCATCCTGTTTAAAATCGCCATCGTCACATCATAAGTCAAATCGCCTTCTGCCGCATTAAAAAATGTTGCCTTTGCGTCTGATTCATCCATTCCGTGCATACGGTGGTATATTCGGATTAAATCCGCATACTCCTGTAAGTTGTGAATGGAAATCAGGTCAACTTCCTCAATCAGCGGAAATTTCCCATCAGAATCCATGGTTGACTGCAACTGTGCAGGGGTAACAGTCACCACCTTGGTGGTAAAACTGGAGGAATTGGCATTATACATCTTCTGGATAATCTGGTCATTATTGGTCATTTTCAGATATCTTCTGCGGAATACATACTCATCCTCACGCGTTACCAGCGTCTGGCTGCTGTCCTCACTGCTGATTTTGTTTTTCGGAACCCAGATATAGGTACCGTTTGGATCATAAACATACTCGCCATCATCATTCAGGGTAAAATATCCATGCTGACCATCTCCCGCCTCTTTATAAATTCCCTGCTCCGAATGATAAGGATTTCCGGACTTATCTTTATTGGTCTTAATCTGCCACTGCCCGAAATTCTGGTCTGATGCACTGTGTTCCAGATCAAAACCACGGTTTTCACAGTCCGGATATATATTTTTTAATGTAATCCAGTTGCCTTTATTTGCAAGATCCTGTGACGGACCATCCAGCACAAAATCTCCTTCCGGAATCTGGTCGTAAAATCCAAACTCCTCAGTATCATTAGCCGAGAAAATCGGATTCTGGTCTACCAGGGGTTGTTTAATATTATACCTGCTGTAAAGCATCTGGGCTTTTTTCATATCAACAGGCTCACAGTCCGGAATATAATACCCCCAGAGCGCCTGGTCTTCTGTAGGAACAATCTCCAGTATTATTAACGGATTTTCTTCCGACCCCAGCCGCGCCTTGATATTTGTTTTGTAATAGTTACTTGTGTTTTCAATCTCACTTCCACGGATTGCCTGGTTCAGTGCAGTGGCGAGCGCACGGATTCCTCCCCCCTGTATCACAAATCCAAGCAACACACAGATGCATACGGCAATTGCCGTGATTTTTTTCGTTCTTGATTTCATAAGCTGCATCCCTCCTTCATTGTATTACTTTTCATTTAATCGCCACTGGTGGGCGGTTGTGACATAATAATAGGTTTTACCGTTGTACTCTGCCCAGTACTTGTGGTTTGAACCGTCCACGCCGGTTTTGTTGGTGTTCGTATAAGTAATCTTTTCACCGTCAGGCATAAATATGGTTGTTGTTCTTCCCGTTTCCGGAACTGTTTTTGTCGGATCAAAATTATTAATATCATTGACTGTCGGAATATAAACAGCATCATCCTGCTTATTTCCGTTATAAGCCGCAGTATTTGCAGGATCAGGCCAGATAGTAATACTGCAGGTCACGCCTTCAAGCACATGCCCTTTGCTGTCTTTTAATCCAAAGGTATAGTCTGTATCCACACTTGCATTTGACTTTGCAGTAACAGAAGCCATTTCCCCGCTCGGCGTAATGCTTAATGACGTTGAATTTCCACTCTGAACAAAAACAACCCCGTTTTTTAAGCCCTGTACATCAAACTGGATATAAGACGTCTTTCCGGCTGTAACCGGAAATACTTTCTGTTCCCCAAGTACATTTTTAACCGAAAATTTCACACGGGAAAAATTCAGTCTGAGCGCCGGTCCCTCTGCTTCCTGTCCCTTACCGCTGCTGTAGGTCGTGGTAAAGTCCATGCTGAAATCTTTTGCATAATCCTGCGCGCTCGTATGCAGTGAATAATCACTGCCGCCCGGCACAATGGAACAGTTTGCACTGGGCGCTGAAGACGTACCGCTTTGTTTAATTGACCACGAATCGGACGGAAGCGGTGTGAAATCCGTTTCATTCCCGTCTTTATCTTTATATTTTACATACATAATCAAAGTCAGGCTTTCCCCGCGGTCTGCAGAAACTGAAACACTTCCACCCTCGGAATTCACCCTGCCTTCGGTATCCACCAGCCTGACTGCTGATACCACTTTATCCTCATCTCCCGGCGTCGCGATAAATTTCCATGTAACCGTATTGGACACGCATTCCGCATTTCCAGGAACCGTGGCACGTATGCCAAGACTATATTCTTTTCCAAGATAATTGCCCGGACGGTTTACACGCACGGTATAACAGAGTTTGCTGGTATCTGCCGAAAAATCTGAGTGTGCCTCATCCGCTGTAATCGTAACCGCCAGCTGACTGCTTCCCGACATCACTGTCGGCTGGATTGCCCCCAGATCAGCCTTCGTCAGGTTTGCCCCTATAATAGTGAAGTTAGCCGTTGCAACAGAAAGATTATCCTCCTGCTGTGCCGGGGCTGTGAGAACCGCCGCTGCTTCCGCCGACTTGACATGAACCGTTGCATTAGCAAATACATATTTTTTCTCATCTGAACCTCCCCTGTTCAGGCTTCCCTGGTCTGTTGCACGCACAGTCAAATCTCCCCGCACCGAAGAGCCAAGAGTAATCGCCCCTGTCGCACGGTTAATATCCGCATCTCCTACAAGCGGATCAAATGTCCATACAGCAGAGCCTTTATCTGATATTGTGTTATCTGCTTTTTTATAGACTGGTGTAAACGGATTTGCTGCACTCGTACCTGCCCACATGGAAAATTCATTCGGGGAAAGTTCCATGGCTGTCACTTCATTCCGCTCATCCTCTGTAATTGATTCTGCAAAGTATTCATCTGTCTGTCCGTTTGTCTTATCCAGAACCTTGTTTCGCAAAAGAACCGTGTTGTCTGTCTTGTATTCTCTGCCGCCCCTGGTTCTAAAGTCTATGGTAAAACGAACGCGGTTTTTGGAAACCAGTTTGGATACATCCACCATAAAATTATCAATATACTCTGAAAGTGTCTGCGGATTCTTTTTGTCATCAGAAAGCACATACACACCGGATCCATTACGTGAAAAATCCATATAACAGTATTTTAATTTTCTGTCATCCACATAAATATGCGTAACCTTATAGGAAACAGCTCCTGATGTATCGTCCACATAACGGTTATATACAAATAATTCATCTCCGTTTGTCTGTGTATTCGGAAGGGAAGGATTCAGCCCCACTCCCTGGCTTGCATTTACCACCAGGTTCTCCAGCTGTGTCATTGTCATCTGGGCCTCATTCTGTAAGTCCGATTCCTCATTTCCCCTGTGATACATTCTCATGGTGCGCATGAAAAAGCCTATTACAGCACCTACAATAATGGAAAGAATTGCTATCGCCACAAGCAGTTCCACCAGTGTAAAACCTCTGTTATCACTTCTGTCAGTTTTCTTTTTCATACATTTGCACCCTCTTTACACTTTCTAATCCTCTTTGCACACAAACTTACCTGTTTCCTGATTCAGGGTAATGGTGTATCCCTTGGTTCTTGCACCGTTTTCAATATGGATTTTCTCACAGTAAACGACCGAGGTACCATTCATCTGGTTTGGAAGTTTCCCATTTGCATCCGGTGTGGTTGATGTTTTTATTCCTTCAAATGCCCCTGACACTCTTGCATAAGTCAGAATCAGGGAATGGGAACTGTCTATCTCAATTTCAGTTGAAGAGCCTTTTTCCGTATAGGAAACATGGATATTGCCTGACAGCAAAGTATCACCTGCTGACCTGTAGGAAGTCTTAATCTTAAGTCCGTCGGAATCCTTACAAATTTGCATCCATTCCGTCTTTTTCGCCATTGCTTCTGTCCTGGCTTCCTTCAGGTTATTGCATATCTGGTCCTTTGCCGTCTTTGCCCTGTAGTTTCTCAGCGATGCGAACGCAACCACAGATCCTCCTGCCAGAACGACCATAATTGCCATAACAACGATTAATTCAACTAACGTATATCCACCGTTTTTTTTCTTAAGACTCATTTTCATAGGAATCACCGCCTACTGCTTCTGCCAATTACTATAAGTAACATATTCTGCGAATGCCAGTGTACTCTCCTCGCCCGAACCGCCGCCGGCACCGTCTGCCAGACAGCTGTCTCCTGCCACCAGATAATCCACGGCACGTATACCGTTATCATCCTCAATACGCAGCGCCTGCTGTGTCAGGTTACTGTCCGCCTGAAGTGTCTTGTTCTGGTTATCAATGGTAATCTTACCGCCCGCAATAATCATACCCCTGAAGTTGCATTTTACTTCCACATCCCCCGATGCAATCACTACATGTACCGGAAGACGTTCTGAATCACACATCTCGGTCGCTTCCTGATATGCATCGCTGGTAGGATTGGAAAGGACGTAAGTGGAACCTCCCCGGTTATTTACCACTACCGCGCACATGGCTGCTTCCGGTGCAATTCCGGGACCGGTGTGCGTTGCAAATATCTTTTTGTTTCCAGACGGAATATTTTTATCCGGCTCTGTACTCGTCATTGGAAGTACCAGATTGTCATATACATTTTTATTCAGCTCTTCCTGTGAAACAGAACCTGCCACCAGTTTATGGCGAAGCGCCGCAAAAGTCTGCTGGTGATTAACTGCTTCTGTATTGAGCTTCACACTGTATTCACTCGTCAGATATTTCAGTTTTCCTGACAATACCTTTGTATTCTCCCCATCCGGCACAATCACACAGCCATTATAATAAAATGTATAATCCGTCAGGTCATTCTCTTTATCCTTAAACGCACCCGGATAAGAAATAGAAGTATTAAAGCGGTTCTGTGCAACACGTCCTTTTAAGGCAGAAAGATTTTTCTTCTTTGCAAAATATGTATCTGCAAATTCATTAACACTCTGCTGGCTGTCAAATACAAGGAAGAAATATACCATCTGCGTACCGCTGCTCATAGGATATACTTCCTTCTGCAGTCCCACTACCCCAAGCTGCGCAAGTTCGGACGGAACACCCACGGAAGCCGTCTCACTGGCACGCAGAAAGTCCATGGAGGTTACCCTTGTTCTGTCCCCGCCATAAAGCTTATCCGCCAGCTCCTTCTCCAGATTCAGATACTTGTCACCCAGCATAGGATTTACCCCACCAGAAGGACAGAACGGGGCAATAAACTGTGCCGGAACCATATACGCCCGCTGGTCGGACTTCATGGCAATGGATTCGCCCATCTCAATATTTTTATTATCATTCAGCCGGTTGACACTCTGGGAAATAGAGTTCCTCTCTGCATTTACATAAGCATTTCCTGCAATGATAAAGTTATTAAGTTCATTCAGATCCAGTGTTGTATCTTTTCCATTAATCAGAATGGCACTGGAAAATGCAGCCGGATTGCTGTCAACTGCCGTATCACCGTAAATTGTCTTGGAATTATCCAGTGTACCGTAAGCGATAAGCTGTCCTCCGGCTTTTACTTTTGAGGAATTTCCCATGGAAATGTCATTACTGATATATGTTGTCCCGGACGGTGCCACTGTTCCGTCTGCTTTTGTATTCTGAACCCCAAGGGTTACGGATGCATTATCCACATCCACATTTTTCGCCCATGTGGTACACGGACCCTGAACTGTTACATCTGCCCCCTGGCTGGCATACATGGTTCCGTTTGTAATCAGACGGGTATTATCCCCAACTGATTCAAAAGTAACTTTTCCAGTCCGGTAATCTGCCGCGCAGCGGCCTGCCGTTTCATCATCTGTTCCCAGATAAGCACTTCCTGATACGCCAATATCACCGCCTGTAACCTGCGACTGCTCATTCGCCACAAATACAAAAGAAGTTAAATCGAGTGCCGTTGTAAGCGTCTGGTTAAAATCAATCGGAGGACAGTGTACAACAATATCTGTCTGGATTACTGTCATATAGTCATTCTGGTCAATATAAGTAACCCGGAGGTTCTTAAAGGTATAGGTACCTGCAGATGAATCAACATTCAGAACATTGGAATTAGCTCCGCCTGCAGATTCCAGCTTCCAATCCTTTGCCGCAGCTGTAACTTCCACGGAAATCATATCCAGTAATGCTTCCCTGTTATAAAGTTTCGCATACATGGTGGAATGTGCAGCATCCACCAGAGATTTTGTCGGTGACGGAGGATTATTCTTTAACAGCTCCTTTTCAAACATCGTCATAAAATTGGACTGGCGTGTCTGCGCATTTGCCCCGCTGTAATGCTCAAGGGTAAAGGTATATGCCGTTCCCGCGGCATCCGCAATTCTTTTCTGCAGACCAACATTGATATCATCGAGCACTGATTCTGCATCATAGAAATTTTCCTGGGAACGCATCTGCGTTACCTTCATCCGAAGAGTCATAAGCGTCACGGAAAGCAGTGTCACCACAAGCACACCGATAACTGCAATTGTGGAAATGACAAGAACCATTGCCGAACCCCTGCTGTTCCTCTTTTTCCTATTCAATTTTTGTTCCTTCCATTGTTGTGAGTGCATTTGCATAAGCAGTATCATCCTTTTCAAATATTTCAACCTTAACCTTGTAAATACGTACAGATGCTTCCGGCCGGCTTAAATCATCCGATATGTCAAGTGCCTTCTGCATGGATGAAGGAATACTTGTTGGTCCGGTATAAATAACCTTCGTCAGTTCACTGGTAATCGTATTGCCTTCTTCATACCGGAGATTTGTTGCCACCCTGGTAACCGCCTGGTCCCATACACGGTTTCCCTCATTGACTTCTAACTCCACACCGTAGTTATTTTTACCAACCATATTTGCTGTATCATCGCGGCTCGTCTGCTTTGCCATGTAAATTCCTACCGGATAATTGGTCGGATTATTAATGATAACCTTTTCTTTTGGTACAAGTTTGGTACCTGTTTCACTGTACATTGGCAGGAAACAAAGAAAGATATTTGACAGTTTGTTGGAAAGCGCCGTATTGTTATTGTAAATCTCCTGACGGTCAATCGGCGTATAGGTTCCGCCCAGTAAATCTGTATAGGCAACTGTAACATATACACGGCACCATTTACTGCTTTCCGTATATGCAATATCCACTGTAATAGTTCTTGACATTGATTTTTTGATATTTTCAATCTCCGTCGGATCCACACTTGTTGCCAGATTGTTTGCTGCCTTATTATCCAGATCTGCCGTAGCGTCTTCTATGTAAAAAGCATTGCTGGCAGACGAAAGCTTGGATAGTTTTGCAAACAGCTGCGTATTATAATCTGACTGTTTCTGCGCAGCAGATTCCTTGGTAGTATAATCCACCGGATCAAGCGTTACCCTGGCAAGAAATGTGCGCTGGTCAACTGTCAGTGTATAATTTGACGGAGAAGACGTATCCGGCAGGGTGTAACTGTAAATTTTCTTTCCATGCTCATCAAGCTGCGCCGTTCCATCACCCTTTAGCAGCTCTGTCTTTGTCGCTGTATGGTCATGAATAAAATCATCCAGCTTCTCCGCCTTAAGTTCCTCAAATACATTCTGTGCCGCTGTAGTTGCATCCATCAGCTTTTTTGCCTTCGCATTCGTTCTGGATGCCGTATAAAAGCTGTTCAGAAGAGGTACGACTACAACTGCAAGAATCACGACTGCAACCAGAACCTCAACCAGGGTAAATCCCCGGTTGGAATTCCCTTTCCGTTTTTGTCTCATTCAGATCACCTCCTCTTTTTCTTCTTACTTCCTGATGATTTCTTACCTCCTGATTTATTGCTGTCCGCTTTCTTTAAACTTCCAAATATATTGGAAAGTCCATGTTTCATGCTGCCCGGATCCGGATCTTCATACATCTTTTCCGTACCTGTTACAAAATACATGTTCACTGTCATGTTACCTATCAGCTTTCCGCTCTCTTCGTCATAGGTAATTGCAACATCCCCGATATTTCTTTTATTCTTGTCATCCAGAATATTCTGGAAGATTTTTTTCATGTCTTCATAACTGGTTTTAAAGTCATAGCTGACTACCATGTCATAAAGATTATAATCCGGCTTTTCCACCTGCGATTCTTCAATAATACCAAGGTCATCAGCACCGCCTGTCGCAGCTGCATCACCTGTGCCGTCTGTGCCTGCAGTATCACCCCCTGCTCCGTCCGTTGTCTCACCGCCCGGATCCGCCGTTGAACCACTCACGGTTGCCAGTCCGGTTTCATCCAGATTATCACCATTCATTGCATACAGCAGGCTCCCTGGCGCCACACCAATGGTCGCAATCTCCATATCGGAAGTATTTTCCAGTTTCTTCGCGTAAAGAATGGCATCCTCTGTTCTGAGTTCTGCTGGAAACTGGTTTAAAATCTCCACATTTTCATTCTCAAACTGTTCTTTCTGTGTCTGGTATGTGGCAAGATTCGCTTCCAGTTCTGTAAGCCTTGCCAGTTTTTCCGTTAATGTTTTATTCTCCTGTTCGAGTGCGTATTTTGTGTCATCCAGTCTTGGTTTTACAACCGTAATTGTCAGTATGAGAATTGCAACCCCGAATAGAATAATCAGAATTTTTGCTGCTCCTTTTGATGATTTCATAACTGTCTCCCCTCTTACTGTGTACTTTCTGCAGGTTCTGCGGAATCTGTTCCTGTTTCTGTCAGCAGGTCATCCCCGCCTTCTTCTTCATCGTTCTGCATACCTGTATAAGTCAGTGTAAAGCTGATATTTACCCTCTTTTTACCGGCATCATTCTCTTCCTCGGTGATACCGCTGCACTCTACATTGTACACACTGCTGAAGGTCCGCAGTTTAATCAGTGTCTCAGCAGCTGAATTCTTGGAATCACATGTAGCCGTAATACTAATCACATCTCCGCTGACGCTCAGTGCAGAAACCAGAAGGTCAGAAGGCATATTCTCTTCCAGCTCAGCAATCAGGTCAAGAAATGCATCGTTTGGCACATTGGAGCTTGATTCAATCATATGAATCCCATCATTTATCACTTTTGATGTCAAATACGAATTATATTCATCAATCACATTTATTTTAGATGAAATGGAGCTTTCCAGACCTTTATTCGTGGTAGTCAGAGAAATATTCCCCATTGTCAGAACACCAAAAATTGCTGCGGAAGCAATGATACAGCCTGCACAGATAAATCCCGGCAGAAGCATGGAATCATTCGATCCCTCTGCACTTTTTTTCTTCTTATCATCTGCAATCAGTATAAAATTTAACGGTTTTATTGCACAGGCAATATTGATGTAATACTCTCCTATGTTAAACTTCTTCGCAGAAAGTTCACGCATCACATCCCCGGAACCAAAGCTGCTTACCGGAGTTACCCGTACACCAAGCTCGTTACTTAAAAGAATATCCAGCCCGTTACAGCTCGCACCAAGCCCCAGAAGCGTCAGTCCTATCAGTTCCACATCTGAATGTCTGGAAGCAAAATAATCCAGGACACGGGAAATATTACCAATCAGCATGGACAGTGCCTGGGAAATGCTGTCCTTGGCACTTGTGGTTGAAAGCTCGTCATTCATCCGGTCCGGTCTCAGCTGGTCGGAAAAACTCGGATTCATCTGCATAACCGCAAGTGCATCCATATAAGTAGCATCCCTTGATACGAGCGGCGTCTGCATCATTGCAAACACTGCATCATCAATACCGTATCCAATACTTCTCTGCAGCACAATCTGACTGTTTTGAATGACGGTCAGCATGGAACTGTTATCATCAATACACAATGTCGCAGACAAATCCGGAGACATGGTGTTCATCATTGCCTCATAAATACTGTTTCCATAATAATCCAGCGCAATCAGCTGCATATCCATCGCCTTTGCCAGAAGCTGGTAGGAACTGATCAGTGAATTCGGAACGGCGTAAATGGAAATACGCATCTGCTTTTCTGCTTTCATTGTTTCTATTACGCGGTATACCAGCTGGTACAGCGCCAGGTCAACCGGGAAATAATCCTTTGCATTCGCCATCAGTATCGGCCGGATTTTGTTCTCCTTTACCAGAGGGATGGTTACCTCACGGTTTGCCACACGGGTGGAGGAAATGGTAAACATAATCCGGTTTGTCTGAATTCCGTTTTCTGTCATCCCCTGCTTCATCCGGCGCACAAATTCATCCGTCACATGAACACCGTCATCATTTAATACATCCTCCGGAGTTTCAAACGCAAACGCATGATAAATCTTAGGTGTCTTTGATTCATGCTCCACCTCTGCAACATGCGTAATACTGTAACCTATCTTAATACTAACGATTTTTCCCGCCATTTTCTTTTTCTCTCCTGTCCTTGTTTCCTAACTGTAATACTCCCGAAAGAATATTTCTTATATTGTAATTTATCTTTTAATCCTGTCCTGCATCTAACCCGGACAAAAATTATTTTCTCTTTTATCAAACCTTTAGCATGTTCAGGTACATCTGTATCCATGTATCCCCCCATAAAGCCGATAGGAAAATCCCCATCGCCAGGTAGGGTCCCATAGCAAGCACATGCTCTGCATCGGATACTTTCATTCGGATGATATGAATTACTGAACCTAAAATGCATCCAATCAGAAGTGCAAGAATAATCTTCTGCCATCCAAGCAGAATTCCTGCAGCAGCCATCAGCTTAACATCACCTCCGCCGATAGCCCTTCCCCTGCTTAGCAGCAACAGCAGCTCCAGCGGTATACTGACTGCAAAAAATCCTGCAACATATCCTTTCCATCCTGCATAATCAGCCGCAAGCTGCACCAGTCCAAGTACGAAGATAAACACATTAATTCCAAACGGAATCTCATATGTCCTGAAATCTATTACAGAAAGTACAATTAATGCGGATACAAGCAGGCAGTACAGCAGACTGTTAAACTGTACCCCGTTTACAAATACAACAATAACGCACAAAATTCCGTTCAGAGCCTCAACCAGAGGATACTGCGCGGAAATCTCAGCTTTGCATTTGCGGCATTTTCCATGTAACGCAAGATAACTTGCGACCGGAATCATATCATACCAGCTCAGCTGGTATCCACAGTTCATGCAGTGCGACCGTCTGGTCACGACCGTTTCTTTTTCTGGTATGCGCAAAATGCATACATTTAAAAAACTTCCAATGACAAGTCCAAACAGCAGCACTGCTGCTAAAATTGGGATTTGTTCATATAACTCTAACTGTGTGTACATATTTTATCTGTATCTGTTTACTAAAAACAGCCGCCTTCCTTCTTTAAAATTATTTTGCATCTATCGATGTGCCTGCATCATTGGCCTTAAAATATTCAGATTCACCGGTATACGTTTTATGGTTTGACTGTATATCATATACAACGGATGGAACAGTTGTATTTCCAGTACCTGATGCACTCCACTTATTTGCTTTCAGCGGCAGGGCATCACCTTTTGCACTAATAATTCCCATATCAACCAGATTCTGTTCCGGATCAAAGCCTGCCGGTATTCCGGAAGTCTGAAGCGGCGAACCAAGTGTTAAAGTTACGGTAACTGCCGTTGACCCGTCTGTGAAATCTTTATCTGAAAAATAGGCTTCCAGCACATCCACTGCCGAATCCAGATTCTGAAGGTCGGCTCCCTGCTTTGACTTTTCAATATAACGCACAAACACCGGGGCAAGTACACCGACCAGCACAGCCATAATTGCTATTACTACAACAATTTCCACAAGGGAAAATCCTTTGTTTTTTGACATTTACATATCTCCTGCTAATATTCTATTCTAAACAGCGGAAGATTCCGGCTCAATTCGTTTCTGAAGTTCTGCAATCTGAACCGTATGCCGTTCCACTGCACTTTTCAATGCATCAATATCTGTATATGTAACTTCCAGTTTTTCGTTATTTTTCTGGTAACGTTTAAAAGTATCCATATAATTAGACCATATATTGTCCATAAGGGGATAAACTTTATATTCAATATCTCTGCGGATAACAGTTATATCATTTTCCACTTTGCTGAGACGTTCCTCAACTTTATTGACGCGTTCTTCCACTTTGTCAAGACGCTTTTCTACTTTATCAAGGCGTTCTTCCACTTTGTCTAAACGTTCTTCTACTCTGTCAAGGCGTTCCTCAATTTTATCCAGACGTTCTTCTACTCTGTCGAGGCGTTCCTCAATTTTATCCAGACGTTCTTCTACTCTGTCAAGGCGTTCCTCCACCTTGTCAAGGCGTTCTTCTATTTTATCCAGACGTTCTTCTATCGCCCTGAATCTAGGTTCAATTTTCTCTTCAAACTTTTTGTCAAATAGCTCTCCAATTGCGTTTAATAAATCCATATCTGTCATTTTATCTGCCTCCTGAAATTTGATGTGATTTTTTACATACATGCTGGCTCTGTGCATATATGTGATGATTTGCTGTAAATATGACAAGATGCAATGCACCTTGTCTGACTGCCAGTGGTTTATGTATAAAGCAGCCAGACGATACATTGCGCTTTTGTAAACAAGTGATCCGAAATCCCATGATGTCGTTTCCAGCATCCTGCAGTAGGGTTTGGATGCATATTGTTTTCTGTCCAAGACAGAATACCTGTTATACAGATATTCCGATAATAAAGGTCACTCTCTTAGTTTCTTCCTTATGAGACTGTGGGATGCCGCAAAATCCCATAAGCAATATCAAATCTTATTTTGGCTCAAGTGCTGTTTTCGCAGCATTTGGCTGATAGTAACTTGATTCACCAGAAAATACTTTCTGACCGGTGGCAGGATTATATACACACTGCGGATCTGTACTCCACTTGTTTCCCTTTTTCGGAAGTGGATCACCAGACTTAGCAATAATTCCAGCTGCAATCAACTCTGCATTAATACCTAAGGTACTACTACCACTGAGAGTAGGATCTTCCACTGGAGCACCAAGTTTTAATGTAACTGCCACACCACTGCCGATATTGTCCTTATCTGCACAGTAAGCTTCAATGGTAGTAATAATAGAATCAAGGTTCTGTAAATCTGTACTCTCCCTTGACTTCTCAACGTAACGGATGAACATTGGTGCAAGTACACCAACCAGTACTGCCATAATGGCAATAACTACGATTAACTCTACAAGAGAGAAACCTTTGTTATTCATCTTTGCTTCATTCTTTTTCATATCTCATTCTCCTTTTTCATTGATTATTTATCACATCCTCTGCCCCTACAACAGAGGTTTGATACTATAAGTTATCCATATTCTGGTACATTGCAAACATCGGCGACATAATCGCGGCAATCAGAACTCCCACAACTCCCGCAAGTACGAGAATTACCAGCGGTTCAACAGCCGCCACCACTGTCTG
The DNA here is from genome assembly GCA_910587655.1 of uncultured Agathobacter sp. GTDB lineage: Bacteria > Bacillota > Clostridia > Lachnospirales > Lachnospiraceae > Roseburia. The sequence continues at coordinate 79,787 of CAJUND010000011.1, read as the reverse complement.
GGTTGCCATCTCCACTTCTTCATCATAGTAATCCGCCAGACGGCTCAGCATTTCTTCCAGCTGTCCTGTCTCCTCTCCAATCTTTGCCATATGTCCAACCATTGGCGGGAACATATCATCACTCAGAAGCGGTTCTGAAAGCGTCACACCTTTCATGACTTCATCCTTAATATCCATTACTTTTTTCTTATACAGGTAATTTGTCATAGTACCTGCCGTTATTGTCAGCGCATCCGTCATTCCCAGACCGGAATAAATCAGGGTACTCATCATACGTGCAAAACTGGATGCCGCATTTTTAATTGTCAGAATACCGAAAATCGGCATTGTTCTTGCAAGTCTTGCAAATACTATCTGTCCTCCCTGGCTGGAAGCATACATTTTAATTCCTACAACAACAGCAACGATTACCGCAACAACGATATACCACCGTGCTATCAGGAAATCACTCATGGCGACAACCGCCTGGGTGATTTTAGGAAGTTCCGTTCCCATATCCTCAAACATGGACTGGTAACTCGGAATTACTTTAACCAGCATAACAATAACAACGACAATTGCTACAACCGCAACCATGATCGGGTATGTCGCAGCTTTCTTTACGATTGCCCTCATCTTGGCGCTTTTTTCAAAATATGTAGACATCCGCGTAAATGCAACATCGAGTTTACCAGAAGCCTCTCCGGCATTTACCATCTCAACCATGACATCCGGAAACACATCCGGGAACTTCGCAAGGGCGCTCCCCAGCGTCTCACCTTTTCCAATTTCCGCCTTGGCACCGCCGATTGCAGAAGCAAGCTTTTTATTTTCTGTCTGTTCCTCAAGCATTGCAAGAGAATCCATAATGGTAACACCCGCCTGCAGCATACTGACAATCTGCCTGCAGAATACACTTAAATCACGCGGTTTGATTCCACCGCCAATACCAATATTAATATCCTTATCCAGAAGCCCTGCCTTTTTCACCTCTACCGGCGTCAGCCTGTCCCTGCGGATGATCTCATAGACTTCTTCAACTGATTCCGCCTTGATATTCCCCTTTTTTTCTTTGCCATCCTGCCCGATAGCCCTGTAAATAAACTCTGCCACTATTCTCTCCTCATCATGATATATATCCTATATCTAGTAATATGTTGCAGAACGCCGCTCCATTCCCGGCTGGTCCTGTGCGTAGGCGATTGCCGTCTGCCTGTCAATATGGTTTGACATCAATAAATCATAAATGCAGTCATCCATTCCCTGCATTCCTTCTTTTTTACCAGTCTGTATCATGGTCGGAATCTGGAATGATTTTCCTTCACGAATCAGATTACGAATTGCCGCATTTGCTATCAGGACTTCAAATGCACCAGAGCGTCCGCCATCCTTACGCGGCAAAAGCTGCTGTGCAATAATTCCCTCTATAACTCCGGCAAACTGAATGCGAATCTGCTGCTGCTGGTGCGGCGGAAACACATCAATGACACGGTCTACCGCATCTGCCGCGCTGTTTGTATGCAGCGTGGAAAACACAAGATGCCCGGTTTCTGCCGCCGTAATAGCTGTTGAAATCGTTTCAAGATCACGCATCTCTCCTACAAGAATCACATCCGGATCTTCGCGGAGCGCTGCACGAACCGCACTTGCATAACTCGCAGAATCACTTCCAATCTCACGCTGGGTCACCATCGACATACTGTGGTCATGGAGATACTCGATTGGATCTTCCAGCGTAATAATATTTTTCTGGTAAGTTGTCGCTATAATATGTATCAAGGAAGCCAGTGTGGTGGATTTGCCGGAACCCGTTGCTCCGGTTACCAGTACCAGCCCCCTTCGTCTGTTTGTCAAATCAACAACCGAATTTGGCAGACCCAGCTGCTGCGGCGTCGGAATTGATACGGATAATATTCGGAGTGCAAGACTGTAACCGCCCCGCTGCTTGAAAGCATTCACCCTGACCCTTGCATAGCCCGGACAGGAATAAGCACAGTCAAGCTCACCGTCATGTTCCAGTATCTTCCACTGTTCCTCATCTATCATTTCTTCAAGAACACGCTCAATCATCTCTGCCGTCAGTGGAAATTCAGTTACTTTTGTCATCATTCCGTCTATCCTGATCATCAGCGGACAATTCGGAGCAAGATGAATATCTGACGCATGATGTTCAGAAGAATATCTTAATATCCCCTCCGCCGTCATACTGGTCAGATAATCCCCATTCAAAACCTCTTCCATAACTCCCCCTCAGCTTTCTATCAAAGTGTAACAGCCAAAAAGCATTCCCTTTTCCAGCTATAAATCCAAAGGCGCATCATTATCAAAGGAAACCTTAAGCATTTCGCTAAAAGATGTCACCCCGCGGATTGCCATTGCTGACGAACTCATACGCAGAGTATGCATCCCTTCCGACAAAGCCGCATTTTTTATATCCTCTGTGCTGCCGCTTCTTGTAATCGCCTGCCTGACTTTAGGCGTAATTGTCATAATCTCATAAACACCGATTCTGCCTTTATACCCGGTCTGATTGCAATGCCCGCAGCCGCATGGTCTGTACAGCTTTAACGCCTGCTCCGGAGGCAGCCCCAGCAGCTTCTTCTCCTGCGGAGTTGCATCATACTCTTCTTTGCATTTCTCGCAAAGCCGTCTCACCAGACGCTGCGCAATCACCCCGACCACAGAGTCCGCCAGCAGATAACTTTCTATCCCCATATCCATCAGACGGGTCAGTGTACCGGCAGAACTGTTCGTATGCAGCGTGCTTACCACAAGATGTCCTGTAATAGATGCCTGTACAGCAATCCCCGCCGTCTCGCCGTCTCGAATCTCTCCAATCATGATAATATCCGGATCCTGCCTTAAAATAGACCGGAGTGCGGATGCAAAGCTCAATCCCGCCTTATCATTTGTCTGAACCTGGTTAATCCCGTCGATATTTGCCTCCACCGGGTCTTCTACCGTGATGATATTCACATCTTCTTTATTCAGCTCGCTCAGCGCTGTATACAACGTGGTGGACTTACCGCTACCAGTCGGTCCTGTTACGAGTATAATTCCATTTGGGTTTTTTAATATATTATCAAACTGCTGCATCTCATACGGCGTAAACCCCAGCTCACTTTTATTTCTGGTAAGCATTTTTTTCTGTGCCAGTCGCATTACGCATTTTTCACCATACACTGTGGGAAGTATGGATGCACGAATGTCGTATTCCGTGCGGTCCACAATCATGGTAATACGCCCGTCCTGCGGTTTACGTTTTTCTGAAATATCCATTCCTCCAATAATTTTCAGTCTGGCAATAATCGCCGGAAGCAGATGAATATCATAGGAAAATTTTTCATAAAGCGCCCCGTCTATTCTGTAGCGGACACGAACCACCCGCTCAAGGGCTTCTACATGTATATCGGAAGCATGCTGTCTTGCCCCCTGTTCTATCATCGTCTTAACAAGCTGAACTATCGGGGACTTGCTTAAATCTTCTTCGTTTGCTTCCCCTCTGCTTGCAGCCTCAGCTTTTTTTCTTTCTTCTGCATACTTTTCTGCCGCCTGCATGGTATCGCTGTCACCAAAATACCGATCCAGCGTCACCATAATTTCCGTCGGCAGGGCAAGAATCGGCTCCACTTCAAGATTAGTAACGATATGAAAATCATCAATCGCAACCATATCCATAGGATCCGCCATTGCCATCAGGACAACATTCATATTTCCATTATAAAATTCAAGCGGAACCATGCGGTGTTTGCGAAGCATACTGCCGTTTGCAAGACTTAACATCTCATCAGGAATCTGAACCCCTACAAGAGATGTCGTATCAATTCCAAGCTGTCTGGACAAAGCCATCATTATATCTCCATCCGTGGTATAACCGCCTTCTACCAGCGATTCACCAATGCGCTTGCCTGACTCTTTGGCCGTCTTTAACGCTTTTACAAGCTGTTCTTCTGTAATCAGCCCCTCATCGATCAGCATGTCTCCGAGACGCTTCTTCTCCTTTCTTATCGGCATATCTTCCTCCTGCAATACCTATGTATGCAAATTCCCTTTTGTCTTATGAACATTATAACTATTTTCATTTATAAATGCAACAAAATTTTGTGCTTTTTTTACGATTTGTTCAAAGTTTATTCATTTTTTGTCTCAATTTTGCAACTTCATTTTTCACTGGCTGCAGAACCGTCTCAGGCATGCTTTACATCTCTTTTATATACTGATATACTGTTTTCATCTCAAAAAAACACATAAAGGATGATATTTTCATGAACATTTTAAAAAAGAACACTGAACAGACCACCAGCCCAGGCTCACGTCCTGCTGTCTGTATCCGCATTATTTCGTATGGATTTTTCATAATTTCCATTTCCCTTCTTCCGTGTCTTGCAGATTATTATCTGCTGCAGCCAGACGGAGGTTTTTTTCATTTCCTTCTGGATAGTATCGGAGAGATGTACTATGACTTTGAAACCTCACTTGTATTTTTGTTTGCCATTTCAGTTCTGCTTTTCAGTAAAAGAATGGGAGCTGCCATATGCTGCTCTTATCTTCCTGTGCTACTGCTTGCACATGTAAGCAGCATTAAATATGATGCCCGTAATGAGCTCTTTCGGTTAGATGACCTGAAACTTACGGAGGCAGCAGGAATAGCATTTCATTATTTGAAGTTTGATTTTACATATGCACATATTTTTACCGTCATCTCTACCCTTTTTATATGTTTCTGCGGAATTTTGTCTGATAAATTATGTAAAAAATACCAGTTTCCGATGTCCGTGAAAGATTATAATAAGATTCCAGTAACTGTAATCCGTATTATTGCCGGATGCGGATGCCTTGTTATGCTCTTTTGCCATACTCAAAATTTTATGAAAACCCAGGATAATACACAACAGACAGTTGATACTAATAATTTCCATAATGACAGGTATGTCCTGTTTTCTTTTCTGAAAAATGACAAATATTCTAATATTTCCATCGAAAACACAGAAGATAGTTATAAGTATTTTAAGGAAAAAACTAAAAATGCTTCTGCCAGTGCCGAAGCCGAAACATACCCAACCATAATCGCCATTATGAACGAATCATGGTGGAATACAGATTATATTTCAGACAATCACATCACTCTTTCCGCTGATCCGATGTCTCCATATAAGGAACTTGCCAAAACATGTTCTTCCGGCTATCTTTCCTCCAATATTTTTGGCGGAGGAACCATCTGCTCCGAATGTGAGTTTCTGACAGGCATAAACACCAAGTATTTTGCAACGGATGCAGGAATATCTGACGAACTGCAAAAACGGAAAGTCCCTTCCCTTGTGGATTATTTTCATGCTCTCGACTATGAAACCATTGCAATTCACCCATATTACAAAGAATTTTACGGCAGAGATAAAATATACCCGAATTTCGGCTTTGATAGAATGGTCTTTGATTCCGACATGGACTATAAAGACACTTATTCCCGTTATATTTCGGATGAGAGCCTGGTAAAACAAATTATAAAGGAATATGAAAACAGCACCTCAAAAAACAAATTTATTTTTTCCGTATCCATTGCAAGCCATGTGCTTTACCTTGATTACAAAAACAAAATAGATAAAAATTATAATTATCCCATTTCTGTAAATGTAAAGGACATCTCGCTGCAGGAAACAGAACTCAGGAATTTAATCAATGCCATTAACGGAATATATTTATCAAACCAGGCTTTTGCAAAGCTTGTTTCTTATTTCGAGAAATCCGACGAACCAGTAATTCTTCTGATGTATGGTGACCATATCCCAAGCTTTCGGGAAAAATCCCTGGAAGCAATTGGGCTAAACGGTTATGATTATAACACACTAAAAAAACAGTATTCCGTTCCTGTCCTGATGTGGAGTAACTGCAATAATGAAAAAATCAGCTTTTCGGGTGAAAATATTAACTATTTACCACAAATGCTGATTAATTATGCCAAGCTTCCGGAGACAAAAATGACCCGGATTCTCACATATGAACGCAGCATACTTAAATCAAACACCCGAAAACTCGTGGAGGATGCCGAAGGGAATCCGGTAAACAGCTATAATGAAGAACAAACTGAAGCCATCCGCCATTTTAAGGTTATTGACTACGACCTGCTTTTTAATGGCAGCCCTAAACATCCGGAATTATGGATTCCGGAATAATGTTTGGAATCCATGATTATCCTTTTATCGAATCTCAGGGTAAACATTTGTAATTTCATCCAGCCCAAGTTCCCTGGCAAGGTCACTTTTTACGTATATGGAAGCCACCTGGTAATCGCTCTCTGTTTTCCATATGGTTTCCACTGCTTCCAGATACACCAGTGTATATTCCCACCCCGCCGTCTCCGCTTCATCCCAGACCTTCGTGATATCGGGTCCCATGTATAAAACATCCGGCTGCCCCAGACTGTCCCATTTTGCCAGATTTTCCATTTCATCCGAATCATCCCCCAGCCGTCCGTTTTCCAGGTACGGGGCAAGCGTATATGTGCAGGAACCGCTGGACATAATGGTACGGTCACCCAGCTTATGTTCTTTCAAAAATTCCGCTTCCCTGCGCCCGATTTCATATTCCTTTCTAATGTCATGCGCACACGCAGAAAATGTCCAGTACAGATTTATGGCAAAAACAATCACCACCCCAAGAACGGACGCGCTTTTTAACGCCCTCCTGTCCCGTTCCCTGATATGTACAAAAGATACATCCTCTGCCGTTTCCTCTCCGCGGACTGCACAGGTAATCCACAGCCAGAAAAGCACAAGCAGAAACGCAGTTCCTGTATGTTTCCTCCCAATTCCCATAACCATTGAAAATAATACAAACAGGATATAGGGAACAAAAAACGCCCCGGCCGTTTTTTTCTTTCTGCCGATACAGAATATCACTGACAGCATAATGATTCCAAAAAGTACTGACACCGCAAGGAATGAACCCCTGACAGATTCTGCAGCCAGTGAAGTGTTCAGATAAAATGTATTTGTCAGAAATGCGTCTGCCAGAATGGCAAAGGGCAGATACAGAATCTTTACCATTATGTCCTTCCCGCTTCCCATGGCAGGCAGTTCCCCATGCGGAATAATCATGATTACCGTACAGACCGCAGCGGCAAAAAATACCAGCAGGCAGGCCGTCTGTTTTCCCGCCCTGCGTTTTTTTATAAGCTCACACCCCCGGACAAGGGCAAGTCCCAGTGCCGCAACAAGCCCGTAAGTGCCCGACAGTCCAAGAAGCAGGAGGCACAGGGTATAGATTCCGGGTCTCGTATCCCGCATGTTATATGTAAGGGACACAGTTATAAAACCAAGTGTTACCAGATGATAATTGTCCGCGGCAACCCCGTACTGAAAAAACAGAAAATATGTAAATGGAAGAAACAAACGCACCATTCTCGGAAACGGCGCCCGAAAAAGTATCAGAGCGGCAGTCAGAACCGCAAAAACAAGGCCAATAACAGAAAATACCGCAGGCGCTGCACCGGATTTTGCAAACGGCACCAGAATAAGGTTCCAGAGCGGCGGACAAAACTGCTCATGCGGCAGCTGAAACAGCAGCTCTGCAACCGATAAATTCTTTGCAAGCTGCAACGATAAAAGTACATCCATTCCCGGTTCATGAACAGCCAGAACCAGGGAATAGCATACTGCAAACAAAATAAGAAACAATACCTCAGGTATTTTACCAGGTACCGTGTCCGTTTTCCTGCTTATTTGAAGCAGTTTATCCCCACAAAAGTTAAATGCTCCCATTACTTTCTTTGTAAAAGGCGACATTTCATCATTTTTATCAAATTTCATCGTATATCCCTCCTAATTTCCAGCATTATTCAGCATATTCTCAATAAATATCCCATACCCTTTCTCCGGGTCGTTTACCAGCACATGCGTAACCGCCCCGACCAGCTTCCCATCCTGAAGAATGGGAGAACCGGAAAGTCCCTGCACAATTCCTCCTGTAAGGCTCAGGAGGTCTTCATCCACAACATGAAAACGGATGCCCTTGTTCCGGTCATTCGGAGTATAATCCAGGGAATCTATGACTACCCGGTATGTTCGAAGCTCGCCGGAAACATCAGAAAGTATTTCAGCCTCACCTTCATTTACATCCTGCTTGTAACATACTGCACAGGTATTATCCGTGTTCTTTAAGGTCTCACAATATGAAGCCGACAGTGTCCCGTAGATTCCAATGTCCGTATTGCTCGAAACACTTCCAAGCCGGTTCTTCTTTCCATAATATACAACCCCCTCCAGTTCACCGGGGCTGCCGCGTTTCCCCTTTTTTATTCCGATGATATCCGCCTGGTAAAGGCTTCCGCGGGAAAGGCGCAGCAAATCACCGGTTTCCCCGTCTCCAATTCCGTGTCCGAGCGCCCCAAATCCGGCATGGGAATCATAATACGTCAGGGTTCCAATTCCTGCCATATCGTCTTTTACCCATAAACCAAGCATATAGGAATCCTTTGTTTCCACCGCCTCTACCGACACATCAATCTGCTCGTTTCCACGCCACAGGGTGAGAACCATGGGAAAAGCGCCGCGTTCTTTGATTGCAGAAATTAATTCTTCTTTTTCTTTTATCTCCTGACCGTTGACTGCTGTAATATAATCCCCTGCAAACACAATATTTTCCGCCGGCTCGCGGTATGAACCATCCAGCGTTTCAACCGGATTGCTCCCAAGCACCAGAACCCCCTGGGTGGCGCCGTAAATACCAATCACATACCCGCCCGTATACAGGCTCTGGCTGGGAACCACGGATACTGCCACTTCCTTTACCGGCAGAATTCCAAGCAGATAACATGTCAGCGTATGCTCTCCAATTCCAAATCCAGCAGAAACAGAGCCGTTTTTTCTCTCACGGATATTCTCAAATGTACTCATCCCCACTGCCATTACTGTCTGCCCGTCTTCCGTGGATATGCCAAGCTGCACCGGTAATTTCTGGTCAAGCGTAAGTTTCTGCCCCTCCTCCAGATACACATGGTCCGGAATTGCATCAAGCATTGTATGGTACGCAAAACAGCATAGGACACAAAGGTAAATCCAGGTTATATTTTTAAAAAATGTAAGATATAATGAGCGCATGCCAAATTCTCCTAAACAATAAATAACATTCCTGCTTTGCAGGAATATTACATATGGAGCAAATCATATTACAATTCGCCCTGCGAAATGATTTGCGTGGGTAACATTCCTGCTTTACAGGAATATTACATAGTATCCCACATTTTTATTTTTTCATGTGTGCCATCGTTTTCATTTCACGGGCGCTCATAAGTACAGTATCTGTAATTTCAACACCGCCAAGCATTCTTGCAAGTTCCCTTACACTTTCCTCTTCGTCCAGACGGTGAATTCTGGATACTGTGGACTGTTTTTCCACTGATTTTTCAATTAAAAAATGTGCATCTGCCATGGCTGCAATCTGCGGAAGGTGTGTAATGGAAATTATCTGGTGGTCTTTTGCAAGAAAATTCATTTTTTCTGACACCATCTGTGCCGTCCTGCCACTGATTCCGCTGTCAATCTCATCAAAAATCAGTGTTCCGATGGAATCTGCAGCCATTACGGTTTTCACCGCAAGGGCAATTCTGGACAGTTCTCCTCCGGAAGCTATTTTGGCAAGCGGTTTTAACGGTTCGCCGGGATTGGTCGAAATCAGAAATTCCATTTCGTCAGTTCCGTTTGCTGTAAAGTCTGTCTGCCTGAAATCCATGGAAAATGAAACATCCAGAAAATTTAAATCAGCAAGCGCAGCAGCAACTGCGTCCGCCAGTTTCCTGCTTTCTTTTTTCCGTATGTCAGATACCTCCGCGCAGAGTTTTTCCAGCTGTTTTTCCTTTTCTTTCAGATTTGCCGAAAGTTTATTCAGATATTCATCGTAATCATTTAAAACAGCAATTCTCTTTGTTTTCTCCTCACAGGCATCAAGAATTTCCGAAATAGTATTTCCATACTTTGATTTCAGGTGGTTAATGGTGTCCAGGCGTTTTTCTGTTTCATAATATGTTTCATCATCAAACTCCTCACTGGCACGGTATGCCCCCAGTTCGTGGACAAAGTCGCCAAGCAGAGCATCTATATCCATAAGCTGCTTTTGCATTTCCTCTACACGCTCGTCAGCGGAAGCAACAGCTGTCAGCTCCCTGAGTGCCCTTCCGACCAGCCCGGAGGCGCTTTCTCCCTCTCCACATATGGCGGCGTCTGCAATTTCAACGGCATCCATGATTTTTTTTCCATTTAAAAATCTGCGGAAACGCTTTTCCAGTTCTTCATCCTCACCGGGTGTCAGCTGCGCCTCCCCGATTTCCTTGACTTCATATTCCAGAAACGAAAGTTCCTTTGCCCGTTCCCCTGTATCCATTCTGGAATTTTCCCATTCCTCATGCAGCTTACGGTATTCCTGGAAACATGCGCGGAGTTTTTCTTTTTTATTCCCAAGGGACTCCTTTGCAAATTCATCGAGAAGCTCCAGATGTTTTTTAGGAGATAACAGGGACTGGTGTTCATGCTGGCCGTGGATATCTATTAAAAGCGATGCAACAGCCTTCATTTTTGAAACGGATACTGCTTCACCATTGATTCTTGCCACTGCACGCCCGGAAGTTATTTTACGGCTTAATATAACCGTTTCATCCTCCACTTCTATGTCCATTGCCCGGATTTCATCCAGAACGGCAGGATTTTCCACAAAAAAGACCAGTTCCACCAGTGCTGTTTCACCGTTGTCCCTTAATAACTCTTTAGAAACTTTCTCCCCAAGTGCCAGGTTAATGGAGCCGATAATAATTGATTTTCCTGCTCCGGTTTCACCCGATAAAATATTAAGTCCATCGTTAAATTCAACCTCTGTTTCGTCAATTAAAGCCAGATTTTTCAAATGTAGATTTTGTAGCATTTTTCCTCCTTTTAAGCTTTTGATATTTTATTATATCATAATATAATTATCATTATTAGCTCATTTGTTTATCAAATCCAGTAGATATAATTATTAAAAATGCAATTAATTATTAATTCATAAAATTATATTTACATATAAAATATTACAAAATAAATTATTTTTATATTTAACTTTCCATCTTATTTTGTAATACAAAATTATCTATAGGATAAAAATATAATTTTTATATATAGTTTTAATTATTGTGTATATTTTATTTATTTTTGTTTTAACAACCGTATAAATAAATCACTGAAGCTGCAGTGCAAAAACACAGTCCGTTTTCACACTGCAGCCAGGGAATACCTTATCCTTCTATTATTTTCTGCAGTCTTTTCATCACATTCTTTGCATCTTCCGAAGTACGAATCACACAAAGAATTGTATCATCTCCTGCAAGGGAGCCAAGCAGTTCCTCGATCTTCATGGCATCGACTGCCGCTCCAACTGCCGATGCCATTCCAGCCACGGTCTTAATCACAACAAGATTTTCTGCACAGTCCATGGATAGAAATCCCTCCTGCAGTACTCTTGCATATTTCCCGGTCATGCCGGTATCTGCATCGGTAATCACTGCATACCGCTGCCTTCCGTTATCCCCGGAAATCTTTGTGAGTTTCAGCTCCCTGATATCCCTTGAAACCGTAGCCTGAGTGGCAGCAAATCCTTCTTTCTCCAGATAAGCTGACAGTTCTTCCTGCGTTTCCACATGGTATTTATTTATAATTTCAAGAATTTTGGATTGCCTTTTTGATTTCATATATCCCCCGTTTTAAAGAACACACTGCATCTTTTTCTGAAGAATTTCAAGAAAACTTTCGTTGCTGATTTTACAGATTTTTACGACATGGCTGGCAAGGGATATTTTCATACTTTCCCCAGCCAGAAGATGCAGGGCGGTATCCCCGTCAAATCCGACTACTGCCTGTTCGCCTTCCTGAAAGCGTCTGCTTCCCATTTTTATTTCCACAGTATCCTGGGAATTGAGCACAATGCTCTGGGAATTTAAATCATGTGCATTAATCGGCGTAAGAAGAAGCATCTTTGCCCTGGGATCCACAATCGGCCCCCCCGCAGACATATTATAACCGGTGGACCCCGTCGGAGTTGCGACAATGATTCCATCGGCATGATAGGTCGTCAGGAATTTTTCATTTACGTAGACATGAAGCTGCAGCATGGACAAATCCCCTGCCCAGTGAATCACCACATCATTGAGCGCAAGACGCTGCTTCGTTTCACCATTTTTCCATCCGCGGAGCATAATCCGCTCTTCCATCATGTACTCTCCTGCCATCAGCCGGTCAATGGCATCAAATACCGACTGTTCTTCCAGCTCACACAAATATCCAAGTGTTCCTAGATTTATCCCGATTAACGGAATCTGCAGGGATTCTACTTTGGTAGCTGCACGGATCAGGGTTCCGTCCCCTCCAAGCACCAGAATACAGTCCGTATCCTCCGGAATTTCAGAAAGACTGAAATTTTTCTCTTCCTCCCCGCGGATGCTGCTGATACAGATTTTTGCCTCTCCTCCGCGTTTTTGGATGTATGTAACAATTTCCCTGGAAAGATGAAGGTTTTTATCTTTATAAGTATTGGTTACCAGTACAAATTTCTGCATTTATTTATCCAATTCCCCGTGTGCCGCAGAAACTACGGCAGAAATATCCACGGAATCCTCCTTTACTGTTTCCCCGCTTTTTATCAGATAAACCAGGTACTCGATATTTCCTTCCGGTCCCTTAATCGGGGAATATTCGAGACCGCATACCGAAAAGCCTGCACCAAGTGCAAAGTCCGTTACCATGCAAATCACTTCTTCATGCACGGACTTTTCCCTTACCACGCCTTTTTTCCCGACTTTTTCCCTGCCCGCTTCAAACTGCGGCTTAATCAGACAGACCATTTCTCCGTTGTCCTTTAACAGATTTCTGGCAGGACCGAGTACTTTTGTCAGGGAGATAAATGAAACATCCACGGATGCAAAATCTGAAAGAGCCGGAACATCCTCCGGTGTCACATAGCGGATATTGGTTTTTTCCATACAGACCACCCGCGGGTCCTGGCGGAGTTTCCATGCCAGCTGCCCGTATCCTACATCTATGGCAAAAACTGACTCTGCGCCGTTTTGTAACATGCAGTCTGTAAAACCACCGGTGGACGCACCGATATCCATGCAGGTTTTTCCGTCAAGCTGTATGCCGAAATGCGTCATTGCTTTTTCCAGCTTTAATCCGCCGCGGCTGACATATTTTAAAGTATTCCCATGAATTTCAATCTGACAGTCCGCCGGGAATGCGGCCCCGGCTTTATCCTCTCGGTTGTTTCCGACAAACACACTGCCTGCCATTATCATGGCCTTTGCCTTTTCCCTTGACGGTGCAAGTCCTCTGTTTACAAGTAAAACATCTAATCGTTCTTTCATTTTTCTGTTTCAAGCTCCAGCATTATTTTTTTGGCGATGGACACTGCATCCAGTCCCAGTTCTTTTTTTAGAATTTCCACACTTCCGTGCGGTACAAACTGGTCAGAAATTGCAACCGGAACCAGTTTTACCTTTCTCTGCCTTTCATAAAGCAGCGCTGCCGCATGCTCCCCGATTCCCGCGCTTTTTATATTTTCTTCCAGTGTGACAATAAGCTCATGGTTTTTTGCCAGCTGGATGATACAGTCGTCATCCAGCGGCCTGGCAAACCTGGCATTCACAAGAGTTGCATAAATTCCCTCTTTTTCAAGCAGTATCCTGACCTCTTCTGCCGTTTCTACCATTGAGCCGATGGCAAAAAGCGCCACCCGGCTTCCTTTTACAAGCAGTTCTGCTTTTCCTTTTACAATTTCTGCACGGCTGTCCTGAAACAGGGTGCAGGCATCCCCTTTCGGATACCGAACGGCAACCGGTTCATCTGCATCCACGGCATATGTCAGCATATCAGTAAGTTCCCACCGGTTTTTGGGCGCCATCACAGTCAGTCCCGGTATTGTGGTAAGATACGACAGGTCATAGATTCCCTGGTGTGTTTCCCCGTCTTTTCCCACTAGTCCCGCACGGTCAATGGCAAATACAACGGGAAGCTTCTGTGCGCAAACGTCATGTAAAATCTGGTCGTAAGCCCTCTGCAGAAAAGACGAATATACTGCAAAAACAGGCTTCATCCCTGCCCTGGCAAGTCCGGCGGCAAAGGTCACTGCATGTTCCTCTGCAATTCCCACATCAAAAAAACGTTCGGGATAAAGTTTTCTGAACCGTGCCAGCCCGGTTCCTGCATCCATTGCGGCAGTAACAGCAACCAGTTTTGTTTCCTGTTCCCCCATTTTTTTCATGAACGAGGAAAAGATATCTGTATATGCCGGTCTGCTTTTTTCTTTCAGAGGCTTTCCAGTATCCACATCAAACGCATCCGTTCCGTGAAAACGCGAAGGATGCCGCTCCGCCGGAACATAACCGCTCCCCTTTTTGGTAATGACATGGACAAGCACGGGGCCTTTCACACGCTTTGCCTCTGCAAATACTTTCCGCATTTCTTTGATATTTTCACCGTCCACCGGACCAAGATAAATTATTCCAATCTCCTCAAAAAACATCCCCGGTACAAACAGCTGCTTGATTCCGCTTTTGGCATTTCTAATGCTGCGTACCATCCGTTCACCAAACAGGGGGATTTTATTTAATGAATTGGTGATGCCAAGTTTTAAGTCGTTATATGCATCTGAAGTTCTGAAATTGCTCAGGTACTGATTCATGGCACCGACATTTTCTGAAATGGACATATTATTGTCGTTTAATACAATAATAAAGTTGGAATTCATGCGCGATGCATTATTCATCGCCTCAAAGGCAAGCCCCCCGGTCAGCGCACCGTCCCCGATCACGGAAACAACATGATATTTTTCGCCCGCCAGTTCCCTTGCTGCCGCCAGTCCAAGTCCCGCAGAGATGGAAGTCGAGCTGTGTCCGGTATTAAAGGTATCTGCTATATGCTCACTTGTTTTGGGGAATCCGCTCATTCCGCCATACTGCCGCAGACTGGCAAATCCGTCCTTTCTTCCGGTAAGGATTTTGTGGGTATAGGACTGGTGCCCGACATCCCAGATGATTTTGTCAGAAGTCAGGTCAAATGACAGATGAAGCGCCATGGTAAGCTCAACCACACCGAGATTTGATGCCAGATGTCCTCCGGTCCTGGCTATTGATTCCACCAGAAAATCCCGTATCTCTGCGGAAAGTTCTTCCAGTTCCTCTTCATTGAATTGTTTAATATCATTTACGTTTTTTATACGCTCTAAAAACATACTTCCCTCAAATGCAGCGCCTGCTTTATTTTTTTCTGTAAATCAGATACAAAAATAATTCCCTAAGAAAGGTATGTTCTCCTTGAAAGCCGTCCAAAACTGCAACCGCTTCTTCTGAGAGCCTTGCAACTTCCTCTTTTGCTTTATCAATCCCCTCTAGGGCAACATATGTCATTTTCTGGTTTCTGCTGTCACTGCCAACCGGCTTTCCCAGCACTTCCTGCGTACTTGTCTCATCCAGCACATCATCCGCAATCTGGAATGCCATTCCAAGCTTTGTTCCTGCCTGCTCCATAGCGGAAACATCCCAGGAAGAGGCTCCTGCAAGCACAGCTCCTGTCATCAGGGCTGCTTCCATCAGCGCACCGGTTTTTAAGCGGTAAATAAAATCAAGCCTTTTGGCATCAGCTGTCTGGTTTCTTTCACTTTCCACATCCACAGTCTGACCGCCGACCATACCGTATACCCCTGCCTTTTTCGCAAGTATGCCAAATGCCTGTATGGTGTGTGCGCTGTCTGCTTTACATAACGCTGCCGCTATGGTTTCGTAAGCATAATTTAACAGCGCATCCCCGGCAAGAATCCCCATGGCTTCCCCAAAATGCTTATGGGTGGTTTCTTTCCCGCGGCGGTAATCATCGTTGTCCATCGCCGGAAGGTCGTCATGCACAAGGGAATAGGTATGAATCATTTCAATTGCCGCCATAAACGGTTCAACGGCCTCCCTGTCTGTGCCGCCGAACATCTCGTAAGCAGCCTCCATCATCATGGGACGCAGACGTTTTCCTCCAGCGAAGATACTGTATGACATGGCGTCAATAACCGTCTGCTGCATGCCGCTTTCTTTTGGCATATATTTTTTGATTCTCTGTTCAATATCCTTCGCGCGACCTGCGATTTCTCTTTCGATATCCATCAGAACTCCTCCAGTTCCCCGTCTGCCCGCAGCACAAGCATCTCTTTTTCTATTGTATCCAGCGCTTTGTTTGCTGCTTTGATTTCATTTAATCCTTTTTTATACAGTTCAAATGACTCATCGAGCGACACGTTTTCATCTTCCATCCGTCCTATGATTTCCTCAATTCTGGAAAAACGCGCCTCCAGTCCGTTTTCTGTTTTTTCTTCCATGATTTTATGCTTCCTCCGTTCCTGGCTTAGTTTCCTCCACCTTTGCCCTGATGGTTCCGTCCGGCAGAACAATCTGTAATTCATCTCCGGTCTTTGTATCCGATACATGCTTTAATCCTTTACCGTTTATGGATACAAAGGCATAACCTCCCCCAAGCTTTTTTACCGGGGAATCCCCTTCCAGCCTCTGCGCCAGAAGCTTTAATTTATGACGGTATGAAAGCAGCTTCTGTTTCATCGCCAGTTCTGTTTTTTCTTCGTAATCCGCTATCCGGTTTTTGTTTTCACTCAGCCGGTTTACGGGACTGCGCAGTTTTAATTTCAGCCTGAGGTTACCCAGACGCAACTGGGCATGTTCCAGCTTGCGCCCCAGCTCACGCATAAGAAGTTCCTGCAGTGAATCCAGTTCCTGCATGATGATTCTGTAATCAAAGACAGCAAGCTCCGCAGCAGCTGACGGCGTGGGGGCCCTCTGGTCCGCAACAAAATCCACAATGGTCCAGTCCGTCTCATGACCGACTGCGGATATCACCGGAACGGAACAGTCAAACACTGCACGCGCAACAATTTCTTCATTAAACGCCCATAAATCCTCCATGGAACCCCCGCCCCTGCCTACAATAATGACGTCAACCCCAAGCTGCTCCAGTGCATGGATTCCGTTTACGATGGATTCTTTCGCGCCCTCTCCCTGTACCAGTGCAGGGCACAGAATCAGCTGCACATATGGGTTTCTTCTTGCCGAAATGTTGCGGATATCCTGAATCGCCGCCCCGGTTTCTGCCGTAACGATTCCAACGCGTTTTGCATATTTGGGAATGGGACGCTTATATTCACTGGCAAACATCCCCATTTCTTCCAGCTCTTTTTTTAACTTTTCAAACTTAAGATAGAGATTTCCCTCGCCGTCCTGTTCAATCTTTCTGGCATACATCTGGTATACGCCGTCCCGCTCATACACTTCAACCGAACCCGTTACAATCACCTGGTCGCCGTCCTGCATGGAAAAACCAAGTCCCTCTGCACGGCTGCCTTTAAACATAACGGCTTTCATGACGCCGCCGGAATCCTTTAAGCTGAAATAAATATGTCCGCTGGAATGGTACTTGCAGTTTGACACTTCCCCTTTCATGCTGATCTGCTGAAGCATAAAATCCTGTGCAAACATATTTTTTATATATTTGTTAATCTGTTCTACAGTATATACATTTTTCATGATGCAAACTTTGCCAGAATCCCGTTTACAAATGAAGCGGAATCCTCTGTCCCGTACTGTTTTACCAGCTCTACCGCTTCATTCACACTCACCTTAAACGGAATATCCTCCTCAAAACGAATTTCATATACAGCAAGGCGGAGTACCGTTAAATCGACCTTGTTCATACGGCTGGTCTTCCATCCCTTTGCCACTTCGTTAATTGCACTGTCGATTTCTTTTACATGTTCAAAAACACCCTGGCACTTCTTGACCAGATAGGCGGATTCCTCCTCGCTTATATTTTGGGATTCCTCCCCAAAAAGCCCAAGCTGCTCGTCCATCTCTTCTGCTTCATGAAATTCCATGCGGAAAAGCATTTTAAATGTTTGTTCCCTTAATTTACTTCTTGTCATTTTCTTACTCCATATCTTCCAGCCGTACATTTACTGACGTACTTTTTTGGCCGTACATCTTTGATGTACTCCTTTTTTTGTCGTACATCAAAGATGTACGACAAAGGACGTCTGCTTTAGACGTCCTTTATTATAACATATTCTGGTCTGAATACCAATATTTAATTATCAGAACCCATGTCAACACTTGCAATCCTTACATTTACAACCGCAACATTCAGTCCGGTCATATTTTCAATCGCAGTTGTTACCCTATCCTGTACTTTTACAGATACCTCCGGTACGCTGTAACCATATGCAATATTAAGGGCAACATCCACCTTAACATCATTCTCCAGAACCTCAACCATAATTCCCTTGGAAAGGTTTTTCATGCCAAGTCTGCTGACAATCTCGTTTGTGATATTACCAGCCATGGAACTGACCCCATCCACTTCCGTTGCGGCTAGTCCTGCAATGATTGCAACTACTTCGTCCGCGATGCGAACATCACCGACCTCATCTGACTTTATCTTAAATGTTTTCCTGCTATCAGCCATAATACAATGCCTCCTCAGTTTTAGTCTCAGTTCATTATAGCAGATTCTACAGTATTTGGAAAGCAGTATTTTTTGTGGATTCCACTATACAACCTGGCCTTTTGCAACATATACCTGGTAGGAATCGTTACCTGTCAGGGAACGTCCTTCTGTAATCGTGACATTCTTATCCGTAATTACATATTCCACGCTTGCATTCTGCTGCACAATGGTATCCTGCATCAGGACGCAGTTCTTCACTTTTGCCCCTTTGCCCACATGTACCCCTCTAAAGAGTACGCTGTTTTCAACCTCCCCTTCAATAACACAGCCGTCAGCAACCATGACATTTTTTACGCAGGAACCGTTAATGTAACGGGTCGGGTTGTCATCACGGATTTTTGTATGAATCTGGTTTCCGGAAAACAGTGCATTTAAGTTTTCCTCCTGTAAAAGCTTTAAGTTTTCCTCAAAATAACTCTTTGTGTCAAAAATGCATGCAGCATATCCGTCATAACAGTATCCCCTGACATCCAGGGAGTCAATCTGCTTGTCAAGAATATCCCTTACAAAATATGTGCAGCCGTGCAGATAACCTTCGTCCACCATTTTTATTAACCGCTCGCGCTCTACCACATAGATATTCAGGCTGAAATTCATCTCCCCGTCTTCACCCGGATTAATGTAAATCTTGCTGACACGGTCCCCGTTCATTGCGAAAGAATAATACAGCTCCATCTTATCCCTGCCAAGCTTCTTCAGCGACTCAGGAATTTCCTGTTTGCGGTACATCATGGTAACATCCGCGCCGCTTTTAATGTGTACATCCAGAAGTTCTGTAAAGTCAAAATTCATGGCTATGTTTGCATCACTTAAAATGACGTATTTTTCCTGCTGTTTCTTTAAGAAACCCCGGATACTTTCCAGTGCCTCTACTCTTCCTTCAAATACTTTTACCTGTTTCTGTGCAAAAGGAGGGACAATATTTAATCCTCCGTTCTTGCGTACCAGATCCCATTCCCGCCCGGTACCAAGATGATCAAGCAGGGAATGATAGTTCTTGCGTACAATGACGGAAATATTGTCAATTCCGCTCTGTGCCATGCTGGAAAGCATAAAATCGCACATACGGTACCTGCTGGCAAACGGGATGGACGCCATCAGACGCTCTGACACCAGATCCGGCACCAGTGAATCATAACTGTTCGGGAAGATAATTCCCAGTGCTTCTGCTTTTGAATTAATCATTGTTCCCCGCCCTCCTTTACATCTTCATATACCATGGCATCCGGTCCGATTTTTGCATTTGCACCAATGGTAACATTGGAGGCAATCGTGGCAACTTCGCCAACGCCGTCCCCTTCCGGCTTTGCCCCGACAACTGCATGTTCTCCAATTACAGCATGTTCGGCAACAATGCAGTGGGTTACAACTGCTCCTGATTTAATTGTGGAATGTCCCATAATTACGGCATCTTCAACAACTGCGCCTTCTTCCACCGTAACACCGGCAAAAAGAATGGAATGTTTTACGGTTCCTTTAATATTACATCCGTCTGTAATCATGGAATCCTCAACAATGGCATTTTCCGCCACGCGGTGTCCTGTCATACCACTGTTTCTGCTGTAAATCTTCCAGTTTTCATCAAAAAGATTAATTCCGCTGTGCTCCGGATCCAGCACCTCCATATTTGCTTCCCATAATGACGGAATCGTTCCAACATCCTTCCAGTAACCGTTAAAATGATATGCATACATATCGCGGTTGTCACGGAGAAGGTTTGGAATAATATTATTTCCAAAATCGTTTTCGGAATTCGGGTCTGCCTCATCCTCAACCAGGTACTTCTTTAAGATATCCCAGTTAAAAATATAAATACCCATGGAAGCCAGATTTGATTTCGGCTCCTTTGGTTTCTCCTGGAATTCGGTAATCTTGTCATTTTCGTCCGCAACCATCAGTCCGAAACGGGAAGCCTCCTCCCATGGAACCTCCATAACTGCAACAGAAAATTCCGCGCCCTTGCTTTTATGGAATTCCAGAAAATCACTGTAATCCTGTTTACAGATCTGGTCTCCGGAAAGTATGATTACATACTGCGGGTCATACCTTTCAATGAATGCAATATTCTGGTAAATTGCATTCGCAGTTCCTTTGTACCAGTCAGAACCGGATGCCTTCTGGTATGGCGGCAGGACATGTACTCCTCCATACAGCCGGTCAAGATCCCAGGGCTGTCCGTTTCCAATATATTCATTCAGCACCAGCGGCTGGTACTGTGTCAGAATTCCCACGGTATCAATACCTGAATTCACACAGTTCGACAATGGGAAGTCAATAATTCTGTACTTTCCGCCAAACGGAACTGCTGGTTTTGCAAGCTTTTGTGTCAATGCATATAGTCTGGAGCCCTGGCCTCCGGCAAGTAACATTGCAACTAGTTCTTTTGCCATAAATGCGTCCCCCTTCTGATAAATTTTTCCTTTTATTTATTAATTTCATTTTAGCACATTATGGTTAAAGTGCCTAGTACTTTTGTAACATTTCTTGTTTTTTTGTCAATTATTTACTATTTCCCCAAAATCACTGACGCATCAATAAAGTCATACGGCGTCTGCTGGTACACATAGTAATTTAACCAATTGGCATATAAAATATTTCCGTGTGAACGCCACTGCAGCATCGGGCGCACAGAAGGGTCGTCCTCCGGAAAATAATTCTTTGGCAGTTCAATTGGCAGCCCTTTATCCTTATCCCTGAAGTATTCACTGCTTAATGTAAGTCTGTCATATTCCGGATGCCCCATCACATAAATCTCGCTTCCGTCCTGGTTGATCACCAGAAATACGCCGGCCTCCCCGGACTCTGCCAGAATGGTAAGCTCCTGCTGCGCCGCAATATCCTCCCTGCGAATGGCAGTATGTCTGGAATGCGGGGCATAGAACATATCGTCAAATCCCCGCACAAGCGGAATTTTACGGTTTAACACCCTGTGACTGTATACACCGAACATCTTTTTTTCCAGCGGGTATTTTTTAATTCCGTAATGATAGTAAAGTCCCGCCTGCGCTCCCCAGCAGACATACATGGTGGAGGTCACATGCGTTTTTGACCATTCCATCACCCCACAGATTTCCTCCCAGTAGTCCACTTCTTCGTACTCCAGATTTTCCACCGGCGCCCCCGTAATAATCAGCCCGTCAAAATTTTTATGCCTGATATCCTTAAATGGCTGGTAAAACTTATTGAGGTGACTGACGGAGGTATGAATGGATTCATGGCTTGCCGACATTACGAACGAGACATCCACCTGCAGCGGCGTATTGGACAGCGAGCGTAAAATCTGCAGCTCGTAGTCCTCCTTTAACGGCATCAGGTTTACAATCACAATACTAATCGGACGGATATCCTGGTGCATGGCGCGTGTTTCGTCCATAACAAATATATTTTCTCTTTCAAGAATCTCCTTTGCCGGGAGATCTTTCTGTGTTCTGATCGGCATGATTATCCCTCCATTTCCTGCCGGACAAATTTATCGACAAAAGTATCTTCTGAAATCACAGGTACTCCAAGTTCCTTTGCCTTTCTGTTCTTGGAGGAAGCAGATTCCACATCATTATTGACCAGATAATCCGTCTTCTTTGAAACGCTTCCCGTAACCCTGCCCCCCTGGCTTTCCACATAAGCTTTAAACTCGTCCCGGTTTTTAAAATAATGAACGTCCCCGGTAATAACAAAATTAAGCCCCGTGCACAGACCCTCCGGTGCATTTTTCGGCTTAGTATGCTCTATGTCAAGCTCCTGAAGCAGGTTCTTTAAGGCCTGTCTGTTTTTTTCATCTGCATACCACTGGTGCATGGAACTGGAACGCTCTGCCCCGATTCCGTCAATATCTTCAAAGCCCTCACCATTTTCCAGCCGTTGTAAAAAGGCGTCAAATCCAATTGAATTTACCAGCCGCTTTCCCGCATCTGTTCCAATCAGGGGAATACAGAGTGCATAAATAAAATTTGCTCCGGAGACTTTCCTGCTTTTTTCAATGGATTTATTCATATTTTCCACTGATTTTTCTCCGAATCCCTCCATCTGGCTGATAGTATCAAAGTGCCTGTATAAATGATATATGTCTGCAAACTCATGAATATACCCTGCATTGATAAATTTTAAAATGGTCTGAATGGAAAGGCCGTCGATATCCATCCCCCATTTACTCACAAAACGGGTAAATTTTTTCACGTTTTTTGCGGTACAGTCCGGATTTGTGCAGTGCAGGGTTTTCGTACCGCTTCCAGCACTCTCACAAACTTTAGTCGGTGCATGGCAGACCGGACAGGTTTTTGGTATTTCCACTGTTCCCCTGGCGTCCTTTACGGCAATGCATTTGGGTATGATTTTATTTGCCTTAATCACCGAAAGTGTACATTCCTTTCCCAGTCCCAGACGCTCAATTTCACTCAGATTACAGAGCGAGGCACGAGAAACGGTTGTTCCTTCTATCTGTACCGGCTCAAATACCGCAACCGGAGAAATAGCGGATACCGCGCAGGACCATTCAATATATGACAGTCTGGTATCCACCGCCTCATCCTGCCATTTAAATGCATATCCCGCCCTTGTGGCATGGTGTCCGGTCACACTTCCCGACGACGCAAAATCGGTGTCGTCATAACAGAGTACCAGCCCGTCCACAGGAATATCCATCTTTCCGTTTTCCACCCGCTTTGTCCAGCGTTCAACAGCTTCCGGAAGCTCCCTGGCGTTAAGTTTTTCACGGTCTACCACTGTAAATCCATGATCCTCCAGAAACTGCATCCGCTCTCCCCAGGAAATAATTTCTTCTTCGAGATATACAAGTGTAAATGCATGAAATGTCACATGGCGTTCCTTTACCTTCGCTGGGTCATCCAGATTCAGCGTACCGGATGCCAGGTTTCTTGGATTTGCATATTTTTCATCTCCATCCTCCAGCATATCATTGATCATTTCAAAATCCGTATAGGAAATCGCGGCTTCCCCGCGTACCACCATATGTCCCTGATAGGATACTGTTAGGGGAAATCCTTTTAATGCACTTTTTAAAAATGTAATATTTGTACCAACAGTTCCATTGCCCCTCGTCAGTATTTTAGTTAATTTTCCGCCGTCATAGGTCAGGACCAGGGTAAGTCCGTCCAGCTTCCATGACAGCCAGACCGGATACTCCCCCGCCCATTCCTGCAGCTGTCCGATCTGCTTGGTTTTTGCAAGGGACAGGGCCGGAAATTCATGTTCTTCTTTTTCTCCGTTTTCAGCTTCTTCAAAACCGGTATTCTGTGTCGGACTGTCCGGCAGTATATATCCGGTTTCATATTCCAACGCTGCCAGTTCATCAAACATGGCATCCCACTCATAATTGGAGATAACCTCCTCTTTTCCGCCGTAGTATGCCTCTGAAGCCTGGTTCAGCTGCTCTGTCAGATTTTTAATCCGTTCTCTTTTTTCTTCCATTCCTGTTTTTATATCCTGCCTTCTGTCTTTTATTTTCAGGGAAATCACTTCTTTTTCCATCCCCTGCGCGAACCGGGGCATTACTGGAATCCTGCAGAAGCTGCATCAGTTTCTGGTATTCCCTGCCTGCAACCTCACGGTAAGTCCCTGTCTCCAGATCTTTAAGTTCAATATTCATAATCCGGATTCTTACCAGTTTTTTTACACGGTAACCGAAATATTCACACATTCTCCGAATCTGACGGTTATATCCCTGGGTCAGTATAATTTTAAATTCGTTTTTTCCGGTTTTTTTAACGCTGCATTTTCTTGTGGTAACCCCCAGTTCCACCAGGGGAACCCCTCCGGCAAGCCCCCGGAGAAAGTAGTCTGTTACCGGACGGTTTACTGTAACAATATATTCCTTTTCATGCATATTGCCGGAACGCATCATTTTATTCACAATATCCCCATTGTTTGTTAGAAGCAAAAGCCCCTCGGAATCCTTGTCCAGCCTGCCAACCGGATAAATTCGTTTCGGATAGCCGATATAATCAATCACATTATTTGTCTCACGCTTTTGCGTGGTGCAAACAATTCCTGCCGGTTTATGGAACGCAAGCAGAATTTTCTTTTCGTCCTGCACGACGGGATTTCCGCAGTAACATACCAGCTGTCCTTCTACGACTTTATCTCCCGGTTTCGCCGGAACATTGTCAATTGTAACATTCCCTGCCAGTAACTGACGGTCCGCTTCCCTTCTGGAGCATACTCCTGCGTCACTCAGAAATTTATTTATTCTTATTTCCAAAACATCTGTCCTCACGAGTAAAAACGCGGAGACCCTAAAGCCTCCGCTTAATGTGTAAGTTACATGAAAAACTGATAATTCCTAAACTGCTTTCAGAAATTCGGTTTTAATATATCCGGTTCCTCCCTGAAATTCCACTTTGGTCCAGTCCCCCTCTGTTCCGAGTTTTTTAAGCTCCACTCCAACGTCCACAGTTCCCAGAATTTCAGCATCTGTTCCCGGTCCCTTGCGTACCCGGCAGATATCCAGTGTCTTTACCTTAGCCGAATCTTCTTTTTCTTTCGTATCGGACTTGGCACTGCTTTTTACTGTTTTCAGAAACTCGCTCTTAATATATCCGGTTTCACCCTGGAATTTCACCTTGGTCCAGTCGCCTTCTGTTCCAAGCTTTGTCAGTACTACACCCTTGTTTACGGTTCCAATAATATCAGAATCCGTACTTGGTCCCCTGCGCACCCGGCAGACATCCAGCGTCTTTACTTTGTTTTTCTTCTTTTTATCTGTTTTTTCAGGTTTCTCTTCTTTTTGACTATCTTCTTCCTTCTGGGTGTCTTCTTTTTGTGTGTCCTGCGTGTTTTCCGTATTTTCTGTTCCGGCTGGCTGCTCTGTATCCCCTGCTATGGAAGCTTTCCACTTTGTCATTGTATCACGGAGCCTGCCGCCTACCATATCCGCAAGTTTTTCATCGCTGGCAACCGCCTGCTCATAGCGGTCCTGTATATCCTTCTGTATCTGCACGAGATCATCTGATTTCGTATAATCCAGAATCATGGAATACAGATTCGGATCCAGCGGTTCCTCCATAAAATCAATATTATATGAAGAATAGATGTTATTAATATACAGCTTCCCTTTGCCGTTCCTCTCCACATAAAAGAAATCCATCCCCGGCGCCAGTGTATCCACATCCTTGAACTTTATGTCATAGCTTACAAATACAACACGGGAATCATCTGTGGCTCCTGGTGCGGAATAGCAGGTAATATTACGGTATTCCTCATATAAATCCGAAAATGTCTGGACATAGCTTTTCTGGTTTTCGCTAAACGGCTCTGCAATCATTTCAAGGTCTTCAATGACGGCGTCTGCAACCGCTTTGTAATAATCCTGCATTAAAGTAACAATCTCCGGGTCTTCATCTTTTTCAAGTGTTCCCAGAAGATGGGTCTCCTTCGCCGCAGTCCCGCTCGCCTGTTCAGTACTGTCATTTCCTTTCTGGTTTATGCAGCAAATTAAGATGACAATGAGTGCGAGCAGAAGAACTGCCGCACTCAGGTATTTTTTATATTTAACAAAAAACTCTGTAATTTTTGTATCTTCTTTTTTTTCCATTTTATCCTCCATTTCTGTACTTCAGTTATTATATAAGATAACCGTCCTGGTATAAGTCATGCGTGTATTTTGCAGAAAAAATCCAAAAAACATGTATTGGTCGTATATCTGCTTTTCTGATATATGAACATAAAAGGAGCAAATCGCATGGAAGTTCGCTTCGCGAAGCGATTTGCGTAGGTCGTACACCTGCTTTGCAGATATACGGTAAGGTGCAAATCGCATGGAAGTTCGCTTCGCGAAGCGATTTGCGTAGGTCGTACACCTGC
>CAJUND010000011.1:0-53330 GCA_910587655.1 uncultured Agathobacter sp. | reverse complement strand
TTTGCAGGTATACGACATTATGCACCCGGCGGGAATCGAACCCGCATCTCAGGAGTCGGAGTCCTGCGTTCTATCCATTATACTACGGCTGCCCGTTGCACGATTTAAATCTTACCACATCTCAAATCATCCGTCAACAAAATGGAGCAAATCACATGGAAAATTCTGGCACATTATTCATAAAGAATATCCAGTATGGTTTTTATTTTCTCTTCCTCCATCTGTCCAGGCGCACTGGACTGCAGCCCCGCCCCAAATGTCACGCAGGAACCGAAAAATCCGCCTGCCACACGGGAAATCTTTCCAGTCTCCCCCATGGACATGGTAATGATATGCTGCATGGGAAACTCCTCATGAAACAGACTGGTTTCTTCCAGAAGATCCAGCACATCCTGCATGGACTGCGGCATAACGGCAAGCTTGATAATTTCCGCCCCGCATCTTTTCAGATGCTCCAGAATCATCTGGAGTACTTTCCGTTTGGGTGTCTGTTCAAAATCATGATGGGATGCTATGACATGCACTCCCATTCCCTGCAGCAGCTGTGTCTCCTGCTCCGGTTTCCTTGATTCAAAATATTCCACATCAACAAAATCCACAATACCGCTTTCTGCTGCAAGCTGGTGCAGATCCTGCACCTGCTCTGCTGCAAGCTCCATCAGCCCGCCCTGCCTTCTGGAACGGAACGTATAAACAAAAACCGTATCCTTTACAACCGGACCAAGCTCTTTTAAAACTTCCCGGACTGCATTCGGACTCATAATCCCGGAAAATGCATCCAGACGCCACTCTATCATTTCGGTACCGGAACTGACAAGACGCTTCGCCTCCCTGATCACTGCTTCTTTATCAGATTCCATAATGGGTACGCATACCAGCGGTTTTCCATTTCCTATAGTATGTCCTTTTATATTCATTAAAATAATTCCTTCCTGGCAATTTACTTTATATCACTGTATTATATCAATTATGAAAGAGAAAATAAAGAAAAAACCGGCAGGAAATTTGACATTTTGCCTTTTTTTTACTAAGATAGTCACTGGATGACAGAGATACAGCGTCTTTTTACAAAATTTTCAGGAAGCGCTGCATGAAAATAATATCATGACAGGAGTAATTTATGAGCTTTGAATTTATGAACCAGCTGCCGACACCGGCAGAAATTAAACGCGATTTTCCACTTTCACCGGAGTTTCGCGAACTGAAAAAACACAGGGATTTAATGATTTCTGATGTCATTACCGGAAAAGATTCCCGTTTTCTGGTAATTATCGGGCCTTGTTCTGCAGACAACGAAGACTCTGTCTGCGACTATGTAAACCGGCTTACAAAAGTACAGGAAGATGTCAGGGACCAGCTGATTATCATTCCGCGCATCTACACCAACAAGCCAAGAACCACGGGCGAAGGATACAAAGGAATCGCTTCCCAGCCGGATCCGGAAAAAGAACCGGATATGGTGGAGGGACTGATTGCTGTCCGCAAAATGCATCTGCGTGCCATTGCAGAAAGCGGCCTGACCCCTGCCGATGAAATGCTTTACCCGGAAAACTGGGGATATGTGGACGATCTTCTTTCCTATGTTGCAATCGGCGCCCGCTCCGTGGAAGACCAGCAGCACCGTCTGACCGTTAGCGGTTTTGATGTTGCCTCTGGAATGAAAAACCCGACCAGCGGGGATTTTTCCGTTATGCTTAATTCTGTTTATGCGGCACAGCATCCGCACCATTTTGTATACCGCGGATACGAGGTGGAAACGACAGGCAATCCCCTGACGCATGTTGTGCTCCGGGGCGCCGTCAGCAAACACGGAAACTCCACGCAGAATTATCATTATGAAGACCTGATCCGGCTGCATGACATGTATGAAAAAATAGATGTCATCAACCCGGCGGCTGTCATTGATACCAACCATTCCAACTCTGGAAAAAACTTCAGGGAACAGATAAGAATCGCAAAGGAAGTCATGCATAACCGCCAGCTTTCCTCCGATATCCGTTCTCTCGTGAAAGGTCTGATGATTGAAAGCTATATTGAAGAAGGTTCCCAGCCAATCGGCGAACATGTTTATGGAAAATCCATTACCGACCCGTGCCTCGGCTGGGAAGATTCAAAAAAACTGATTTATGACCTTGCAGAAATGAATGCACGGTGATAAAAAATCCGGTTTTGTACACCTGTACAAAACCGGATTTTTTAAATACTTTCTTCAAGCAGGTTAGTAAGTAATTTTCTTGCACTGTCTGCCGTCTGCAGAATCATGTCAGAAGATGCTGCAATCTGCTGTGTCGCCGCTGCAAGATTCTGTGTACGGTCATTGACTCCTCTGATTACCTCAAGCAGTGTTTCCATTTCCCGGAAAATTCCGGAAATGGATGCCATGACATGTTCCTGGTTTTCATTACTTCTGTTTGCCGTTTCTTTGGATTTGAACGCAAGCTGGTTGATTTCATCGGCAACCACCGCAAATCCCCTTCCGGCTTCCCCTGCACGCGCCGCTTCAATGCTCGCATTTAAAGCGAGGAGATTCGTCTGGGAAGCTATGGATACTACCTCTGAATTATTTTCACCAAGCTGGACAATCAGTTTCTCAATGTCCTGCAGGGATCTTTCAAGATTACTGCAGAACTCGGACACCTGTACGACATCCGTGGATATTGCCGTACTTTCCTGTGCATTATTTCCATTTCCGGCAGTCATATCATCCAGTGACTGGTACAAATCCCCAAACAGCTGTTCCACTTCCTCAACGGTAACGGCAATCTGTTCATTCTTTGCTTCAATTTCTTCCTTTTCATTTCTGACTGCATCTGCAAGCTCTATGAATTCCCTGTTCTTCTGCTCAGCCAGGTCTTTAATATAATGAATACAGTTTTCCTTCTGGTTAAAACCATTATGGACCGCTACTGCCATCATCGTGCATGACTCATAACCGCAGCATCCGCAGTTTATGTTTTTCTGTTCTTCGGAAATTTTGTTCATGTCCCGGAAAATTTTTTCAAGCTCTTCCGCTGACGGCTGGCTGTATGCACACTTCTGGGAACGGTCCGTATACCTGCGAAGATAATCTTCCAGGTTCAGATGCGCAAACTGTCGGTTGAGCTTTGCCAGTCTCTGGGCAGGTGTAAGCTTTCTGGACCACGCGCTGTTTTTTGAATTCTTTTTGCAGGATTCCTTAATCTGGTGGGCACTGTAAAGCGCCATATCGGTTGCTGCCCGTTCCTCCTCAACGCCTGTTCCGTACAGACAGCCCATGCCGCAGTTTAATGCATCCACAAACAGCTCTTTGTTCGTGCCGGATACAATTTCCTTTTTATGTTTTTCCAGATATTCGTAGGCATGTTTTTCACCCTCGACCTGACGGATATAGACTTCCTCTCCCAGAAACCAGTATACGTTTTCCTTCAGCCCGCCAGGCATCGGATAAATGGAACCAAGCCCGTATTCAATCTCGTCACTGGCAAAACTGCCCTTAATATTATGTTTCCTGACGTATTTCATCAGGTGGTCAAACGTTACATTATAAGTAACAAGACCATGGTTATTCGGGTCGCTTATTTCTTCTTTTTTTGCAATGCACGGACTGATAAATGCAAGCTTATCTGTAATTCCCATTTCCTTTTTTGCATATATTGCCCCGCACATCAGCGGACTCTGCACCGGAAACAGTTTCGGAATCAGTTCCGGTATATAGCGCTCAATATAGCTTACAATTGCCGGACACGGCTGTGAAATGCCGCCGGTAAAATTGTATTTTTTTATGTAATTGAGGTAACCCCATGTAGTTATATCCGCCCCGAATGAAATGCTGATGATCCTGTTTACCCCGAGTTTTTTCAGGCCTCCCAGAACACTTTCATACTCGGAAGGATAATTAGCCTTAAATGCAGGGGCCAGTAACAGTGATATCCGCTCTCCTTTTGCAAGATCAGAAAAAAAACGTTCCGTATCGTCATTAAATTCCCGCGCGCCATGCTCACAGACATCGATACAGGCTCCGCAGCCGACACACTTGACCGGATCCACCTCAATTTTTGCCCTGCCATCCTTGTCTGAAACAGCTATACAGGCTCCGACGCTGCTGCAGGAACGTATACATTTATTACACCCTACACATTTTTCGTTTGTATAAACCAACTGCATATGCTTTTCTCCTTAAGTCCCACGTTTCACTGCATTTCTCTCCAAAAACAGTTCTGAAAAATACAGTGCCTTAACCTCCGCCGTCTTAATAGTAACAATTATATCATTATTTTCCTAAATATACAAGAAAAATACTGGCAGGGAGAATTGCCGTTTTCTCAGACCAGGATACTGGTAATCCGTCTTAAAAGTGAAACACCTATGGTTGCCTCCGTCACGCATCCAAACAAAAACAGAATAACTGTCCCCATATAAATCACAGTCAGCTTTAACGCCGCATTTTTTCTTCCATAGACCTGGTACAGATTCATTTTGCAGACCAGTACCAGTACCAGCAAATAAAGAAATCCATGCGGCAGCCAGGAAACTGTAAAAAACAGCAGTCCCTTCCATCCCATATTCATCATGCATGCAGCAAGAAACATTCCGGCGGTAAAACAGATTCCGCACCTCAGAAAAAGCGGGGTAATTTTTTTTAAGGGGGTACAGGAAATGATGACGATAATCAGAAACATTTTCCCCCTTTCCCAGAGGATATTGCCAAGCAGCGCAGGAGTATCAAACTCCGCTTTTGCAAATGTCTGCATATGGTATTCGTTCAAAAAACCATAGGTTGAAAAATACTCATATCCAAACAGCCAGGCAGCAAGCACGCCTGCCAGGCAAAAACATATTCCAACTGCAATCTCTTTTTTCATATTCCATCCAGAAATCCTTTTCCTTCTAACAATATGTCCGAGCTTTGCAGGTTATGCATACATTGGCTAAATCCACTCTTTACTGTTGCTTTTGTGCTGATGATTTCACACGGTTGCTGTATGCCATAATTGCAGAAACTGTCTTACCATCCTGTATTTTACCGTCATAAATCATCTGGCAGAGTTCATCCAGGGAATATATTTCCACATCAATGGATTCTGCACTGTCCAGATGGCGTGTCCCCGGCTGCAGGTCCTTTGCCACATATATCTCCACAAATTCATCACAGAACGCAACCGTCGTGCGCAGGGAAAGCAGATGTTCCACATGCTCGCTTTTATACCCGGTTTCCTCTTCCATCTCCCGTGCCGCACAAAGTCCGGTATCCTCTGTTCTGCTGTCCCTGCATCCGGCAGGAATTTCCAGAGTTTCCCTTTCCAGTGCATTCCGGTACTGGCGCACCATCACAATTCTGCCATCCGGAAGAACCGGTAAAATTGCCGCTGCTCCCATCCGGTGGGAAATAAAATCCCATTCTTCATGTGAACCATCAGGAAATTCCATCGTGTCCCTGTAAACATCCAGAATTGCTCCCTGATACTTTAACTCCCTGTTTAATCGCTTCATTCGTTCAATCATATGAAACCTCCTGACTTTTTATATTACATGGTATGAGCAATGTTCCTTTGCACAGTATCATAAGCGTCTTATGCTTATTATACCACAACATGTAATTTCTGCACACTAAAAACGGCATCTGTAGTTTTCTTTACAGCAAAAAAGACTGCCATCCGAACAGTTTTTAACCGCTCAGATGACAGTCCCCCCAGTTTCATTGAAATTATTTTGCGTAATCAACAACTCTCGATTCACGAATCACATTGACCTTAATCTGTCCAGGATATTCTAATTCAGATTCAATCTGCTTTGATATATCCCTTGCCAGCAGAACCATGTCGGAATCGCTAATCTGCTCAGGAACAACAAGAATTCTAATTTCCCTACCTGCCTGAATTGCAAAAGATTTCTCTACTCCCTTATAACCATTTGTAATATCTTCGAGCTGCTGTAAGCGGTTCGAATATGTCTCCAGTGTTTCTCTTCTCGCACCCGGTCTTGCAGCACTGATTGTATCAGCAGCCTGTACCAGACATGCAATCAGACTCTCCGGCTCCACATCCCCATGATGGGATTCCACTGCATTAATCACCAGCGCAGACTCCTTGTACTTTCTACAGAGTTCAACGCCAAGCTGAATATGGGAACCTTCCATGTCATGGTCTACTGCTTTACCGATATCATGTAATAATCCGGCGCGTTTCGCCATCCGGATGTCTTCTCCGGTTTCAGCTGCCAGAAGTCCGGTCAGCTGCGCTACTTCGATGGAATGCTTCAGAGCATTCTGTCCGTAACTGGTACGGAATTTCATTTTGCCCAGTAAACGAACCAGCTCCGGATGAATTCCATGGATGCCTACTTCAAGTACGGCAGCCTCCCCTTCCTCACGGATCATATTCTCTACTTCCTTCTGCGCCTTTTCAACCATCTCTTCAATTCTTGCCGGATGGATACGTCCGTCAACAACCAGCTTCTCAAGGGCGATTCGTGCCACTTCCCTGCGAATCGGATCAAAGCTTGATAAGATAACCGCCTCCGGTGTATCATCAATAATCAAATCTACACCCGTCATCGTCTCAAGGGTACGGATATTGCGTCCCTCACGTCCGATAATCCTGCCTTTCATCTCATCATTTGGAAGCTGTACAACAGAAATTGTCGTCTCAGCAACGTGGTCCGCAGCACATTTCTGAATAGCAGTAACGACATAATCCTTTGCCTTTTTGCTGACTTCTTCCTTCGCCTGCGCTTCCATTTCCTTAATCATTTTTGCTGTGTCAAGTTTTACATCTTCTTCAATGGTTTTTAAGAGGTATTCTTTTGCCTGTTCAGAGGTTAATCCAGAGATTCTCTCCAGTTCCTGTATGCGCTGTTCATTAAGCTTTGCTATCTCGGCTTTCTGCTTCTTGAATTCTTCTTCCTTCACATGAAAACCTGCCTCACGCTTTTCCATTGCCTCCAGCTTCCTGTCCAGGTTTTCTTCTTTCTGGACAATTCTACGCTCGTTTCGTGAGATTTCATTTCTACGCTCTTTGATTTCCTTATCAAGTTCATTTCTGGACTTAATGGTCTCTTCCTTGATTTCAAGCATAGACTCACGCTTTTTCGTTTCCGCTGTTTTTACTGCTTCATCAATAATTCCTCTTGCCCTCTCCTCCGCATTACCAATCTTGGAATCGGTAACTTTCTTATGGTAGGCATCTGCGATGAACCACATGGCAACTGCAGCAACAAGCACTGAGATAACCGCTGTAATTATATACGGCAGCACAGGAGCACCTCCTTTATGAAATTTTCATTGTACCTATAACAAAAAGAAACCCTTTTTATGTCATAATTTACAACAGTTCAATTTTATCCTTTTTGCCCCCGTATGTCAAGCAGTATCAACTGTAACTTAATTAATAGTTCACTGCTGGTATGCCGCAGACTTCATAACACTGAGAATTTCACTGCTTAAAAATCCCCGGCGCAGGAGGTACTGGTAGGTGCGCCTGAATTCCTTTTCATCTGCCTGATCCCCTGCAAACTGCCGTTTTTCCAAAAGTTTTGCAATCTGCTGGCGTTCATTCGCGTCGTATTCTGCTTCAATCGCCTGAGCGGCCACTTCCTTTGCGATTCCTTTGGCAGCCAGTTTCTGTAAAAGCTGCCTCCTGCTCATACGCTCTTTCCGGTAACGGACATAGGACGCTGCATAACGGCAGTCGTCCAGATAGTGAAAGGAAGCCACATATTCGACGGCAGCATCTATGCATACCTCCGGATAACCGCCTGATTTTAATTTTGTACGGAGCTGGTATTCTGTCCGGTCCATCTGTTCAAGCAGATGCATGGCACGCTTCTTTGCACGCTTTGCAATGATTTCATATACCAGCTTATGGTAATCCTCCTCAGTCATCCCGGCACCCTCTTTTATATGAAACTGCCGCAGTTCTGAGCGGTATGCCGTCAGGCTGTCTCCATTGTCCAGCTGGATTTTTACTTTTCCTTTTGCTTCCGGTTTATATGCAGTGACATAAATCATATGCTTTATTCCTCTTTGCCGGACGGTGCATCTACCGGCTGTTCAGCTGGTTTTTCTGCGGTTTTTTCCGCTTTCTTTCCAGAAGTGCCTGCAGAAGCAGTATCGTCCGCCTTGTCTTTTTCCTCTGCTTCATCCGCCGCGTTAAAATAGTGTTCACGCACCATCGTCTCTATCATGGCTGAAAAATCCGGATGCTCCCTGAGATAGGTCTTGGCATTTTCACGTCCCTGACCGATTTTATCACCCTCATAGGCATACCATGCACCGGATTTCGAGATTATCCCGACATTTGCGGCAAGATCCAGAATATCGCCTTCCTTTGAGATTCCCTTTCCAAACATAATATCAAACTCCGCTTCTTTAAACGGCGGTGCAACTTTATTTTTTACAACCTTTACGCGGGTATGGTTTCCGATTACTTCTCCCGCCTGCTTTAACGCCTCTATTCTGCGGACGTCCAGCCGCACGGAGGAATAAAATTTAAGCGCGCGTCCTCCGGTCGTCGTCTCCGGATTTCCAAACATCACGCCGACTTTTTCACGGAGCTGGTTAATAAAAATCACGATACAGTTTGATTTGCTGATAACACCGGTCAGCTTACGAAGCGCCTGGCTCATCAGACGCGCCTGCAGTCCCACATGGGAATCCCCCATGTCGCCGTCAATCTCCGCCTTGGGAACAAGCGCTGCAACAGAATCTACAATTACGATATCAACAGCCCCGGAACGCACCATCGTCTCCGTAATCTCCAGCGCCTGCTCCCCGCAGTCCGGCTGGGATATGTAAAGATTGTCAATGTCCACACCGATATTTCTTGCATAAACCGGATCAAGGGCATGTTCTGCATCAATAAAACCTGCAATCCCTCCCTGGCGCTGCACTTCTGCCACACAGTGAAGCGCAACTGTCGTCTTACCGCTGGACTCCGGACCGTATACTTCAATAATACGTCCTTTCGGAAGTCCTCCAAGTCCCAGGGCAATGTCAAGACTCAGGGAACCGGTCGGTATGGTTTCCACGTTCATGTTTGCCGTATTGTCCCCAAGCTTCATCACGGAACCTTTGCCGTACTGTCTCTCAATCTGGGCGATTGCCGCATCCAATGCCTTTAATTTATCATCCTTTGCCATAATTTACAGTCTCCTTTTTCTAATTAATTCCAGTATACCGCGAACTTATGTTCGATGTTATGTTCTAATAGTAGTATACTTTTGTCATATTGTCAACAAAAAAATTAAAAACAGGGGAATAAAAAAGAACAGCTGTTTTGAATCAGCTGTTCTCATTATACTGGTAAATTTATTCTGCGTCAAGCAGTGTCTGCAGATATTTTACAATTGTTTCCTTATCCTGCATTCCGACCATCCGGTTCTGGAAAGCCCCGTATTTCATATATACCAGTGTCGGAATACTCGCAATCTGGTAATTCATCGCAAGGGATGGCTGCTCGTCCACATTTGCCTTGCAGACCTTTACCTTATCCCCCATTTCCTCTGCCACTTCGTCAATAATCGGCGACTGCATTTTGCACGGTCCGCACCATGACGCCCAGAAATCAATTAACACCGGCACCTTTGCTGCCAGCACCTCTTCTTCAAAATTTTCCTTTGTCAGTTCTGTTACTCTCATTCCTTTTCCTCCTTTTTGCTATTGCCCCTTCGCTCCGCTCAGCGGCATGTTGTCGGAAGGCATTCTGAGAAATGTTTCGCATTTGCCTTCCTCCTAATTTCTGCCAAATTCTGATAATACCAGTCCCTCGTTCCGTTCCAGTGTCATTCCGACGCTCCACTCATTCACAAAAAGAAGCAGCGGATTTCCTTTCATGTCAATTACTTTTTTCATGTCAGAGGTTCCGGTCAGATGATCCACATCCACCCCGTCTTTGTTTTCAATCCACCGGATATGTCCGTATGGCAGGCTCTCCAGGCGGATTTCCACATTATACTCGCTCTCCAGGCGGAATTTTAAAACGTCAAACTGCAGTACTCCTACAACTCCTACTATGATTTCCTCCATGCCGCCTTTATATTCCTGAAATATCTGAATTGCACCTTCCTGTGCAATCTGTGTAACGCCTTTGACAAACTGTTTTCTTTTCATGGAATCCAAAAGCCGCACCCTGGCAAAATGCTCCGGGGCAAATGTCGGAATCCCCTCAAAACAGTACTTTTCTTTTGCAGTGGTTAATGTGTCCCCGATAGAGTAAATACCCGGATCGAATATGCCGATAATATCCCCGGCAAATGCGGTATCCACAATTTTACGCTCGTCCGCCATCATCTGCTGCGGCTGCGTAAGCTTTAACTGTCTGTTTCCCTGTACATGCCAGACCTCCATGCCTGCATCAAACTTTCCGGAACAGATCCGCATAAATGCAATACGGTCCCTGTGGTTTTTGTTCATGTTTGCCTGGATCTTAAATACGAACGCCGAAAAATTATCAGAAAACGGGTCTATCATTCCGGTATCCGCCTGACGCGCCAGCGGTGCGTAGGTCATCTGCAAAAAGTGCTGCAGAAAGGTTTCCACACCGAAATTCGTAAGCGCAGAACCAAAAAATACCGGGGAAAGCTCTCCTTTTGTGACAAGCCCTATATCAAATTCCGCACTCGCTCCGTCCAGCAGCTCGATTTCCTCTGAAAGGAGCGCCTTTTTCTCTTCGCCGATTTCATCCGTAAGAACCGGGTCATCTATGTCCAGTTCTTTTTCATTTCCGGTCTGCGTGCCTTTCCTTGTATCCGAAAAAGTCATTACTTTTTTTGTATGTCTGTCGTACACGCCCTTAAACTCTTTTCCGGAACCAATCGGCCAGTTGACGGGGCAGGTGGCAATTCCGAGTTCATTTTCGATTTCATCTAAAAGCTCGAACATATCCCCTGCATCCCGGTCCATTTTGTTGATAAACGTAAAAATGGGTATATGGCGCATAACGCAGACCTTAAAAAGTTTCCGCGTCTGCGCCTCCACTCCTTTTCCGGCATCAATAACCATCACGGCAGAATCCGCCGCCATCAGCGTCCGGTAAGTATCCTCTGAGAAATCCTGGTGTCCTGGTGTATCCAGAATATTAATGCAGTAACCGTCATAATTAAACTGTAATACTGAAGAGGTAACCGAAATTCCCCTTTGTTTTTCTATTTCCATCCAGTCTGACACCGCATGCCTTGCAGTCGCTTTTCCTTTTACGGAACCTGCCTGGTTAATGGCGCCCCCGTAAAGCAGGAATTTTTCTGTCAGTGTTGTTTTTCCTGCATCCGGATGGGAAATAATCGCAAATGTCCGTCTTTTTTCTATTTCTTTTCTTAAGTCGCTCACAGTTTTTTCCTCCAAACAGTTTTCATTCTACCGTAAGTGCTATGTATTTTCAAGCATTTCCTACTGAATCGGTGTAATTACGATATTTTCGGCAGGCACTCCGGTTTTTCTTTTTACAATGTCCTCAATCTGGGCGCGCTTGGCGTCTGTCACGTCCCCCATATCCAGTACCACATCGCAGCCGTCGTCATTCATGCTGACAACAACATTCTGGAACCCTTTTGCCTCCAGCATCATTTCCGCACTGGATTCTTTTTCCGCCATGTCCGTAAGCGCCACCATTTCATCAATTGCCTCCTGCTTCTGCTGTTCACTGATATTTGTGTTATCAATGATTGCCTGCAGGGTTTCCCTGTTTTTGGAACGGACCTGTTCACGGTTTAATTTCACCTGTGCCGCATAATCCGAATCAGCCGTCAGGGCACTCGTTAAAACGGTTTCCCCCGGATTTTCCCCGTCGTTTTCTGTAGAGCCTGCCGCCAGGTCTTCCCCCTCGCTGATATCCGTCTGTATGTCGTAATCATTTTCCAGCGAATCCTGTACCACGCCGTCGGTATTTGCCACGGACTTTGTCTGTCCGCTTTCATCGCCGTTCTTCCAGTCATAGGTCACATATCCTGCAATGGCGATTAACACTGCAAGCGTTGTGATAACAATTTGATTTTTATGGACTATTTTTTTCACTGCTATTCCTCCTGCACTGACATTTTAACTACTATCACTTTATGCACTTCCAGATGAAATAATGACATAACAGCATTGGAAATTTCTGTAACCACTGCCGGATCATCCCCACCCTCTGCAACTACGACAACCCCTTCCACCTGCGGACGTTTTTTCCGTATGACGTATGGCTCTTCACCGTCACCGGTTTCATAGACCACAGTGGCTTCCTCCCTCTTTTTTTCATCTGACGACAGATTCTTATCCAGGTACGTATACCCTTCATCCGAAAATGTCAGCATCACTTTTGTTTTTCCCGCCCCGTGCATCTGTTCTATCAGCTTCTCCAGCTGCTTTTCCAGCTGCGACTTATAATCCTGTTCCGTCGTTTTATCCGTCTCTGTCCCTGTCTGTTTTTTTATCCCTTCTTCTTTGGTTTCCTTTGTCGGAATGGCAATAATCATAACCAGTACGCCAAGCAGAATTAATATGATGTAATCTGTTTTATTCCGTTTCCGTAGCTTCTCCAAGAAACTGTTCAAAGATATTCTCCCCTTTCTCCTGATATTCCAGATCCGCAAGCTTTTCCTCAATTTCAGAAAGCGCCTTTTTCATCTCTCTTCTTGTATCGCTGCTTACAAATACCAGAAACGGCCGCACAAGCACCGCTGCCATAAGCACACCGATAAAAAAGTTAAAATACTTCCGGTAGCTTTCCTTTGGCACCAGATAAGAAAATAAAAAAAGAACAAGCATAAATATAAAATAGTTTTTTACAAATTCTAAAATTTCGGACATATCTTTCCCCTTAATAAATAAAACTGCTGGATGCTGTAATCATGGAAATTGTCAGGAAAAACAGCAGCACGGCATCTGTCAGAAGCTTTAAATATATGCCGCAGCCTTTTCCCACATCATGGACGCACTGTGCAATCCTTTTATCACAAAACGGCATGAGAATTGCAGCTGCAAAACGGTACATAATATGAAAACAGAATACCTTAAGAACAGGCGCAAGGCAGATCACAAATAAAATCACAAGCGCCGCCACGCCCAGACTGTTTTTTATCATGATTCCGCAGCCTACCAGAATTTCCCCGGTGGCGCCAAATGTATTTCCCACCCCCGGAATTGCGGAAAGGCCGTGGTATAATCCGCTTGTTGACAGCCGGTCCTTTGCGGGTGCAATCAGGGACTGTACCACTCCCAGCCCGACAACGGCTGCCAGTCCGATTTTTAACACCCAGAGGATTCCGTCTTCCAGAAGCTGTGCCAGTTTGGACAGCCTGGTTTCCTCAAACAGGTTATCCATCATCATAAGCAGCACATAAATATGTATTCCCGGAAGAAAAATAAATTTCATGCCAATTTCCAGAAGATATATAATTCCAAATGCCATTCCGTAAAATGCGCTCGCGCTTGTGGCGTTTCCGGAAATCAAAAGGGTTGCCGCATAGGTTGGAATAAACGCTGTCATAAATGAAACAAGCTTTCCCACACCGTTTTCCACGACCTCCCCGATCAGTGAAAAGCTTTCCAGCAAAAGCATCAGTATTCCTGTATAGACCACAAAAAAACCAAGCTGCGATACATATTTTGGTCCGGTTACCAGCACTTTTCCATAAAGTGCAAACAAAAGCGAAATACAGATGATTTCTATGAAAATGGGACGTACGGCAGAAAGTTCATAGAACATCAGGTCAGCCAGGTAATCGCAGACCATCTGAAAATCCAAACCATCTGTTCCTTTTTCCACAAATGCCTTTGCCAGATCGGCAAATGACAGTTTTTCCGGCAAATCCCCTGCTTCCCCGTCAACGGTGTAAAGGTCAAGCCCGTCCATAATTTCATCCATATATTCCTGCGCGCAGATACTCTGGGGAAAGAAAAACAGCGCTGAAAAGAAAACCATGATAAAAACTATTTTTTGATTCATTTCCCCTCCTACAAAAATCCTTCCACAACATCCACAAGGTAAACAAGCACCGGAATACTCAGTGCAACAATGGAAAGCTTTGCAAATATTTCTATCTGGTTTCCGATGGACCCAAAGCCCGCCTCCCTGCAGATATTGGAAGTGAAATCGGCAATATAAATAATTCCAAGCATTTTAAAAAGAGCTGCCAGGTAGGAATTTTCAATTGGAAGCCGGTCCATCAGACCGGAAAGAAAATCGGCAATCATCTGGAGCTTGTCAAGCGCATACAAAAAAATCAGTATGGAAGCCACAAGTCCGATCAGCAGTGTAAATTCCCCTTTATCCTTTCGAAGCGGCAGTGCAATAAATACCGCTGCAACTGCAACCAGTCCGATTTTTAACATCATGCTCATTCCATGGTAAAAAGCGTTTCCATTGTCTGAAAAAGTTCGCTGATTCCCGGAACAATCCAGAACAGCACGATAATTAATCCTGCAAGGCTCAAAAGAAACGCCTGTTCCTCCCTTCCACTGTGTTTTAATATCTGACTCAGTACGGAAATCACAATTCCTACCGCGGCAATCTTAAAAATGATTGTTACACTCATAACACCCTTCCTATATGAAAAAAATCACCAGCATCAGTCCTCCGAGCATTCCAAGAGGCATGTACACTTTCTGTTTTGCTGCATATTCCCTGCGGCTTAGGACCAGTTCCTCCTCCATCCGTTCTTTGCAGATACCGATACAGCGCAGACTTTCCATACTGCTGTTTCCAAAAAATGAATCCGCTGCCTTTTCAAGTATACGGTATGCTTCCCCGCGAAGCGGCAGCTTTTTTTTATTTACCAGAAGAACTTCCTGCCATGCCGTCCGTCCGCTTGCATAACTGTTTTTTTCCAGCATGCATTTTAAATTTAAAAGCAGCATACGCATCTCGTTCCACTCTGTCTCATAGCTTTCCAGAAAATCATACAGACGCATGTGTTCCTGTTTTTGCGCATAGTTCCAGAAAGAGAAAAGACGGATACATTCTTCCATAAATGCCTGCTTTTTTTTCTCATTTTCCCGCCAGCTGTACAGACATCCCGCGCTTCCGCAGAGAATTAAAATTGTTCCTAACAGCTTTCCCACAGCCTGTTTCCCCCGCCATCATAAATTACAGTTTTCCGTTCGCCGCTTTCCAGACGCACCAGCCCGACAAGCCGGAACTGTTTTTCCCTGCCTTGGAAAAAGGAAAGGCGCTCCCCTGCTTCTTCCACGTTTCCGGCATGAATTGTCCCAAGCACGGAAACACCGCTTCCGGCGCTCTCTTCCACTGCCTCAAAATCCTCGGCAACTCCCAGCTCATCCACTGCAATTACATCGGGCGACATGGAACGAAGCAGCATCCGCATTCCCAGAACCTTGGGACAGTTATCCAGAATATCCACGCGCGGACCAAGGTCATTCTGCGCCACTCCCCTGTGACAGGCGGCAATTTCCGACCGCTCGTCCACGACGCCTATTTTTAGTCCCCGTCTTTTTTCGCTGCCGGCTGACAAAAGTCTGATACAGTCCCTTAAATATGTAGTTTTTCCGACACCCGGTGCAGCAAAGATAAATGTATGGTAAATCCCCTCATCCCCCCAGATATGCGGAATAATTTCCATCGCACAGTCTTTTCTTTCATGTGCAAGCCGGATATTTAGCCCGCTGATTTCCGAAAGCATGTTCATCTCATTCCAGTGCCCTTTTTTCTGGTAGCTGGTACGCCCCACAACTCCAATCCGGTGTCCGCCCTCCACAGTAAAAAATCCCTGCCGCAGCTCTTCCTCAATGGCATAGACCGAATAACCGCTTAAATAGTTAAGCATTTCTTTCAGCTGTCCGGATTCCAGCCTGCCAAATGTCCGGTTCTTCTCATCTGCATACAGTATTTCCAGCGGTTGTCCAACACGCAGACGGATTTCCTCTGCTCCCTGCAGAACTGTCTCTCCAATCTGCTGACGGAACGCAGCTGGCAGATAATTTTGTATGTCCATTGTTTCCCTCCCCGTGTTTGTCCTGCACATCCTGTACAAAAAAAGTCATAAGGACGTTTGTCCCTATGACTCATATATATGTCTGTATTTTTAAATTAGAACAGAAACTGCAAATAACTTACATTCTTTCCGGCGCAGAAAATCCCAGTACGTCAATGCAGGTTTCCAGAATATCCTTTGTAAGCATTAAAAGACTGATGTAGGATATCTGCTGCTGCTCATCCTCCTCCGTCAGAATCTTTGTCTCATGGTAGAAACCGTTAAAAGCATTTGCCAGCTCATAGATATAGGCACATACTTTATGCGGCGCAGTTTCCTCGGAAGCATTTGCCATCATGGCATTAAAACGGGCAAGTACAAGCATCAGATTCTTTTCGCTTGCAGACTGCGGCTTTTGAAATGCAGCCGCCGGAAGACTTCTGCCTCCTGCTTCATATTTGTTTAAAATGGACTTCATGCGGACGATGGTATAAAGAATATACGGTCCGGTATTCCCTTCAAAAGAGGTAAAGCGTTCAATGTCAAAAATATAATCCTTGCCTGCCTGATTGGATAAATCCCCGTATTTTACAGCCGCAAGCGCAACTGTTTTTGCTATCTGAACGGCTTCCTCATCAGAAATATCCAGATTTTCTTTTTCCTTCTGGTTTTCTGTGATTTTCTTTAACATTTCCTCATTGATTTCATTCAGAAGGTATTCGAGGCGCATAACGCCGCCGGATCTGGTCTTAAACGGCTTCCCGTCCTTCCCGTTCATTGTGCCAAAACCGATGTGCTTTAATTCCACATGTTCATCCACCAGTCCCGTCTTTCTTGCACAGCGGAACACCTGGATAAAATGCATACTCTGTCTGGCGTCCGCAAGATAAATGATACTGTCCGGATGACAGTCCTGTATTCTCATCACAATAGTGGCAAGGTCTGTGGTGCTGTAAAGGGATGAACCGTCCGATTTTAAAATCATGCACGGCGGAATTTCCTTTGTATCGGTTTCTTCGCTGACATCCACTACAAGCGCGCCCTCGCTCATATGGGCAAATCCCCTGTCCTTCATCATCTGCACCATGTCCGGTACATACGGCTGTGCGTCGGATTCCCCGTTCCACAGCTCAAAGGATACATTTAAGTTTTCATAGTTCTTTTTCAGATCCGGAACGGATACGTTTAAAATATGGGCAAGCAGCGCCTGGTATCCTTTTCTTCCCTGCTGAAGTTCGTGGGTTGCAAGCAGCGCAGCTTCTTTGAATTTTTCATCTTCCTTTGACTTTGCGCTTGCAGCAGGATAAATTTCCTCAAGCTCCGAGAGGGTAAACGGCGGTTCTTTCGGATATTCCCCGTCATAATTTTCATCAAAAT
Organism: uncultured Agathobacter sp.; assembly: GCA_910587655.1. Classification (GTDB taxonomy): domain Bacteria; phylum Bacillota; class Clostridia; order Lachnospirales; family Lachnospiraceae; genus Roseburia. The sequence continues at coordinate 36,071 of CAJUND010000011.1, read as the reverse complement.
ATACAAGCCCGGGCTGACGCTCCTTTAGTTCCATGATAATTAATCCCATCTGAAGGCCCCAGTCCCCCAGATGCACGTCGCCAATCATATGGTGTCCCATGAATTTTCCAATCCGTTTGACGCTCTCCCCGATGATTGCTGAACGAAGGTGACCAACATGAAGCGGTTTTGCCACATTCGGTCCGCCGTAATCCACAACAATGGTTTTGGGATTTTCGGTCTGTTCACAGCCGAAACGGCCTTTGTCTTCCGCCATCCTTCTGATATAATCCGCAATAAAATCCGCACTGAGCTTTATATTTATAAATCCTGGTTTTACGGATTCCACGCTTTCAAATTTTTTGTTTTCTCTTAATTCTTCTGCAATTTTATCGGAAATCATAAACGGGGCGCATTTGTATTCTTTTGCAGCCGCCATTGCCCCGTTACACTGGTATTCACATAAATCCGGGCGGTTCGACAGCGAAACTTTTCCGTATTTTTCGTCATATCCATGTGCCGTAAATGCAATGGTTACCTCGTCTGTAATGATGTCAGTTAATGTTTTCATTCTATTATTCTCCTGTGATATGTAATGTCCTCCGGGGAGTTTTTATTTCTTCTTTTCTCCATCCTATTCTATACATCATCACGCGGATTGTCAAACGTTTATCCAAACTCCGTCATATAATCCCGGTAACGGATGGCGCAGTTTGTACGCTGACATCTGTAGTTTTCCCTTTCCCTGATAGATATGGTACGAAAGAATGTTTTCCAGAGCTTTTCATATTCACTGGATTTTCTGTGCACCCAGATTTCATTTAATGCATCCGGATGAAGTCCGGATAAATACCACTGCCTGCCCTTTTCATGGAACAGTCCCATGTTGTGAACCTCATCCAGTACCACAAAATTTTCTTCCGGAAAACGGTCAGAAAAGTGTTCTGCCACCAGCGGAAGTACCTGGTTTTTCGGACTGATGCGAGCAAGCAGGATTTTCTCCCCTGTCTCGCAAAAACGCAGAAACTCCTTGGTAAAATGCGCTTCGTTCCACACATTTCTTTTAATTTCAAACACGCGGCAGACACATTCCTGCCCATGCATCTGTACCACTCCCGGTCCCGTCTGAAAACCCAGCTTCAGAAAATCATATATGGCATCTGCCTTGTCCTCCTCATGGGACAAAAGGGCTGCAAAAACCATGTCATATGCTTTTTTCCCCAGCTGTTTTTTTACGGTACGCACTACTTTTAAAGCTTTTTCCCGGCTGGTCTGTATCCTGTTATATTCCGCAAACAGTTCCAGTTCATGCCCGTTTTCCACACAGATGGAAAACTGCTCCCTGGAAAGATGACAGTTCCATGTATCATACACCGCCGTAAAAATCCCTTCCGGCGTATCTTCGCACAAATAAATCTGTTTCATGACTTCTCCTTTTGAATACTGACAGCCAGACTGTCATCAAACAGGGATAACTGACGGAACGTAATGTGATAATCCATCTCCCAGTTTTTCTTCTGGTCCAGTTCTAAAATTCTTCTGGTAATATAATCTTCGTCTATTTTTGTCCCATACATCATTTTTCCGCCGCAGGTAATAAAATAATGCGCACGCTTTAAGACTACTCCGATGCGCTTTAAGTTTTCAAACGTAAGCCTGCTGCTTTTTCTTGCCATAATAATCCGCTGTGCCGACTTCACTCCAATCCCCGGAACCCGCAGCAGCATGCCATAGGATGCCTGGTTGATTTCCACAGGAAAATACTCCAGGTGGCGGAGTGCCCATTCACATTTGGGGTCCAGGTAAAGATTAAAATTCGGCCGTTCTTCTGACAGTAATTCCCCGGCTTCAAAACCGTAGAAACGCATCAGCCAGTCCGCCTGGTACAGGCGGTGCTCCCGCAAAAGCGGAGGTTTCGTTCCAGGCGCCGGAAGACTGCTGTCTTCATTTAAAGCCACATAAGCGGAATAAAACACCCGCTTCATGTCAAACCTGCGGTATAACTCCTGTGCCACAGATAAAATCTGGTAATCATTTTCTTTGGTTGCTCCGACAATCATCTGTGTGCTCTGTCCCGCCGGAACAAAATTTTTCTTACCGGGCTGGCGGGATTTTATTTCCAGTCCGGTCTGGCTTTCTGCAACAGGAACAAGGCTGTTGTCAGCAGCATACGGCTGATATCCGGGCAGCGCCTGATCTTTTTTTCCTGGTAATCCCTGCGCCTTCCAGCCCTGTCCGATTCGGTGAATTCCGCTTTTGTTTCTCTCCCCGATACCAAGCTGTATCTGACGCATCGGCGCCAGAATCATCCTGCGTGTTTTGTTCGGTGCAAATGCTTCCAGACCGGCTGCTGTGGGCAGTTCCAGATTGGCACTCATTCGGTCCGCCAGGTATCCTGTCATCTCTATTACTTCCGGCGCTGCACCGGGAATGGCCTTTACATGGATATATCCGTTAAAATGGTGTTTTCTGCGCAGCAGGTAAAGTGTGCGGTAAATCTGCTCCATGGTCTGTGTGGGATTTTTACAGATACCGGAACTCAAAAACAGACCCTCGATATAATTACGCCGGTAAAACTGCATGGTAAGTTCACACACCTCCTCCGGCGTGAAGGAAGTCCTCAGCGTATCATTTGACCTGCGGTTCATGCAGTATTTGCAGTCATAGATGCACTCGTTGGTATAAAGGATTTTAAGCAGCGAAATACATCTGCCATCCGCGGAAAAACTGTGGCAGATACCGGCAGCGGATGTATTTCCCATGCCCTCACCCTTTCCTTTCCGCTCTACCCCGCTGGAAGTGCATGATACATCATACTTGGCGGCATCTGATAAAATTGTAAGCTTTTGTTCCAGTGATAAATTCTCTATTATTTTCATTTTACCCGTCATTCCAAACACACGTTCTCGAATACATGTTCTTATTATACCACAGATTCTGGTTTTTACAACCCTTTTTATAAATTTATTTTCCCCATAAGCTCACATAAACGGACAGCTAAATAAAAATCAGACCTGACTGTCCCAAAAAGACAACCAGGTCTGATATATGTAAAATATAATCGTAAATTTAACTGCGGAAATCAAAGCTTCCTGCCAGCACCGATGATGCATTTGCGGCACCATAGGAATTATATGTATTTCCAAGATTTTTAATCCCCGCTTTGGCATTGTCTGAAATATGCTGCGATATAAATGCCAGCTTCTGCATAAACTCGCTCTGCGCCCCAAGCGTATCCCTTACCGTATCAGCATCAGCCGTTGTTTTACTGCTGTCATACTGTAACTTTCCCTGGGCTGATACCGTAATTCCAAGCTTTGCAAGCTCTGAGGCATGGTCGCCTGCAACCTCTTTTAGCATCTGCAGGTAATAGGCATCCAGCGAATTGGATGATGTTTTCAGTTTATCCCCTGCATTGTTGTATCCGTTTACCAGTCTGGTAATCTGTTCTTTTAACTTTGTACGCCCTTCTTCTGTATCCAGCGCAGATAAAAGGGAACCGTTTCCTTCCTCAAGAAAAATCTCTGCAGATTCCAGCAGTGTATCTGCACTTTTTTTAATTTCCTCGTATTTATTCTTTGTAACGGCACTTGCTTTATTGGCATTGCTTTTATTCAGCTCATCCAGAAGTGCATTCCCCGTCGGACCCGTGGATGAATTAGCCAGTGAATTTGCATTCACTGCAATTTTTGTGTCGGCCGCCACCTGATTTGTGACCTGGTCTGTAACTCTCATGTTGTTCCTCCTTTTTTATGCGTTTCCAAATCTATTCAGATTTCTGTTTTGGAAATTCCGTTAGTTCCTCACAGTATCTTCTTAAAATAATATACCGGCGTATCTGAAGTATTATCACCAGTATTCCAATGACATAAAGCTCCGTCTGGATGACGTATTCCGCGCGAATCACTTCATATTTTCCCGGAATGCCAGAAGCAGGGGAATAAGCCACTTTAATATTTTCCCTGATATGATCGAATGCATCCCTCGGCACCCAGGCATCAATAATTTCACCATAGTAAATATGTACTTTACGGCTTCTAAATCCTCTGCGCGGCTGTATATATGCTTTCTGTGCTTCTACCACCGTATAATTTTCACGGTGTGCAAGATAATGAAAAAAATAATCATAATTTTCAAATAGAAAGGTTATAAACAGAAAAGCCGCCAGTATGGCACATTCCTTAACAAATTTCTCTAACAAGACTGTTCCTCCATGAATCCGTTATCTTTGACAGATTCATTGTAACATATCCTATACGCGAAAATCTATTGGAACATATGCCGTTCTTTTTCGCAGGGCTTCTTCTTCCAGAAGCTGTTTTTCCAGAAGAGACTCCGGCAAATCCTCTGTCAGTTCTTTTGCGGCTTCTTCTGTCATTTCCTCCGTCAGATTTTCTGTGACGTCTTCTGTCATTTCCTCTGCCATCTCTTCCATGGCTTCATCCATCTCTTCAAGCAGCTCACTCAGTACTCCGCTTTTCTCTTCTGTTCCGGCTGCTTCCTCAATTGCTTCTTTCTTTCTCTCTTCTTTCGTCTTCGGCTTTGATTTCTCTGCGGCTTCTGCAATCTTTTCCCCGCGTTCCCTTGCCTCATCCATTGTATGGAACATTTCAGAGCTATTAAAAGATTTTTTTACAGCGGCAATTTCATCTTCATAGCTGTGGAACATTTCCAGCTTTTCTGCAATTTCATCCAGTGTATTACACTGTTTGTTTTTCAGGTTTACTTTCTGCTGTTCCAGTGCGGCAACCCTGTTTTCCATGGTCTGCCTGCGTTCCAGCTTTTCCTGCGTGCTTTTCATCTGGTTTCCCGTAAGTGACCGGGCCAAAACCGGATTATTTTTTACTGATATATTCACAAAACAGCTCCCCTTTCCTACAAAATCTTTCATTGTCTGATGAATATATCGGTTTTAGTCCTGAAATATTTAGTTATTTTCCAGAATATTACGGAAGAACTCTAAAAATCCGTTCTTTTCATGATTCTGGTACTTGTCCCTTTCATTCTCCGGCAGATCATAATAATATTTGCCGCTTTCTATGTGAATGGACAGACTGTCCAGCGGAAATCCTTTGTTTAACTGTGTATGCGGTTTATCTGTTATCAAAAACCGTTCACTTTCCATGGACGGCTCCATCGCCTCATAAATATGACCGTTCATCACAAGGCATACTGCATTTTTGTACCTTGCCACCAGATTTCCATATCTGCCTGCAAGGGCGGAATAATAGTCTGTCATTTCTTTATCTGATAAATATTTCCCGTTTACGGTCCGGACATGAACTCCCGGCTGAATCTCGTCCGGTACATTGTCAAAGTATAATCCGCTGTCACAGGAAAAAACCGGAACATGAAAAGCCTCATAATACGCCAGCGCCTTTTGTCTGGCATTTTCAAGGGGCGTATGTCCGTCCTCCGGTACAGAAGGAATTTCACAGTCCAGCTCATCCAGTCCGGTAATCTCTATTTCCAGTCCTTCCAGCCATTTTCTCATGCCGGATAATTTTGCCGGGTTTTTTGTACCATATAAAAGCTTCATTTATTTATCCTCCGTATAAAACACTATCGTTATCTGCATGGGGCTGCGCATAAAAAGCACCATCCGAATCTCTTCAGATGGTGCTAAATCTCTGATATGTCCATGGGACTTTACCTCACTTTTTTATTTTTCATCCATATCCTTCTGTTTTCCGACTGTGGCTTACTGAACTGGCTTTGTATAATCAACGTTGTAATCCAAAGCTCCGTCCTTTCTCTTTTCTCATCTTCGCGCCACTGGTTTCCCGAACTGAATGTATTTTAACTTATTCCCTCTTTATCGTAATATCCGCTGGATATTATCTATGTAAATCATTTAATTATATATTGCAGCCTCCTCTGGAAACTGCCTGCGATTTACTTTATTATTTATACCCTCTTGTTTGTTACACTTATGTTCCCATTGGACCGTACCTCCTTTTTTATTGTTAGCTAAGATTTTTTCCTCTCTTGTTTTGATATATTAAATATACCACTCAATTTCATTTTTGTCAACAACTTTTTTAAAAATTTTCATTTTCTTTTTCAGTTGTCTATTATTGTGTAAATTTATTGCATTTTTTCAGAATTTTCATACATTTCATGTAACAGTTCTTTTTTCAGCAGTACATACTCATATTCATATGCAACCAGTTCCTTAAAATAATCCCTGTTTATGTTTCCCTTACGGATTAACGCCCCAACGGAAGCAGTCTTCTGCTTTTGCAGTTCTTCTTTTATGGATTCTGCCAGAGCCTTTCCCAGTCCCCTGTGGCCGGCATCCACTCCCATATAAAGCATGACGTACTCTTTGGGTTTTATCCGGGTAAGGGTATATTTTACAATGTCAGAAACCGAAAGCCTGCCGTATACGGTATTTTTGTAATCCGGGATACTGACAAAAAAACCCACGGGTTTCTTCTGGTAGTATGCCATCTTAACCATGCGGTAACGTATCAGCTTTTTCAGATAGGAAAACTGGCGGCAGAATTCTTCCTCCGTAATATGCTTAAAAACAGGAAAGCCGCTGTATAACGTAATCAGCAGACCGTACACTTCTTTTAACGTATCATCAAATGTTTTCGCATCCGGACTTTTGATCACGTAGCCTTTCGCTTCCTTTTCTTTCAGACGGTCTGTAAATTTTTCGGACCGGTACCCCTTTTCCACTACACGGTAACGGTTGGAATAATAGCGTTCCATGCACTGGTATCCCGCCGCCTGCCAGAGCCCTGCATAATAATCCTTATTATACGGCTCTCCGGCTGTTTTCGCTCTCAAAAAATCCAAGGTAAGCTGTCCGGTCGTTTTCGTAAACCGTAAGAATGGCACGGCAGACGGTTCTTTTTCCTTCATCTGTCACCAGCAGTCTGTGTATATGGAAGTAATGGCTTAAGGGATGGGTTTCATTTAATACCGCAAGCTCCTCTTCTTTGTTCTGCATCAGTTCCTTTTTGCTGTACAGACGGCCGGGAAGCTCCAGAAACTCTTTGATATATTTCTCCTCCCGCGTAAATTCGATGACTGAATATATCATTTGATTCTTCCTCCCGGAACCTCCTTTTTCACGTCCACATTCCGGATACGCTTAAATTTAGGAAGCTTCCTGTTGATTTCTTCGATATAATCCATCACTTCCCCTTTTGGAAGGTCTGTGGTTACGGCTGCGGCAATGTGATGCTCTTTTTCAAATATTTTAACCGCATAAAAATCCTTATTCTGCAAAAGCAGTTCTTCCATTTCATCCACATAGACGTTTTTGGCGTTTTCCGTAATAATCATCCGTCTTTTTCTGCCTTTTACATAAAGATGCCTGGTTTCATCCAGTCTTCCCAAATCCCCGGTATGATAATAGCCATCGGAATCAAACTCGGAATAATGGTCGTTTCTGCTGATATAGCCGGAAGAAACGCTTCCCCCTTTTACAAGAATTTCCCCTGTGCCCTCTTCATCCGGCTCAAGGATTTTCACATCCAGGTTTTCAAACACAACGCCGTTTGATTCTATATTGGAATCCCCGGGAATATCCAGCGCAATCACGGACGAGGTTTCTGACGTGCCGTATGCTTCAAGCAGATGAACCCCCTCCTCAATAAAAAACTTTTTTATTTTAAATTCTGTAAAACTTCCGCCGCAGTACAAAAAACGGATTCCCCGCAGCATTTCCATAATCTGCTCCGCCTGCCCGGCATTTTCGGCGCTAGTAACCGCAGTATACACGCGGTTTAAAACCAGCGGCACCATGCATACGACTGTCGGACGGACAAGCAGCATTTCCTCCGTAATTTTTGCCATATCGGAACAAAGGTAAAGCTGCATTCCTGAAATTATGGAATACAGAAAATTTGCCACACCGGAATAAACATGGTTTAACGGCAGAAATACATAGGACACATCTTCCTCTGTCATCGGCGTGCGCCTGTACAGGGTTTCCCAGTTACAAAACAGGTTTGCCTGCGTAAGCGGAATTGCTTTCGGAAGATTGGTGGTCCCGGAGGTAAAAAGAATCATTACTGTTTTCTGAAGGTCTGTTTCCCCCGCTAACACCATGTCCGTTTTTTCCCCCTCACGGATGAACTGTTCAAATTCGTCCTCTATGCAGATGTACATCATTTCCGGATAAAGCTCCCGCAGATACTGAACACCCTCCAGCTTTTTCCTGGAATAAAATACGGCGTCCGCCGGTATGACTGACAGGGTGTTTTTTATGTCAAACCCGGTCCATTCTTTATCAATCGGAATGCATGTCCCGACGTATCCCATCACTGATAAATATAAGACCATCCATTCGTAGGAATTTTCCGAATAAATAATGATGTTTTTCCCGGAAAGTCCCCTGCTTTTTAATGATTTTGCGATATTTTTTATATCATCTATGGTTTTTTTAAAGCTGCTTGCCTGGTATGAGCTGTCCTGCCAGACATGAATGTATGGATTTTCTCCCCATTTCTGATAATCCTCATCTAAATATTCACTGATGCTTTTCATGTATTTTCTCCTTTTTCCGGTCATCTTCTGACAGAATTACGATTTCGCCCCTGTCGCCGTCCACCCGTACATAATCTCCGGTTTTTAATACCTTTGTGATATGGCGTACGCCCACAACTGCCGGTTTTTTCAGTTCCCTGGAAATAATCGCCGTATGGGAAAGAAGGGAGCCCCTCTCTGCAACCAGTCCTTTTGCACTGGCAATGAAATATACCCAGCCGGGGTCGGTCATCTTTGTGACCAGTATTTTATCTTTTATATCCATTTGGGCAGACGGCTGCGTGACAAGCAGTACTTCTCCTTCCACAGTCCCGTGCGAGCAGGGAATACCGCTGTAAACCCTGTCGTTTTTATAGTCCATTTCTTTTACTTTGTCCGGATTTTTATTCCATACCCGGCCGGCAAACACCAGTCTGGAATATGCCGGAAGAAGCTCATACTTCTTATATTCCTGCTTCCGCACAAATATCCGTTTTTTTAGCTCCATTGTTTCATCTTCTGCCGCCGCTTCCACTTCCTCGTAGAAAAGCCAGAAAATATCCTCAGGACATGCAATGCGATGCGCCCTGCAAAAGTTCTCCCCGATTTTTAACATCAGAAGGCGCATGATGCCGTACAGACGGCTCCGGTTCAGCCTGGATTTTTCCCTGTTTTTAATTCCTGCCGCTGCCCTTTTTGCAAGAAACCCGGTAATCCCTTTTAACTGCAGAGGTTCCTTTGCTGTCTGCATGAGAGGCTCCTCTCTGGCATACTGGATGATCTGCAGAACCAGCAGTACCGGGTCTGTCCGAAAGGTTCTGCTTTCCAGTTTCAGTTCTTCCAGACTGCGGTCCCCGTATTCCTCCATACAAAAAAGAAGCTCCTTCGTAAAATCATCCGGGTTTTCACGGACATATGCGTAAAAATCTTCATTTGACCGTATCTGTTCAAGCGCTTCCAGCCGCCCTTCTTCTGCCGCCTTTTTTGCAAGGCGGAAAAGCGCCTGTACCGGCTTTAAACTCTCGATATCTGAAATTCCTGAAATATACTGGTTTGTGACTGTTTCATAATCCTTTACCTTTTTTCTTTTCAAACACGCTTTTAACAGTCCGGTAAACAGAAATGAATACATATCATTGACAAGGGTAATGTCCCACTTATCTGTCACTCTTTTTTTCAGTTCCTGGTAATATTCTGTCAGCTTTTTACTGTCCGCATGGCTTGCCGTATCCATATTCTGCAGGTTCAGTGAATGATAATCATCCAGTATTTCCGTAAAATACCGGTCGAGTTCCTTCATCTTGGAAAGATTGGTAAATAACAGTGAAAAAAATGAAACCGTTGTTTTCATCCGGACACGGAATCCGATTTTATGTTCCAGATGTGTACTGACGGTTTTGTGTTCCACGCCAAGCATCTCCTGCCATACCGGAATGATTTTTTTGCTAAACGGCAGGAAGAGAATCATATCATACCAGTTACTAATCCGGTAATAAATTCTTCCATTTGCCGCATCTGTCATATTCTGCAGAATCCCGTCCACCTGTTCCACCTGTTTTTTATCATGCGTCAGCCTGAGCAGACAGCTTTTAAATACCCGGTAATACACCTCCCGTACAAAGTTCTGGGTAAGCGGCAGCGTAATTCCGGGATAGCTTTCGGCGATATTGCTGCTGTCCAGTACTATGGTTTCTTTTGTTTTCATCCCCGTCACCGGACGCGCCTGTAAAATATATATCTTCCCCTGGCAGATGGAAAATTCAATGTCGCAAGGCATCCCAAACAGTTTCTCAATCCCCTCTGCCAGACAAATCAGTTCCTGAAATTCCGTTTCCTGCAGAAGCGGCGCATGTTCCTGCTGTTCATAATAATGGAGCGCGTCGGAACGGTTATAATAATAGGCAGTTGTTTCCGTACAGTCCCCGACTACCAGATTACCCGCCCCGTTTCCCACTACAATTACCATTTCATTTAAAAGCCCCTGCGGATTTGATGTAAATATAATTCCGGAACGCTCTGCATGAACCATTTCCTGAACAATAACAGACATACAAATACTGCTCTTTTGTATCCCATGCGCCTTACAGTAAGCCGTGATATTTTCCCCGGAAACATCCATCACCTTTTTTATGGCGGACATTATCTCCTTTTTTTGCACACAAAGAAACGTCCGGAACTGTCCGGCAAAGGAAGCCGTATCCCCGTCCTCCGCCAGCGCTGAGGAACGGACGGAAAATTCCTCCGTATGTGAAAACCTGCTTTCCAGGCAGCCTTTTATTTCCTCCTCTGACGAAGTTTCATTTACGCAGAAAAAATCAGGAACCTGATATCCCTGCGCACGTAAGAAAAATAGGTTTTCTGCCTTTTTTCCTATGGAACATTTGTGATAGTTTTCATGTGTAATGATCATTTTATATTTTCCCCGCCAGAAGATAAACCGCCACGGTAAGCAGCATCATGCTTTCCTGAATATAGGTATAGCGCTCCACCTTGTCCACAATTTTAAACCGAAGCGGGTCTTTCATATACTGGACAAATTTAAGTGTCATCCATGAAACATTAACAAGAAGCGCTGCCACCGATATTTTATTCAGGTTCCATACAAGTAAAACGTTTGTGAGAATATCCGTCAGTGTCAGAATTAACACAAACCCCGTGGCTTTTTTATAACCGAACAGACTGGAATAGGTCACATATTCTGTTTCCTCCTGCGGCGCGCGTATTTTTCTGGAAACCTCCCAGATCAGCGCTGGAAAATACAGTGTCCACGCAGCAAGAAAATTAATCCAGGTCAGTCCCTGTAAATGGTATTTGATACAGGTAAATGAAATGATGTAAATATTCATAATCATCTGCACCGGATTGTGGGTGATAAGCGCCAGCGGAAGGCTTTTCTGAATTTTTTTGCGCTGGAAAAACCATAAGGACATCAGTGTTCCATACACGTAAAGAAATAAAAAGAACCGGAAATTATTCATAAAGATGATATTCAGTACCACCGTCACTGCAATTAATATAATAACAAATACCGCCAGGTCTTTCTTTTTTACCCGTCCGGATGGAAGGGGCCGGTCTGCAAACAGGCGGCAGTCCAGTTCATAATCCTTAAAATCATCCGCTATCCTGAGCCATAATAAAAAACTAAATACGGTAAACCCTCCAATAACCTCCTGAATGCCAATCTGAAAATCCGTTACTCCGTAATTTAATAATACAATAAAATAAATTTCTCCAAATATAATTAACCCAAGCGCCAGCCTCGGAATAATCGGATACATTTCCTTAAAATAAATGTGCAGCCGTTTTATCATTTTTTGGTCCTTTCCGTCCTATATATTTTTTCTTATTTTTAGTTTATACAGGACAACATTAACCGTAATGTGTGTGCCGGCCCCAAGCAGAATATACAGTACATACTGCCATGCCGGCATTGGACAGAGAAATGCAAGAAGCAGTATGACGCCAAACAGGGAATCCGTCTGGTCAATCAGAAAAAACAGGATTCCTTTTCCTCCGGAAACGGTCTTTCCGTCCGGTATATCCAGCCGCCGTTTCAGAAAACTGTTTGGCAGCTCGAATAACACATACGCCAGTCCAAATCCCGCCCCTGCCAGCAGATTAAAGCCTGCGGTGTTTCTGTGGTACTGGTAAATATAGTTCATGTCCCCCGGCAGCAGACTGCAGACCTGTCCCCAGAGAACCTGGGTGAACATATTTGCAGCTGTCATTCCCGCGAATCCAATCCACGTTTTATGATCACCGAACAGCCGTCTGCCGTCTTTTAATATCCTGCCGGAATCCATGGGACTTTTAAACTTCCGGTAAACAGCGGTTTTTACAAATATCATATTAAGCACGCCTGCCAGTATCACCGGCATAAGCGTCACATACATTTTTATTATCATGATTCTATCCTGCCAGCTTTGATATGAGAATAATTCCCTCTCCCAGGAAAAAAGCTATTCCGCTTACCAGAACGGCAGCCGCAGCCACATCCTTTGCAAAACGGAAATCCTCATGAACTCCCTCTCCGAGCCTGTCAATCGCCCGCTCTACTGCTGTATTCATGTATTCAGCTGAGAAAACAAATGAAGACAGTATAATAAATATGACGTAATCATAAGAATCCGCCTTAAGAAGCAGATGAAAGATGAGAAACGCGAGACCTATTACTGTATATATCCTGAAATTCTTTTCAGATACAAAACCATTATGTAATCCGGCAAGCGCACACTTTACGCTTTCCAGAAAGTTTTTATTTTTCATTTCAGCCTACCTGTACATTTTCCTTATCTGATGTTTTTTAATTTTATCATACCTTCCCCGTTCTGGAAAGTATTTTGTAATATCTTACTGCATAAAACAACGGACTGCATGAATTGCAGTCCGCTGTATACTGTCTATCTTGAATTTTTAAAGCAGTCGAAATCCGGATTAAAAGCATAAAAGTTTTTACTGTCCAGTTCATCCTGCACCATCCGCAGGGCTTCACCGAAACGGGAGGATTGAAGTAAAAATATCTCATAAAATATTTCCCTCAAAATGCCGTACTTCAATCTTTCATGGCTAATGGTTATATGTTCCAAGTGATTTCAATGTTTCCGTCTGCAATGCGGATAACTTTGATAAGCGTATCGACTACCGCCTGTCTGTCCTCGAAAGAGAGCGTTTCCCATGTTTTTACATGATTGGTTATCTGCTTTAATCTGCCCTCTGTGTCTGTGACATTTGCCGTAACGATTTCTTCCTGCAAGGCTTTTCGCTCTGCATCCAGTTCTGATACTTTTTCGTCTATGTACTTCATCAGAACGCCGCTTGCCCCGGACACTTTGGAGAGAAGTTCTTCGATTTCTTCCTCAATCTGTGTCAGACGGATTTTTTTCGTCATGTTTGCGTGTTCCTCCCCTGTGTCAGATATACAGGAAAGTTTCTGAAACTCCGACAGTCTTTCTTTGATTGCACCAAGCATATATTCTTCCAAAACGTCTGCATAAACCGTACAGCCTGCCCCTGTGCAGTTGCTTCCCCTGCTTCCCGACTGGCTGCAAACAAAGTATCGTCCCCACTTTGTTTTTGCCTTGCGGATTGTCAGAGCATAACCACATTTGCCGCATTTTACCTTGCCTACAAGCCATGAGTTTTTGGGTTTACAGGTCTTTGTGGACTGTCGGTTGTTCAGACACCGTATGCGGCACGCCAACCATGTCTTAGAGGGGATAAAACCCTTATGCGGCGCAAGCACAATCTCTTTGTTGGACAGGTCACTTTGCTTTCTTGAAGTGGAAACAGTACCTTTGTAGAGATAGCAGGCATTGTAACCCGTGAAATCACTTGCCGGATTATAGATGTTTGCACCTTGGCTTTGGAAAAACTGATACACATCAATGTCAGCTTCGACATATACGGGATTACGGAGCATTTCACTGATACGGGCGGTGTTCCAGTTTGCACCACGCAGATTTTTAATCTGGTGTTCATTTAAATACCGCACAATATCTCCGAGGGAATTGTCCGTGTCCGCATACATGGAGTAAATCAGCTTTAACTGTTCGCTTTCTTCCGGGACTTCCTCATACATGGAAGTGCGGATATTGTCAATGACCGTGTTCGTCAGACGGTAGCCGTAGGGAATACGCCCGCCCATGTAGAAGCCGCGCTTGCACCGTGCATAATAAGCGTCCGTTACCCGCTTTTGTATGGTTTCCCGTTCCAGTTGGGCGAACACGATACAGATATTTAACATCGCCCTGCCGATTGGCGTGGACGTGTCAAATTTTTCCGTGGAAGAAACAAACTCCACATGATATTTCTGAAATATTTCCATCATGTTTGCAAAGTCCAGAATGGAACGGCTGATACGGTCAAGTTTGTAAACGATCACCCGCTTGATTTTCCCTGCACGAATATCATTCATCATTTTTTCAAAGCCGGGACGGTTCGTGTCCTTGCCCGAAAATCCTTTGTCCGTATATTCGATACAGGCTTCCCCGCGGGTTTCGTACCTGCAATACTCAAGCTGGCTTTCTACCGATATGCTGTCCTTTTTTTCGATTGACTGTCTTGCATATAATGCGTCATACATCCGCATATTTTTTAAAAATCCGATAGAGACGGGCTGCGATTTCCTGCCGTACTTCCTGCTCTGACTTTTTCTGAAAAACAGGATAGATATTGGTTACTGTCAGTTTCATCCTGTCCCTGCATATCCGGGAATCAACTGCAGGAGAATTGCCAGTCTGTAACATCACTTTCTCCTTTATCGTTTTCCCTAAATTTTATGAGAGACGGCACGTACACTATAACAGTAACAGCATATGTCCCTTTCAGTCAACTTTTAAAATAAGTTTTAGAATTCTTTCTGCACAGATTTCCATATCCCTGCGGGTAAGGATTCCTTTATGCAGCGCTTCCATCAGACGCTCCGGAAAACCGGTTGCCATCTTTATGTCATTGCCAGCCCTGACTTCCTTATAGTGTTCTCCATTTGTCCACCAGTCCGTTGTAACCGCTCCGTCAAATCCCCACTCCCCGCGGAGAATATCCTCCAGCAGCTCCCTGTTCTCAGATGCACGGATACCGTTTATTATATTGTAAGAGGACATAACTGCCCAAGGCTCTGCCTCTTTTATAATGATTTCGAATGCTTTCAGATATATTTCCCTGACAGCACGCTCGGAAGCCCTTGAATCACTGTTTTTCCGGTTCGTCTCTTTATTGTTTAGAGCAAAATGTTTCACTGCCGCACCAACATGATTACTCTGAATGCCGCGAACCATCGCCGCCGCAAGCTTTCCGGCCAGGAACGGGTCTTCGGAATAATATTCAAAGTTGCGCCCGCAGAGAGGGCTTCTGTGGATATTGACAGCCGGTGTCAGCCACACCGCTATATTATTTTCCCTGACTTCCGCCCCTCCGGCTTCACCGACCTGCTCTATCAGTTCTTCGTTCCATGAGCAGGCAAGCTGTGTCGCACAAGGCCATGCCGTTGTGCAGACACCACATTCCGGCGCGATACGCAGTCCGGCAGGTCCGTCTGCTGTCATAATATTCGGAACCCCGTATTCCGGCAGGTTTCCCCATCCGAACGTATTCGCAACACCTGTATTCGGCTGTCCTCCCAAAAGATTTGCAAGGTCTTCATCGGAAAGCTGTCCCATAAATTCATCCAGCGTAATACTGCCGTCCGCTACTTCCCGCAGAAAATGGCGCTGCTGTGCCGGTGGGTCCAGCCACAGATGATAACGGCGCCCTGCACGCGCCGCCGGCGCAAAACCATCCGTCTCCGCAACTGTCAGCGGCACTAACTCATTGGCGTCTGTCTCAACAGGCGCTGTAACCGGCAGTTCCTCATAACTTCCATCTGCCAGCAGCCTCTGTGTCAGACTTGTCGGCGCACATTTACCGGACAGCTGTTTCACCACTGTGTCCCCATGCACTTCAAAGTGATATGGCAGCTCCGCAGCATCCCGCACCGACACGCCGACATAAAAACAATAGCTTCCCTTTTCCAGAATCCAGGCTGACTTCTTTATCTTTCCAGTGTCATCATAGGATGCCATACTGTCAATATCCCATGAAAGTATCATGCTCTGGCTTTCTCCAGTCTGCAGCAGCCTCGTTTTCCGGAATGCCGCAAGCTGTTTCGCCGGCTTCCCAAGTTTTCCCTGCGGCGCGCCAAAATAAGCCTGCACCACTTCTTTTCCTGCCATTTTTCCTATATTGGTGACCATAACGGGCACATAAATCCTGCCGTTTTCCTCATATGCCGCACCTGCATGCAGGTCAAAGTCTGTATAGGAAAGCCCGAAACCAAACGGATAATTCACCCTGTCCGCTGCATTAGGAATGGTTTCAAAATAACGATATCCCACATAAATATCTTCTGTATAATCTACAAACCGTTCGGATTCATGAAAATTAACTGTAGAAGGATAATCTTCCAGTTTTTTTGCAAAAGTGTCCGCAAGTTTTCCGCTGGGATTCCCTTCTCCCATCAGCAGCTCCGCTGCCGCAAGCCCGCCTTCGATACCTCCCTGCCATGCCATCAGTACAGACTGTATGCGGTTATCATCATAAAACCATGAAGAATCCATCATGCCGCCGACATTCATGACAACAATAACCTTTTCAAAATGTGTCTTTACTGCATTTACCATTGTCTGCTCCGCATGTGTAAGACAGAAATCACCATCCTCAAATATCTCTGCAGAACACTTTGCCATTTCCTCCTCACTGATAAAAAGATTTTTGTTTTCCGTATCCACAATACTCTTTCTGTCCCAGCCTTCCCCGGAAAAACGGCAGATGGAAATAATTGCAGTGTCCGTATATGCCCCTGCCTTTTTTAACAGCTCCGCCGGAAGTTCCGGTTCTATGGTCATCCCCGGAACCCTTCCTGCCTGATACTGCGCATTTACATTATCTTGGTAAAACTCTGAAAGCTCCTCAAATATACTTACCCTGTCTTTCAGCAGTCCAAAACCCTCATACAGATTTCTTGCGTAGGAAACTGTTACTTCCCCGCTTCCTCCGCCGCCCCTTACATAATCAAAGCTTGCTTTTCCAAACAGGGCAACCCTGCTTCCCTTTGCAAGCGGAAGTATATTCTTTTCATTTTTCAGAAGTACCATCCCTTCCTTTGCGGCTTCCTTTGAGAGCTCAATATGCTTTTTGCATGCCGTAATCCTTTCTCCGTTTTCACCGAGTGGAATCCCCGGCTGATACAGTACGCGCGCCCATTTTTGCATTTACATTCCCTCCCTGTTTGTTCTAATCTGTTTTACAATCACAGCTGTCTCATAGTCTCCCAGTCTTCCCTCAAAATTCATGCCATTTACCAGGTTTTTCATACCCGTTAATTCCGGCAGTTGTGCATTTCCCTTTCGCGTATGAAAAACCAGTGCAATGACCTGCCCTTTCAGCTCCCTTTCTATATAGATCAGTCCCGTCCTGTCATCCGCATACTGGTACACAATTCTGCCCTCTGTCAGTACCGGGTACCCATGGCGAATCTGAATCAGGGTCCGGTAATAGTAAAACAGCTCCTTATCCTGCCTTTCCTCATCCCAGAGCATGCCCCTTCTGCAATCCGGATCCGGACCGCCGTCCATCCCTACTTCATCGCCATAATAAATTACCGGCATGCCAGGAAGCAGAAGCTGAATTGCGGCTGCCAGTTTCTGTTTTCCTGTATCCTGACTGACAAGATGAAGAAATCTTGCCGTATCATGTGTATCAATAAAGTTCCATAAATATCCCTCCAGTCCCTGGTTAAGATTGCCTTTTATAAAATTAAGTATTCCTGTAAATGATGATGCGCATATTTTTTCTGCTGCAACCATGTCAGTTACCGCATGGTAAAACTGATAATTCATAATGCTGTCCCACTCGTCACCCTCCAGAAAATCACCGGCAAAATGCCAGATTTCGCCAACAATTAAGGCATCTTTTTTTACCGCTTTGATTTCCCTGCGGAATCTTTTCCAGAATGCATGGTTAATTTCGTCCCCAACGTCCAGACGCCACCCGTCAATATCACATTCCTGAATCCAGTAAGTCGCCACATCAATCACAAAATCAGCAGTTTCCTTATTCTGCAGATTCAGTTTCGGCATTGATGCAGCATAACTGAACGTTTTATAGTTTGGCTTTTTCCCCGGCTCTGTTACAAGAGGAAATTCATTGATATAATACCAGTCCAGATAACATGACTGCTCTTTCTTTTCCATAACATCCCTGAAGGCAAAGAAATCCACTGCCGTATGATTAAACACGCCGTCCAGTATCACATACATTCCAAGCCCGTGCGCCTTTTCAACGAGCTCCCTCAGATCCTCTTTTGTTCCAAATGACGGGTCAATCCGGTAATAGTCGTCTATGTTATACTTATGACTGGAATCGGAACTGAAAACAGGCGTCATGTAAATCACATCCGCACCCAGCTGTCTGATATAATCCAAATTCCGGATAATTCCACGCAGTGAGCCTTTCAGGTCTGCTTCGTGACCAATTGGCGACTGATACCACTCGTTTTCGGCAACTTCCTGGTCCGTGGCATACCGCGAAGGAAAAATCTGGTAAACAACCCTGTTCTTTGCCCATTCAGGGAGTTCCAACATTTCCTCTTCCCTCAGATTCTGCGGACAGTCAAACATCCTGTCGATATCTGTGATAAACTCCTTATAAAAATTATGGCTGCCATAATAAACCACGTTTCCCATCGTGTCTTTTATCTCAAAAAAATAACGCAGACAGACCACATCAATTTCCAGTATCTGCTCATAATAATCAATATAATTATCAGAACAGGTAATCTTCATCGTATATTCCCGCCTTGTATCCAGCAATTCAAGCGGAAGATATTTATCCTGCACATGAAGAACCACACTTTCCACATCACCCTTTTTGGTTTCAAGCCTGATTAAAAACCGCCCCTTCTCTATCGCATAACAATACCTCTTATCTGCAAAATGCCTGATTGCTGCATACTCCATAATTTTTCCTCCTTTTCAGCTGTGCTGCTTGTATTGTACCCTGATTTGCGTTATAATTCTTGTAATATATTCCTACCATTTTAACACAATCCTATTTTACATAAAATCAATCTGTTGGGAGAAAAATATGGACTACGCACCTTTGCAGGAAACTAAAATACACGGAACCGCCACATTTCCATACAGTGTATACCGTGGACGCATTCCGGAATGGATGCGCTCGTTTCCCCTGCACTGGCATGATGACTTTGAACTAATCTATTGTACCAGCGGACAGATACAGGTTACGCTCTGGGGACAGGCACATACACTCTGTGCCCGTGATTTGATTGTTATTCTTCCGCATGCTGTGCACTCAATAGAACAAAGCAGTACTAGAAACGGGAAATATTTCAACATTATGTTCCACCCTTCCCTGTTCAAAGGCGCCGGGGAGGATCCATGTTACAGTAAATATGTCGTCCCCTTTTTGAATGGAGAAAAAACGATGGACTGCTTTTATCCTGCCGGCTCTTCTTTTAACCAGCTGGTGACCCCAGGTGTTTTCTCCCTGTACAAACACCACAGGGAAAGCTATTCCACCCATGAACTCGTCATTAAATCCGGTCTGTTTCTCCTGCTTCACCACATGAACCAGTACAGCGCTGCTTCCACCAGTGAAGACCGTTTTCTGCAGTTATCTTACAGCCGGCTGAAAAATGCCCTGTACTATGTCCGGAAGTTTTATGACCATGATATTTCCATACGTGAAGTTTCTGAACAATGCGGTTTTTCAGAAAGTCATTTTATGAAACTGTTTAAAGAATTTACGGGAACAAGCTTCAATCATTATCTGGTAAACTACCGTCTTGAGCTGGCAGCAAAACAGCTGTCATCCACGGATTACAAAGTAATTGATATTGCAGAAAACTGCGGCTTTCATAATCACTCCTACTTCACACGTGCCTTTCAGAAGAAATATAAAAAAACGCCGCTTATGTACAGAAAGTCTGCACAGATGGAAAAATAATTCCATTCGACACGGCGTAAATACAGTTTCGTCTGACTATTGAATTCCAGATTACTGCAGTCTTCCCGATTTGCTTCGCCGAACCGCTGGAAATGAACAATTTCGCGTTCACGCAGATAACGGATCGGATCTGCAACATCCGGATCTGTAGCCAGACGAAGGATATTGTCATATGTTTTTCTTGCTTTCTGTTCTGCCGCCATATCTTCCACAAGGTCTGCGATTGCATCACCGCTGGACTGGAATTCGCATGCATTAAACGGAATTCCGCCTGCCGCCTGCGGCCAGACGCCTGCCGTATGGTCAATATAATATGGGGCAAAACCTGCGTTTTCGAGTTCTTTTGCAGAAAGTCCTTTTGTCAGCTGGCGAACGATGGAACCAATCATTTCCAGGTGTGCCAGTTCTTCCGTACCAATATCCGTAAGCAGCCCTGCCACCCTCGGATTTGCAGCGGAGAATCGCTGGGAAAGATAACGCATGGATGCACTCAGTTCCCCGTCAGGTCCGCCATACTGGCTGATAATAAAGGATGCCAGTTTTGCATTCGGTGTTGTAATTGAAATCGGATACTGCAGACGTTTTTCATAATTCCACATATACTACATCCCCCTTTCCCATGGCATTGGCGCGGTGTTCCATTTCCAGCTTGTAAGTTCCTGGTCCGGGAATGCGGTCAGCGGCTCAAAACGTTCCTCATAGGTTCTTTTGGCGGAAAGATAAAGTTCATTGCACTGGTTAAAATAATTCAGCGCTTCCTCATCCTCCGGGTGCGTATCCAGGTAAAGCAGCATGTCATAGGCACAGAATCCCAGTGCCGAAACCCATCCGAAAAGTTCTTTCTGGTTCATCTGCGGTGAAAAACCCGGGCGGTCCATCATCTTCTTCTGCCTCCATTTCTCATCATACAGTTACCGGTAAACGGTTTATCCAGTTCAGGAAAAATTGTCCCTGCCATCAGTGCTTTTCTTGGATCATAGGTCTTGCCAAAGGTCTGCCACGGCACGTATGCCATGCCAACTACCCATTCACTGCAGTCATCATGAGGCTGCATCATTTTGTTCCTGTCACACATACATGAGTCCTTTCTGATTCGACGTATGCTATATCATATGAAATTATTCCTCTTTTGTTACATTCTCCCCTTTTTCTTCTTTTTTTGCCTTCGGCGCCTGTCTTTGTCCGCCTGAATTCATGACCTCCACCTTTCGCAGAATATCCAGAATCTGCGGTGCCTGGTTTCCCATCTGGTCCATATTGCGGATCACCTCTTTTTTCATGTCCTCAATACTGCGGATACTGTATTCAATCCTTCCGCGGATTTTCTGCCTTCTTGCCAGAAGATTATGCTTTAATTCCACAAGCTCCCTGCTGTCCACAATGGCATTGGCATGGTTTATCCACACACGGGAATCATACAGGCGCAGGCGGTGCAGAAAATCAATCAGGGATTTGGAATAATAATTCAGTTCATCACTGGTCTTTCTGAACTGCTCTTTCTCCCTTGCCTCTTCCAAATACTGTTCATAAAGATACTGCAGTTCATAGGCATTGCGGACATGAAACTTCTCGCTGGTAAAGTCAACCGCATTTTTTATATTAACATATTTGATTTTTACATGGTTTTCAAGTGTCACGGCATGATTGCGGTTTACGTCCGCCCGCCGGATGCCTCTTCCTGCATTCTGGAACCTGATCAGCACATATCCGCCGTAAGACACGGCGATAATCGCTACAATCGTCATAAAAAGGCGCAGGTCGGTTTTCAGGTACCAGGATAAGATTCCCAGAAGCGCCATAAGTGTTGCAAACAGAACGAACAGATAAATGGCTGCCTTTCTCATTGACTTCTGAACCTTTACAGCCTCATTCCTTGCCATGTTCCATTCCAGTTTTTTCCCTTCCAGATACGCCATGTCTTTTTTTATGGCGTCCAGATAACTTTCATTTGACTTAAACCGTTTGATAATTCCCGGCAGGTGTTCTTCCTCTTCCTGCATCTGCTCAAACTGCGTATCGGAAATCCTGCGCTCTGTTTTAAGGAAATCCGTCCGCTGCTTCTCCAGCTTTGCCACACAGGATGCACGCTCTGCAAGCGGCTCCCGGATTTCATCGTCCAGATCCTCAATTACCTGGACATCCTTTAAATAATTTGTCACAAGTTCATATTCTTCCTTGGCATCGGATAAATCCCTGGAAGTATTAATCATCTGCTCACAGAGATCAACCACATATGTTTTCGTCTGTGATCCCTGCGACTGGTTCAGCTCCGTTACAATATTCTCGGTCTGCAGGGTGGCATATTCACTCTGGTCATACTCCGGCCCGTATTCCTGTCCGCGTCTTTTTTTAAATAATTTAGAAAAAATCATACTCTGCAACTCCTCCGGTATTCTTCCTTCCACTGCAGAATGATACCATCCCTTTTTGCAGAAGGCATATCTTTTTCAGGCTCCCTTATCTTCTCATAAAAAGCTGTTAATTTCTCACTTTTTCCAGCAATGGAAAGTTCATTTTTTATTTCCTGCATCCCCATGTCATCCACATGGTAGCGTTTTGCCGTTTTTTCAAATCCCTCATGATCATGCATACATAAAAAGCATAACAGGCATTCCCTGAGGGATTCTCCCGCTGCATTTAAGGCAAACGCCTTTTCATAACAGTTTCCTGCCTCGGCAAAAAGAAACAGCCTGGCATAGGC
Organism: uncultured Agathobacter sp.; assembly: GCA_910587655.1. Taxonomy (GTDB): domain Bacteria; phylum Bacillota; class Clostridia; order Lachnospirales; family Lachnospiraceae; genus Roseburia. Next base: position 13,405 of record CAJUND010000011.1, on the reverse strand, counting down.
GGTACCCAGATTATGCCAGATATTCCCGCGAAGCTCCTCTTCCTCCCCGTCTGCTTCCTCCATTGCCAGAAGCCTCCGGTACTCGTAAATGGCGCCCAGGTATTTTTCCTTTTCCATCAGCTTGTCCGCCCTGATTTTTCCGCATTCAAAATCAGATTTCTCCTCCATCTGACGGATAATAAAAAGAATTTCCTGCACTTCCTTTCTGCTGCAGTAGGAAGTCCTCTCTAAAATGGCAGATACAAAATCTGAAAGACGGACACCGGAATGAAGCAGCTCCTGCAAATGGCCTGCCAGCTGTGGCTGCCCTGTCTGTTTTTCTATCCAGATGCACAGCTCCTCATTCATAAAGGACTCATCCAGCAGATAGGTATTTGCCAGAATATAATAACACAGCTCCTCCACGGAGTAGATGTTAATCCCGATTCCATCCAGATAATACGGCACTTCTGCAATTGGTCTATGACAGATTAATAATTCACCCATAATATTCCCTACATTACCACTATATATTTCCAAACCCTGTTTGTTGCCCGAAACATTTCCCCAAAGCCAAGGTCCTTAATTTCAATTCCGATCTTGTCATCTGAAAGAGGCTTTGCGGATATGAACAGCCTTGTCGTCCGGTCCGGACGCTCCGGCAAATCCGTAAGCTCAACCGTCTCAGCCACTGCTTCCCTGCTGTCGGGAAGCTGCTTCCAGAACTCCACGGCAGGACTGCCGGATAAAATCACCTCACAGCTTCCCTTTTCCTCAAACCAGTTCTTACCGGCGCTGACCAGATTAAAAAAAACACTTCTGCCGGCTTCATTCACCTGGATACTGAGGTTGAATTTCATTACGTTTTCCCCCAGGTAAATAAAAGGCCATCTGTCGCCCCTGTCCTTTGCAGCTCCTGCATAACAGGCTCCTTTGGAGAAAAGATTCTGTCCCATAAATGCCCGGCGGCCCTTACATATAAAATTAATGGAATTTTTCATCCAGCCGCTGTCAAACCCGTCTCCCACCAGATAAACAGAGGATACCGTCCGGCTCTCAAATTCCTTTGCCAGAATATCAGTAAATGACTGGTCCTTCGGCTCTTTTAATATCCGGCGGCCTGACTCCTGGATGGTTACCACCTGCGGTCTGGTTGACTGGTCCCTTTTTAATGCGCAGGAGTAAACCAGGTCCCTTTCACAGACGTACAGAAAAACATCATGTCGCCAGAGCTGCTCCTGCTGGGAAAGTGCAAAATAATAAAAACTTTCTTTATGGTCCAGAACCATAAAATTCCCTTCAGAAAACTCAAGCTTTTCCGCCACCTTCCAGAAAACCTCCATATTTTCCTTTGTCAGCCGCTCCACTGTAATTACCAGTCTGTCCGCTTTTGCTGCATTTCCAAGCTTCTGCGGAAGCTCTGTAATTTTACGCAGAAACATGGCAAGCAGGTCAACTGCTTCATAACTTTCCCCGCCCACGCCGATTACTTCAGCGGCAATGGCACGTTTCGGCAGGGCGTCCACACAGATTACCTCGCTCGTCTGCGCCATCTTTTTTGCTTCTTCTCCGTAATACCACATTCCGGTGCTTCCCCGTCTGGCAAGCAGCGCGGGAATATGAAAATTCTCACTCCCTGCAATCATGCTGACAGTTCCCGGTTCGCTCATACCGGACTGGTAATAGCTGACCATTGCATAGGAATCATTTAAATCAATGCCGACATAACAGGAATCCTTTTCCATAGTCTTCTCCCATCCTTTGTTACAACAGCTTAAATACTTTTTTGGTTACCTCGTCAAAACCCGCGTATAATTTCATATGGTGATAAAGGGACTGTTCATCCGAAAGCGTTTCTGACATCAGCATCTGGTTAATCAGGTTATAACGGCTCTCATCTTTCTGGGAATAAACATCATTGCTCGTAATCCGGCTGCTCTCCATAACCTCAACCTGGTTGCCGTATTCCTCCGTTATGTAATACTGAACAACCTCCCCAAAGAAAAGAATAAATTCCGCCACAAAAATCCCGTCATACACATTCTGCATGTCCTCACTGCGGAAGTTTTCTCCGTCCTCGTCCCTGCTGTAATGAAGCACCACATGCTTTTTGGGATTTGTCCGGTATTCCAGAAATACTTTATCATACAGGTGGTATTTTAATACCAGGCGTTTGTCCATTTTTTTATAAAATGCAAAATTCATGTTCCGGCGGGTATACTCGGCCAGCAGCTCATCCTCTAACCGGAAACGTTCTTCATCCTCCCCGTCGCTTTCAGCAAGGGACTTTAAAAGCGCCAGCCTGCAGGCATCATTTAATTCCAGATGGTGAAGGTAGCGGTAACGTATAATCGAAAGCACATCCAGGCTGACCGGTTTCTGCTTTAAAAAATATGCATGGGCGCTTGCGCTGATCCATGCCAGAACAACCAGCTCCCTTCCGCCTTCTTCATAATACTCTGCAAACAGCTCTGTCTGTTCTTCTGTGTCCGCATCCGAAAACATCATCTGTACCAGTATCCGTTCCTTTAATTCAAAGGTACTGATTTCAAATTCCCTGGCAGTATGCCACAGACAAAGCATGGACTCTGTCGGTCCTTCATAAAAATCACACAGATAGCGCAGGATTTTATCATTATATTTTTTCTGGAAAAAAGCATCAAAACACAAAAGCAGCAGAAACTCGTCCTTTTCCTCTTCCTTTGCATACTGGTCGATCATGTAACTGGCAAGCGTCACCTTTGCCGCCGCTCCTGCCTGGTCCAGTCCATATACCTGGATGATGTCATATGCCTTATCATACATATGGTAATCCACCAGCATTTCCAGCATATACTGTCTTGCTGCCGCCGGCAGGGTGTCAAAATCCGCCTGTGCCAGATAATCCTTCACAGCCGCCGCAGCATCATCCTTTGTCTGGTAATAACGCAGAATTTCCAGTGCCGTGTCCGCCTGGTAATAAGAATCCAGCTCCCCGGCAGACAGGATACGCCTGAAATATTTTTCATCTTCCGCCCCGTAGGTTAAATAATTCTTTTTTCTGCCAAAGTAGGAAATGATATACGGCAGTTCGTCCGGCGCAAGCGCCATACAGGTTTCTATGTATTTTGCGTGGTCCATCAGTTTTTCCAGACGATAGGAAACACTGCTGACATAACGCCTTCCTTTTTCATCCTCAAACAGTATCACATATTCATCAGAATACAGCTGGAAATATGCTGACCTGTCCACAATCGGCACAATCTGCGGCTGGGAAAACTGTTTCTGGTAAATAATGGCGCGTACCATCTGTTTTTCAAACAGTACAAGCTTGTGGGAAAACAGTACTTTTGCCAGATGGTGTGCCAGTTCTTCATTTACCAGCCCGATATCCAGCATATCCTCATATATGACAGCGAGGTTGTCATCCATGTGCTCTTTTTCCACCTGTTCCATTGCAAAACGGCCCATGGTCCGGCGGTACTGGCGGTAAAGCTCCGGCTCCGCATCTTTTGATGCAATCAGGTTGCTGTAAAGAATCGCCATTTTGCGGTATGGCAGATTGCTGTCATACTGGAAATACATCTGGATAATTTTCGGCACAGCCCCTATGGCACGCTCATCAAGGGAAAGCAGGTATGCCTCATAAAGACTGGTAATACGCAGTTCCAGCTCAATCCCCATTTCAAACCAGTGGTGGAACTTTACGTCAAACTTCTGGGCGCGGATCAGATAGCTGCAGATTAATCCCACCTTTTCCGGCGTCGGATTCACTTCATATGCCGCCTCCAGAAGCAGAAACTGTATTTTGTCAAATCCTGCATTCAGCTTTGCAATTTCAAAAATACGCGCTGCAATCTCACTGGTAAGCGCATGGCAGCGGACTGCCCAGCGCAGAATCCGAATCTCAAATTTTCCAAGCTTCGTTAAAAGATACGGATCCTGCAGAAACAGGTAATATGCCTCCACATACAGATACGGGGAGGAACATCCCTGCATCACCCAGTTTGCAATGGACTTTAATTTATATGCACTGTTATTGTAATATTCTTCCTTTAAAAACGATAAAATCCAGAACAGGAAAACCGAATCCGGATTTTCGTGAAAAATCACTTCTATTTCATGCGTCATCCGGTCCACATAGGACGGTTCCCGTTCCATCAGCGTCATGATATACAGATAATATCCCCAGACAGGCGAACTTCTGTCGCTCCATTCCCTTTTAAACTCATCCAGTATCCACTCCGCCTCCTGGCGCTGTCTGTTGATAATCAGCGCCTGCGCCTTCATCAGGACATACAGCGGTTCCTCTTCGTCCATCGCATGAAGATGGTTTAATATTTCCACGGTTTCATTCGCCCATACGCCCGTTACAATCTTTTTCAGACGGTATGCCTGGTAAAGCTCCACCAGCCCCGCGCAGCTTTCCTTCATCTGCATCCTCTCCGTGCGGACGTTTACCGCTTTATCCTTATGCGCCCTTATCTCAAGAACTTTTGTCTCATAAACAGAAGATACCAGAATACGTCCGAAATTATTTCCGCCATGCATTCTGTCATAGTCTACCAGAAACTTGCAGATATATGTGCTTCCAAGAAAATCCTCAGTTGTAATTTTATTTTCGGAAAGCCGGATAAAATCCGCATCCGTCGTGATGGTAAGCGCAAGGTGTCCCCATTCGTCTTTTTTTATTTCGAGTGACTGCTGTATGGTTTCCTGCACGGCAGGCAGTTCACTGGCGGTATGGTCCAGGGAAAATGAAACCCGCTTCTTTTTACGGATTCCAATCAGAAATTCCTCCATGTTCTGCCTGGACGGCTTTGCATCCAGAATCCCCTGATAAAGCATTGCCTCCTTGACTTCCTTGGGCTTTATAATATTGCGGAAGCTGTGATGGTAAAACAGCTGGTAGGCTTCATTCCAGTTTTCTTTCGCAAGGCAGGTAAAATCATACAGGCTGCGCACCGGACCGGCTGAACTTTCTGCATAAAGCCTGGAAACAGATACACAAAAAGAAAGGCTGTACACTCCCTGATTACAAACAATCACAAAGTCACCCTTTTCGGTTTCGCCTTCTTCAAGGCCCCTGCTATGAAACTGGAAACGAATCCGCACCTCTTCTCCCTCAAACTGCGTAAGAAGACATTCCATCCGTGAACTGGAAGTATATACCACGCCCCGTACCGGAACGTGGTTTGTACTGATTATTTTAAATTCTCCTGTATATTCCTGTCCCTCTGTAACAGTAATGGACAGCTCTTCTTCCGGAAATAAAAGGGCGGGTGCTTCATTTTCGAATTTTCCTCTGGCTATCTGCCTAATTCGTTTCCGCACATCTGCACCTCCTTCGGCGCGCGCTGATTTTTTTGTGCGCCCATTCCACCAAAAGCGACAGATACCGCAGCGCCGGTTCCGTGGCAATCGCAAATACAACGGTCAGCATCGCACACTGCTTGGTAATTCCCGTAATGGAAAACAACGGACTGAAAAACAGCATACAAAACAGCCAGCCGCACACGACACCTGCCATTAGCACGATATGCCATCCCTCCATCGGGCTGGCAATCCGGTAAAGAATCATAAACCCGACAATCGCAACAAGAATCGTACATGAAGTGGACAGACAGTCCGGATCCACCCCAAATTCGCGGCAGAACAGCACCAGACTGCTCACAGCCAGAAAATCCGTAAGCCCTGCCGGAAAAGCCTTTACCAGCACATTGGTAAGAAAATGCCCCCTGATGATGTCCCTGTTCGGCTCAAGCGCCAGGACAAACGACGGTATCCCAATGGTGAACATGCTGATTAACGTAATCTGTACCGGCTGCAGCGGATAATCCAGCATCAGTATTACGGAAAAAATGGCAAGAAGCATGGAAAAAATATTTTTGACAATATATAAAGAAGCCGTCCGCTGAATATTATTTACCACACGCCGTCCCTCTGCCACAACAGAAGGCATTCTGGAAAAATCTGATTCCAGCAGCACCAGCTGTGAAACATTGGACGCGGCGTCACTTCCCGATGCCATGGCAACACTGCAGTCCGCATCTTTTAAGGCAAGCACGTCGTTTACACCGTCCCCGGTCATTGCCACGGTCTTCCTGTGTGCCTTTAATGTCCGCACAAGAATGCGTTTCTGATCCGGCGTCACACGGCCAAATACGGTATATTTTTCCACTGCCTCGTCATAATCTTTATCTTCTTTAAGATTGGAAGCATCCACATACCGGTCTGCATTTGCAATACCGGCTTCCTGGGCAATCACAGACACAGTAAGCGGATTATCCCCGGAAATCACCTTGATTTCCACATCATTCTCTGCAAAATAGGAAAATGTTTCTTTTGCGCCCTGCCGAATCGGATTTGCAAGCATCACAAACGCAAGCGGTATCACCGGCTCTGTCAGCGCCCCCTTCCCCAGTGTTCCTTCATATTCCGCAAATACAAGTACACGGTATCCCCTGCAGCTGTACTGTGCAATCTGCTCCTGGTATTCCTGGAACTGGCTGCGCAGTACAAATTCAGGCGCTCCTGCCACATATGCCCTGCCGCCAAATACAGCCCCGGAATATTTGGTTTCAGATGAAAAGGAAAAAACTGCATCCGCCTGCCTTGTGAATCCCCCGGAATAATATTCCTGCAGCGCCTCCATCGTTGCATTGTCCCTTGACTGTGCTGCAACAAATGCAGAAAGCATGGCGTTCGTTTCCTCTTCCCCTGCACCTTCAATGACTTCCACGGCATATACATGCATTCCGGGTTCTGTAATGGTTCCCGTTTTGTCCACACAGAGCACATCCACCCTTGCCAGTGTCTCAATACATTTCATGTCATGCACAAGCACTTTTTTCTGGGCAAGACGCATGACGGATATCGCCATTGCGACACTCGCAAGCAGGTACAGACCTTCCGGAATCATTCCAATCACTGCTGCCACCATTCCTGTAATGGAATCCCGGAATGTATTTTCATTATAGATAAACGACTGTACAAACAGGGAAATCCCAATGGGAATAATGATAATTCCCATAACCAGAATCAGGTAATTCAGGGAACGAATCATTTCAGACTGTTCGCCCTTTCTGCTCTTGGTAGCCTGAAGGGTGAGTCTGGAAATATAGGAATCCTTTCCTACCTTTTCCAGCCTTGCATATGCCTTTCCTGATACCACAAAGCTTCCGGAAAGCAGAAAGTCCCCTTCCTGTTTACTGATTTCATCCGACTCCCCGGTAATCAGGGATTCGTTTACCTGGACTTCCCCGTTGATTACAACTGCATCCGCCGGAATCTGGCTTCCGGCAGAAAAGACAACAATATCATCCAGCACCAGTTTTTCCGCAGCAAGAACAACTTCCTTTCCTTCCCGCACGGCAGTACATTTCGGTGCATTTAAAACAGAAAGCTTATCCAGAACATTTTTTGAGTGAATCTCCTGGATGATTCCAATACAGGTATTCGCAACAATGACAGGAATAAACATCATGTCACGCCACGCCCCGACAATCGCAAGAAGTACGGCAATTACTGTAAAAATCAGGTTAAAATAGGTGAAAAGATTGGATTTTACAATATCCCCCACGGATCTGGTGGAGGATTCCACCTTGTAATTATCCGCATGTGCAGCAAAACGCTCCCTTACCTGCCCCCCGTTTAGGCCGGTGGAAAAATCTGCCTGCACCCTCGTCACTGCGGAATAAATTCCTTGTTCCGTTTTGTTTTTTTCACTGATTCCCTGTTCAAAATCCTGATTCATTCACTCACCAAATCTGTCGTATTACATAAAGTATACCCGTTTTTTCAGAAAGTTTACTTCCAGAACAAACGGTTTTAATTATTTTTTGAAAGATACTCATGGATTCCCTTTGCAGCGGCTTTTCCCGCCCCCATCGCAAGAATAACTGTTGCAGCTCCCGTTACCGCGTCTCCGCCGGCATAAACAGCCTCTTTGCTGGTTGCCCCGGTATCCTCAGCCGCCACAATGCATTTGCGGCGGTTTGTCTCCAGACCTTCCGTCGTGGAAGAAATCAGCGGATTCGGTGATGTGCCAAGAGACATAATCACAGTATCGCACTCAATTTCATACTCTGAACCCGGTATCTCCACCGGACTGCGGCGTCCGCTCTCATCCGGCTCGCCAAGTTCCATTTTGATAATACGGATTCCTTTTACCCATCCGTCTTCATCCACCAGAATTTCGGTAGGATTCTGAAGAAGGTCAAAAATAATTCCTTCTTCTTTTGCATGGTGTACTTCCTCCTTACGTGCCGGAAGCTCTTCCTCCCCGCGGCGGTATACAATATGTGTTTCAGCGCCGAGACGGAGTGCAGTACGAGCCGCATCCATTGCCACGTTTCCCCCGCCGACAACAACAACTTTTTTTCCAAGGGAAATCGGCGTCTCGTATGTATTATCAAATGCTTTCATCAGATTATTTCTGGTGAGGTACTCATTCGCAGAAAAAACGCCGTTTGCCTGCTCTCCCGGAATCCCCATAAATCTTGGAAGTCCTGCCCCGGAACCGATAAATACGGCCTCAAAGCCTTCCTCTTCCATCAGTTCGTCAACCTTTACGGATTTTCCAATGACAACATTTGTCTCAATCTTTACGCCAAGGGATATGACGTTTTCCACTTCTTTGGCAACAACTTCATCCTTCGGAAGACGAAACTCCGGGATTCCGTAGCTTAACACGCCTCCGGCGCGGTGAAGCGCTTCAAAGATGGTCACATCATAGCCAAGTTTTGCCAGGTCTCCGGCGCAGGTCAGTCCTGCAGGACCGGAACCGATGACAGCCACCTTGCGTCCGTTCATCTTTTCTGCCTTCTTCGGCTTTATACCATGTTCCCTTGCCCAGTCGGCAACAAAGCGCTCCAGTTTTCCGATGGAAACCGGATCCCCCTTAATGCCGCGGATACATTTACCCTCGCACTGGCTCTCCTGCGGACAGACACGTCCGCAGACTGCAGGCAGCGCGGATGATTCTGAAATAATCTGGTATGCCTCTTCAAAATTACGGTTTTTCACCTGCTCAATAAATGCAGGAATATCTATGGAAACCGGACATCCTTTCATGCACTGTGCATTTTTACAGTTTAAACAGCGGGAAGCCTCTTTGACAGCCTCCTCTTCATTGTATCCATAACAAACCTCTTCAAAGTTGGCAGCACGAACCTTAGGCTCCTGCTCCCTGACTGGTACTCTTTCTAAACCTTCCATTTTTTCCTGTACCATGCCGCAAGGCGTGATGCCATTTGTGCTGCTTGCGGCATTTATCCTTTCTTTACATTTTAATTATTTTTCAATCTTTCCCCCGCAATGACCGCATCCGCCATGATGTGTACTGCCTTCCTCATACGCAAGCTTTGCGCGTCCTTCCTGTGTCTTATACTGCTGCTGGCGTTTCATCGCCTGGTCGAAATCCACCAGGTGTCCGTCAAATTCCGGTCCGTCCACGCATGCAAACTTCACTTCATTTCCTACCATCAGACGGCAGGCGCCGCACATACCGGTTCCGTCCACCATAATCGGGTTCATGGATACCACTGTCGGAATTTCCAGCTTCTTTGTTAAAAGGCAGGTGAATTTCATCATAATCATCGGTCCGATTGCCACTGCAACGTCATAGTGTTTCCCATCGTTTACAAGCGCTTCCAGCTGCTGGCTGCCGTTTCCATGGAATGCATAGGAACCGTCATCCGTACATACATAGACATTTCCTGCAACTGCCTTCATCTCTTCTTCATAGAAAACGATGTCTTTATTTCTGAATCCCATAATCACATCAACGTCCACACTGTGTTCATGCAGCCACTTGACCTGCGGATATACCGGTGCCGTTCCAAGACCGCCTGCAATAAATACGATTTGCTTTTTCTTTGTCTCCTCAAGATTCTCTTCAAGGCAAAGCTCTGACGGGCATCCGAGCGGTCCGACAAAATCTTCCAGCTCATCGCCTTCATTCAGCGCCATCATCCGTTCTGTTCCAGCGCCAATGGTCTGTACGACAATGGTAACCGTCTCCTTTTCTCTATCATAATCACAGATGGTAAGCGGAATCCGCTCTCCCACCTCGTCTGTCTTTGCAATTACAAACTGTCCCGGCAGACACTCCTTTGCAACACGCGGTGCCCTGACTTCCATCAGAATGATGTTATCTGCCAGTACTTCTCTCTGAACAATTGGGTACATACATTACCTCCTGGTCTTTTTTGTAAAATATGAGTTTATGCGCCTGATATGTATATTTTTTCAAGTAATAATAAAGAGGTGCACAGCACCTCTTTATTGTATCTGAAATTTCCCCATATATCAACATTTTTTATAAAAATTTCATGGTAACAGACGTTTTACCGTTATGAAAAATACACAAGTTCATCCTCCGGCTTATCCGCTGGTTCTATGGCAACCGGATACAGAACCGGTCCCTTTCCCTTATACTCCCTGGCAAATTCCACATGAACCTGCGCTGTGATATCAATCCATGCTTTGTGCTGCAGTTCTTCCTCTTTGTCATATTTGCATTTAAAGCCGATAAATGTAACATCTTCGATACAGCATGTCATTGCAAACCTGCCGGGAACAAAAATGCCTTTTTTCAGGTTCGGGGGATTATACACAAGGGCACGGAATTTTATTTTTTTCTTTTCGTACTTCTTATAGTTTTCCATGGCATCCATATACCAGATGGCATAATCAGAATCCGATAATTCAATTACCTCCTGGTTAATATCAAACGGAAGCTCCTCCGGCCTTTCGTCAATCGTCCCGTCTGTCCGCTCATAAACAATCTGCGCCCTGCGGTTAATCGTCTTTATCGTGCGGCGCAGACGCCCGCGGTCCGTCTGGTCATCAGTTCTGTTAAAAATCACAACATCGCTGGAAAATACCTGCTCCTGCATCATCTGCCGCATGTTATTCATATACAGGTCAAATGTCGTGGAATCCACAGTTGCAAGGGACTGGACGATTACCCAGCCCTTCGGCATTGTAACCTCTAACAGTTTTGAGATTTCCCAGGTTCCGTTATATTCGATAAAAACCTGCTCCGGGGAAAACTCGCTGTTAATCTGTTCCAGCCGCCCAGTCGTAAACTCCTCCTCTGCAGCAATCTCTGTCAGTTTAAAGTTTACAGCGGCGAGCTTTGCCTCATCATACTCTTTTTCACCATCCTCACACATGATGATTACGCCTTTTGCGCCGTCCCCGAATTCATTTTCAAATAAGGTTTCCATCACAAGGCTTGTCTTGCCGCTGTCCATAAAACCGGTAAATAAATATACCGGAATTTCTTCTGCCATACTCTTTCCTCCCTTTATGGAACGTCAGCCCGTCCAAAAATCTGCCAGTGCCATGCATCAAAGATGCACAGATGTCATAATCTTTTACAGTCCGAAAAGTTCTTCCAGCTCGTGTTCATGAATCTCGGTTCCGATTACCACAATGCGTCCGGTGTAATCCGGCTCGCCCTCACGGATTTCGTATTCTCCCGGAACCATGTCAAAATAAATCCATCCGCCTTCCGTGTTTTCAACCATTCCCTTGGCGCGGAGGATATTGTCTGATTCTGCAAACTGCTTTAAGATTTCTTCAATTTTTTCTTTTTCAAATTTATGCGGTGTTTCCTTTCCCCAGCTGGTAAATATGTCATCAGCGTGGTGGTGTCCGCCATGATGATGTTCATGGTCGTGTTCATGGCAGTGACCGCTGTGTTCACATTCGTCATCATGATGGTGGTCATGTGCATGTTCCTCATGGTCATGCCCGTGGTCATCATCGTGATGATGCCCATGCTCTTCATGTCCGTGGTCTTCATCGTGATGATGTCCATGCTCTCCATGATGGTGGTGGCTGTGCTCCTCCTCGTCCTTTGCATGGCGGGCTTCTGCCAGTACCTTCATTTCAAGGTTATCCTGCCCCTCCATCGCTTTTAATATCTGCTCTCCCCTGATATCATCCCAGGCGGTTGTAATCACGGCAGCCTTCGGATTCAGCTTCTGAATCTGTTTGACGCACTGCTCAAGCTGCTCCGGTGTGGCGCTCTGGCTGCGGCTTAAAATTACAGTAGTCGCATACTCAATCTGGTTATTGAAAAACTCCCCGAATGCTTTCATCTGCTTGTTTGCTTTTAAAGCATTCACAACGGTAACCAGCGCGTTTAATTTTACGTCCTGCTCCTTTTCAATGTCAATGACCGACTTCATAACATCGGAAAGCTTTCCAACGCCGGACGGTTCAATCAGAATCCGGTCCGGATGGTATTTTGTAATCACTTCGTTTAAGTTTTTCCCAAAGTCACCGACCAGCGAACAGCAGATGCAGCCGCTGTTCATCTCGGTAATCTCGATTCCGGCATCCTTTAAAAAACCGCCGTCAATGCCGACTTCCCCGAACTCATTTTCAATCAGTACAATCTGCTCGCCCTGAAAGGCTTCGTCAATCATCTTTTTAATCAGTGTTGTTTTGCCGGCTCCCAAAAAACCGGAAATAATATCAATCTTTGTCATTCCCATCTCTCCTGTCTATCCATCATTTGGATTTATACTACTCTTTTTTTCTGCAAAAAGCAAGTGTCCCGTAAATTACGGCTTGTAAAAACAATTTTCCCATAATATAATGAAGCAGACAAAAAGTTATTCTTTTCCAGTGTAAACATCACAAAAAGGGAGGTTCTATGACAGTAAAAGAAGAATATAACAGAAAATTAGCAGATACCGTAATTGCAAATCTTAACAAACGGCAGATTGACGCCGTCTACTGCGCCACTGCAAAGGAAGCCGCAGAGCTTGCGCTTTCTTTCGTTCCTTCCGGCAGCAGCGTTTCTTTTGGCGGCTCCATGACGCTTGCAGAAGCAGGAATTACAGACGGACTCCGAAACAGGGAGGATATCGCGCTGCTTGACCGTTCCACGGCAGAATCGCCGGAGGAAATCAGACAGATTTACCATGACGCCCTTTCGGCAGACTATTATTTTATGAGTACGAACGCGCTGACCGCAGGCGGAGAGCTTGTAAACATTGACGGAAACGGCAACCGCCTGGCGGCCCTGATCTACGGACCGGAGCATGTGATAATCGTCACCAGCCTAAACAAGGTTGTTGCCGACGTAAAAACTGCCGTTGCAAGGGTGCGCAATGATGCAACACCGCCAAACTGTATCCGTTTAAACAAGGCAACGCCATGTGCGTCCACCGGCGTCTGTGCAGACTGTTTTGCACCCGACTGCATCTGTAACCAGATTGTGATTACGAGAAGAAGCGGCACTCCCGGCAGGATTAAAGTAGTGCTGGTCGGGGAGACGCTTGGGTATTAAAACTTTTTACATCATACGGATTATTTTTATATAAATAAAGTGTGCAGACAGATTTATTTCATCTGTCCTGCACACTTTGTTTGTATCGGCAATGAAAAATAAACCACCTGCTATGCAGGTGTGTTCCCGGATTGC
>CAJUND010000010.1:133857-133951 GCA_910587655.1 uncultured Agathobacter sp. | reverse complement strand
AGGTTATTATACCACAAGTTCAAGCATAAGTCTAATTAAATTGGATTATACTAGGAGTTGACAAGATATGAGCATATACGCTACAATCATTAGC